>NZ_FNTJ01000002.1:600000-1200000 GCF_900105185.1 Pseudomonas saponiphila | reverse complement strand
TTCCCAGGTTGATCAGGGCCCACATGGCCACGCCGAAAATCAGCCCGTAGGCCGCCAGCCAGCCAAACCCCACTTGCGGGCGCGGCACCAGGAATACCCAGGGCAACGCCGCGAGGGTGAAACGCAGGGCGGTGAGCAGCAACGGATCGATAGTCGCCAGCCCTAGCTTGGTTATGGGGAAGTTCAGGCCCCACAAGGCCGTTACCAGAAGGGCAAGGAACAGGTGTTTTTTCTGCATGTCGTGCGGTCCAGGAAAGGCGGCCGCGAGCAAATCCCCGGCCGGGGCCGAACTATCGCCGCAGCCCGTCATGGCCCGCTTGCAGTATCAGGTCAACTATCAGTAGATTCGGGCCATGCAGCCTATCGCTATCGACCCTTACGACAATACCCCGCGGGATGTGGTGGTCAGTGCCATCGACTACCCCGACGGCCTGTACTTCGCCGAGCACCAACACCGCCGCGGGCAGTTCGCCTATGCCGCCACCGGCGTGATCAGCGTCTTTACCGCGCAGGGCAACTGGGTGGTGCCGCCACAACGGGCGATCTGGGTGCCGGCCGGGGTGACTCACGCCATGCACATGAGCGGCCCGGTGACCATGCTCAACACCTATGTGCGTGCCCGGGCGGCAAAGCGCCTGGGCTTGCCGGAGCAGTGCCAGGTACGGGAAGTGTCCGAGTTGCTGCGCCAACTGCTGCTGCGGGCCATGCACCTGCCCGCGCTGTACGCCAGGGATGGCGTGCAGGGGCAGTTGATGAACCTGCTGCTGCATGAAGTTGCCAGCATGCCGGCCTTGACCCTCAACGCCCCGCTGCCGAACGAGCCGCGGTTGGCCAGGGTCTGTCGCGAGCTGCTGGAACAGCCGTCGCTGGAATTGGGGATCGATGCCATCGCCGAGCGCGCGGCAATGAGCCGGCGCACCTTCACCCGGCTGTTTCGCCAGCACACCGGCATCAGTTTCGTCGAATGGCGCCAGCAGGCCTGCCTGTTGGCGGCCGTGGTGCGCCTGGGCCAGGGCGAGGCGGTAACCCGGGTTGCCAGCGACCTGGGCTACAGCAGCCCGAGTGCCTTCAGCAGTGTATTTCGCAAGGTCCTGGGCGAGGCGCCCAGCCGCTACTTTGCCCGGGCCCGGGTCTGAATGACCCGAGCCTGAGCGACGCCGCGCTACAGGAACACGGCGGACAACATCCCCAGCGCCCCAAGGCAGCAGCCGATCAAGGCACCACGCCCGGGGGCCTGCTGGAACAGTGCCCAGATCACCAATGGCTCAAGGAGCAGCAGTGACGTCACCGACACCACGGTGATGATCCAGATATCGCCCACCGCCACATAACCCAGCCAGTAGGCCGCCAGCAGGCAGATACCGCCCAGGCACATGATCAGTACCGGCAACGCCAGTTCGGCACCGGAGGTGTTGCCGGAATGGGCCAGCCGCGCCACCACCACCTCACTGTAGATGGCGCAGAACTCGCCCAGCACCATCAGCCCTACAGCAGAAACTCCGAGTAATTCTTTGGACATGTAACAAACCCCTTGGTATTGAGAGCCCGATTTTTCAGCTCCCAGGCATTGATCGCTCCGCTGACGGAGCCTGTATCTCGATGCGCAGGGGTACGGGGCAACTCGGTCATAGTCAGGAACTTGAACATGTCCATCTCCTTCTGGGTGGGTGAGGCAAACCAGGCCCGTGAACCGTCGACGGGCCGCTGCCTGTATAAGGGATTTGCGCCCCCGGCGTCATCCGCCACGGGCGTTGACCGCGAAAAAACCACGCAAACTCCACAATCAAAAGGCCTGCCTGCCGATAGCCTGAGTCCAGTCATCCTCAGCCTGAAGCCCGAGCCCAGCATGTCCCAAGCGCGCCAATCCGTTCGCACCCTGAACCGCGGTCACTGGATCGCCACCTACTTCATCGGCGTCACCGGGCTGGCCCTGGCCCTGATGCTGGTGCTCAACCTGATGCTGCTGAGCAGCAGCCAGAATCCGTGGCAAATGCTGCTCGACTCCCTGTCGTTCAGCGTGGCGGTGCTGCTGGTGGGCCTGGTGCTGATTACCCTGATCGCCGCCTTGCCGTGCATCCTGTTCTTCTGGCTGGCCCAGCGCTATTCCTGGCGTCAGCTGTGGATCTACCTGGTGAGCGGAGCCCTGGCGGCGCAGTTGGCCATTCCCGTGATGACCAAGCTGCTCCCCGAACTCTTCAACCTGCCGTACGGCGTCAGCCCTGTGCAGCACTACTTACAGCAGGCCTCGATGTTCGGCGGCTGCGGGGTGTTTCTGGGGGGCCTGTTCTGGTGGCGCAGCGGGCGTCACTTGCGCTGAACCAAGCCTTTATTCACCACCGGCCCGGCGCCAGGGAATGCCTCCCCTGGCCAAAGCCAAAGCAGCCACCCATATAGCGATCCTTGCCATGCCCAGAAAATCCCCATCCCATCGCAGCGTGCAACCGGAAGACTGGTTCGCCGCCTACTTCATCGGCGCCACCGCCCTGGCCACGGTGCTGGCCTTGCTGCTGATGCTGCTGATGCTGACCAGCGCCGGCTCGTTGAACGGCGACATCATTCTGCAGACGCTGCTCATGGGCCTGGTGACCCTGGTCGTCAGTGGCGTGCTGATCGGCATTCTCACGGCGCTGCCCTGCGCACTGTTCTTCTGGCTGGCCCAACGCTTTGTCTGGCGCAACGTGCTGATCTACCTGTTCAGCGGCGCCCTGGCCGCCATGCCGACCATCCCCGTGGTCGCCAGCCTGGCGCCCTCCAGCTTCTATTCCGACCCGGCCGAGGAGGAGCCCATACCCGACGGCCTGCAGCGCTACCTGCCGCTGGCGCCGCTGTTAGGCTGCTCGGGAGCCTTTCTGGGGCTGGTTTTCTGGTGGCGCAGCGGCCGTCACCTGCGCTGATCAGCGCCCCTGCACCCCATTCCCGTGGGCGCCGGCTTGCCGGCGAATAGGCGCTCCAGTCCTTCGCCAGCCTTGATCACGCCTGCTCCCAAGCCAGCACCGCCCCAGCCGGCGTCTACAACGAGGCGCTGGGCTGGGCCTCACGGGCCACTACCACCTTGCCCGACAGGCCGCCCTGCTCCACACGGGCATGGGCCCGGCGCAGACTGTCGGCGTTGAAGGGGCTGATGACTTCATTCAGGGTGCTGCGAATCACGCCCTGGTCCAGCAACTGCGCCAGTCGGTTGAGGATGTGGTGCTGCTCGATCATGTCCGGGGTCTGAAACAACGCCCGGGTGAACACCATCTCCCAGTGCAGGGACACGCTCTTGGCCTTGAGCGGCAGCGCATCGAAGAAGTCGTGATCATCGATCAGCGCGAGATGGCCGTGGGGCGCGATGATTTCGCTCAGCTCGGCATAGTGCCGTGCCGTGTGGGTCAGGGCGGCGATATGGCTCAGCGGCGGCAGGTCGAGGGCGGCCACTTGCGGCACCAGCGAGCGAGAATGATCCAGCACCTGATGGGCTCCCAGGTCCAGGCACCATTGGCGGCTGTCCGGCCGCGAGGCGGTGGCAATCACCGTCATCCCGGTCAGCTGGCGCGCCAGCTGGATCAGCACCGAGCCCACGCCGCCGGCGCCACCGACAATCAGCAACGTACCCTGCCGAGACAGGTCGCCGGGCACCCGACCCAGGCGCTCGAAGAGCAACTGCCATGCCGTCAGCCCGGTCAACGGCATGGCCGCCGCCTGGGCAAAGGACAAACGCTCGGGCTTGTGCCCCACCAGGCGCTCATCGACCCGGTGCAGCTCGGCATTGGCGCCATCGCGGGTGAAGGTGCCGGCGTAGAACACCGCATCCCCGGGAGCGAACAGGGTCACCGCGCTGCCCACGGCGCGGACCACGCCACTGGCGTCCCAGCCCAAAGTCCGCACGTGCTCGGGCACCCTGACCATGCCGGCGCGGACCTTGGTGTCCAGCGGGTTGACCGACACCGCCTCGACCGCCACCAGCAGGTCATGGGGTTCGAGTACGGGTTCGGCCTGGTCCAGGTCGTAAAGGGCTTGGGGATCGGACAGCGACGAGCCTTTGAGGTAGGCGATGGCCTTCATTGCAGAGCTTCCTTGGCGTTGGAAAGCGCCCACTTAAATCCCTCATGCCCTGCTCGCACAAGTAGGGTACTTTTGCGTACCTGCTACGCAAAAGGACCGTCAGGCGATGAAAAACAAACACTACCAGGACATTCCGGGCTGCCCGGTGGAGGTCACCCTGGACCTGATCGACGGCCGCTGGAAAGGCGTGATCCTGCATCAGTTGCTGGCCAACGAATTCCTCCGTTTCAACGAGCTGCAACGTCGCCTGCCGGGGATCTCCCAGCGCCTGCTGACCAAGCAACTGCGCGACCTGGAAGGCGCCGGCCTGGTCTTGCGCACGGTGTACGCCGAAGTGCCGCCACGGGTCGAATACCGCCTGAGCGAGGAAGGCCGCTCGCTGCAACCGGTGATCGAGGCGCTGTCCGCCTGGGGCCATGGGCGCATCCAGCGCCGCCGGCAGGAAGCCGCCCTCCTGTAGCCCTCATTGAAGTGGCCATCGAGATCAGCGTGCAGGGCATTGGCTACCCCCTCTACGAGCAGCTGTTCCCGCACGCCGTGGCCGCCTACCTGAACGCCCCGGGATGACTGGGCCGCGCTCACAAAAACCGACTATTTCCTCCTACATGTTCACAATTTGTTAAGACTTGCCTCCGTATACTTTGCCGCTTGCCCGCAGCCTTCCGGCTGCTCCTCTTGATCTGCCGGCGCACAACTCATGTCCCGACCCGCTCCACTGCTGTTCCTGCTGGCCTGCCTGCTGTTCTTCTTCGCCCTGGGCAATCACCAGTTGCAGGGCTCCACCGAAGCCCGGGTAGCCGGGATCGCCATGGAAATGCACCTGGATGACGACTGGGTCACGCCGCGCCTGTTCGGCACGCCGTTCCTGGAGAAACCACCGCTGAGCCTGTGGCTCGACGCCAGTGCCATCCGCGCCTTCGGCGGCACGCCCCTGGCGGTGCGCCTGGCCTCGGCCTTTGCCGGGCTGTTCAGCGTGATGCTGCTGTACGCCATGCTGCGCCGTTTTGGCCGCCCGGCCACCCTGGCGGCGGTGGCTGGCTTGATGCTGGCGACCATGGCCAGTTACTGGAGCAACGTGCGCGGCGTGGGTGAGGATGCCCTGCTCAGCCTCGGGGTGACCCTGGCGCTGCTGGCGTTCTTTCAGGCCCAGCGCCGTCAGGCCGAACAGCAACCGGCGCTGCTGGCCTGGCTGGCCTTCGCCGTGGGTATCGCCATCGCCACCCTGAGCAAGGGGGTGCTGGGCCTGGCCATGCCGGGGGTGGTGATCTTCGCCTACCTGCTGGCCGACAGCCTGATCGAAAAACGCTTCAGCTTCAGCCAGTGGCTGCGCCCCGGATTGCTGACCCTGCTGGGCCTGGTGCCGCTGATGATCTGGCTGTACATGCTCTACCAGCGCGGCGGCCTGCAAGCCCTGGGCGAAGTGCTGTGGACCAACAGCGTCGGGCGCTTCGACGGCTCCTTTGTCGAGGCCGGGCACTACGAGCCCTTCTATTACTACCTGGCCAAGCTGCCCCAGGCCTTCCTGCCGTGGAACATCCTGGTCTACCTGGGCCTGTGGCACTTTCGCAAGACCCTGGTGCAGAACCGCTACCTGCTGTTCTTCAGCCTCTGGTTGCTGGCGCAGTTCACCCTGCTGTGCCTGGCCTCCAGCAAGCGCACGGTGTACCTGATGTCCCTGACCCCGGCGGCGGCGGTGCTGGCGGCCGAGTACGGAGCGGTGCTGTACCAGCGCCTCGCGCAGCGGGCCCAGGGAGCGGGGTTCTGGAGTGTGGTGGGGCGCCGGCGTCGGGCCCTGGCCATCGCCATCATGAGCCTGATGGTCTGCGCCTACCTGGCGAACGCCCAATGGGCAGCGCCCCGGGCCGACCGTGAACTGTCCTTCGTCCCGGTGACCGACCAGATCATGGCGCTGCAGGCCAGCGGGCATCAGCTGGCGCTGTATCAGGCCAACGAGCGCATTGCCGGGGCCAGCGTGTTCTACACCCAGAGCCTGCTCAAGGACCTGCAGACCGAAGCGCAGTTGCAGGCCTTTCTTGCCGAATCGCCGCAGCATGTGGCCCTCATCGGCGGCGACCAGACGCCCAAGCCACCGTTGCAGATCCTCAAGACCATCATGGTCAGCCGCCAGGCCTACCACTTCGTCAACCTCGCGCCGGGCCAGTGACCCACCAATGAAAACGGCACCTGAATCAGGTGCCGTTTGTCTATCCGGGCGAGGCTTACTGAGGGTTCTTCAGCTTGACCACATCGCCGGAAACCTTGGTGGTGTAGCCGCTCAGGACCCAGGCCCAGAACCAGTTTTCCTGGATTTGGGTATTGATCAGCGCATCGCCGCCCTTGGCCTTGATCGCCGCGGTCTGCGCGCGGACGAAACGGCTGTTCTGCTGGATCGGGATCACTCCGAACAACATGATGCCGGTGGCGGTCGCTTCACTGTGACCGATGACGGTGTACTGGCTGCTGTCCAACTGCTGGGTTTTCATCGGGGTGCCGGTGCAGCCCGCAAGAACCAGACCGAGACAGGCAGAGGCAACGACTTTGCTGATGTGTTTCAAGGCTTAACTCCATGAAAAAAACATCCGGGATTCATTTCCCGGGCGCGGCACTTTACCCGCGAGGGGGGAAAATGCCCATCCCGAGACAGGCTCCCCTTGAATCCTTTCCCGCTGATACCCGCTCACCGCCCTTGAAACCATGACTCCTGCCCATTGACGGGCATTTCCCAAAAGGAGTCAGTCATGACCATCACCGTTACCAGCACCACCCTGGACCAGGCCGTCGCCCAGAAGCGCTTCGACGATGCCTGCCGCTATCTGCGCCAATCCGACCTGGCCAACTTCCTGATCGACGAACTGATTGCCGTCAAGGAAGAGCTGATCGTGGAAGTCACCAACTCGTCGGCATCAGACAAGACCGATCGCTGGATTCCCCCAGCCACCAGCTCCACCACCTCCGCCGGGCGCGTGGTGTGGAACCTCAAGTCCCAGGTGTACGCCATCGAGAAAAAATACAAACAGCCAGACCTGAGCAATTTCCAGAAATTCCTCGCGCTGTTCAGCAGCGACCGGGTCGAGCGGCTGTCCCCGGCCTTGGTGCTGATGCATGAACTGGGACACGCCTGCCAGTTCCTCACCAACAAGGCCGAGTTCCGCAAGCAACTGGCGAACAAGAACATCCTCGAAGTGGAAAACATCAACGTCAACGCCATCGAAAACACCGTGGCCAAGGAGCTGACGGCAAAAAACAACAAGGAAGGCCTGCGCTGGGACTACCTCGACGCCCGCTAAGCCTTGCCCTCCGGCGGCGCCCCGTCGCCGGAGGATTTCCCTGTGTTCGTCTCAGGCCTGTGCGGCCTGGAAAAGGAGTTGCCCCATGTTGATTCTGCGTTCACTGATCATCGCCCTGAGCCTGCTGGCCAGCGCCGCCCACGCCCTGGAAACCACCGGTCTGCCGCCCGCCACCCTCAAGGCCTACGCCGCCACCCTGAGTAGCGTCGCCGGCAGCAGCCAGTGGCAACAACTGTGGAAGCGCTCCAGGGACCAGGGCGCGTTCAATGCCCAGGGGGAGCAGCCGCGCTTTACCGTGTCCCAGGACAAACTGCCGGACATGGCGCGCAGCACCCTGAGCAATGCCACCAGCGTGACCGCGCAAAACACTACCCAGGCGCTGTACCGCTATGAATTCTCCACGGCCATCGGCCAGGCCCGGGGCAAGTCCCTGAATGCCATCTGCCTGCTGGTGGACTGGCGTTCACTACCCAGCGGCACGCGCCCCGAGGACACCAGCCACATGGGCAATGCGAGCCTGCTGCAAACCTACCCCTGCCCCTGATCCCGGCCAGCCGCCCAGGTCCGGGACCTGGGCGGCAACCACTCATGAACCCAGCTGCGAGTTCAGCAGATCGGCCTCCTTGCGCCGGCGAGTGCCATAGCTGTCGCCAAAGTTGCGCAGGTTGGCCAGGGCACTCTTCCAGTCGCGGGCCACCACCTGGGCCCAGAACTTCGGCGTGCGGCTGGCCAGGTTGCCGTACTGAAAGGCCACCGAGGCGATCACCGTCTGCATCGGCGCCGGCAACTGGGCAAAATCCAACCCGCTGGCCTGGGTGTAGGCCGCTGCCAGCCGATCGACGAAGGGCGCCTTGTAGGCCTCGTCGATCAGCTCGGCCTCGTCGCTGCTGATGCTCAGGGGTTGGCCATCGAGAAACTGCTTGGCCTTGAGCCCCGTCAGCCCCAGGTAGGGCGTCAACCGCCGCACCAGATCCGCCGGCAGGTTCAGCGCCTGCAAGTCCTGAACCCCGCGCTGGCCCAGGTCGAACCCGGTGCCCACCGTGACCCCGCTCTTGCTGTTGGCTGCATCGGGCACGTAACCACGGGTCATGGCCCCGCCTTCGAGGGCGGCGATGAAACTGAAATCAATCGCATAACGTGACATGGATATTTCCTCCACCAGTTGAAGAAAATCCAGTGCACCACCCGCGACCGATACAACATCAGGATGTAATAGTTCCTCTTCATAGGGGGGAAATTTCCCACTGAACAACGGACGAGGCACCTCCTTAGGATCAAGCCAGCGTTATCCATAATTCCAAGGAGGTACCAAATGGACGTGAAAGACCTCAGTCTCATTGATATTTGCGGATTTCGGAGCACCGTGACCGGCCGTTTCGGTTGATCGTGACCGGTCATTTCGCTAACGCGTGACCGCTCATTTCGGTAGCAACGTGACCGATTTTCCGCCTGTTCCGAAACAGGTGGTCACGGCTTACCGAAATCGCCGGTCACGACTTAGCGAAAGCCTTCCCCTTCGTTGCGCATGACCTGATGCGCCGCCATCCTCGACCGATTTCGGGAGAGGAAGATGGCGGCGCCGCGAGTAGCCATGCGAAACATCAAAGAATGTCTGCGCCTCAAGTTTGAGGCCGGCTTGTCCCACGAGAAGATTGCCCGTGCCTTGCAGCTGTCCAAGGGCGTGGTTAGCAAGTACATCGCGGCGGCGCGGGTGGCCGGGCTGGACTGGCCGGCGCTGGTGGCCATGGACGAGGCCGCGCTGGCGGCCGCCTTGTTTGCACCGACGTCGACGAACAAGCCGCGCGGTGAGCGAGTGCTGCCCGATGTGCTGAGCATCCACCGCGAGTTGCGACGCAAGGGCGTGACCTTGCAGCTGCTGTGGGAGGAATATCTCGCCGCGCATGCGGGCCAGCCGACCTACCGCTACACCCAGTTCGTCGAGCACTACCGGCGCTACGCCCAGACGCTCAAACGTTCGATGCGTCAGCTGCACCGTGCGGGCGAGAAGCTATTCATCGACTATGCCGGGCCGACGCTGCCGGTGGTCGACCCGGCCACCGGCGAAGTGCGCCGGGCGCACATCTTCGTCGCCGCCCTGGGCGCCTCGAATTACACCTATGCCTGCGCGACGCCAGGCGAAACCCAGGTGGACTGGCTGACCTCGCTGGGCCAGGCTCTGACCTACTTTGGCGGCGTGCCGGAAATGGTTGTGCCGGACAATCCGCGCGCCCTGGTCGCCCAGCCGGATCGCTACGAGCCGGGCCTGAACCGGGCCACGCTGGAGTGCGCGCGTCATTACCAGACGGTGATCCTGCCGGCACGGCCACGCAAGCCTCAGGACAAGGCCAAGGCCGAGGTGGCGGTGCAGGTGGTCGAGCGCTGGATCATGGCGCGGCTGCGCCATCGGCAGTTCTTCAGCCTGCATGCGCTTAACCAGGCCATCGCCGAGCTGCTGGAGGATCTGAATCGGCGCCCGTTCAAGCGGCTCGATGGCTGCCGGCGCGACTGGTTCGAGCGCCTGGATCGCCCGGCCTTGCGAGCGCTGCCGGTGCATCCCTACGAGGTCGCCACCTTCAAGCGCTGCAAGGTCAGCATCGACTACCACATCGAGGTCAATGGCAGCTTCTACAGCGTGCCCTCCGCCCTGGCCCGGCAGAACGTGGACGTGCGACTGACGGCACACACCCTGGAAGTGCTGCATGGCAACCGGCGGGTGGCCAGCCACCTGCTGCTGGGGCGACGCGGCGCTTACAGTACCCAGCGCGAGCACATGCCCGCGGCGCACCAGGCGCATCGCGAATGGACGCCACAACGCCTGCTCGACTGGGGCGCGCGGATCGGCCCCTACACGCGCCAACTGATCGATCACCAACTGACCCACAAGCCGCACCCGGAGATGGGCTACCGCGCCTGCCTCGGCCTGCTCTCGCTGGCCCGGCGCTATGGCAATGCACGCCTGGAAGCCGCTGCCGAACGTGCCGTACACCTGCGCGCCTTCACCGGGCGCAGCGTGCGCAACCTGCTCCAGCAAGGCCTGGATCAACAGCCGCTGCCCCAGCGTGCCGCCGAAACGACCTTACCCGGCGACCACGAGAACGTCCGTGGCGCCGACTACTACCAACCCCCGCAACAGGAGCTGTTCGATGATGCCGCAACACACCCTGAATCAACTGCACCAGCTACGCCTGGACGGCATGGCCCGCGCCCTGGAAGAGCAATGGACGCTGCCGGCCAGCCACAGCCTGAGCTTCGATGAACGCCTCGGCCTACTGCTCGACCGCGAACTGGCCTGGCGTGACAACCAGCGCCTGGTACGGCTGCGCAAGAAGGCCAAGCTCAAGTACGCCAACGCCTGCCTGGAAGATCTCGACCGCCGCACCGGACGCGCCCTGGACGAGCGTCTGATCGCCACCCTGGCCAGTGGCGACTGGATCCGCCAGCAGCACAACCTGCTGCTGACCGGCCCGACCGGTGCCGGCAAAACCTGGCTGGCCTGCGCCCTGGGCAACCAGGCCTGCCGCCAGGGCTATAGCACCCTGTACCTGCGCACCCCGCGCCTGCTGGAACAACTGCGCATCGCTCATGGCGACGGCAGCTTCGGCCGTACCCTGCAACAGCTGGCAAAGGTCGACGTCCTGGTGCTGGACGACTGGGCGCTAGCCCCGCTGGAGGAAGGAGCCCGGCATGACCTGCTGGAGGTGATCGACGACCGCGCTGGCAGCCGCTCCACCATCCTGACGAGCCAACTGCCCATCGAGCACTGGCACGGCTGGATCAACGACCCGACCCTGGCCGATGCCATCCTCGACCGCCTGGTGCACAACGCCTACCGACTGACGATGAAAGGCGAGTCGCTGCGCCGAAAAAAAGCCGAGGAACAAGCCGCATCGTGACCGATGCGATTACAATCCAGAACCCGCGCAACCGGGGTGGAAGCACCGGTCACGTATTAGCGAAACGCTCGGTCACGTTCACCGAAATCCGCAGATATTCGCCAACTCCCCCACTCGCTCCAGGCCCTCATCGATTGCATCGGCCTGGAGAACGCCTACCGCCTGACCCGGGAATACGGCGGCCGCCCCAAGTACATTCCCAAGCACGCCGAACGCACCTCGCTGGCCCTGATCCTGCCCCCCGACGCCCTCAACGCCCTGATCGAACGCTTCGCCGGGCTGGCCCTGGAAATCCCCAAGGCCGATCACTTCTGCCGGCAGATCCGCAACCAGCACATCCAGCTGGAGAGTCTCGGCGGCATTTCCCGCAGTGTGCTGGCGGACAAGTACGGCCTGAGCTTGCGGCAGATCGGCAATATCCGTCGCCTGGAGGCCAACACACACCGGTAATCGCTTCCCGCTGAATGAGCCGCCACGGCTTTCTTAAGGTGCAGGGGCGCATCCCGCGCATCCCAGAACAAGGAGCTAGACCATGGCAGATATTGATAAGGGCTTGATCGGCGGCGTGATTGCCGCGCTGCCCCTGGACAAGATGATCACCGGTCCGCTGATGGCAATGATCCAGGCGCAAGTCGCCGCGAGCAAAGCCTATGCGGACTTCCTCATGGGCGTGTGCATCAAGGACGGCCAGGCGGTATCGGTGCAGTTCGACTACGACGAAACCCTGGTGGATGAGCAGGGCGTCTACAAGGGCACGGTGAAGAAATCGATGCGCATTCCGCTGCTGGCGGCCATCAGTCACCCCAACATCACCATCGAGGAAGGCTCCATCGAGTTCGAGCTGACCATCAGCCAGATGGCCGAGGACACCAGCAGCACCGAAGCCTCCGGCAGTTTCGAGGCGAAGCTGGGCTGGGGCCCGTTCAGTGTTTCGGTCAAGGGCGCGGCGAGCCACAAATCCACCCAGACCCGCAAGACCGACACCCGCGCGCGCTACGCCATCAGCACCAAGATCGTCCGCCAGGACCCGCCGGAAGCCCTGATGCGCGTCATCGACTTCCTCACCGACGCGGCCACCAAGCCCGTGCGGCTGCCGAGCACTCAACCGACCGACCCGGACAAGCTGCCAACCGCTAATACGCTGGCATCGCCGGACGCCCCGGCCGAGAAGAAAACCGGCACCGGCGGTTGATCCACGCGGCACCTTCGCCCCAGCAACCCGCCCCGCCTTCACGGCGGGGCACTTCAGCCACCGAACAAGGAGCGTGATCCATGGCGTTTTTTTCCCGCAGCAAGGAGCCCATGTCGGCCAGCGACCTGAGCCACATCACCCGCGGCATGCACCAGGCCGCCGCCGCCACTCACAACCTGATCGCCCAGCAGTACATCAAGCTGTTCGACCAGTTCTTCGATTACAACGTCAACGACCTGGGCACGCCGATGAAGGCCAAGATGGTCGAGGTGGCGCTCAACGATGACCACGTCATCAACGTGCCGCTGATTGCCCTGGTTTCACCCAAGGGCCTGGCCCTGCACAAGATGACCGTCGACCTGTCGGTGCGCATGCAGGCCACCGAGCTGCAGAAGGCCAGCCACGACCTGGAGAATGGCGAGCTGCAAAGCGAGAAGTTTTTCGTCACCTTCGGCAGCGGCAAGCGTGATGGCCAGGAACGCGACCCGGACGAAGTGCAGATCAGCATGGAGTTTCGCGACTGCCAGCCGCCGGAAGCGATCCAGCGCCTGATCGAAGAGTTCACCAACCTGATCAGCCCGCAACGCATCAATGAAGGCCCGGCAGCCGCCGCTGGCAGTGCGCCCGCCGACCCGGACTTGCTGGCCCCTTGAGCCCGGGGCCCGCCCGGCTGACCGCGGCGGTCAGCCCGAAGGCGCCTCAAGGCTTGAGGTTCACCGAACGCCAGTCGCTGGCCTCGATCATGCCAAGCATCTTCGGCGCGCCATTGAGGGTATCGGTGGTGATGAACAGGGAAGCGCCGTAGCCCAGGGTCGGGGTCGCCAGATTCAGCTCCGTTTCCAGTTCATCCATGCATTCACTGTGGGTCACCAGCACAAGATTGCGCCCGGGCACCTTGTGCGCCAGCACGTCGCGCAACAGATTGCCCTTGCAGTTGTACAGCCAGCCATCGCCACTGCTGACCTTGCTGAACATGTACCCCGCGGTCTGCGCGGTGCGGGTCATGGGGCTGTTGTAGATGTCGGTGCGTTCCAGGCCCAAGTGCTCGAATCGCGCGCCGATGGCCACCGCCACTTCCCGGGCACGATCGGTAATGCCATCGGCGGGCCCCAGGCAAGGGGCGCTGGAACGGTCGCAGCGCTCTACATGCCGCACCAGGACAATGGTGTCGCCCTTGGCCCAGCTGCTGGTCATGGCCCGGACCCCGGCCACGTTGTCATGCGCCAGGTCGGGCACCGCCGCCGGACGCCACCAGAACAGGCACAGCGCAAGCAGCAACAGAATCGCCAGCAGCAGGACCAGGCGGTTCTTGTAGCGCGTCAGGCCGCTCACCGTGAATGAGCGTTTGACCGGCGGCAAAGCGAGTCTTGTGGCCACTGTCCAACCGCCCCTCTGAGAATGATTCGATGTGTTGAGCAACTCGCCATCAGGCTAGCGCGTGCTGATGACAATCGAGCGCCGTCGAATACCGGCGGCATCGACTCGTCGGACTCTAGGGCGGCAAGCGTGGGTCGCGAGTGAAATGAATGTGAAAAAAAGCTCAACGGACCGGCGGTGATCCCGCAAAATGACCGTCCATCGCATCAAGCATTGTCCTGGGACAATACCGACGAAATCGTTTCAGCTATGGGCCGTTCCGCCGATACACCCCCTACAAAACACCTTGCTGGTCACCAACAACAACAATCTTCCAGCCAACTCAAGATCAAGAAGAGCTACGTTCCTGGAGGAATTCAATGAGTAGTTGGTTTGCCAACATCAGCGTCAACCTTAAGCTGGGCCTGGGTTTCGGCCTGGTCCTGGCCCTGACCACCGTCCTTGCACTGACCGGCTGGACCAGCCTGGGCAGCCTGATCGACCGCAGCAACTGGATGAGCGACATCACCCAGCTCAACAGCGGCCTGACCAAATTGCGCGTCACCCGCCTGCAGTACATGCTGGCCAACGGCGACGAAACCGCCGCCCAGGGCGTGCAGAACACCCTCGACGATTTCAGCGCACAGCAGAAAAAGCTCCTGGCCTCGTTCCAGAGCCCGGACAACATCCAGCTCCTGCAAGGCCTGGGCGCGACCATCAGCGCCTACCAGGATTCGCTGAACAAGATGCGCAACGCCTACCGCACCGGCGACGCCGCGCGCCTGGCAATGAACCAGAACGCCGAACGCGCCAATGACCTGATCAACGGGATCTACACCTGGGTCAAGCAGCGCCCGCTGAGCGACGAGCGCTTCGAACAGTTCCAGGCCATCACCCAGGCCAAGGAAGCCTTCCAGCTGGCCCGCTATGAAGTGCGTGGCTACGTCACCACCAACAACCCGGACACCGAACAGAAGGCCTTTACCCAGCTCAATGCGGCGATTACCGAACTCGGCCAGCTCAATGCGCACTTCGGCAGCACCCAGCGCGAAGCCCTGCAACAGCTGGAAAGCGCCCTGAGCGGCTACCGCAGTTCGCTGCAGGCCTTCAAGCTAGCCTTCAGCGATGCCGTGCAGGCGCGCAAGGAAATGACCGACCAGGGCGCCGACATCGTCAGCCGCAGCGACGCCCTGTACCAGATCCAGCTGGACCGCCGCGACATCGAAAGCGCCCAGGCCCGCAGCCTGCAATTGATCAGCACCCTGCTGGCGCTGCTGGTCGGCGTACTGGCCGCCGTGATCATCACCCGGCAGATCACCCGTCCCCTGCAGGAAACCCTGGCCGTGGTCGAGCGCATTGCCTCCGGCGACCTGACCGAGAACCTGCGGGTCACCCGGCGCGACGAACTGGGCGTGCTGCAACAGGGCATCGCGCGCATGGGCGTGACCCTGCGCGAGCTGATCGGCGGCATCCGCGACGGCGTAACCCAGATCGCCAGCGCCGCCGAGGAACTGTCGGCCGTGACCGAGGAAACCAGCGCCGGGGTCAACAGCCAGAAGGTCGAAACCGACCAGGTGGCCACCGCCATGCACGAGATGACCGCCACCGTGCAGGAAGTCGCGCGCAATGCCGAAGAGGCCTCCCAGGCCGCAGCCGCCGCTGACGGCGAAGCCCGCCAGGGCGACAAGGTAGTGGCCCAGGCCATCGAGCAGATCGAGCGCCTGGCCAGCGAAGTGGTGCGCTCCACCGACGCCATGACCGTGCTGCAACAGGAAAGCGACAAGATCGGTAGCGTCATGGATGTGATCAAGGCCGTGGCCGAACAGACCAACCTGCTGGCGCTCAACGCCGCCATCGAAGCCGCCCGTGCCGGTGAGGCCGGACGTGGTTTTGCCGTGGTCGCCGACGAAGTGCGGGCCCTGGCCCAGCGCACCCAGAAGTCCACCGAAGAGATCGAGGAACTGGTGGCCGGCCTGCAGAACGGCACCCAGCAAGTAGCCACGGTGATGAACAACAGCCGCAGCCTGACCGACAGCAGCGTCGAGCTGACCCGCAAGGCCGGCGCCTCGCTGGAAAGCATCACCCGCACCGTGTCCAACATCCAGTCGATGAACCAGCAGATCGCCGCGGCCGCCGAACAGCAGAGCGCCGTGGCCGAAGAGATCAGCCGCAGCATCATCAACGTGCGCGACGTGTCCGAACAGACCGCCGCCGCCAGCGATGAAACGGCGGCCTCCAGCGTCGAACTGGCGCGCCTGGGCGGCCAGTTGCAGATGATGGTCAGCCACTTCCGCGTCTGATTCGCGGCGTCCCCTTCGCCGGCAAGCCGGCTCCTACAGACCGTTGTAGGAGCTGGCTTGCCAGCGAAAGGCGCAACGCGGTCGCCCTACCCCGCCGCTTGACTAGCGCCATCCAACAGCGCATCCACCACCGCCCGCGCCATCTCCACCGAATGAATCATCGACCAGATCAGCCCACGCTCGATGCCGCTGGCGCTGGTGATTTCGTCGGCGGTTTCTTCGGCGCACTTGAGCAGCAATGAAACGTGCAGCAGCGCCTCTTCGGCACTCACGCCTTCGCGCACCGCGAACAGCGGACGGCCATGGCCATCCCGGCAACCAAAGCTGGTGCTGCCAGTGGCGGTGAAACGCTCATGCAAGGGGGGCGAAAGCGCGGTGTTTTGCAGCGCCTGTAGCAAGGTCTTGTTGGGCTCTTCCAGCGCAGTGATCAACTCACGACTGGGTTGCAGAACGGGTGGATCGGGAACGATCTTCTTCACGGCAAAACTCCTGGAGAAGTTGAACCGCCACGCGTCGCTACCAAACGATCAAGGTGGCGGCTATACGCAGGTTGGTAGACCGGGACTCCAGGAAACCCAGCGCACACAAGGTGCCCTGCGCACAGCCGCCATAACACGTCGACAGATTAAGGCCTGTCGAAAGTCAGCGGCGCTTGCGCCTGAAGTGATGCGGGCTACCAAACCCGATCGCTGAAATGCAGCGACGGCCGAAGACTAGCCCTGGACATTCGATAGGCACAAGCCATGCAAACAGTCGAAATGTAACGGGGGGATTCTCGCGGAAATGCCCTACAAATCAAAGCGAAAATCCGCCATCAGTGGCGAACCTTATCGCGCGGTGGTTAGGGGAATAGGCGGCGCGCCCTTCGCTGGCAAGCCAGCTCCTACAGAGCGGTGTTCAGCCACTCTGGAGCCGGCTTGACCGGCAAAAGGCGCCAATCCCTGGCGCCGAGCATTTACACCCGTCAGGGTTTGCCCTTACCTTTCCCGGTCTTCGTCCTGCTGTCCGAAGGATCAGTCACCAGGAATACCTCGATGCCCAGCCTCGGTTTTACCTCGGTCCCACCCCTGCTCAAATACCTGCTCTATGCCGAGCAGTTGGGTATTGCCAGCGAGCCGGCACTGGCAGCGGCCGGGCTTACGGCCGCGCAGTTGAACGACACCAGCCTGCGCCTGCCGCTGGAGGTGCATGAGCGGCTGCTGGACTACTTCTGCCAGCACTCCGGCGATCCGCTGTTCGGGCTGAATTCGGCACGCTTCGTCAAACCCAGCTCCTGGAACGTGCTGGGCTACATCACCATGAACTGCGCGACCCTGGGCGAAGCCATGGGCCGCATCATGCCGTTCGAGAAGCTGGTGGGCGACATGGGCACCAGCCGGGCCGAGGTGGCGGGCGATCAGGTGCGGCTGATCTGGAACTGCCGCCATCAGCGCCCGGACATTCGCCGGCACCTGGTGGAAAACGTCCTGGCTTCCTGGCTGCTGTACGCGCGCTGGATCGCCGATTCGCAGTTGTCGCCCAGCGCGGTGTGGTTCGAGCACGCCCTGCCGGATCAAGCCGAGGTGGCGCAGTACGAGGCCCTGTTCGGCTGCCCGGTGCTGTTCGGGCAAGCCTGCTCGGCCCTGGTGGCACCGTTGCACTACCTGCAACTGCCCTTGCGCCAGGCCGATGCGCGGCTGCTCAAGACCCTGGAGGAACATGCCCAGGCGATGATGGCGTCCCTGGGGGATGCGCCCCTGGCGTTGCAGGTGCAGAACCTGTTGCGCCAGTTGCTCAAGGACGGCCTGCCGCGCAAGGAGCAGGTGGCGGAGCAGTTGCAGATGTCGGAACGCACCCTGCAGCGCCAGCTGCAACAGGCCGGCACCTCCTACCAGCAGATTCTCGATGACTTGCGCCAGGAGTTGGCCGAGCACCACCTGCGCCACAGCGCCCTGTCGATCCAGGCCATCGCCGATTGCCTGGGCTACAGCGAATCCCGCTCCTTTCACCGCAGCTTCAAGAACCGCACCGGGCTGACCCCGGGGCAATTCCGTCAGGCCACGCTGAACACCGGCAAGGCCTGAGCGCCCTCAGACGCAAATGGCGTTGGTGAACACCAGTCGATTGCCGAATGGATCGCTGACGCTCATGTCCTGGCTGCCCCAGGGCATGGCCTGGATCTGCGGATGGGAGAAACGGTAGTCCTTGGCCAGCAATTGCTGCTGGAAGGCTTCCAGCTCGTCGGTTTCGATCCGCAGCGCCGCACCCGGGCTGCAATCGCCGTGATGCTCGGACAGATGCAGCACGCATTCGCCCCGGGACACCTGCATGTACAGCGGAAAGCCATCCTCGAAGCGATGCTGCCAATCCAGGTTGAACCCCAGGAAGTCGAGGTAAAACTCCCGGGCCTTGGCTTCATCGAAGATCCGCAGGATGGGGGTGGTTTTGCCAAAGCTCATTGCGCGACTCCCTGACCGAATTAAGCCGCCTGTACCGGCGGTGCTTCCCAGCACTTCGGCGCCACCCCGGGATTCTTTAATAGCACCGCGCCATCACTGTGACGAAGATCAAAGAATCAGCCCGCGCGACTGAAGCCCTGGCGCAAATCCCCCTCCCGTGGCAGGAAGCGCCCGGCGCGCTGACCGTTGGCCCGGCCCTGGGCATAACTGCACACCCCGTTGACCCACACCCCATCGATACCTTGCGCCGCTTGCTGCGGCTGCTTGAAATCAGCCACGTCGCGGACTCGCGCCGGGTCGAACAGCACCAGATCGGCCCAATGCCCTTGGCGAATCTCGCCGCGCTGCTGCAGGCCGAAACGCGCGGCGGAAAGCCCGGTCATCTTGTGCACCGCGGTGTGCAGCGGGAACAGCCCCAGGTCGCGACTAAAGTGGCCCAGCACCCGGGGAAAGGCGCCCCACAGGCGCGGGTGGGGGAACGGGTCTTCCGGCAGGCCATCGGAGCCGATCATCGACAGTGGATGGGCGAGGATGCGCCGCACATCGCTTTCATCCATGCCGTAGTACACCGCCCCCGCCGGTTGCAGGCGCTCGGCGGCGGCCAGCAGGCTGACACCCCACTCGCTGGCAATTTCGCTCAGGTCACGCCCGCCCTGTTCCGGATGCGGCGTCGACCAGGTGATGGTGATGGGGTAGGCATCGGTGACCTGCTTGAGGTCCAGGGTCGAGGAACTGGCGGCGTAGGGGTAGCAGTCGCAGCCCACCGGATGATCCTCGGCCGCCTGTTCCAGGGCCGCCAGCAGTTGCGGGCTGCGCCCCCAGTTGCCGGCCCCGGCGCATTTGAGATGGGAGACGATCACCGGGGCCCGGGCCGCGCGACCGATCAGGAAGGCCTCGTCCATGGCCTCCAGCACCGGCTCGAACTCACTGCGCAGGTGGGTGGCGTACACCGCGCCGAATGCCGTCAGTTCCTGGGCCAGTTGCAGCACTTCGTCGGTGTCGGCGCTAAACGCACTGGCGTAGGCCAGCCCGCTGGACAGGCCGAGGGCGCCGTCTTCCAGGCTGTCGCGCAGTTGCTCGCGCATGGCCGCGATCTCGGCGGTACTGGCGGTGCGATGCAGGTCCGCCAGCTGATTGCTGCGCAGCGCCGTGTGCCCCACCAGGGCGGCGACGTTGACCGCCGGGTGCGCCTCATCCACCGCCGCGCGGTAGTCGCGAAAACGCGGATAGACAAACATGCCGCGCTCGCCCAGCAGGTTCATCGGGTCCGGCGGGTCGCCCTTGAGGCTCACCGGCGCGGCGCTGATTCCGCAGTTGCCGACGATCACCGTGGTCACGCCCTGACTGAGCTTGGGCAACATCTGCGGCTGACGGATCACCACCGTGTCGTCGTGGGTGTGCACGTCGATGAACCCCGGGGCCAGCACCCGCCCGGCGGCATCGATATCGACCTCGGCAGTGGCCGCGGACAGATCGCCGATGCAGGCGATGCGGCCGTCGAGGACCGCCAGGTCGGCGGGGTAACCCGGGCGGTCGCTGCCGTCGATGATCAGGGCGTTGCGGATCAGCGTGTCGTAGCGCATGTCAGTCTCCCAGGGGCAGGCAGTCTTCGCCGCCACGGTAATGGTCCAGGGCCAGCTTGATCCGCCGCAGGCGCTCCTGGTTGTCGTCCGGCTGGGCCAGGGCCAACTCGGTGGCCAGCACGTCGATGGCCAGCAGCATGCCGTAGCGGGCGGCGGTGGGTTTATAGATGAACGGGGTTTCGGCGCTGTGCAGGGGCAGCAGCACATCCGCCAGTTGCGCCAGGGGCGAGTCGGGCAAGGTGATGGCCAGGATACCCGCGCCATAAGTGCGCGCCAGGGTCACCGCCTCCAGCAACTCGGGGGTGATGCCGGTCAGGGAACAGGCGATCACTGCGTTTTGCGGCCCCAGGGCGGCGGCGGTGACCCGCATCATCACCGGGTCGTGACAGGCAGCGATGGGGTAGCCCAGGCGCACCAGGCGCACCTGCAGTTCACCGCTGCACAGGGTCGAGCAGCCGCCGCTGCCGAAGGCGTGAATCATCCGCGCCCGCCCCAGCAAGCGCACCGCGTCGGCGAACTGCGCCTGGGTGAAACCAGCCAGGTGCCGATGCAGCACGGACTCGATGTCGCCGACGATCTGCCGGTAGAAACCGGACTGTTCGGGCGCACTGCCCGGGTCGAGAAAGCGACTGCCGACGCCGCTGGCCTGGGCCAGTTGCAGGCGCAGTTGACGCAGATCGCGGCAGCCGACGCTGCGGGCAAACCGCGACAGGGTGGCGGCGCTGACTTCGGCGCGCTGGGCCAGTTGGTCGAGGCTGGCCGAGGCGCCAAAGCCGACGTCGTCCAGCAGCAGACGGGCGACCCGCTGCTCCCCGGCGCTGAAGTCATTCAGCCCCGCACGGATCTTGTAAAGAATGTCCATCTACAGCAGCTCCGCGAGTCCCAGGGTCAGGCCGAAGGCGATCAGCGAAATCAGCGTCTCCAGCACGGTCCAGGTCTTGAAGGTTTGAGTGACGGTCATATTGAAGTATTCCTTCACCAGCCAGAAGCCACCGTCGTTGACGTGGGACAGGATCACCGAGCCGGCGCCGGTGGCGATCACCAGCAATTCCGGGTGCGGGTAGCCAAGGCCAACGGCCACCGGCGCCACCACTCCCGAGGCGGTGGTCAGGGCCACGGTGGCGGAGCCGGTGGCGACCCGCATCAGCACCGCGAACAGCCAGCCCATCCACAGCGGCGACAGCTGGAATTCATGGGCCAGGCCGACGATCTGCTCGGTGACCCCGGAGTCGATCAGAATCCGATTCAGGCCGCCCCCGGCCCCCACCAGCAGGGTGATGCCAGCCGTGGGCGCCAGGCATTCGTTGGTGAACTTGAGGATCGACTCGCGATTGATGCCCTGGGCCAGCCCCAGGGTCCAGAAACTCACCAGGGTCGCCACCAGCAGGGCGATCACCGAGTTGCCGATGAACAGCAGGAACTGATTGAGCCCGGTGCCCGGCTCGGCCAGCAAGTTGGCCCAGCCGCCGATCAGCATCAGCACCACCGGCAGCAGGATGGTGGCCATGGTCAGGCCGAAGCTCGGCAGGCGCGGGCGCGGCTCGCGGGCGATGAACTGACGCTCCAGGGGGTTCTCTGCGGGCAGGTGGATGTGCGGCACGATGAACCGGGCATACACCGGACCGGCGATGATGGCCGTGGGCACACCGATCAGAATCGCGTACAGCAGGGTCTGCCCCACCGAAGCCTGATAGGCCTGCACCGCCAGCATCGCCCCCGGATGCGGCGGTACCAGGGCGTGGACCACCGACAGCCCAGCGACCATGGGCAGGCCCACCATCAACAGCGATACCCCAACCCGCCGCGCCACGGTGAAGGCGATGGGGATCAGCAGCACAAAGCCCACTTCGAAAAACAGCGGCAGGCCCACCAGGAAGGCAATGCAGACCATGGCCCAGTGCGCGTTGCGCTCGCCGAAACGATCGATCAAGGTCCGTGCCACTTGTTCGGCACCGCCGGATTCGGCCATCAACTTGCCGAGCATGGTGCCCAGGGCCACCACCAGGGCAATGTGGCCCAGGGTCTTGCCGACCCCGGCTTCATAGGCGCTCACCACGCCGGACGGCGGCATGCCGGCCATCAGCGCCAGGCCGACGGACACCAGGGTGATGACGATAAAGGGGTTGAGTCGGTAGCGGGCGATCAGCACGATCAACGCAATGATGGCGACTGCGGCGTAGCCCAGCAGCCAGAAACCCGATGCGGGAGCCATGGGACCCTCCTTGAAGACAGCGTCACTTCGAATGGTTGTGAAACGCTTTAATCACTTAAGGAGGCGGGTTTCAAACCCAATGAAACTAATTTTCGTAAAGAGGCAGGCTTTGTCGCGAACAGCTAAGCAAAACGCCGCCCGATGAAAATCGGCAGTGGATATTTTCACCACCCAGCCCTGAAAAACCGGCGTGTGAAACGACTCGCCCGAGGGCTTCATTCGGGTTGTGTCCAAGCTCGTTTCAGCAGCCTCCTGCAAGGGTCCGACAGATGCAGCAGCTGCTTGCCGGCCTTGGCATCACACTCGCGCAGGGTTTCCAGGGCGGCGATGGCCGAGTAAGCAACGAAGCTCAGGTGGCGACCTGCGGTGAAGGCGAAGAACAAAGTGCCGTGCAACTGATAGCGCTTGCTGCCAGGCGAAGTTGAGGGCGCCTGGCTGGCGGGGCCTTTCGCCGGCAAGGAAGCCAGAGCCAGCATGAACCGATGCCTGCAGCCACCGTAGGAGCTGGCTTGCCAGCGAAGACGATTTCGCGGTTTGCGCAAGACCCGGAGGCCTCTTCGCCGGCAAGCCGGCTCCTACAGGGGACAGCGGTTATTGGACGACTTTGCCGACACCACGGCCGCGGGGGTCGGAGGCGGTTTCAAGCGCGCTGCCGTTGACCCGGATTGCCTGGATATCGCCCATCTCCCAGCCCTGGTCTTCCAGGGTGTAGCCCATGCTTTTCAGCTCATCGGCGACCTTGCCGGTCAGCGGCGCATAGGCGTCGTAGTAGATCGTGTCCTTGGGCAGCAGTTGGTGATGCACGCGCTGGGCGGCCACGGCTTTCTCCAGCGGCAGGTGGTAGTCATAGAGGTTATTCAGCACCTGGAAGATCGAGGTGAAGATCCGCGAACCACCGGGGGTGCCCAGTACCAGGGTGACCTTGCCATCGCGGGTCACCAGGCTCGGGCTCATGGACGACAGCATGCGCTTGCCGGGAGCAATGGCGTTGGCATCGCCGCCGACCACGCCGAAGGCGTTGGCCACGCCAGGCTTGGCGCTGAAGTCGTCCATTTCGTCGTTGAGCAAAAAGCCCGCGCCCTTGACCACCACGCCACTGCCGTAGTCCCAGTTCAGGGTGTAGGTGTTGCTCACCGCGTTGCCCTGGGCATCGACGATGGAGAAGTGGGTGGTCTGGTGCCGCTCAAGCCCGGGACGCACCTTCTCGGTGGCCGAGATGGCATTGGGGTTGACCTCGGCGGCGCGTTTTTTCAGGTAGGCCGGGTCGGTCAGTTGCTTGACCGGTACTTCGGAAAACGCCGGGTCGCCCAGGTAGTCGGCGCGGTCGGCGAACACGCGTTTTTCGATTTCCGCCAGCAAGTGGATGTACTTGGCCGAGTTCAGCTCGACGCCCTTGAAGTCCGCGGCGCGTTCTTCCTTGATGCTGATCAGCTGCGCCAGGGCCACACCGCCGGAGCTGGGTGGCGGCGCGGTGTACAGGGTGTTGCCTCGGAAGTTGACCTGCAGCGGCTGGCGCCACTGGACCTTGTAGTCCTGCAGGTCCTGCTTGGTGATCAGGCCCTTGTCGGCCTGCATCTGGGCCACCAGCAAGTCGGCGGTCTTGCCGCTGTAGAACTCCTTGGCGCCCTGGTCGGCAATGCGTTCCAGGGTCGCGGCCAGCTCCGGCTGACGGAAGGTTTCACCCGGCTTCATGCTGCCGAAGTAGTCGCCGAAGTTGGTGCTGCCATTGAACAGCTTCAACGCATCCTCGCGGTACTGGTACTGCTTGTCCGCCACCTTGAAACCGTTCTTCGCATAACCCACGGCCGGCGTGATCAACTCGCTCCACGGCAACTTGCCGAACTTCTGATGCGCCTCCCACAGCCCCATCACGGTGCCCGGCACCCCGGCGGCGCGGGCGCCCACCAGGCTCAGGTTCTCGATCACCTCACCCTTTTCGTTCAGGTACATGTCCCGGGTCGCGGCCTTGGGCGCGGTTTCCCGGTAGTCGAGGAAGTAGGGTTTGCCGTCGATGAACATCGTCATGAACCCGCCGCCACCGATGTTGCCGGCTTCGGGGTAGGTCACCGCCAGGGTGAACGCGGTGGCCACCGCCGCATCCACCGCGTTGCCGCCCTTCTTCAGGATCTGCGCCGCAACATCGGCGCCGTACTGGTTGGGCGCCGCCACCGCGCCGCCTTCCAGGGCCGCGGCAAAGGCCGAACCGCTGGCGGCGATGGCGGCTGCAAGGGTCAGGGTCTTGAACAACAGAATGCGCATGAGGTCCTTCCTTTTCTTGTTATTGAACGGCAAGAACCTTAGGCCCGAGACGCGGGTTTGAGCAATCGACAATCGTGGCACGAACGTCCCAAGCCTGAGCCATGGATAACCGTAGGAGCTGGCTTGCCAGCGAAGGCGATCTCGGGACTGGCGCCAAATACGCAGGCCCCCTTCGCCGGCAAGCCGGCTCCTACAAGGGATCGATTGCCGGGAAGAGCCGATAAACACAGCCACCGTAGGAGCTGGCTTGCCAGCGAAAGCGATCTCGGGAATGGCGCCAAATACGCAGGCCCCCTTCGCCAGCAAGCCGGCTCCGGGTGATAGGCGGGGAACGAAGCTTTCAGCCCTGGAACTCGGGGTTGGCGTAGTCCGCCAGCTTGCCCTGGATGAAGTCCAGGAAGCACTGGATGCGCAGGGCCAGTTGCGAGTTGCGGTAGTACACCGCGTTGATCGGCTGGCGATAGCCGCTGTTGAACGAGGCCAGCAGCGGTTGCAGGCGCCCGGCGCGGATGTCGTCGATGGTCATGAAATGCGACAGGCAGGCAATGCCCTGCCCTTCCAGTGCCAGGTGGCGCAAGGTTTCGCCGCTGGAGGCACTGATGCCTGGCTGGATCGGCCAGCGGTCGCCGTGCCCATGGCGCAACGGCCAGTGGTTGAGGGTTTCGGTCTGGGTGAAACCGAGCAGGGTGTGTCCGGCCAGTTCCGCCACGCTCTGCGGCGTGCCGTGGCGGGCCAGGTAATCCGGGCTGGCCAGAATATGCAACGGACTGCAGCCCAGGGAGCGGGCATGCAAGGTCGAATCCGCCAGCACGCCGATGCGGATGGCGATGTCGGTGCTTTGTTCCAGCAAGTCGATGATCAGGTCGTTGCTGTTGAGCTCCAGCTGGATATCCGGGTACAGCCGGCGGAACTCGGCCACGTGGGGAACGATGGCGTGGAGCATGAAGGGCGAGGCGGCGTTGATTCGCAAACGCCCGGACGGAGTGCGCTGGCGCGAGGACAGGCGTTCTTCGAGCTCGTCCATCTGATCGAGAATGCGCTTGGCCTGCTCGAAGAAGTAGCGCCCCTCTTCGGTCAGGTCCATGCGCCGGGTGGTGCGGTTGATCAACGTGGTGTCGAGCTTGGCCTCCAGCCGCGACAAGCTGCGGCTGACTGCCGAAGGGGTCTGGGCCAACTGTTCGGCAGCAGCGGAAATCGAGCCGCACTCGATGACGCAGACGAAGACTTGCAACTCGTCGGATCGGGCTTTCACAGGAGTCCTCAGGCGGCGCGGGGGCAGAACGCCCCGCTGAATTTCAAGGCACTCAATAGTAGCCGGATTCAGCCTGGGAGATTGAACACCGCCTTGAGGTGCTGCGCATAACGCTGCACATCGCCTTCGATGTTCGGGCGCTTCATCACATCGACGCAGAGGAAGGTCGGTAAACCGCTCATGCCAAGGAACTGGTTGGCCTTGTGGAACGGGAAGTAGACCGCGTCCACGCCCTTGGCTTCGAAGAAGTCGCTCGGGTCGTCGAAGGCTTGCTGCGGTGCATTCCAGGTCAGCGAGAGCATGTACTGCTTGCCCTGGATCAGGCCGCCGCTGCCGTATTTCTGCGAGGCGTCGGAACGGGTCCGGCCATCGCTGGCGTAGAGGCTGCCGTGGCCTTGGGTAAAGACTTCGTCGATGTACTTCTTGACGATCCACGGCGCGCCCATCCACCAGCCGGGCATCTGGTAGATGATCACGTCGGCCCAGAGAAACTTCGCCACTTCTTCCTGGATGTCATAGCCCTCGTCGATCTGGGTGACCTTGACCTCGACCCCGCCACGGTCGAACACCGCCAGCGCCGTGTCGTGCAGGGTGGCGTTGTAGCGGCCATCGGAGTGGGCAAATTGCTTGGCGCCATTGAGCAGCAGTACTTTTTTCATGATCCGGCCTCATCGGGGACAACCCATCGCGCATTGGCAGCGGCGGGCTGTGAAGGTTGCAAACGATGGCGGCAGGTTAATCAGCCAGGGAGCGGAGAATAAGCCCGGGTTGCTCAAAATACATTTGACCAAAACGCACGAATCACCAGCAGATATTTGCCCTAGGATTTGCGCCACCTCCCCGTCAATGAGTGCTTTGCACATGCCCCAGGCCTTTATCCTCCACGCCAAGACCCGCCCCGAACGCGCCGACGCCTTCCAGGCGTTCTTCCTCAGCCATGTCGCCGCCAGCCGCGCCGAACCCGGCTGCATCGAGTACCACATGCTGCGGGACCGGGAAGACCCGAGCCTGTTCATCTTCTACGAGGTCTGGGCCTCCCAGGCGGCGCTGGACACCCACTCCAGCCTGCCGCACATGCAGCAGTTCCTTGAGGCCCGCATGGATTACCTGGAGCGCGACTTCGAGATCCGCGCCATCGACATGCTCAGCCCGGCCGCGGCAGGCCCCGAGCACAAGATCTAGCCACTGATCAGCAGATGCCCGCCCAACAGGCCCAGGCCGATAAAGAACCCTCGCTTGAACAGCAAGGCACTGATGCGCTGGCGCAACCATTGCCCCAGCCACATGCCCAGCAGCGCCGGGGCCAGGGTCAGCACTGAAGCCCCCAGTTCGGCCCCGCCCAGGGTGCCACGCCACAGCAGGCCGGCGGCCAGGGCCAGGGTCGACACGCTGAACGACAGGCCCAGGGCCTGCACCAACTGCTCCTTGTTCAAACCCAGGGCCTGCAGATAGGGCACCGCCGGAATCACGAACACCCCGGTGGCCGAGGTGATCACCCCGGTGACCAGCCCGCACAACGGCGCCAGCCAGCGCTCCTGGGCCGGCGACACCCGCAGGGTCGGCAGCAGCAGGCCGCTCAGGGCATACAGCAGCAACGCCGCGCCCACCCCCCGCACCACCCAATGCCCGCCCTCGATGCCCAGCCACAGGGCACCGGCGCCAGTGCCGACGAAGATCGCCAGCAGCATCGGCCACAGACGCTTGAGCAAGGCGCGCAGGTGCCCGCCAAAGGCCAGTTGCCAGAGGTTGGTCAGGGTCGACGGAATGATCAGCAAGGCCGCAGCCTGCGCCGGAGCCATAGCCAGCCCCAATAAACCCATGGCAATGGTGGGCAGGCCGAGGCCGATCACGCCCTTGACCATGCCGGCCAGCAAAAACGTGCCGATGACCAGCAAAGAAAGGGCCATTCCGAGATTCTGGTAAAACGCGAGTGAGCTGTTCATGGGCCTATCCTGCGCCCTGCACGTCGCGCTGAAAATCTGCCATATATTGAGCCAGCCTCTTGCCCAGCAATAGGCACATGCAACAACCTATCGCCCGCCGATGCCGTAGGAGCTGGCTTGCCAGCGAAGGCGCGCTCAGGCCCGAGGCAAAATCCTGAGGCCTCTTCGCCGGCAAGCCGGCTCCTACAAAGATGATGTTCGCCGAGGAATGCCCCATGCACTTCGACCTGATCGACCTGCGCCTGTACCTGAATATTCTGGAGGCCGGCAATATCACCGCCGGGGCCGCTCGCAGCCACTTGTCGCTGGCCGCCGCCAGCGCTCGGATCCGCGCCATGGAAGCCTCGCTGGGCATCGAGTTGCTTGAGCGCGGGCGGCGAGGCATCAGCCCGACAGCCGCCGGCAAGGCCCTGGCCCAGCACGCGCGGACGCTGCTGTTGTACGCCGAGCACCTGCAACAGGACCTCGGCGAATACGCCAGGGGGGTCAAGGGCCAGGTCCGCCTGTTGTGCAACACCACCGCCCTCAGCGAGTACCTGCCGGAGCTGCTGGCGGACTTCCTGCGCAGCCATCCGCAGGTCGATATCGAGCTGCAGGAACTGCCCAGCCAGCGCATCACCCATGCCCTGCGCCAGGGCGCGGCGGACCTGGGGATCGTCTCCGACGCGGTGGACACCCAGGGCCTGATGACCCGGGCATTTCGCGACGATCCACTGGTGCTGGTGATGCCTGCGGACCACCCCTTGAGCACCCGGCCGGCCCCCAGCTTCAGCGACAGCCTGGCCCACGACTACGTCGGCCTGGCCAGCCACAGCGCCCTGGCGGTGTACCTGGAGGAGCAAGCGCTGCACCTGGGCCGGCGCATGCAATTGCGCATCCGCGCCGAGGGTTTCGACGCGCAGCTGCGCATGGTCGCCCGTGGCGCCGGGCTGGCGTTGGTGCCCCTGGCCGCCCTGCAGCGCAACCATCATCTGCCACTGCACAGCCGTCCCCTGGACGAGGCCTGGGCCCGACGCCGGCTATTGCTGTGCGCCCGTGATTTCGAGGCCCTGCCGCTGTATGCACAGGGCTTGTGTCGCGCGCTGCTGGAACCTTGACTCTCCCCTTAGGGGCAGACTTTAGCCTTGGGGTTTATTCCTCAAGGACCACGACAAATGAGCAAACGCATCCTGGTGATTCTCGGTCACCCCTCCGGCCACAGCCTGTGCGCGGCATTGAGCGAGCGCTACGTGAAGGCGGCGCAGGAGGCCGGGCATGAGGTGCGCCAGCTCAGGCTCGGCGACCTGCACTTCGACCCGGTGCTGCATGAAGGCTACCGGCAGATCCAGCCCCTGGAAGAAGACTTGCGCCAGGCCCAGGCCGACATCCTCTGGGCCGAGCACCTGACCTGGGTCTTTCCCATCTGGTGGGGCGGGATTCCGGCGCTGATGAAAGGTTTTATCGACCGCGTGCTGCTGCCGGGCTTCGCCTTCAAGTACCGCCCCGGCAAGGCCTTTCCCGAGCAACTGCTCAAGGGCCGCACCGCCCACCTGATGGTGACCATGGACACCCCGCCCTGGTATTTCCGCTGGTTCTACCGCATGCCCGGCCTGCAGCAGATGCGCCGCACCACCCTGGACTTCTGCGGCATCAAGCCCTTGCGCACCCTGACCTTTGGCCCGGTGCTGGACGCCAGCGAAGCGCGCAAGGCGGATTGGCTGACGCAGGCGCAGTGCCTTGCCAGGCAGTGAAAGCGCCGGATAATGCGCAACGCCGTCCACCGCCGGACGGCCCGGTACTGGAAAAGGAGCCTTCATGTACATCGGCCAAGCCGCGCAACTGTCCGGAACCACGGTCAAGAGCATCCGTCATTACGAAGCCATCGGCCTGTTGCCCGAAGCTCCGCGCCAGGGTCGCTACCGCCTCTATGACACGCAGAGCGTCGAGCAGCTGATGTTCATCAAGTGCGCGCAGCAGCTGGGTTTCAAGCTCAAGGAATTGCAGCAGGTGTTCGCCACGCACAAAGGCCAGGCCTTTCCCTGGGACCGCGCCCAGGCCGCCCTGGCGCAAAAGAGGCGCGAGCTGCAACAACAGATCGATGACTTGCAGCAGTTGCAGGGCCGGCTCGAAGTCTTCGAAACCAGCCTGCAACAGGCCCGCGAGGAGTGCCCCCTGGGCGGCCTCTAGGGCGCCCAGGCAGGCGTGGCCTCAGACCTCGGACAATCCGGCGACCGTCCTCGGCTTACGAAAGCACAGGTAGTAGACCAGGGTCAGCAACAGCAGGAACGGCACCCCGAACACCAGGGTCATCTTGAAGGCCTCGGTGAAGAAGGTGGTGATCATCACCGCCGCCATCAGCACCAGCCCCAGCAGGGTGCTATAGGGAAACAGGCGCATGCGGAACGACAGCTGCTGCTCGCCGTGGCGCTGGTGATAGCGGCGGAAGCAGTAGTGGGTGAGGAAGATCATGAACCAGGTGAAGATCGCGCCGAACATCGAGATCGCCATCATCAGGGTGAACGAGCTTTCCGGGTACAGCACGTTGACCAGGGTCGCCAGGGCGATGCCGGAGCTGGACAGCAGCAGGGCATTGAGCGGAATCCCGCTCTTGCTCAAGGCTCCCATGGACTTGGGCGCGTAACCGGCGCGGGACAGGCTGAACATCATCCGTGTGGTGATGTACAGCTGGCTGTTCATCGCCGACAGCGCGGCGATCAGGATCACGAAGTTCATCACCCCGGTGGCCCCGGGAATGCCGATGGTCTGCATCACCGTGACGAATGGGCTCTGGGCCTTGCCAGCCTGGACCCAGGGCACGATGGCCAGCATCAGCGCCAGGGTCAGCAGGTAGAACACCACCAGGCGCACGATAGTCGCGCGAAAGGCCTGCTTCACCGCGCGCTGCGGGTCCTTGGCCTCCCCCGCCGCCACGGCGATCATTTCCACGCTCAGGTAGCTGAAGATCGACACGATCACCGCGATCCACATGCCCTCGAAACCGTTGGGGAAAAAGCCGCCGTGGGCGCTGTAGTTGTGTAGCCCGTACTCGGGGTTGCCGGAGCCGAACACCACGTACACCGCAAGAATGATGAAGCCGACGATGGCGGCGATCTTGATGGTGGAGAACCAGTATTCGAAGTTGCCGAAGGTCTTCACGCTGATGGCGTTGAGCAGGATCAGCACGCTGGAGAAGGAGATGATCCACACCCATTCCGGAACGTTGGCGAACCAGTACTTCATGTACATGGCAATGGCCGTGACCTCGGCGCCCACCGCCAGGACGATGGCCGCCCAATAGGCGTAGCGCACCAGGAACCCGGCCAGCGGGCTGACGTAGAACTCGGCATAGGCGCCGAAGGAGCCGGAGGTGGAATGGGCCACGGTCATTTCCGCCAGGCAGCCCATCAGGATCAGGGTGATCAACGCCCCGATGGCGTAGCTCAGCAGCACGCTGGGGCCGGCATAACCGATGGCATAGGCGCTGCCCATGAACAGCCCGGTGCCAATGGCCCCGCCGATGGCGATCATGCTCATCTGGCCGGCGGTCAGCTGGCGCCGCAGGCCGTGCTCGCGATTGGAAATCGCTTCGAAACCCTTGTTGGAGGTGGTCACTTTGAGTGCCTCTTTATTGTTGTGTGCACGTATGAATCAGTGTGACGGCCCGTCCTTGTGCCGCTGGCCCTGATCGCCGCAAGTGGCGGCGATCAGGGAGTGAAGCCGACTCAGGTCACGCTGTGACGCACCTGAAACTGCGCCTGGGCCCAGGTTTTTTCATCAAGGATTTCACCGAGGATCTGCACCGCGTCCCAGACTTCGCTGAAGCGGGTGTACAGCGGGGTGAAGCCGAAACGCATGATCCGCGGCTCGCGGTAGTCACCGATTACGCCACGGGCGATCAGGGCCTGGATCACCGCGTAGCCTTCGGGGTGCTCGAAGCTCACGTGGCTGCCGCGCTTGGCGTGATCGCGCGGAGTCACCAGCTTCAGGTCATGGCCGGCGCAGCGCTGCTCTACCAGCTCGATAAACAGGTCGGTGAGGGCCAGGGACTTGCGCCGCAGGCTCTGCATGTCGGTCTGTTCGAAGACTTCCAGGCCGCACTCGACCATGGCCAGGGAGGTGATCGGCTGGGTGCCGCACAGGTAGCGCGCGATGCCGCTGGCGGGCTCGTACTGGGTGGCCATGTCGAACTGCCGGGCATGGCCGAACCAGCCGGACAGTGGCTGGGTCACCAGATCGCACAGGTTCGGCGCGACCCAGGCGAAGGCTTGCGAGCCGGGGCCGCCATTGAGGTATTTGTAGGTGCAGCCGATGGCGTAATCGGCGCCGCTGCGATTCAACTCCACCGGCACCGCGCCGGCCGAATGGGCCAGGTCCCAGAGGCTCAGGGCGCCGGCCTCGTGGATCAGCGAGGTCACGGCCTGCATGTCGTGCATGTAGCCGGTCTTGTAGTTGACGTGGGTCAGCATCACCACCGCCGTGTCCTGGTCGATGGCCGCCGGTAGTTGGTCTGGGCTGTCCACCAGGCGCAGGGAATAGCCCTGTTCAAGCATCCGGGTCAGGCCTTCGGCAATGTACAGGTCGGTGGGAAAGTTGCTGCTTTCGGAGACGATCACCCGCCGCTCAGGGGCGCGTTCGGCCTGGACCTGCAGGGCCGCGCTGAGCACCTTGAACAGGTTGATGGAGGTGGTGTCGGTGATCACCACTTCACCGCTGTTGGCGCCGATCAGCGGGGCCAGGCGATCACCCAGGCGCTGGGGCAGGTCACGCCAGCCGGCGCTGTTCCAGCTGCGGATCAGGCCATTGCCCCACTCCTGCTCGATCACTTGCCGGGCCCGCTCCAGGGACGCCACGGGGCGGGCACCCAGGGAGTTGCCATCGAGGTAGATCACCCCCTCGGGCAGGGCGAACTGTTGGCGCAGCGGCGCCAGTGGGTCCTGTTCATCGAGACGCAGGCAGTGGTTTTTATCGATCATTGGAAGTCCTGTCTTGGTCAAGGTCATGCCCGCCAGCGCGGGCCGGGCACGGGGTCTGGGCGACCCGCAAACTCAGGAAATAATGGACGAAGCCCGCTAGAATTTTCGTGCAAAGTGCAGCGCGTTACCGTACTACTCTCGAATAAAATTCTAATCCTCCAATAAAAAACGCGGATTTATGCCAGCCATGACCCTCGACTCCACCGACCTGCGCATCCTCTACTTCCTGCAACAGGATGGACGTATCAGCAACCAGGAACTGGCGGAGAAAGTCGCCCTTTCACCCTCCGCCTGCCTGCGCCGCCTGCGCATGCTCGAAGGCGACGGGATCATCAGCGGCTACCGCGCCCAGCTCAATGCCGAGCGCCTGGGGATCGAGCTGGAAGCCATAGTCCACGTGTCCCTGCGCCAGGACGTGGAGGGCTGGCACGAGACGTTCATCGGCAAGGTCCAGCAATGGCCGGAAGTGGTGGCCGCCTACGTGATCACCGGCGCCAGCAACTACGTGCTGCGGGTGCGGGCGCGCAACCTCAAGCACTTCTCGGATTTCATCGTCAATCACCTGAACCGCGCATCGGGGGTCACCGACATCCGCTCGGAAATCGTCCTGCAGAAGATCAAGGAGCAGGATGGCCTGCTGGATCTGGTGCTGCGCAAGTAACCCGGCCTAGAAACCTGCCGGGCGCCGTGCCGGGTGGCGCTGCGCGGTGGCGCTGGGCGCCTCGTCGAACAGCTTGCGGTACTCCGCGGAAAACCGCCCCAGGTGCGTGAACCCCCAGCCCAGGGCGATCTCGGAAATATTGCGCGCCGCGCCGTGTTCAAGGATTTCCTGGCGCACGCCGTTGAGCCGATGGCGCTTGAGGTAGGCCATGGGCGACAGGGCGAAGTACTTGCGAAAGGCCTCGAACAGCTTGAAGCGCGAGACACCGGCGGCGGCCTCCAGGTCCTCCAGGTGCACCGCTTCACGGGCATGCTCATGCAGGTACTGGCGAGCTCGCACCAGGTAATGCGGCAGCTTGACCCCGAGCATGGCCCGTAGCTCGCTGGAATAGTTGTTGGGCTGGGCCAGGATCAGGCCCTTGATCAGGGAGCTTTCGATTTCCCGGGTGAAGGCCAGCTGTTCATAGAGCTCGTTGCCCTGGGTCAGTTCGCCGATGAAGTGCTGTGCCATGCGCCACCAGGCCGCGGTGGCCCCCTGCCGCGCGTCCATCGCCGCTTCGAAGCGCAGCGGCTGCTCCACCGGGCGTTGCAGCAGGGCCTCCAGGGCTTCGCTCATGGCCGGTCGGGAAATCACCACCTGCAGCTTGCGGCAGTCGCCGGAAATGGCCAGCACCTGGCTTTCGTTGGGGGCGATGATCACTCCCTGGTCAGGGTCCGAATGCAGCAGCCGACCGTCCTTGCTCAGCTCCTGCTCGCCGCACAGGGGCAGGCTCAGGCTGTAGCTGCTGAAGCGCTCGGTGTCTTCGATATCGACGGTCACATCGGTGCCGTACTCGATGATGCCCAGGGTCGTGGAGCGTGACCTGAGCACGTTGGCACTGTGGTGAAAACGGATCCGTTCCGGGGTCGCGGTTACCAGGCGATGCGGACCACAGATGCCCGACATCCAGCTCCTGGCCCCTTCGAGGTCATAGCGATCGATACGAATCTCGCGAAACAGCCCATCAGCCTTGCTATTCATCACGGCGCACCCACGGCAATTTTTATTCAGCGCGCTCTGACGGCGCGTCTTGTGTGACAGGGCAAGTTTTGCGCCAGTCGGCAACGCTGCCAACCCAGTGGATAGCAATCGCCCACTAAGTGGATAACCCGCCCCCATCGTCCTCATCTGGCTGGGCTCACAGTAGCCGATCGGTGCCCCGCGATGCAGCCGTCGATCGCTTATCCGCCCGATTGTGGGTAGAGGCTACCCAGGCAATTTTATGGATGGCCTTGGCCGACTAAGCGGATAGCCACCGGCGCCCCGCACTCTCTCTAATGACGGCACCCGATTGACCTGAATAAAAAAGGTACCGACTCATGAGTGGTGCAAGAAGCGTCGAACAGTGGCAGGACTTCATCCACGGCTGCCTGGATTTTCGCCCCGCGGACGGCGTGTTCCGTATCGCCCGGGAGATGTTCACCGAGCCCGAGCTGTTCGATCTGGAGATGGAGCTGATCTTCGAGAAGAACTGGATCTACGCCTGTCACGAAAGCGAACTGCCCAACAACCACGACTTCATCACGATGCGCGCCGGGCGCCAGCCGATGATCATCACCCGCGACGGCGAGGGCCGGCTCAACGCCCTGATCAATGCCTGCCAGCACCGCGGCACCACCCTGACCCGGGTCGGCAAGGGCAACCAGTCGACCTTCACCTGCCCGTTCCACGCCTGGTGCTACAAGAGCGACGGGCGCCTGGTGAAGGTCAAGGCCCCGGGGGAATACGACGAAGGCTTCGACAAGGCCACCCGCGGCCTGAAGAAGGCCCGCATCGACAGCTACAAGGGTTTTGTCTTCATCAGCCTGGACGTGGCCGCCGACAACAGCCTGGAAGACTTCCTCGGTGATGCGCGGATTTTCTTCGACATGATGGTCGCCCAGTCCCCCAACGGTGAACTGGAGGTGCTGCCGGGCAAGTCCGCCTACACCTACGACGGCAACTGGAAGCTGCAGAACGAAAACGGCCTGGACGGTTATCACGTCAGCACCGTGCACTACAACTACGTGGCCACGGTGCAGCACCGCCAGCAGGTCAACCGCGACAATGGCAGCGGCAGCAGCGCCACCCTGGACTACAGCAAGCTCGGCGCCGGCGACGCCAGCACCGACGACGGCTGGTTCGCCTTCAACAACGGCCACAGCGTGCTGTTCAGCGAGATGCCCAACCCGGCGGTGCGTTCCGGCTACGCCAGCATCATGCCGCGCCTGGTGGCCGAACATGGCCAGGCCAAGGCCGAGTGGATGATGCACCGCCTGCGCAACCTGAACATCTACCCCAGCCTGTTCTTTCTCGACCAGATCAGCTCGCAGCTGCGGATCATCCGCCCCATCGCCTGGAACAAGACCGAGATCATCAGCCAATGCATCGGGGTCAAGGGCGAGAGCGACGCCGACCGGGAAAACCGCATCCGCCAGTTCGAGGACTTCTTCAACGTCTCGGGCATGGGCACGCCGGACGACCTGGTGGAATTTCGCGAGGCCCAACGCGGCTTCCAGGGGCGCCTGGAGCGTTGGAGCGATGTCTCCCGCGGCCATCACCGCTGGGCCACCGGCCCCACCGCCAACAGCGAGAACCTGGGCATCCAGCCGGCCATGACCGGCACCGAGATCACCCACGAGGGGCTGTACGTCAACCAGCACCGCAACTGGCAGAAATTCCTCCTCGACGGCTTGCAGCGCCAGCCCCTGAAACTGCGTGAGGTATGAACATGAATGCGCAACTGCAGTACCAGATCGAGCAATTCTTCTATCGCAAGTGCGAACTGTGCGACGCCCAGGACTGGGACGCCTACCTGCAGCTGTTCGCCGTGGACAGCGAGTTCCACCTGCCGCAGTGGGACTCGGAACACGTCTACACCCGGGACCCGAAACGCGAGATGTCGCTGATCTACTACGCCAACCGTTCGGGGCTCGAAGACCGGGTGTTCCGCCTGCGTACCGGCAAGGCGGCCTCGACCATTCCCATGCCGCGCACCCTGCACCTGGTCAGCAACCTGCGCATCGCCGAGGGCGACAACGGCCATCTGCAGGTGCGCCTGAACTGGCACACGCTGTTCTATCGCCTGGCCACCTCCGAGGACTTCTACGGTCACGCCACCTATGACCTCAAGCCCGACGGCGACAGCTGGCTGATCCAGCGCAAGCACGTGCTGCTGCTCAACGACACGATCAACTCGGTGCTCGATTTCTATCACCTCTGACCCACGGAAGTTCTCCCATGACGCACAAGGTCGCGTTCAGCTTTGCCGACGGCAAGACCCTGTTCTTCCCGGTCCAGGCCAATGAAATACTGCTCGACGCCGCCCTGCGCAACGGCATCAAGATCCCCCTGGACTGCCGCGAAGGGGTTTGCGGCACCTGCCAGGGCCGTTGCGAGTCGGGCCTGTACAGCCAGGACTACGTGGACGAGGAGGCCCTCTCGCCCCAGGACCTGGAGCAGCGCAAGATGCTCACCTGCCAGACCCGGGTGCAGTCGGATGCGGCGTTCTACTTCGATTTCGATTCCAGCCTGTGCCACAGCGCCGACCCGCTGCGGCGCACAGGCTCGGTGATCGACGTGCGCCAGGTGTCGGACAGCACCGCGATCCTGCACCTGGACCTGGGCTGCAGCGAGGCGCCGCTGGAGTTTCTCCCCGGCCAGTACGCGCGCCTGCGGATTCCAGGCACCGACAGCAGCCGGGCCTACTCCTTCGCCAACCGGCCGGGGGCGGACAACCAGTTGCAGTTCCTGATCCGCCTGCTGCCCGACGGGGTGATGAGCAACTACATTCGCCAGCGCTGCCTGGTGGGCGACAGCATCGAGCTGGAGGCGCCGCTGGGGGCGTTCTACCTGCGCCAGATCAGCCGGCCACTGCTGCTGGTGGCCGGCGGCACCGGGCTGTCTGCGCTGCTGGCGATGCTCGAACAGATCGTCGAGCAGGGCTGCCAGCAACCGGTGCACCTGTACTACGGCGTGCGCCAGAGTGCCGATCTGTGCGAACTGGCGCGCATCCGGGCCCTGGGCGAGCGCCTGCCGGCATTCCGCTTCACCCCGGTGATCAGCGACGCCGACCCGGATTGGCCGGGCAAGCGCGGCTACATCACCGAGCACCTGGACAGCAGCGAGCTGCGCGACAGCGACAGCGACCTGTACGTGTGCGGACCGCCACCGATGGTCGATTCGATCCGAATCTGGCTGCAAGAACAGCAACTTAACCGCGTCCAGCTGTATTACGAGCGGTTTACCGAGAGTAATATCTGATCCGTCAGCATTTAGCCGCGATCGGTCCCATTCACCCTGGGATCTGTCCTGATAACAACTAGAAGAGAGCGCACATTAGTGGATCAAACCTTGCAACAAGGTGAACTCAAGCGTGGCTTGAAGAATCGCCATATTCAGTTGATCGCCCTGGGCGGGGCGATCGGCACCGGACTCTTCCTCGGTTCGGCCGGGGTACTCAAGTCCGCCGGCCCCTCGATGATCCTCGGCTATGCGATTGCCGGCTTCATTGCCTTCCTGATCATGCGCCAGTTGGGAGAAATGATCGTCGAGGAGCCGGTGGCCGGTTCCTTCAGCCACTTCGCCCACAAGTACTGGGGTGGTTATTTTGGCTTTCTCGCGGGCTGGAACTACTGGGTGCTGTATGTCCTGGTGGGCATGGCCGAGCTCACCGCAGTGGGCAAGTACGTGCAGTTCTGGTGGCCGGAAATCCCCACCTGGGTCAGCGCGGCGGTGTTCTTCGTGCTGGTCAACCTGATCAACATGATGAACGTGAAGTTCTTCGGTGAAGCCGAGTTCTGGTTCGCCATCATCAAGGTGGTGGCCATCGTCGGCATGATCGTCCTCGGTTGCTACATGCTGTTCAGCGGTAGCGGCGGTAGCCAGGCCTCGGTGAGCAACCTCTGGTCCCACGGCGGTTTCTTCCCCAACGGCGGCACCGGCCTGCTGATGGCCATGGCCTTCATCATGTTCTCCTTCGGCGGCCTGGAGCTGGTGGGCATCACCGCCGCCGAAGCCGCCGAGCCGCGCAAGGTGATCCCCAAGGCCATCAATCAGGTGGTGTACCGGGTGCTGATCTTCTACGTCGGCGCCCTGGCGGTGCTGCTGTCGCTGTACCCGTGGGACGAACTGCTGGTGAGCCTGAATGCCGGCGGCGACGCCTACAGCAGCAGCCCCTTCGTGAAGATCTTCTCGCTGATCGGCAGTGACGCGGCGGCGCAGATCCTCAACTTCGTGGTCCTGACCGCGGCGCTGTCGGTGTACAACAGCGGCGTGTACTGCAACAGCCGCATGCTCTTCGGCCTGGCCGAACAGGGCGACGCACCCAAGGCGCTGATGAAGCTCAACAAGCAAGGCGTGCCGATCCTGGCCCTGGGCATCTCCGCCCTGATCACCCTGCTCTGCGTACTGGTCAACTACCTGGCGCCCCACGAAGCGCTGGAGTTGCTGTTCGCCCTGGTGGTGGCCGCGCTGATGATCAACTGGGCACTGATCAGCCTGACCCACCTGCGCTTTCGCAAGGCCATGGCCGAGCAGAACGTGGTGCCGTCGTTCAAGGCGTTCTGGTCGCCATTGAGCAACTACCTGTGCCTGGCCTTCATGCTGATGATCGTTGGCGTGATGTGGATGATTCCGGGCATCCGCGCCTCGGTGTATGCGATTCCGGTGTGGGTCCTGGTGATCTGGGGTTTCTACCGCCTGAGCCATGCGCGCAAGGCCGGGCAACCTGCGCTGCACTAAGCCTCACGCAGGCAACACCCGCAAGCCCGGCCTGCTCAAGGCCGGGCTTTTTTATCGGCGGCGCAAAAGCGGTCTGCCGATAACGGCAAATGCGGCCTGAAGCAACAGTCCACCCAATCCCTAGAATCGACGTCCTCCCGGCACCCGAGCCTGGGAGCCTGTTTCTGGATGGAGAGCGGCTGATGAACAGAACGACGACAAGCCTGCGCTGGAACGATGTTTTCTCGCCCAGCGTGGCGGCGCTGATTTCAGTGCTGGTGAACTACGGCGGAACCTTTGTCCTGGTGTTCCAGGCCGCCGAACTGGCACGGCTGTCAACGGCCCAGACCGCGTCCTGGGTCTGGGCGGTGTCGGTGGGCGTGGGGCTTTCCGGGCTGTGGCTGAGCCTGCGGTACAGAGCACCGATCATCACCGCCTGGTCCACCCCCGGCGCGGCCTTCCTGGCCACGGTGATGCCCTCCACGCCCTACGCCGAGGTGATCGGTGCCTATCTGATCTCGGCCCTGGGCTTCATGCTGCTGGGGGCCACCGGGGCCTTCGACAGGCTGGTACGGATGATCCCCAAGGGCATTGCCGCCGGCCTGCTGGCGGGCATTCTGTTGCAATTCGGGATCAACGCCTTTGGCGGCGCCAGCGCCGACCCGCTGCTGGTGATCGTGCTGCTGGTGTCCTACGCCCTGCTGCGGCGTTTCACCTCGCGCTTTGCCGTGGTGGGCATCCTGGTGATAGGCCTGGGGCTGCTCATCGCACAGCAGCGGATCGACTTTTCAGCCGTGCACCTGAGCCTGGCCGTACCCCTCTTCACGGCGCCGCAGTTCTCCCTGCAGGCCTTGCTGGGGGTGGCCTTGCCGCTGTTCGTCATCACCCTCACCGGCCAGTACATGCCCGGCATGCTGGTGCTGCGCAATGACGGCTACGCTACCAGCGCCAACCCGCTGCTCACGGTCACCGGCCTGGGTTCGCTGCTGATGGCCCCCTTCGGCGCCCACGCCTTCAACGTGGCGGCGATTACCGCGGCGATCTGCACCGGCAAGGACGCCCACCCGGACCCGAAAAAACGCTACATCGCCGGTGTCGCCTGCGGGCTGTTCTACCTCCTGGTGGGCACCTTCGGCGTGACCCTGGCCAGCCTGTTCATGGTGCTGCCCAAGACCTTTGTCAGCACCCTGGCGGGCCTGGCGCTATTGGGGGCCATCGGCGGCAGCCTGGCCAATGCGATGGCCGACGCGGCCACCCGGGAAACCGCGCTGATCACCTTCCTCGCCACGGCGGCCAACGTCACCCTGCTCGGAGTCGGCGGCGCCTTCTGGGGGCTGGTGGCCGGCTTGACTGCGCACCTGCTGATTCACGGCCGGGCCCATCCCCTCGCTGGCCGCGCCGCTACCCCTGAAAGCCAGCGTTGAGCTAAGTCTTGCGCAGGGCCACGGACAGGCGCGCCATGGTGGTTTCGATTTCATGAGCGCTCAGCGAGGCGTAGCCCAGCAACCAGCCCTGCCGTTTCGGCTCGCTGGCATAGAGCCGGCTGAGCCCGGGCAACTGGATGCCCGCCCGGGCGGCCCGTTGCTGGGTCAGTTCCTCGCTCCAGCCGGGCTCCAGCAGGCAAGGAATCTGCAACCCACCCGGTGGCGGCAAGGCCACGGCAATGCCCTGCAAATGCCGCCCGATGGCATCGAGCATGACTTGCCGGCGCCCGGCGTAGAGCTTGCGCATGGCCCGCACATGGGCGTTGTAGTGGCCCTCCTCCATGAACCGCGCCAGGGTCAACTGGAGGATCTGCGGCGTGTGGCCATCCATGATGCTGCGGGCCGCACTGAAGGCGCCCACCAGCTCATCGGGCAGGGCCATGTAGCCCATGCGCAGGCCGGGGTAGAGGGTCTTGCTGAAGGTGCCGACGTAGAGCGTGCGCTGATAGGGGTCCAGGCCCTGGACACAGGCGGTGGGCAGGCCGTCGTAATGGAACTCGCTGTCGTAGTCGTCCTCGATGATCCACTTGCCGTGCTCGGCGGCCCAGCGGGTCAGCTCCAGGCGCCGCTCCAGGGACAGGGTGACGCCGCTGGGGTACTGGTGCGAGGGCGTTACATAGACGCATTGGCCGCCACTGCGGTCGGCCCGCAGCAGGTCGGTGCGAATGCCCTGGTCGTCGACATCGATGGGATTGATCCAGGCCTCGGCGGCCTCGAAGGCCTTGCGAGCGCCGAAGTAGCCGGGGTTCTCCATCAGGATCGGCTTGCCGGCATCCACCAGCAGCTGGGCACAGAGGTACAGCGCCTGCCGGGTACTGCTCAGCACCAGGATCTGCTCGGCACGCACCTTGGCCCCACGCTCCAGGTTCAGGTAGGCGGCGATGGCCTGGCGCAGCGGCTCGGCGCCTTGCGGGTCACCATGCAGCAGCACGTTGCCGCGGTACTCCTTGAGCACCTGGCGTTGCAGGCGCTCCCAGACATCCAGGGGAAAACTGCGGGTTTCCGGCAAGCCTGTGGCAAATGCGCTCACCGCTTGCTGGTCGGTGACGCCACCGCGCTTGACCAGCAGCCGGCCCCGCCGGCTCAGGCCCGAGCCCGGTTCCCGGGCGCTGGGGGGCTGCTCCTGCAAACGCAGGCGACGCCGGGCGGCACCGCGCAACTGGGCGCCGATGTTTTCACAGACGTAGCTCCCCGAACCTTCGCGACGCACGATGAAACCGTCGCGCTGCAACTGCACATAGGCGTTCTCCACCGTATCCCGGGACACCGCGAGCGACTTGGCCAGGCCACGGGTCGCTGGCAGTTTCACCCCTGGCCCCAGAGCACCATCGAGGATCAGCCCGCGCAAGGCCCGCTGGATGCGCTGGTGCAGGTCCAGGGGCGCGAACTGCGGATCGTTGAGGCGCATGTTGAGGGTTTCAAGCTCGAAGGTCCGGGACATGTGGTCTGCCTGCTCAAATGAAAGTGGCGCACAAGGGGCGACCACTTTAGCTGCACAGCGGCCCTTGCGTCAGCTGCTGCAACCTTCGCGGCCGGCGAATGGAGAATGTGGCGAGGGAGCTTGCTCCCGTTCGATTGCGCAGCAATCGCAAAGCCTGCTGGCGCGGTTGCCTGAAGAACCTCACAGACCGTAGTTGGGGGCGCTGCGCACCCCAGCGGGAGCAAGCTCCCTCGCCACAGGGCAATGGACAAGCCCAATGAAAACGGCGCGGCCCCAAGACGAGGACGCGCCGTTTTTTGTCAAGTGAACAGGGCGATCAAAGCGAGGAGCGAACCCGCCACAGTTCGGGGAACAGCACGGTGTCGAGCATCTTGCGCAGGTAGCCGACGCCTTCGGTGCCGCCGGTGCCGGGCTGGAAGCCGATGATGCGTTCAACGGTGGTCACGTGGCGGAAGCGCCACTGGCGGAACGAGTCTTCCAGGTCGATGAATTTTTCCGCCAGCTGATACAGGTCCCAATAGGCCGAAGGGTTGGCGTACACCTCGCGCCAGGCCGCCTCCACCGACGGGTCATGCTGGGTCGTGGTGGTGCTCTGCAACGCCAGGCGCGCAGGATCGATACTCAAGCCACTGCGGGCCATCAGGGCAATCGCTTCGTCATACATGGACGGGGTGGCTATCGACTCTTCCAAAGACTGCAGCAGCTCCGGGCGGTGAGCATGGGGCCGCAGCAGGGCCGCACTCTTGTTGCCGAGGATGAATTCGATTTCCCGGTACTGGAACGACTGGAAACCGGAGGACTGGCCCAGGTAGGGGCGGATCGACTTGTACTCGGAGGGCGTCATGGTCGCCAGCACCGCCCAGGCGTGCACCAGCTGGTCGAAGATCCGCGACACCCGCGCCAGCATCTTGAACGCCGGAGGCAACTGGCCCTGGCGCACCTGCTCGCGGGCGGCCTTGAGCTCATGCAGCATCAGCTTCATCCACAGCTCCGAGGTCTGGTGCTGGATGATGAACAGCATCTCGTTGTGGTCCGGCGACAGCGGGTGCTGGGCGCTGAGGATGCGCCCCAGGTCCAGGTAGTCGCCGTAGCTCATGGAGTCGGAGAAATTCAGCTCGGCGTTATGCCATTCATCCGGTGGGTTGCTTGAAAAAGGACATTGGCTCATGGCGTGGGCTCCTCGCCTCAGGCAGCGGTTGCCACCCGCAGGCTGCGCAACCCGGACTCGGGGAGCACAACGGCGCGGACGGCCAGCTGTGTATTTATTGTAGGAATCAATCAGCCAGGGGGCGCAGGATCGCCCGCACCGGACTGGCGTCCAGGTGAGCGAAGCGCAGTGGCAGGGCAATCAGTTCGTAGTCACCTTCGGCCACCGCATCCAGGACGATCCCCTCAAGGATCGCCATGCCGTGGCGAGCCACGGCGTTGTGGGCCTCCATGGTCTTGGACTGCTGGGGGTCGAGGGACGGGGTGTCGATGCCGATCAGGCGCACGCCGAGGCTGGCGAGCAGCTCGACGGTGGCCGGAGCGACGGCGGTGAAGTCCGGGTCCCAGGTGCTCAGCGGCGCCTGTGGATAGGTGCGCAGCAAGACTCGCGCTGGCAGGTTGTCCAGGCGCCCGAGCAAGGCTTCGGGCTGCACCAGGGCGCCGCTGTCCAGGCAATGCAGGACCCGGCACGGACCCATGTAGACATCCAGCGGCACCTCGCCGATGGGCAGGCCATCCGGCCGGTAATGCAGGGGCGCGTCGACATGGGCGCCGGTGTGGGGCGACAGGGTCACCCGCCCGACATTCACCGGGCACTCGGGCCCGAACTGCCAGACGCGCTCCTCCTGGAACGGTGTATCTCCCGGCCAGGTCGGGGTCGCGGTACTCAAGGGCGGGCTGATGTCCCACCAACGTGGTGTCTTTTCCATTCGTGCGGCTCTCGGTCACTCCGGACTGAATGATACGAGCGATACCGCTGAAGATTCTTGCGAAATAACTCGGTACTTGTCAGATATTTCGCAAATCCTGCTAATAAAGCGAGCTTCGCCAACCGAATCTTGCAACCCCTTCAGCCCCTTTCGGGCCGCCCCGGCAGCGCTTCTGGATACCCCGAGGTCGAGAACAGACATCCCCCGCCATGCCGGGCGCTATAGGGTGCGTCTTCAGTTCTCTGCCCGCTAGGAGCACAGCATGTCGCAACCCATTACCGTTCTGCGCGATACCCATCCGCTGCCCGTTCTCGATGCCTGCAAGTGGGAAAAGCTCGCCGGCGACCCACACACCGTCAACCTCAACGCCTACACCAGCGAGGACGGCAGCAAGATCATGGGCACCTGGATCTGCACCCCGGGCAAGTGGCGGGTGGCCTACGAAAAGTGGGAGTACTGCCACTTCCAGGAAGGCTACTGCGTGATCACCCCGGACGGCCACGATCCCATCCACCTGCGTGCCGGCGATATCTTCGTGGTGGAACCGGGGATGAAAGGCACCTGGGAAGTGCTGGAAACCGTGCGCAAGTACTTCGTGTTCGCCTGACCCCTGAACACCCGCCGGGAGCCCGCGCAATCCGGGCTCCTCTGGCATGGCGGCCATTCAACTCAACGCTCCTTGCCAAATGTCTATATAATCCCTGCCAAATGGCAATGGCAGGAGTAGACCCATGGTTGCGCTGACAGACACCGGCCTCACCCCCAAGCGGCGGGGCAAGCTGGTATTGAAAGAACAGTCTTCGGACATCCTCCTGGGTGGCCGGGCACGCTTTGACGACCGCATCTCGATCTATCGGCTGACCGAGGAAGGCATCCCGCTGACGGCGATCATCAAGTTCGTCTCCTCGGTGCCCATGCTCAAGGACGAACAGGTCCTGGCCAAGATCATCGGCCTCTCCGAACGCACCCTGCACCGCCGCCTGAAAACCCCGGACGAGCCCCTGAATCCGGAGCAGAGCGCCCGTGCGGTGCGCTTTGCCCAGGTGCTGGCCAAGGCCCAGGAGATCTTCGGCAGCAGCGAAGAGGCACAGGACTGGATGGCCAAGCCGGTAATGGGCCTCGATGGCCACAAACCGGTGGACCTGCTGACCAACCCCATCGGCTTCGAACTGGTGGACGAGTTCCTCGCCCGCCTGGAATACGGGGTCTATCAGTGATCAGTGCCCCCGGCAGCAGCGCGATTCACTTCTGGCGACTGGACGCCGCCCGCCACGCCGACAGCTGGGACAGTGGCATCGGCGCCGAGCTGTGCGGTGGTCGCTGGAACTCCAAAGGGGTCAAGGCCGTGTACGGCAGCGCAGACCCCGCCACGGCGATTCTCGAAGTGGCGGTGCACAAGGGCTTTGCCGCCCTGGACAGCGTGCCCCATGTGCTCACCGGCGCCCTGATCCAGGACCCGTCGGCCATCTACCGGATCGATGAACACAGCATTCCCAACCCCAACTGGCTGGTACCGGGCATTCCCAGCGCGGGTCAGCAGAAGTTTGCCGACCAGTTGCTGGCCGAGCATCCGTTCGTGCTGGTGCCCTCATCGGTGTCGCGCCACAGCTGGAACATCCTGATCAATCCGTTGCTGGCCAAAGGGTTGTACCAGGTGGTGATCCAGGAGCGCTTCGGCCTCGACACACGCCTCAACCCTCCCCCGCGCAGCGTGTCCGGCCGCCCGAACTGAGCCGATAAAAAAAGCGGGAACCGGCCCGACGCAGGTTCCCGCAAATGCCCCGGCTGAAGGGGCTGCGTTCAATGGGATGGAGCGGCCCGGAGGCGCTGCATCATTGCGGTTTGCGGTAGCTGTTGACGATGGCCGAGAAGTCCTTGCCGCCCTCCCCGCGCAAGCTCATGGCCTGGTACAGCTGCTGGGCCACGGCGCCGAGCACCACCGGCTGATGCGCCTGGCGCGCGGCTTCGGTGGCGAGCCCCAGGTCCTTGAGCATCAGCTCGGCACCAAAGCCGCCGGTGTAGCCGCGGGATGCCGGAGCGGTTTCAATCACCCCCGGCCACGGGTTGTAGGTATCGGAACTCCAGCAACGGCCGGTGGAGCTGTTGATGATCCCCGCCAGCACCAGGGTGTCGATGCCCAGGGCATCGCCCAGGGCCATGGCTTCGCTGACGCCGATCATCGAGATGCCCAGCAGCAGGTTGTTGCAGATCTTGGCGATCTGCCCGGTGCCCACTTCGCCGCAATGCACGATGTTGCGGCCCATCTGCGCCAGCACCGGTTGCAGGGTGGCGAACAGCTCGGCGCTGGCGCCGACCATGAACGTCAGGGTCCCGGCCTGAGCGCCGCCAGTACCACCCGACACCGGCGCATCGGCCATGGCCACGCCTTGCCTGGCGGCAGCGGCGGCCACCTCGCGGGCGGTCTGCGGATCGATGGTGCTGCAATCCACTGCCGGTACGCCGCCGGCGATCCCCGCCAGCACCCCATCTTCACCCAGCCACACACTGCGTACATGAGCCGCGGCGGGAAGCATGGTGATCACCAGCTCGGCGCCTTCGGCGGCGGCCTTGGGCGAGGTACTGATGCGCCCGCCCAGTTGCGCCAGCTCCGCCAGCACGCTCTGGTTGAGGTCGAACAGGTTCAACTGATGCCCGGCCTTGATCAGGTTGCGGGCCATGGGCGCGCCCATGTTGCCCAGGCCGATAAATGCGATGTTCATGTCAGGCTCCTCAACGCAGGCTGATGGTGGTGTTCACACCGTCGTTGACGCTGTCGTCGTCGAACCAGCGGGCGGTGACGGTCTTGGTCTGAGTGTAGAACTGCACCACTTGCTTGCCGTAAGGGCCCAGGTCGCCGAGCTTGGAACCGCGGGAACCGGTGAAGCTGAAGAACGGCACCGGCACCGGAATCGGGATGTTGATGCCGACCTGGCCGACGTCGATTTCGCTCTGGAACTTGCGCGCCGCCGCGCCGCTCTGGGTGAACAGGCCGGTGCCGTTACCGAAGGGGTTGGCGTTGACCAGGGCGATGGCCTGATCCAGGGTGTCGACCTCCAGCACCACCAGCACCGGGCCGAAGATTTCCTGGGTGTAGATCTGCATATCGGTGGTCACCCCGGAGAACAGGGTCGGGCCGATGAAGTTGCCCTGCTCGTAGCCTGGGACCTGGATGTTGCGGCCATCGAGCTCCAGCTTGGCGCCTTCTTTCACGCCGCTTTCGATCAGCTCCAGAATCCGCGCCTTGGCGCGCTTGGATACGACCGGGCCGACATCGGTGCCCGGCTCGCTGCCGGCGTTGACCTTGAGCTTCTGCGCCAGCGCCTTGAGGTCTGGCAGCCATTGTTTCGAGGCGCCCACCAGCACCACCACCGAGGTGGCCATGCACCGCTGACCCGCCGCGCCGAAACCGGCGCCCACCAGGGCATTGAGGGTCTGTTCGCGGTTGGCGTCGGGCAGCACCACGGCGTGGTTCTTGGCGCCCATCATCGATTGCACGCGTTTGCCGTGCTTGCCCGCCAGGTCATAGACGTGAGTGCCGACCGCGGTCGAACCGACGAAGGACACCGCCTTGATGTCCTTGTGGGTGCACAGCGCATCCACCACCTCCTTGCCACCGTGCACCACGTTGAGCACGCCGGCCGGCACCCCGGCTTCCACCGCCAGCTCCACCAGCAGCATGGTGGACAGCGGGTCCTGCTCGGAAGGCTTGAGGACGAAGGTGTTGCCGCAGGCGATGGCCATCGGGAACATCCACAGCGGAATCATCGCCGGGAAGTTGAACGGGGTGATCCCGGCGCATACGCCGATCGGCTGGCGCAGGGTGTAGGTGTCCACGCCGCCGGCCACGTTTTCGGCGAACTCGCCCATTTGCAGGGTGCCGATGGAGCAGGCATGTTCCACCACTTCCAGACCACGGAAGATATCGCCCTCGGCGTCGGCGAGGGTCTTGCCCTGTTCGGCGCTGAGGACGGCGGCAATGCGCTTGGAATGTTCACGGATCAAGGCCTGGAGCTTGAGCATGATGCGCATCCGCGCGCCGATCGGGGTCAGTTTCCAGGTCTGGAAGGCGCGCTGGGCAGCGGCAATCGCGGCGTCGACTTCAGCGGCGGTGGCAAAGGGCACCTTGGCCAGCACTTCCTGGGTCGCCGGGTTGACGATGTCATGCCATTCCTGGCTCTGGGACTGGACCCATTCACCGTCGATCAGCAGTTTGACCTGTTGCAGGGTGGTGCCGTCGGGCTTGAGGGATGCGTTCATGGGGTCTCCTGACTTCTTGAGTTCTTATGCAGGGAACCAAGGCGGGCAAGCGCCTTGAAAGAGGGGCTGTCGCGAGTTGGTGTCGGACGGTTTTTGGAGTATAGATGTGCAAATACCTAATAAGAACGCACATAAAAACCGGTCCATCATGCAAAAAAACATCACCTCGCTAAGCACCCTGAACTGGGACGACCTGAAGTTTTTTCTCGAAGTGGCGCGCACCCGCAAGGCCAGCAGCGCGGCCAAGCGCCTGGCGGTGGACTACACCACGGTGTCGCGGCGCATCGGTTCGCTGGAAACCGCCCTGGGCACCCTGCTGTTCGAAAAATCCCGCACCAACGGCTTCGTCCTCACCGCTGAAGGGCAGCGCCTGCTGGGCTATGCGGAGTCGATCGAGAGCACCCTGCACATGGCCTGCGAGCAGGTCTCGGGCTCCGGGGTGGCGTTGTCCGGGCATGTGCGCATGGGCTGCACCGAAGGCTTCGGCAGCTTCTTCATCACCCCGCAGTTGAGCCATTTCCTCGACGCCTACCCGGCGATCTCGGTGGATATCCTGCCGCTGCCGCACTTCATCAGCCTGTCCAAGCGCGAGGCGGACATCGTCATCGCCCTGGAGCGCCCGGAGCACGGCCCCTACGTGTGCTGCAAGCTGTGCGACTACCGCCTGCAGCTGTACGCCACCCAGGAATACCTCGACCGTCACCCGCCGATCCGCCGCCCCAGCGATCTGGGTGAGCATCAATTCATCAGCTACGTGGATGACCTGGCCTTCAGTTCCGAGCTGCTGTACCTGGCCAATGTGGTGCCCGGGGCCAGCGCCAACCTGCGCAGCACCAGCGTCATTGCCCAGTACGTGGCGGCGCAGCAAGGTCGCTCCCTGGCGATCCTGCCGTGCTTCCTGGCAGCCCAGGACCCGCGGCTGCTGCCGGTATTGCCCAAGGAGATCAACCTGACCCGGCAGTTCTGGATGTACTGCCGGGAGGATCTGAGAAAGTTGAAGCGGATCACTCTGTTGTGGGACTACATCCGCGAGGTGACCGAACAGAATCAGCCGCTGCTCATGGGAGACAGTCGCAGCATGCTGTTCGCCGCGCCCTAGCCCTCATCGGACCCGAAGGCCAAACCGCCCCGGGTCCCTCGCGGCCGCAAGGACGCAGGTCGCCGATCAGTCGGCGATCACCACGATCGACACCCGGCGGTTTTCGGTGCGTCCGGCCGCGGTGCTGTTGGAGGCCACCGGCTCGCTGCTGCCCAGGCCGCGCAGCTGGATGTTTTCTTCACGCATGCCGACCTGGGTCAGCACCTTGACCACGCTCTTGGCCCGGCGCACGGACAGCTGAACGTTATAGGCTTCCTTGCCCGAAGCATCGGTGTGGCCGTCGACCCGGACCTTCTGGATATCGACGCTGAGCAAGGCCTTGCCGATGCGCTGGACGATCTCGGTGCTGGCCTGGTTCAGGGTTTCCACATCGCTGCCAAACAGCACCTTGCCCGACAGGCCGAAGGCCCAGCCTTCATCCGTCAGTTCGAAGCCCTCCTGTTTCAGTACCGCGATCTGTTTCGGGGTCAGCCCCTTGGGCGGCACGCTCTGGCAGCCAGCCAGGGCCAGCAGAGCCATGAATACCAGGGTGCTGAACAGTCGAACCGAACGTTGCGTCATTGAGAACAAGGGTATTAGCTCCTGTTTTGAACCTGAACGATTGGGGGCTCCGCCCCCACGGTGTGTTGCCCGCCTCGCGAACCACGCTTGGCTTGGTACATGGCCTCATCGGCAGCATTCAACAGGCTGCCGGGGGTCAGGCCATGATCCGGGTACACGGCTATGCCGATGCTCAGCGACGTCATGATCGACAGATTGCCGGGCAGTTGGATCGGCATTTCCATGCTATTGATGATTTTGTCAGCAATGCGCTGGGCGTCTTCGACCCGGTGCAGGGGTGTCAGCAGCACGGCGAATTCATCCCCGCCCAGGCGCGCGACCAGATCTTCCTCACGCAGTTGCGCGCGAATCCGCGTGGCCACCGCCACCAGCACCGCATCGCCGGCGGCGTGGCCGAAGTTGTCGTTGATCTCCTTGAAGCGGTCGCTGTCGAGAAACAGTACCGCCATGCGCTCGTTGAGCTTGCTGGCGCTGCGCAGCGCGCGGATCAGCCGGCCCTCGAAAAACGCCCGGTTGGGCAGGCCGGTCAGGCTGTCGTGACTGGCCTGGTGCGCCAGGGTTTCATTCTCGCTTTGCAGGTGGGTCTGCCAGGCTTCCAGCTCATCGAGCAGGGCATTGAAGTCATTGCCCAGGTTGTCCAGCTCGGCGATTTGCGCAGGCGGCACCCGCTGATCGAACGCTCGCTCGCGCCGGGCCGCGTGGGCCACTTCCGCCAGGCTGCGCAAGGGGCCGGTGATGCCCCGCAGTTGTCGGCGCGCCAGGTACAGCGATACCCAGGCACTCAGTGCGGTGCACAGCACGATGCCCACCAGGCCGCTGAACAGGAAGCGCAACAGGCTGCCGCCATGGCCGGTGACATTGACCGTGCCGACTTCACGGTTCTGATGCAGGATCGGCAAGCTGATGGGCTTTTCCAGGAACGCGCTGGCGACGTGCATTTCCAGATTGGTCAGCAGGCCGCTCTCCGGACGTTGCCAACTGGCCAGCAGGCGGCCCTGGGTGTCGTAGACCTTGGCATCGGCCACCTCTTCGGTGGAGGCGATCAGGGCCAGGGCCTCGGTGGCCACCACACTGTCGTTGAACACCACCGCGGCTTCCACGGTGTAGCTGATGGACCGGGCGATCAGGTGCAGGTTGTGATCGGCATAGACCCGCAACGCCAGGACCCCGAGAAAGGTCAGGGACAGGCTGGCCATGCAGATCGCCAACAGGGCGACGATCAGGTGGCCGCGACCGATGACCGACCGCAGTGTGGGGCGGGCCTTGGACTTGAACCCTTTCATGGGGCCGCCGGACGACGACGAGACAATTGCAGCACGCTGGGATGAATCTTCACCCCACTGCGGGCCACTGAGTCCAGATTGACCTCGAACGACACTTGATCGTCGCTGACCCGCAGGCAGAACAGGCTGCCCACGGTGCACTGGTCGCCACCCTCGCTGATGCTCAGCACGGGCTGGCCGATCAGCGAGTTGAACAACCGGTTGCGCGCTTCAACGCTCAATTTGCCGACGTACACCGAGTCGCACTCGCTGGCCAGGGCCGGACTGCTGGCCAGCAACCGGCGCACCAGCACCGGGCGGCCGGTGGCCTGTGTCGTGCCCTTGAGCAGGTCATCGGTGTATTCGGTGGGCCCCACCACGCACAAGCGCAGCTGCGCGGGCTCCACCGGCCACCGCGCGTAGCTGAGGATACCCAGTACCACTTGCGTCACCGCCTTGGCCCGCTGCTCGGCCAGGCTGGTCGGGGTTGAAGGCTCTGACTGCGCCACGGCGCACAGACTGAACAGGCAAAGAAGGGTCGACAGTACAAACTGTCTCCACCGCAAACTGCGCTCTGTCCTCAAGACAGCCACGTCCATGCAGGGATTCTCGTTGAATTTCACGGAAATGATGCCGCAACGATAGCACAGCGCGGGAAAATGCCGCGAGGCCGGCGCCCCGGAACGGTGCCGGCTACCAGACTGAGACATCCGCGTCAGTCCAGCTCCAGCATCAACCCGCTGAGGCGCTTGACCTTGCGCCGCACCGCCTCTTCGAAGACCCCGGCGCGGGGCTCGATCAGGCTGAACCAGTCCTTGGCCCGAGTGATGCCGGTGTAGATCAGCTCCTTGGTCAGCACCGGGTTCAGGGCATCGGGCAAGATCAGCGCCGTATGGGCGAACTCCGAGCCCTGGGACTTGTGCACCGTCATGGCATAGACCGTCTCCACGTCGTTGAGCCGGCTCGGCAGTACCAGACGCACACCGCCCTGGCCATCGTTGCGCGGGAAGGCGACCCGCAGCACCTGGCGCCCCGGCTCCTGGCCCTGCGCTTCCGGCAGTTTCAGGGCGATGCCGATATCGCCGTTCATCAGCCCCAGGCCATAGTCGTTGCGGGTCATCAGCACCGGACGGCCTTCGTACCACTGCTGGTCGCTGTCGATCAGCCGGGCCTTGAACAGCGCCTGGGTGATACGCAGGTTCAGGCCTTCGACACCCCAGGGCCCCTTGCGCACCGCGCAGAGCAACTGAAAACGATCAAAGGCCAGCAGCACATTGCGCGCCCATTCGGTCCAGCGCCGGTCTTCCAGCGGCGTGTCGGCGGCGGGACGCTGACTGCGCAGCACATTCAGGTAATGCCGGTAGCCTTGCGGTCCCTCGCCATGGCCCTCCAGCAGCAGACGCTCCAGCGCCCGATCCTGCTCGCCCTTGAGGCTCAGGCCATACAGGTCGGCATGGCTGCGGGCCGCCAGCAGGCGCCGGGCCTCGTCGGCCTGTTGCTGATTGACCCAACGCGCCAGCTGGCCAATGCCGCTGCCTTCGCCGAAACGCCGGGAGTGACGCAGCATCACCACCTGCTGCGCCAGGGGATGCTGGTGCCCGGTGTCTTCCTGCAAGCCGCTGGCTCCGAGCTGTTCACCGCTGACCGCTTCCAGCCAGGCGCGCGTCTGCGGGTTGTACCAGCCGGCCTCGGCATCGCGGCACAGGTCCCCGAGCACGGCCCCCGCCTCCACCGAGGCCAACTGGTCCTTGTCCCCCAGCAGCACCAGACGCGCGTGGATAGGCAAGGCGTCCAGCAGGTTGGCCATCATTTCCAGGTCGATCATCGAGGCTTCGTCCACCACCAGCACATCCAGAGGCAGGCGGTTGCCGGCGTGATGGCGGAAATGCCGGGTGCCCGGACGATTGCCCAGCAAACGGTGCACCGTGGTCACCTCGCTGGGGATCTTCTCGCGCACTTCGTCGGCCACCGACAGGGAGCGCACCTGCAGGCTGATGGATTCGGTCAGGCGCGCCGCGGCCTTGCCGGTGGGCGCCGCCAGACGAATGCGCAGCGGTTTGCGGGCCTCCACCGCCGGGCCCTGGAGCAGGGCCAGCAAGCGCACCACCGTGGTGGTCTTGCCGGTGCCGGGGCCGCCGGTGATGATGCTGAAGGCGCCGCGGGTGGCCAGGGCGCACGCCAGTTTCTGCCAGTCGATGGGCCCCGCCGCCTTGGCCGGACCAAACAAGCCGTCGAGGCGCGCCGCGAGGTTGTCCGGGGTGGCTTCGGTCAACGCCAGGCGTTGGCGCAGGGCGTTGTCGATACGCCGTTCATAGGCCCAGTAGCGCCGCAGGTACAGGCGCTTGCCGGACAGCACCAACGGCCGCTGGCGGGACGCATCCCCCTGATCCGCCGCCAGGGCCACCAGCCGGCTGCCGGCCAGGACTTTGCACCACTGGGCGCCTTCCAACCCCGCCAGGACCTGGGAGGGCAGCACCGGGGCCCCGCTTTGCGAATCCCCTTCCGGGGGCAGGGACAGGGCGAAATCCGGCTCCTTGAGGGTTTCGAACAGGTCCAGGCAGACATGCCCATGCCCCAGCTGGTGACTGGTCAGGGCCGCGGCCATCAGCACCAGCGGATCGCAGCCCGGGTCCAGCTCATGGAGAAAGCCGACAAAGGCCTTGTCCAGGGAACGCAGCCAGCCGCGCTCAACCCAGCGCTCAAGCAACAGCAGCAGGTCCTGGGCACGGGTCAGGGGGGCCAGGTCGAACGGCGCATCCGGCGCCTCGGTCGAGGGGGCGAACAGATCCGGGGTCATAGCAGCACCCCCTGCTCCCAGGCGGGCTCGGCCTTGGGCGGCTCGGGCTGGCCCTGGAACATGCGGTCCAGACGTTCGATCAATTGCCGTGGCGGCCGGGCGAAATACGCGCCCTGGCTCGCCGAGCGACTGCCGCGCAGGAACAGGTACAGGGCACCGCCGATGTGCCGGTCGTAGTCGTAGTCCGCCAGCCGGGCCTTGAGCTGGCGGTGCAGGGCCAGCAGGTACAGCACGTATTGCAGGTCGTAGCGGTTGTCGAGAATCGATTGTTCCATGGCCTGCTCGGTGTAGGCGGCGTCGTCCACGCCCAGCCAGTTGGATTTGTAGTCAGCCACGTAATAGCGGCCCTGATGTTCGAACGTCAGGTCGATAAAGCCCTTGAACATGCCGTTGAGCAGCACCGGCTCGGCGGTGACCCGCGCCGCGCCCTGGTGGGTCAGCTCACGCACCTGCTGGTCCAGCTTGAGGACGTCGACCTTGTGGCTGGCGAACCAGAACTCCATTTCGACCCGGTACTGGGTGAGTTGTCCCAGCACCACCGGCGGCTGTCCGAGCCCCACCGGCAAGGGGGCTTGCAGCAGGTGCTGCAGCCAGTCGCTGAGGGTCGGGATCCAGCCCTGCCAGCCGCGGCGATTGCAACGGCGGGCGATGGCGTCCGCGATCTGCTCCGGGGTTGCGGCAAAGCCCTCCTCTCCGGCCCACTCCAGCAGACCATGGAGGAAGGTGCCGGGGTTCGGGCCCCGGGGAAAACGATGGATATCGCCACCACTGGCGGCGACTTCACGCGGGGCTTCGGGGTCCAGCCGCTCATCATCGAAGAGTTTCTGCGCCTGAGGGTTTTCCGGGGCTTCGCTGCCGCCGCCCAGGGTGTCGCTGATGCGCAGGGCGCTGTAGGAAGCGATCCACCAGTTCTCCGCCACACGACGAACCGGGATCAGCGGTTCCAGGAGCGCGGCGTCATTGCGTGGCGGATGAAAACGCTGCTCGTCGGCGGCCGGCAGCTCGCCAACGCCGATGGCATCACAGCCTTGCTGCACATCCAGCAACCAGCGCAGCAGCCCCTTGGACTCGTCAAGCCGGGCACCACCGCCCAGCAGGTAGCCCAGGGCCGAGAGGTGCAGCACCGAGCTGTTGTGATTGCCGCGCTTGAGGTCGGCCACACCCAGCCAGCAGGCATGCTGGGCTCGGGTCAGGGCTACGTAGAGCAGCCGCAGGTCCTCTGCCAGGCGCTCTTCGTCCGCTTGCGCGATCAGCTCCGGGGTCGGTCGCAGGCTGACTTGAGGCTTGCCTGCGCCATCGTGGTAATGCAGGGGCAGGCGGCTGCCATCCACCGGTTTGGTGGAGCAGATAAAGGGCAGGAACACCAAGGGATACTCCAGGCCCTTGGACTTGTGGATGGTCACCACCTTGACCAGTTGCTCGTCGCTTTCCAGGCGCAGGATCTGCTCCTCCGCGGCCTGCCCGGACAGCGCCAGATGCTCGGCCAGATGGCGGATCAGGGCTTGCTCGCCGTCCAGTTCCGCGGCGTTCTGTTGCAACAGCTCGGACAGGTGCAACAGGTTGGTCAGCACTCGCTCGCCATCGCTGCGGGCCATCAGCGCCTGGGGCAGCTGGAAGTCGTGAAGCAGGCGGCGCAGCATCGGCAGCACGCCCTGGCTGCGCCAGATCGCCCGGTATCCGCGAAACTGCATGACCCGGGCTTCCCAAGCCAGCTCGTCCTGGTTCAGGCGCTCCAGTTCCACCAGGGACAGGTTCAGGGTCAAGGAGGCCAGGGCGGCCCGCAGCGGACGCTCCACATCCGGCTCGGCACAGGCCTTGAGCCACACCAGCAGGTCCCGGGCTTCCTGGGCGGCGAACACCGAATCCTTGTCCGACAGGTACACGCTGCGCACCCCGCGGGCGGCCAGTTCAGCGCGGATCGCCTGGGCCTCCTTGCCGTCGCGGACCAGGATGGCGATATCCGCCGGCAACAGCCCCTTGAGGGGTTGCTGCTCGCGGACAAAACCGCTGCGGCCCTGCTGGCCGCCATTGAGCAGCTCGACGATCGCACTGGCACACGCCGCCGCCTGCTGCTGACGATACTGGGCCCCGGACAGTGGCTGCTCGGCAGGCAGATGCCAGAAGTTCAGCGCCGGCAGCGCTTGACCGTCGACCTGCAGATGCTCCTTGCGCCCCTGGGCCGCCACCGCCAGGAACGGCACCGGGTTCTGGCCGTCGTCTTCGCGAAACAGAAAGGCCCCGCGCCCCTGCGGACGCTGTTCGGCCTGCTGGAACACATGGTTGACCGCGCTGACCATGGCCTGGCTGGAACGGAAGTTGGTGCCCAACGTGTGCAGGCGCCCGGTGGTGGCCTGGCGGGCCCGCAGGTAGGTGTAGATATCGGCGCCACGGAAGGCGTAGATCGCCTGCTTGGGGTCGCCGATCAGAAACAATCCGGTCTCGGGATCGTTGGCCTCGATGCGGTAGATGCTTTCGAAGATCCGGTACTGCACCGGGTCGGTGTCCTGGAATTCGTCAATCAGGGCCACTGGGAACTGCTCGCGGATCAGGGTCGCCAGGCGCTCGCCGCCATCGCTGTGCAGGGCGCTGTCCAGACGCAGCAGCATGTCGTCGAAGCCCATCTCGGCACGGCGGCGCTTCTCTTCTTCAAAGCGCTCACCGACCCACTGCGCGGCGTGCTGCAGGACCGCGGCGTCGGGGCTGGGCAACGCCTCGAGGCTGGCCTTGAGCCCGGCCATGGCCTCAAGCGCCGGGTGCTGTGGCGCCTCTCCCTTCCAGGCCTCGCTCATGCCGTCCGGGGTCAGGCGGGTGAAGCCGGTGCCGATGTCCAACTGCTCAACGGACTCGTCTTCGGCCCAGGCGCTGATCTTTTCAAACCAGGGTTCGAAGAAACGCGCCTGCAGTTTGCGGCCATCGACGCTCTTGCTGGCCACGCCTTGCAGGCAGATATCCCGCAACTCCCCCGCCCACAGCCGCCAGGGTGCCTTGAGTTGCACCAGGGCTTCCCGGCGTTCCTGCAGGCAGGCCTCGATCAACTCGCCGGGCGTCTGGGCCGAGGGCTCGCGATGCTCGCTGCCAAACAGCGCGCGGACCCGCGGCAGCAGTTGGGCCGGGCCAACCCAGTGGGCGCGCACCCAGTTCAGCGCATCGCCCTGCATCGGGTAGCAGAACAGCCGCCAGTAATCGCGCAGTACCTGCCCCAACAGATCGCTGTGGTCGGTTTCCAGGGTCTGGGTGAACAGGCTGCCGCTGTCGAAGGCGTGCTCGCGGAGCATGCGTTGACACCAGCTGTGGATGGTAGAGACGGCGGCCTCGTCCATCCATTGCGCGGCGATGTCCAGGCGATTGGCGCAGGCGGCCCACTGTTCGGCGGGGTATTGCTCGCGCAGCTCGACGATCAGGCTGTCGGGGGCACTGATTTCGTCGCGAAAGAATCGCGCGGCCTCCGCCAGGCGGGTACGGATGCGCTCGCGCAGTTCCTTGGTCGCAGCGTCGGTGAAGGTCACCACCAGAATCTGCGGCGGCAGCAGTTCGCGGCCAAAACCTGCGGACTCGCCGCCGTGGCCCAGCACCAGGCGCAGGTACAGCGCGGAGATGGTGAAGGTCTTGCCGGTGCCGGCGCTGGCTTCGATCAGTTGGCTGCCGCGCAGGGGAAAGGCCAGGGCCAGAGGGGCTTGTTGACTCATTGCACAGCCTCCTCGCCGAGGGCGGAACGCCAGGGAGCGTCCAGCAGGGGACGATAGAGCGTTTCGGCCCAGCCGCTGAACGTCTCATCGGCGATCAGCGCGTTGTAATCGGCAAATTGCCGGGCCAGGGCCGGAGTCTCCCGGCGCTCGCCCTCGCTGTTCTGGCCGTCACCATCATAAGTCTTGCGGGCGGCGGCGCCGGCTTTGTCCGGATCGCTCTGCCCGAGCCAGGCAAAGGCGGTCTTGACCGCCACCGGCAGCGGCTGGCGCATGCCCGCCTGCCAGGCCAGCAGCAGATTGCCGAGAATCGTCCGAGCCTGTTGCAGCTCAAGCGGCGAAAGCAACAGGCTGTCATCACTGGCCACCAGCGCAGTGGTCAGGGAGTAGCCGCTGGCGCAGGCCAGCAGGTGATTGATCCAGGGTTTGATCAGCCGGTGCCATTTGCGGGTCTTGATCGAGCCGATACCGTTGGCAATGGTGGTCACCGCCAACAGCCCGCCATCTGCCCGCTGATGCAGGCTGCTCAACCAGCCCTCCACACGCACGCCCTGGAGCTCCAGGCTGACCGGCAAGGCGCTGGTCAGCGGTGTCGGCCACAGGTCCAGCAGTTGCCGGTAGCGCTGCAACAGGTCCGGCAACGGCTCCATCAGCTCGCGTTGCAGGCACTCGCCAAAACCGGCCATGGGCAGCAGGCCACTGGCTTGCAGCCGCTGTGCCTGGGCCTGCAGGGCCTGCTCCGGATGGGCGGCATCGCTCAGTGCCGCTTCCAGCAGACTGTCACTGAGGTTGTAGCGTTGCAGGGCGTCGAGGACGAAGGGCTCCTCGTCCGCCAGGGGCGCATCCATGGCCTCGAAGAACACCTTGAGCCGCTGGCTGAAAAAGTGCCGTACCGGGTGCCGCAGAAAATCCTGCAACTGCGCCAGGCTCAGGGGTTCATCCTGGATATAGGGCTCAAGGGGCTGGACGGGCACGGCGGGCTCGTGTGCCTGGTGCAGGACCTGCCATTCCCGGGCATAGCTGAACAGTGTGTCGCTGTCGTGGAAGTAGCGGGCACTGAAGGGCTGCAGCGGGTGCTCCTGGGTGAGGGCTTCGAGCAGCGATGCCTGTTCGTCCACCAGCCGCCAGCCGCCGGCCAGGTGATCGCGCAGTTGGCCGATCAGCACCGAGGCGGGACGTTCGCTGTTGTCGCGAATACTGCGGCCGACCCAACTGATGTACAGCTGGTCCCGGGCCGAGAGCAGGGCTTCGAGCAGCAGGTAGCGGTCATCCTCACGCCGTGAACGGTCGCCGGGGCGGTAGTCGCTGCCCATCAGGTCGAAGTCCAGTGGCGGCTGGGCACGCGGGTAATCGCCGTCGTTCATGCCCAAAAGGCACACCAGCTTGAAGGGGATGGCACGCATCGGCATCAGGGTGCAGAAGTTCACCGCGCCGGCGAGAAAGCGCTGGGACAGGCGACCCTGATCCAGGCCGGCCAGCCAGGCTTCGCGCACTACGGTCAGGGGCAACTGATCTTGCAGGCCGACGGATTCGCAGGTTTCCAGCCAGGTTTCCCGCAGGTCCTCAAGCTGGCCCAATAGGTAGTCGTCGTGCTCGGTTGCGGCCAGGAAGAACAGCTCCAGCAACTGCTGCAGGCGCTCGCCCCATTGCGCGGGTACCGCCGGTTCGATGAGCTGCTGGTAGGCCATCTGCAAGGCATCCAGCAGAGCCACCAAGGGACCGATCAGCGCCGCATCCAGGCCGCCAATCTCGTCATAGGGCTCGATGCCGTCGCAGGCTGCGGAGCGACCGACGGCGTACCCCAGGAGCATGCGCCGCAGACCGAAGCGCCAGCTGTTTTGCTCAAGCTCCTGGGGTAGCCCCAGTTCCGCCCGTTGCTCGGCGTTCATGCCCCAGCGAATACCGGCCCCCTCGATCCAGCGATGCAAGGTCGGCAGGTCGGCTTCGTCGACACCAAAACGGGCGCGCAACGCAGGCACATCAAGCAGGTCGAGGATCTCGCTGACCGGAAAGCGGCTGTCCGGCAGTTTCAGCAGGTGCTCGACGGCAATCAGCAGCGGGTCGCGGCCACGCTGGCCCTGGTCGGTGAGGGTGAAGGGGATGAAGCGGCGGTCATCTCGTTCCAACTGGCCGAACACCGCGCGGATGTGCGGGGCGTAGCTGTCGATGTCCGGCACCATGACGATTACGTCCCGGGGGCGCAGGTCGGGTTCGGCACTGAAGCGCGCCAATAGCTGGTCGTGGAGGATTTCCACTTCCCGTTGCGCGCTGTGGGCAATGTGAAAACGGATCGACTGATCCTGCTGCAAATCGACGGCGGGCCAGCGTTCGCGGGTTTCCTCGAGGGGGCGCAGTTCGAGGATGTCGTCCTGCAACTGCTGGAGCATGGTGCGCGGCTCGCTCTCGCTGAACAGGTCGATGCGACCGTCGCGAAACGCTGCGCGATAGCTGTTGGGATCGTCGTAGCTGTCCAGGAGGTTGATGTAGTCCCGGCCCTGTTTGCCCCAGGCAGCCAGCAGCGGATGGGCGTGCTGGTGCAGGGTTTGCGGATCCAGGGCCAGGGGCATGCCGGCTTTGCGCGCCTGACGTTTGTATTGATGGCGCAGCAGATCCTTGTCGGCGACGATATCCGCCCAATGGTGACGGCAGGGGTTGTGCACACAGAGCAGGACCTGGCTGAAACGCGCCAGTCCGGCCAAGGCTTCGAGGGCTTGGGCCGGCAACGAGGAAATGCCGAAAACGATCACCCGGGATGGCAAGCCCGCGGGGGCCTGCTCCAGGCTGTTGATCCGCTCGATAAAGCGTTGGTGGACTCCGGCTCGACTCTGGGCCATGCCCTCGGTGCCGACATCCACCAGCAGGGCTCGCCACAGTTCGGCTTGCCAGCAGTTGGCTGGAGTCAGGGCCTTGGCTTCGCCGCGAACGTTGCGCAATTGATGGCGGCCTGCTGACCAGTCTTCCAGCCAGTCGGCTCGATAGACCTGATATTGGTCGAACAGGTCCGCCAGGCGCTCGGCCAGTTGGTAGCGTTTACGCAGATCGCTGTCGTGGGTCAGGAAACGTTGCAGGGGCTCGAAGTGGGGCTCGTCGATCAGCTCTGGCAGCAGGCGCATCAGACGCCAGGTCAGCGGGGCTTTATCCAGTAAGGATTTTGGCGGGATTTCGTCTCGACCCAGGACCTGGCGGTAGAGCTGCCACATGAAGCTCCCAGGCAATTGCACATCGATCGCCGCAGCAATGCCGCAGCCGCCGGAGTCATCGTCCTCGGGGTCTTCGGCCAGGGCCAGCTTCAGCCATTGGGCGATGCCATTGCTCTGTACCAGGGCGATTTCATTTTCCAGGGGAGCCAGTGGGTAACGCCGCATCCAGCTGACCACCAGACTGCGCAACTCGTCCAGGCGGTTACCGTGAACCACCATAAAACCGGGGGTGAGGGACGAGGCGTCCGGCATAAAGGCTTCCTTGGAGAATGCAAAAAGCTAGGCCGGAACCTTAGCACTGTCGCGGTGCGCTGGCAGCCGTAAGCACACGAGCGTGGCCAGCCCCAGCAGCGCAACTTTTCCGCCGCGCAAAAACAAAACCCCAACTGCTTTCGCAATTGGGGTTTCGGAATTTAATCTTGACGATGACCTACTCTCACATGGGGAAACCCCACACTACCATCGGCGATGCATCGTTTCACTTCTGAGTTCGGGATGGGATCAGGTGGTTCCAACGCTCTATGGTCGTCAAGAAATTCGGTAGCCAGTCCGTTGCTTGTGCAACGTGCCAGCGAATGGGTATGTAATAGAGTTGGTGTTTTGTGAGCCTGCAAACTTTCGGTTTGTTTCGTCTTCACACACCGCAATCTGGCCTCTTTCGAGTTCGCAAATTGCTTGGGTGTTATATGGTCAAGCCTCACGGGCAATTAGTATTGGTTAGCTCAACGCCTCACAGCGCTTACACACCCAACCTATCAACGTCGTAGTCTTCGACGGCCCTTTAGGGGATTCAAGATCCCAGTGAGATCTCATCTTGAGGCAAGTTTCCCGCTTAGATGCTTTCAGCGGTTATCTTTTCCGAACATAGCTACCCGGCAATGCCACTGGCGTGACAACCGGAACACCAGAGGTTCGTCCACTCCGGTCCTCTCGTACTAGGAGCAGCCCCTCTCAAATCTCAAACGTCCACGGCAGATAGGGACCGAACTGTCTCACGACGTTCTAAACCCAGCTCGCGTACCACTTTAAATGGCGAACAGCCATACCCTTGGGACCGGCTTCAGCCCCAGGATGTGATGAGCCGACATCGAGGTGCCAAACACCGCCGTCGATATGAACTCTTGGGCGGTATCAGCCTGTTATCCCCGGAGTACCTTTTATCCGTTGAGCGATGGCCCTTCCATACAGAACCACCGGATCACTAAGACCTACTTTCGTACCTGCTCGACGTGTCTGTCTCGCAGTCAAGCGCGCTTTTGCCTTTATACTCTACGACCGATTTCCGACCGGTCTGAGCGCACCTTCGTACTCCTCCGTTACTCTTTAGGAGGAGACCGCCCCAGTCAAACTACCCACCATACACTGTCCTCGATCCGGATAACGGACCTGAGTTAGAACCTCAAAGTTGCCAGGGTGGTATTTCAAGGATGGCTCCACGCAGACTGGCGTCCACGCTTCAAAGCCTCCCACCTATCCTACACAAGCAAATTCAAAGTCCAGTGCAAAGCTATAGTAAAGGTTCACGGGGTCTTTCCGTCTAGCCGCGGATACACTGCATCTTCACAGCGATTTCAATTTCACTGAGTCTCGGGTGGAGACAGCGCCGCCATCGTTACGCCATTCGTGCAGGTCGGAACTTACCCGACAAGGAATTTCGCTACCTTAGGACCGTTATAGTTACGGCCGCCGTTTACCGGGGCTTCGATCAAGAGCTTCGCGTTAGCTAACCCCATCAATTAACCTTCCGGCACCGGGCAGGCGTCACACCCTATACGTCCACTTTCGTGTTTGCAGAGTGCTGTGTTTTTAATAAACAGTCGCAGCGGCCTGGTATCTTCGACCGGCATGAGCTTACGGAGCAAGTCCTTCACCCTCACCGGCGCACCTTCTCCCGAAGTTACGGTGCCATTTTGCCTAGTTCCTTCACCCGAGTTCTCTCAAGCGCCTTGGTATTCTCTACCCAACCACCTGTGTCGGTTTGGGGTACGGTTCCTAGTTATCTGAAGCTTAGAAGCTTTTCTTGGAAGCATGGCATCAACCACTTCGTCACCTAAAAGGTAACTCGTCATCAGCTCTCGGCCTTGAAACCCCGGATTTACCTAAGATTTCAGCCTACCACCTTAAACTTGGACAACCAACGCCAAGCTGGCCTAGCCTTCTCCGTCCCTCCATCGCAATAACTAGAAGTACAGGAATATTAACCTGTTTTCCATCGACTACGCTTTTCAGCCTCGCCTTAGGGACCGACTAACCCTGCGTCGATTAACGTTGCGCAGGAAACCTTGGTCTTTCGGCGTGGGTGTTTTTCACACCCATTGTCGTTACTCATGTCAGCATTCGCACTTCTGATACCTCCAGCAAGCTTCTCAACTCACCTTCACAGGCTTACAGAACGCTCCTCTACCGCATCACTTACGTGATACCCGTAGCTTCGGTGTATGGTTTGAGCCCCGTTACATCTTCCGCGCAGGCCGACTCGACTAGTGAGCTATTACGCTTTCTTTAAAGGGTGGCTGCTTCTAAGCCAACCTCCTAGCTGTCTAAGCCTTCCCACATCGTTTCCCACTTAACCATAACTTTGGGACCTTAGCTGACGGTCTGGGTTGTTTCCCTTTTCACGACGGACGTTAGCACCCGCCGTGTGTCTCCCATGCTCGGCACTTGTAGGTATTCGGAGTTTGCATCGGTTTGGTAAGTCGGGATGACCCCCTAGCCGAAACAGTGCTCTACCCCCTACAGTGATACATGAGGCGCTACCTAAATAGCTTTCGAGGAGAACCAGCTATCTCCGAGCTTGATTAGCCTTTCACTCCGATCCACAGGTCATCCGCTAACTTTTCAACGGTAGTCGGTTCGGTCCTCCAGTCAGTGTTACCTAACCTTCAACCTGCCCATGGATAGATCGCCCGGTTTCGGGTCTATTCCCAGCGACTAGACGCCCTATTAAGACTCGCTTTCGCTACGCCTCCCCTATTCGGTTAAGCTCGCCACTGAAAATAAGTCGCTGACCCATTATACAAAAGGTACGCAGTCACAGAACAAAGTCTGCTCCCACTGCTTGTACGCATACGGTTTCAGGATCTATTTCACTCCCCTCTCCGGGGTTCTTTTCGCCTTTCCCTCACGGTACTAGTTCACTATCGGTCAGTCAGTAGTATTTAGCCTTGGAGGATGGTCCCCCCATATTCAGACAAGGTTTCTCGTGCCCCGTCCTACTCGATTTCATGACTAAGAGATTTTCGCGTACAGGGCTATCACCCACTATGGCCGCACTTTCCAGAGCGTTCCGCTAATCTCAAAGCCACTTAAGGGCTAGTCCCCGTTCGCTCGCCACTACTAAGGGAATCTCGGTTGATTTCTTTTCCTCAGGGTACTTAGATGTTTCAGTTCCCCTGGTTCGCCTCTTGCACCTATGTATTCAGTACAAGATAACCATCTTATGATGGCTGGGTTCCCCCATTCAGAGATCTCCGGATCAAAGTCTGTTTGCCGACTCCCCGAAGCTTATCGCAGGCTACCACGTCTTTCATCGCCTCTGACTGCCAAGGCATCCACCGTATGCGCTTCTTCACTTGACCATATAACCCCAAGCAATCTGGTTATACTATGAAGACGACATTCGCCGAAAATTCGCAAAACTCTTAAGAGTTACTCACAAATTTTACCTTAGCCTGATCCGTTACCAGTGAAAGTAACGTTCAGTCTATCTTTCTATCACATACCCAAATTTTTAAAGAACGATCTAATCAAAAGACTAGAAATCAACATTCAATGTGAATGCTCATTTCTAAGCTTTCAGAAGCAGTTTATGGTGGAGCCAAGCGGGATCGAACCGCTGACCTCCTGCGTGCAAGGCAGGCGCTCTCCCAGCTGAGCTATGGCCCCATAACAAAATTGGTGGGTCTGGGCAGATTCGAACTGCCGACCTCACCCTTATCAGGGGTGCGCTCTAACCAACTGAGCTACAGACCCAATTTCGAGCTTGTAACTGTTAGCTTGGAGCTATCAGCTTGGAGCTTAAAGCTGCTTCTATCGTCTTCTTCAATGAATCAAGCAATTCGTGTGGGAGCTTATGAAGCAGCTGATGTCGTCGATTAAGGAGGTGATCCAGCCGCAGGTTCCCCTACGGCTACCTTGTTACGACTTCACCCCAGTCATGAATCACACCGTGGTAACCGTCCCCCCGAAGGTTAGACTAGCTACTTCTGGTGCAACCCACTCCCATGGTGTGACGGGCGGTGTGTACAAGGCCCGGGAACGTATTCACCGCGACATTCTGATTCGCGATTACTAGCGATTCCGACTTCACGCAGTCGAGTTGCAGACTGCGATCCGGACTACGATCGGTTTTATGGGATTAGCTCCACCTCGCGGCTTGGCAACCCTTTGTACCGACCATTGTAGCACGTGTGTAGCCCAGGCCGTAAGGGCCATGATGACTTGACGTCATCCCCACCTTCCTCCGGTTTGTCACCGGCAGTCTCCTTAGAGTGCCCACCATAACGTGCTGGTAACTAAGGACAAGGGTTGCGCTCGTTACGGGACTTAACCCAACATCTCACGACACGAGCTGACGACAGCCATGCAGCACCTGTCTCAATGTTCCCGAAGGCACCAATCCATCTCTGGAAAGTTCATTGGATGTCAAGGCCTGGTAAGGTTCTTCGCGTTGCTTCGAATTAAACCACATGCTCCACCGCTTGTGCGGGCCCCCGTCAATTCATTTGAGTTTTAACCTTGCGGCCGTACTCCCCAGGCGGTCAACTTAATGCGTTAGCTGCGCCACTAAGAGCTCAAGGCTCCCAACGGCTAGTTGACATCGTTTACGGCGTGGACTACCAGGGTATCTAATCCTGTTTGCTCCCCACGCTTTCGCACCTCAGTGTCAGTATCAGTCCAGGTGGTCGCCTTCGCCACTGGTGTTCCTTCCTATATCTACGCATTTCACCGCTACACAGGAAATTCCACCACCCTCTACCATACTCTAGCTTGCCAGTTTTGGATGCAGTTCCCAGGTTGAGCCCGGGGCTTTCACATCCAACTTAACAAACCACCTACGCGCGCTTTACGCCCAGTAATTCCGATTAACGCTTGCACCCTCTGTATTACCGCGGCTGCTGGCACAGAGTTAGCCGGTGCTTATTCTGTCGGTAACGTCAAAATACTCACGTATTAGGTAAGTACCCTTCCTCCCAACTTAAAGTGCTTTACAATCCGAAGACCTTCTTCACACACGCGGCATGGCTGGATCAGGCTTTCGCCCATTGTCCAATATTCCCCACTGCTGCCTCCCGTAGGAGTCTGGACCGTGTCTCAGTTCCAGTGTGACTGATCATCCTCTCAGACCAGTTACGGATCGTCGCCTTGGTGAGCCATTACCTCACCAACTAGCTAATCCGACCTAGGCTCATCTAATAGCGTGAGGTCCGAAGATCCCCCACTTTCTCCCGTAGGACGTATGCGGTATTAGCGCCCGTTTCCGGACGTTATCCCCCACTACTAGGCAGATTCCTAGGCATTACTCACCCGTCCGCCGCTCGCCACCAGGTACAAGTACCCGTGCTGCCGCTCGACTTGCATGTGTTAGGCCTGCCGCCAGCGTTCAATCTGAGCCATGATCAAACTCTTCAGTTCAAACATCTTTGGGTTTTGAGAAAACCCTAAACTTGGCTCAGCAATCGTTGGTTACATCTTTGATTTCTCGCGGAGTAACTTGTGATGCTGATAATCTTTTTGACTATCAGTCTGACTCCACAAGCACCCACACGAATTGCTTGATTCAGTTGTTAAAGAGCGGTTGGTTAAGATCTTTCGTCTCAACCGAGGCGCGCATTCTACAGCAGCCTCATTTACTGTCAAGCGATTTTTTAAGAAGCTTTTGAAGATTTCCTCAACAACTTCAACCACTTGCGCTTTCGATCTCTCGTTAGCGGGAGGCGAATTCTACAGCGTTACACGCTGCTGTCAACACCTCTTTTCAACCGCTTTCGACCGAGAGGATCGAATCGTTAACAAGGCGAAAAACACTGCCTTGCCAACTGCTTCTGGCTTCGATGAACTGAAGCGTAACCGCTGCCGAAAACCGCGTAACTCGTTGAATCTCAAGGAGTTTTCCGTTTCGACTGCGCCGGAAGTGGGGCGAATTATAGACCTGTAGAATCTGCCGTCAACATCTATTTTCATAAATCTGTCATATCGGTCGCAAAGCCCATAAAAGCAAAGGCCGGCCCATCAGGGCCGGCCTTTGTTGCCTCACTACTTACAAGCTAGGGAAGGCGAACTGCGACGCTTCATGGCTGGCACGTTGCGGCCAACGCTGAGTGATGGCCTTGCGGCGCGTGTAGAAACGCACGCCATCAGGACCATAAGCATGCAGGTCACCAAACAGCGAGCGCTTCCAACCACCGAAGCTGTGATAAGCCACCGGCACCGGCAGCGGTACGTTGACGCCCACCATGCCCACTTCGATCTCGTCGCAGAACAGACGCGCCGCCTCACCGTCACGAGTAAAGATGCAAGTGCCGTTGCCGTACTCGTGATCGTTGATCAGCTGCATGGCTTCTTCCAGGCTGTTGACCCGGACGATGCACAGCACCGGTCCAAAGATCTCTTCCTTATAGATGCGCATCTCTGGAGTGACACGGTCGAACAGGCAGCCACCGAGGAAGAAACCGTCTTCGTGACCGGCCACGCTCAGGCCACGACCGTCCACCACCAGTTGCGCGCCCGCGGCAACGCCGTCCTCTACATAGCCACTGACCTTGTCACGCGCCTGCGCGGTAACCAGCGGCCCCATGTCCAGACCACAGGAAGTGCCGGCACCAATCTTCAGCGCCTTGATCTGAGGCACCAGCTTGGCAACCAGGGCATCGGCCACTTGATCCCCTACACACACGGCCACCGAAATCGCCATGCAACGCTCACCGCAGGAACCATAGGCTGCGCCCATCAGAGCACTGACGGCGTTATCCAGATCGGCATCGGGCATCAGTACCGCGTGGTTCTTCGCCCCGCCCAGTGCCTGGACGCGCTTGCCGCGCTTGGTGCCTTCGGCGTAGATGTATTCGGCAATCGGCGTCGACCCTACAAAACTCAGCGCCTTGACTTCCGGCGCCTCGATCAGCGCATCCACCGCCGCCTTGTCACCATGCACCACGTTCAGCACGCCCTTGGGCAGACCGGCTTCATGCAGCAGCTCGGCGATCAACAGGGTGGAGCTTGGATCGCGCTCGGACGGTTTGAGGATGAAACAGTTACCGCAAACGATCGCCAGCGGGTACATCCACAGCGGAACCATGGCCGGGAAGTTGAACGGCGTGATGCCGGCCACCACGCCCAGTGGCTGGAAATCGGACCAGGCATCGATGTTCGGCCCCACGTTACGGCTGTACTCGCCTTTAAGGACTTCCGGCGCGGCACAGGCATATTCGACGTTCTCGATACCGCGTTTCAATTCACCCGCCGCATCCTCCAGCGTCTTGCCATGTTCCTCACTGATCAGCTGGGCAATGCGTGCCTCGTTCTGCTCCAGCAGTTGCTTGAAGCGGAACATCACCTGGGCACGCTTGGCCGGTGGCGTATTGCGCCAGGCCGGGAATGCGGATTTGGCCGAGTCGATGGCTTGCTGGATGGTTTCACGACTGGCCAACGGCACTTTATGAATCGCCTTGCCGGTGGACGGGTTGAACACGTCACTGCTACGGCCGTTGTCGCTGACCAGTTCGCCGTGGATCAGGTGTTGAATCAGACTCATGCGGGGACTCCTGAAAGGGGGGAAGGCGCAGGCACGAAACGCTTCATGCCTGCTTCTATATAAGAAGGATCGAATCAGTCGAGCTTGTTCAGCACTTCGCCAACCGCGTCGAACAGACGATCGAGGTCTTGCGGCTTGCTATTGAAGGTTGGGCCGAACTGCAGGGTGTCGCCGCCGAAGCGCACATAGAAACCGGCTTTCCACAGGGCCATGCCGGCCTCGAACGGACGCACGATCGCATCGCCGTCACGGGCCGCGATCTGGATCGCACCGGCCAGGCCGAAGTTACGGATATCGATGACGTTCTTCGCGCCCTTGATGCCGTGCAGCGCATTCTCGAAATGCGGAGCGACTTCAGCCACGCTCTGCACCAGGTTTTCCTTCTGCAAAAGATCCAGTGCCGCCAGGCCCGCCGCACAGGCCACCGGGTGCGCCGAGTAGGTGTAGCCGTGAGGGAATTCCACTGCGTACTCGGGAGTCGCCTGGTTCATGAAGGTCTGATAGATCTCGGAGCTGGCAATCACCGCGCCCATGGGAATGGCGCCGTTGGTGACTTGCTTGGCCACGCACATCAGGTCCGGGGTCACGCCGAAGCTGTCGGCACCGAACATCGAACCGGTGCGGCCAAAGCCGGTGATCACTTCGTCGAACACCAGCAGGATATTGTGCTGGTCGCAGATTTCCCGCAGACGCTTGAGGTAGCCCTGCGGAGGCACCAGTACCCCAGCGGAACCGGCCATAGGCTCGACGAAGACCGCTGCAATGTTGGAAGCGTCGTGCAACTCGATCAGTTTCAGCAGCTCATCGGCCAGGGCAATGCCGCCCTGCTCTGGCATACCCCGGGAAAACGCGTTACTGGCCAACAGGGTGTGCGGTAGATGGTCGACATCCATCATCGCCTGACCGAACAACTTACGGTTGCCGTTGACGCCGCCCAGGCTGGTGCCGGCGATGTTCACCCCGTGGTAGCCACGGGCACGGCCAATCATCTTGGTCTTGGTCGACTGGCCTTTCAGGCGCCAGTAGGCGCGCACCATCTTCACTGCGGTATCGGCGCACTCGGAGCCGGAATCGGTGAAGAACACATGGTTCAGGTTGCCCGGGGTCAGGTCAGTGATCTTCTCCGCCAGCTGGAACGACAGCGGATGGCCGAACTGGAAGCCTGGCGAATAATCCAGGGTGCCCAGTTGCTTGGATACCGCTTCCTGAATCTCCTTGCGCGAGTGACCGGCGCCGCAGGTCCACAGACCGGACAGCGAGTCATAGACCTTGCGTCCCTTGTCATCCACCAGCCAGCTGCCTTCGGCGCCGACGATCAGCCGCGGGTCACGCTGGAAGTTGCGGTTGGCGGTGTAGGGCATCCAGTGAGCATCAAGCTTGAGCTGACTGGCCAGGGACTGAGGAGCGGTTTCCGGCATGTTCATGAGCAAAACCTCGCAAGGCAATGAAGCGGCATAGGAACAAAAGCGTTGTTGCGACTAAGTTGCCACGGCTATAAAGTCGGTGAAATCCAACTTTAATAACCTTCAGTCCGACTTCTACTAAACAATGAGCAACCGTCGAACCGATCCGCTGGCGCAAGTCAGCGACTTTGATATCCGCCTGCTGCGGATCTTTCGCAGCGTGGTGGAGTGCGGCGGCTTCTCGGCCGCAGAAACCGTACTTGGCATCGGCCGCTCGGCCATCAGCCAGCAGATGAGCGACCTTGAGCAACGCGTCGGCCTGCGCCTGTGCCAACGCGGACGCGCCGGCTTTTCCCTGACCGAAGAAGGCCGCGAGGTCTATCAATCGACCCTGCAACTGCTCAGCGCCCTGGAAAGCTTTCGCACCGAGGTCAACGGCCTGCACCACCATCTGCGGGGCGAGTTGATCATCGGCCTCACCGACAACCTGGTGACCCTGCCCCACATGCGCATCACCCACGCCCTGGCGCAACTGAAGGAACGCGGGCCGGATGTGCAGATCCAGATCCGCATGATCGCCCCCAGCGAAGTCGAGCAAGGGGTCCTCGACGGCCGCCTGCACGTCGGCGTCGTGCCCCAGGCCAGCGCCCTGTCCGGGCTGGAGTACCAGCCGCTGTATGACGAACGCTCATTGCTGTACTGCGCGGTGGGCCACCCACTGTTCTATGTCGACGACAGGCAACTGGACGATCGGCGTCTCAACGACCAGGACGCCATTGCCCCGACCTTCCGCCTGCCGGCGGAGATCCAGGCCCATTACCAGGCGCTGAACTGCACCGCCAGTGCATCCGATCGCGAAGGCATGGCCTTCCTGATCCTCACCGGACGCTACATCGGCTACCTGCCCGACCACTACGCCGCTCTCTGGGTCCAGCAAGGCCGCTTGCGCGCCCTCAAGCCCAAGTCGCGCTTCTATGACCTGAGCCTGTCTTCGGTCACACGCAAGGGACGACGCCCCCACTTGGTGCTGGAGAGCTTTCTGGAGAGCCTGGCGGCAACCCGCTGAGTATCCGCCAGCCCCCGGCAAAGCCGCGCAGTCAAAGGCCCGGGGCGATATTTCCGACAATAAACTGATCACTTGGACAGCTTTTTGCACAGGCCTGGGCATCCAGAATCCTCAGCCCGAGTTGCATGCCATGTCGTCCGCCCCTTCCCGCCCCACTGAACTGATCTACGGCCTCAACGATCGCCCGCGCGCCCTCGCCGCGCTGCTGGCCGCCCTGCAGCATGTACTGGCCAGCTTTGTCGGCATCATTACCCCGCCACTGGTCATAGGCTCGGCCCTGGGCCTGTCGACCCACCTGCCCTACCTGATCAGCATGGCGCTGATGGTGTCCGGGGTTGGCACCTTTATCCAGGCACGCCGCCCGTGGGGCATCGGCGCCGGAATGATCTGCCTGCAAGGCACCAGTTTCGCCTTCCTGGGTGCAGTGCTGGCGGCGGGTTTCCTGGTCAAGCACAGAGGCGGCAGCCCGGAAGACATCCTGGCGATGATCTTTGGTGTGTGCTTCTTCGGCGCCCTGGTACAGATCGTCCTCAGCCGCTTTATCGGGCAACTGCGCAGGGTCATCACCCCGCTGGTCACCGGCATCGTCATCACCCTGATCGGCATCAGCCTGATCAAGGTCGGCATCACCGATCTGGGAGGCGGCTTCAATGCCCCGGACTTCGGCGCACCGGGCAATCTCGGCCTGGGCCTGCTGGTGCTGCTGACCATCATTGTGCTCAACCGCAGCGAGACCCCGTGGATTCGCCTCAGCGCCATCATCATCGGCCTGGCCCTGGGCAGCCTGGCGGCCTGGTTCAGCGGCAAGCTGGTGCCCCAGCCCCTGCCCGACCTGCCGTTGATCAGCCTGCCGCAACCCTTCAAGTACGGTTTCAGTTTCGACTGGAGCGCCTTTGTCCCCGTCGCCCTGATCTACCTGATCAGCACCCTGGAAACCGTCGGCGACCTCACCGCCAACTGCATGCTGGCGCGCCAGCCCATCAGCGGCCCTTCCTATATAAGCCGGCTCAAGGGCGGGGTCCTGGGGGACGGCGTCAGTTGCCTGATCGCCGCCACCTTCAGTGCCTTTCCCAACACCACCTTCGCCCAGAACAACGGGGTGATTCAGTTGACCGGCGTGGCCAGCCGCTTCGTCGGTCTGTACATCGGCCTGATCCTGTTCTGCCTGGGTCTGTTCCCGCTGATCGGCGCGTTGCTGCAACAGATCCCCAAGCCGGTACTCGGTGGCGCCACCCTGGTGATGTTCGGCAGCGTCGCCGCCGCCGGGGTACGCATTCTCGCCCAGGCGCCCCTGGACCGGCGCAGCATGCTGATCATCGCCACCTCCTTCGGCGTCGGCCTGGGCATCGCCGCACAACCAAACCTGCTGCACCTGCTGCCTCAGGTAGTGCAGACCCTGTTCGACTCGGCGATCACCAGCGGCGGCCTCACCGCACTGCTCATGTGCCTGCTGCTGCCGGAGGGCAAAAGCCTGCCGAACGACATAAATCCGGCGCCGGAAAAACCCGGTCTGAACGCCCGCTGAAGCTTTTGTCGCACCAAGGCTTGTCTGATCCACGTGGGTGCGCTATCAACGCACAGGTTGCACCCACAGACTTGCTCGGAAACCTCCATGACCTTTGAAGTCCCCGCCCACAGCGCTCCTCACCCAGGCAAACCCGCCAGCCGCATTCGGCAGAAGAATGAAGAGGCCATCATCCAGGCCGCCGAGGACGAGTTCGCCCGTCACGGCTTCAAAGGCACCAGCATGAACACCATTGCGCAGAACGCCGGGCTGCCCAAGGCCAACCTGCACTACTACTTCACCAACAAGCTGGGGCTGTACATCGCGGTGCTGAGCAACATCCTCGAACTCTGGGACAGCACCTTCAACACCCTCACCGCCGAGGACGACCCGGCCGAGGCCCTGACCCGCTACATTCGCGCCAAGATGGAGTTTTCCCGTCGCCAGCCCCAGGCCTCGCGGATCTTCGCCATGGAAATCATCAGCGGCGGCGAATGCCTCAGCGAGTACTTCAGCCAGGACTACCGCGCCTGGTTCCAGGGCCGCGCCGCGGTGTTCCAGGCCTGGATCGACGCCGGCAAGATGGACCCGGTCGATCCGGTGCACCTGATCTTCCTGCTCTGGGGCAGCACCCAGCACTACGCCGACTTCGCCACCCAGATCTGCCGCGTCACCGGCCGCAGCCGCCTGACCAAGCAGGACTTCGAAGCGGCCGGCAACAACCTGATCCGCATCATTCTCAAAGGCTGTGGCCTGACTCCCGCCCAGAAAGACTGACGCCCATGCCCTTTACCCTGGCCGGCCTTTGCGAATACCGCGAGGAGATTCGCAAAAGCCGCTTCATCACCTTCGCCGCGCCCATCAGCAGCGCGGCCGAGGCCCAAGCCTTCATCCAGCAGCACAGTGACCTCAACGCCTCGCATAACTGCTGGGCGTGGAAACTCGGCGACCAGTACCGCAGCAATGACGACGGCGAACCCGGCGGCACCGCCGGCAGACCGATCCTCGCGGCCATCGAAGCCCAAGACTGCGATCAGGTCGCGGTGCTGGTGATCCGCTGGTACGGCGGTATTCAGTTGGGCACCGGCGGCCTGGCCCGAGCCTACGGCGGCGGTGCCAACAAATGCCTGCAGGGCGCCGAGCGCATTGCCCTGGTCAAGCGTGTGCCACTGCGCTGCGCCTGCAGTTTCAGCGAGCTGGCCCTGGTCAAACTGCGCATCGCCGAACTGGGCGGATTACTGCTGGATGAAGCCTTCACCGCCAACGGCGTGGAGCTGCAACTGGCCCTGGGGGAAGCCTTGATCGATACCCTGCAACAGCAACTGGCCGACCTCAGTCGCGGACGCATCCTCTTGCAGCGCTGAACGCACCAAGCCGGCCCAGCCACCTTGTGCATAACCTCGACGCCCCGGGCGCAGTTGCCCACATCGGCTGTGCACCCGACTGTGGATAACCTGAGCACATAGCGCTGTAACCCTTCTGCAACGTGGCTTTGCGGGCGTTGCTCAGTTTTTGTCCAAAAACCCCAGAGCCAGGCTTTTTGTACTGGAAAACAGCAGCTTAGGACGGTTTATCGCGGTTCGGAAACAACCGCCCCGGGCTTATGCCCAAGCCGGCGGCTTGCACACAATTACTGTGGAGCAAGCTGTGGATAACCCGTGCAAGGCTGCTCCAGCCCCTGACGCCGCAGGGCCTGCAGGCAACTGATCATTTTTCGCTCATCCGCCAGCGGACAAAAAAGGCGCCGTTTCAAGCACTTTGCCCCTAACTGGTGCTCGCCCCGGGTCTTGGCTAATCGCTCAAGGTGCATGCCAGAGCGGGCTCCAGGTTTTTCTGACCCCCTGGCCAGGAAATTGCTTTATCCACAGGCACACCGCCAAGCCGTCGAGCCAGCCATGCCCAATTCCGCCCTGCCCATTGCCCCCACGCCGCGCCTGCAACTGCGCCAGATCAGCAAACGCTACCCCGGCTGCCTGGCCAACGACGCCATCGACCTGCGCATCGCTCCCGGGGAAATCCATGCCTTGCTGGGGGAAAACGGCGCCGGCAAGAGCACCTTGATGAAGATCATCTACGGGGTGATCCAGGCCGATTCCGGGGACCTGCTCTGGCAAGGGCGCCGTCAGTCCATCGCTCATCCGGCCCAGGCCCGGAGCCTGGGCATCGGCATGGTGTTCCAGCATTTCTCGTTGTTCGAAACCCTCAGCGTGGCGCAGAACATCGCCCTGGCCCTGGGCCGTGGCGAGGGCACGCCAAGCCAGCTGGAAGGCAGGATCCGCGAGGTTTCCCAGCGCTACGGCATGCCCCTGGAGCCCCAGCGCCTGGTGCACAGCCTGTCCATCGGCGAGCGCCAGCGGGTGGAGATCGTGCGCTGCCTGATGCAGGACATCCGGCTGCTGATCCTCGACGAACCGACCTCGGTCCTGACGCCCCGGGAGGTCGACGATCTGTTCACGACCCTGCGCCGGCTGGCCGACGAAGGCTGCAGCATCCTGTTCATCAGCCACAAGCTCGCCGAGGTGCGCGCCCTGTGCCACAGCGCCACCGTGCTACGCGCGGGCCGAGTGGCCGGGCACTGCATTCCTGCGCAGTGCTCGGACCCGGAGCTGGCGCGGCTGATGGTGGGCGACGCCGCGGCGATGATCAGCGATCACCCCAAAGCCCAGGGCAGCCATGAGTTCCTGCGCATCGACCAACTGAGCTGGCACAGCCCCGATCCCTTCGGCTGCTCCCTCAAGGCTATCGACCTGACCCTGCGCAGCGGCGAGATCGTCGGCATCGCCGGGGTCGCCGGCAACGGCCAGGACGAGCTGCTGGCCCTGCTCAGCGGCGAGCAGCGCCTGGCAGCCGACGAAGCCCGACGCATCTGCTTTGCCGGCCAGGCCGTGGGTCACCTGTACCCCGATGCGCGGCGCCGCAATGGCCTGGCCTTTGTCCCCGCCGAACGCCTGGGGCACGGCGCCGTGCCGGAGCTGAGCCTGGAAGACAACGCCCTGCTCAGCGCCTTTGGGCAGGGACTGGTGCGCCACGGCCTGATTCGACGATCCCGGGTCCGGGCCCTGGCCGAGAACATCATCCAGCGCTTCGGGGTCAAGACCGGCGACGCCCAAAGCCCGGCCCGCAGCCTGTCCGGCGGCAACCTGCAGAAATTCATCCTCGGGCGCGAAATCCTCCAGCAGCCACGCTTGCTGATCGCCGCGCACCCGACCTGGGGCGTGGACGTGGGCGCCGCGGCCAGCATTCACCAGGCGCTGATTGCCCTGCGCGACGCCGGTGCGGCGATCCTGGTGATCTCCGAAGACCTGGATGAACTGCTGCAGATCAGCGATCGCATCGGCGCCCTGTGCAGCGGTCGCCTGTCGGCGCTGAAGGACTGCGCCGACACCTCCCTGGTGGAAATCGGCGGCTGGATGGCCGGCGATTTCACCCCATCCCCTTCAGCCCCCGCCTCTGCGGCGTAACGGAGTCGCCCATGCTGCTTTCACTCGAACCCCGCGGACGGCAATCACGCCTGATGCTCGGCTGCTCGCCCCTGCTGGCCGCGGTGCTGACCCTGGGCTGCGGCGCTCTGTTGTTCATCGCCCTGGGACAGGACCCGATACTGACCTTGCACACCTTGCTGATCGCTCCGGTCAGCGACCTGTATGGCGTCTGTGAACTGCTGGTCAAGGCGCTGCCGATCCTGCTGTGCGCCCTGGGCCTGGCGGTGGCCTACCGGGCCCGCATCTGGAACATCGGCGCCGAAGGCCAACTGCTGCTCGGGGCCCTGGCCGGCAGTGCCCTGGCGGTCAACCTCATCGAGCTGCAAAGCCGCTGGGCGCTGGTGCTGATCCTGCTCACCGGAACCCTGGCCGGGGCCGCCTGGGCCGGGCTCACCGCCTGGTTGCGCACGCGCTTCAACGCCAATGAAATCCTCACCAGCATCATGCTCAACTACATCGCCCTGAACCTGTTGCTGTATGGCGTGCACGGTCCCTTGAAGGACCCCGCCGGGTTCAACTTTCCCGAGTCGGCGATGTTCGGCGACTTCAGCCGCCTGCCGCTGTTGATGGAGGACGGCCGGGTTCACGCCGGGGTGTATTTCGCCCTGCTGGCCCTGGTGGCGGTCTGGGTGTTGCTGCAGAAGAGCTTTGTCGGCTTCCAGATCAAGGTGCTGGGCCTGGACCCGCGCGCCGCCGGTTTCGTCGGCTTTCGCCAGAAGCGCCTGATCTGGCTGGCGCTGTTGATCAGCGGCGCCCTGGCGGGCCTGGCCGGAGTCTGCGAAGTCAGCGGCCCCATCGGCCAACTGGTGCCGCAAGTCTCCCCCGGCTACGGCTATGCAGCGATCACCGTGGCCTTTCTCGGGCGCCTGAACCCGATCGGCATCCTGTTCTCAAGCCTGCTCATGGCGCTGCTGTACATCGGTGGCGAAAGCGCGCAGATGAGCCTCAACCTGCCCCAGGCCATCACCCAGCTGTTCCAGGGAATGATGCTGTTCTTCCTCCTGGCCTGCGACGTACTGATCCTCTACCGGCCACGCCTGAACCTGCGCTGGGCACGCCGCGACACGTCCCTCAGCGCAACCGCCGGAGCCCTGTGATGGACATCGATCTGCTGAGCAATATCTTCTACGCCATGGTCCGCTGCGGCACGCCCTTGCTGTTGGTGGCCCTGGGCGAGCTGATCTGTGAAAAAAGCGGGGTTCTCAACCTCGGCCAGGAAGGCATGATGCTGTTTGGCGCGGTGGTGGGGTTTATCGTCGCCCTCAACAGCGGGCAGCTGTGGCTCGGAGTGCTGCTGGCGATGGCGGCGGGCATGCTGCTGTCGGCGCTGTTCGCCCTGGTGGCCCTGGTGTTCAACGCCAATCAGGTGGCCAGCGGACTGGCCCTGAGCATTTTCGGCGTCGGCCTGTCGAGCTTCGTCGGCGCGGCCTGGGTCGGCAAGCCCCTGGCCGGGTTCGAGCCCCTGGCACTGCCGTGGCTCAGCGACATCCCGCTGATCGGCCGCATGCTGTTCGCCCAGGACCCGCTGGTGTACCTGTCCTTCGTCCTGTTCGCCCTGGTGGCCTGGGTCATCCTCAAGAGCCGGATCGGCCTGATCATCCAGGCCGTCGGCGAAAACCCCGACGCCGCCAGCGCCATGGGCCTGCCGGTGCTGCGGGTGCGCACCCTCGCGGTGCTGTTCGGCGGCGCCATGGCCGGGCTGGCCGGGGCCTACCTGTCCCTGGCCTACACGCCGATGTGGGCCGAGAACATGAGCGCCGGTCGCGGCTGGATCGCCCTGGCCCTGGTGGTGTTCGCCAGCTGGCGCGTGTGGCGCCTGTTGCTCGGCGCCTACCTGTTCGGCCTGGCCAGCATCCTGCATCTGGTGGCCCAGGGCCTGGGGCTGGCGATACCGTCCAACCTGCTGGCGATGCTGCCCTATGCCGCGACCATCCTGGTGCTGGTGCTGCTGTCCCGGGACGCCGTGCGCACCCGCCTGTACGCACCGGTGTCCCTGGGCCAGCCATGGCAGGCGGGGCATTAAATGACCGACGCACGCCCCACGGGAGCCGGCTTGCCAACGCAGCCTTTGACCGGCAGCAACTGCGCCACGCACCAGGCCAGTTCAACCAACAGGATCCCCCAGATCAACGCCGTGGCGCCGTGCATCAGGGCATACACCTGCCAGCTGGCGAAAAGGATGCGTCCCACCGCGTCATAACGGCCAAACGCCTGCTGCGGATCGCGAATCCGCAGCACCGCCCACACACAGACAATCGAGCCCATCAGGTTGGCCATCAACAGGTGTGTCGGTTCGAAAGGCGGCAGGCTGCCCGCCAGGTGCAAGGCCTGGGCCGTGTCCTGCAGCAGCCCGTGCAGGGCCATGAAACTCCAGGGGGTGACAAAGGCCAGGGTCACCAGCAAGTCATACCAGCCGCTGGCCCGGACCAAGGTCCGATACTGCTCGGTCGTCCACATAGATGTCGCTCCATCGATTCAAGGAGCGCGCAGGCTAAAGCCTGGAGTATGCTCCAGGGTCAAGCCCTTTCGAGCCCCATGCATGCGCATCGCAGAACTGGCCGCAGCCGGCGCCGTCAGCCGCGACACCCTCGGCTTCCGCCCGCGGCGCGGACCGATCGCGTCCCAGCGCCAAAGGTTGTCGCGACTAACCGCCCGAGAGGCTGCCATTGCGGCTCTGCATCAAGACCGTACAAGCGAACCGGGACACTTGCGCCAGAAGCGGCAACTGCGGCTCGGCCAAGCCTGTCCACTGAATCCGTGATCCTCATTTCTCAAGGAGCCTCCTCATGTCCAAGGCAAAAACCGCTCTGATCATCGGCGCTTCCCGGGGCCTGGGCCTCGGCCTGGTCCAGCGCCTGCTCGAAGACGGCTGGCAGGTCACTGCCACCGTGCGCAACCCGCACAAGGCCGAGGCCCTGCAAGCTTTGGGCAAGGTGCAGATCGAACAGCTGGACATGGACGATCAGCAAGCCGTGATCGCCCTCAGCCACAAGCTCAAGGATCAGGTGTTCGACCTGCTGTTCGTCAATGCCGGGGTCAAGGGCCCGGACAACCAGTTGCCGGGGCACGCGACCCTGGCCGAAGTCGGCCAGCTGTTCTTCACCAACGCCGTGGCGCCGATCAACCTGGCCCAGCGCTTTGTCGGGCAGATCCGCCAGGACAGCGGCGTGCTGGCGTTCATGAGTTCGGTGCTGGGCAGCGTGACCATGCCGGATGCTCCGGAGCTGGCGCTGTACAAGGCCAGCAAGGCGGCGCTGAACTCCATGACCAACAGCTTCGTCAGCCAGCTGCAACAGAAGCTCACCGTGCTCTCGCTGCACCCGGGCTGGGTGAAGACCGACATGGGTGGCGAAGGCGCCGACATCGACGTGCAAACCAGCACCCGCGGGCTGATCGCCCAGGTCAACGCCTACACCGGCAAGGGCGGGCATCACTTCGTCAACTACAAGGGCGAAACCATCCCCTGGTAAAACCAGTACCCCAGGTCGGCTTGTAGAGCGCGGCCAAGGCTCTGGAACGGGGGGCAACATGCACGTTTTGTCCCCCGGCCGATCTTTCGCTAGACTGCGCACCTCGCCCCTTGCGGCGACCCTGGATCAGCAGACAGGGCAACACTGAGCTGGCTAACCTGAACCCACTTTCAGAGGAGCCGGCCACCATGCCTGCGACCCGTACCTGGTTAAAAAATCCCCTGGCCATCTTCACCGGCAATGCCCTCGACGCCCGTGGCGGCCTGGTGGTGCAAGACGGTCTGATCGTTGAAGTCCTGGGCCTCGGCCAGCAGCCTGCAAGCCCCTGCCAGCAGGTCTTTGATGCCCGCGAGCACGTCATGCTGCCGGGCCTGATCAACACCCACCATCACTTCTACCAAACCCTGACCCGCGCCTGGGCGCCGGTGGTCAACCAGCCGCTGTTCCCCTGGCTCAAGACCCTGTATCCGGTCTGGGCCAGGCTGACCCCGGAAAAACTCGCCCTGGCGACCAAAGTGGCGCTGGCCGAACTGCTGCTCTCCGGTTGCACCACCGCCGCAGACCATCACTACCTGTTCCCCGACGGCCTGGAAAACGCCATCGACGTGCAAGTCGAAAGCGCGCGTGAACTGGGCATGCGCGCCATGCTCACCCGCGGCTCCATGAGCCTGGGGGAGAAGGACGGCGGCCTGCCGCCGCAACAGACCGTGCAAGAGGGCCAGGTGATTCTCGACGACAGTCAGCGCCTGATTCGCCAATACCACGAGCGTGGCGACGGCGCGCAGATCCAGATTGCCCTGGCGCCCTGTTCACCCTTCTCGGTGACCCCGGAAATCATGTCGGCCAGCGCCGAACTGGCCAACACCCTCGATGTGCGCCTGCACACTCACCTCGCCGAAACCCTCGACGAAGAAGACTTCTGCCTGCAGCGTTTCGGCCTGCGCACCGTGGATTACCTGGACAGCGTCGGCTGGCTCGGCCCGCGTACCTGGCTGGCCCATGGCATCCACTTCAACCCGGATGAAATCGCCCGCCTGGGGGCCGCCGGCACCGGCATCTGCCATTGCCCGAGTTCGAACATGCGCCTGGCCTCCGGTATCTGCCCCAGCATCGAGCTGACCGACGCCGGCGCGCCCCTGGGGTTGGGCGTGGACGGTTCGGCGTCCAACGATGCGTCGAACATGATCCTCGAAGCGCGGCAGGCGCTGTACATTCAGCGCCTGCGTTACGGCGCCGAGAAAATCACCCCGGAGCGGGTGCTGGGCTGGGCCACCCGGGGTTCGGCGAGCCTGCTGGGGCGCAGCGACATCGGCGAGCTGGCAGTGGGCAAGCAGGCGGACCTGGCGTTGTTCAAGCTCGATGAATTGCGTTTCTCGGGTAGCCACGACCCGGTGTCGGCGCTGCTGTTGTGCGGCGCGGATCGGGCGGACCGGGTCATGATCAGCGGAAAGTGGCGGGTGATGGATGGCCAGATCGAAGGGCTGGACCTGAAAAACCTGATCGCCGATCACAGCCAGGCGGCCCGGCAGTTGATCAGCGGCGGCTGATCAACCGCCTTCGCCGGCCACTCAGTTTCGTAGGCGCTGGCTGGCCGGCGAAGCTCTTTAGAGGCCCAGCAGCGACAGCATGATGAAGGTCGCAAACAGCACGAAGTGAGTCATGCCCTCGATGGCGTTGGTTTCACCGTCATTGAGGTTGATCGCACTGACGATCAGGGTGATGAACACCATCACCGTCTGCACCGGGGTCATGGCCATCTGGAACGGCTGGCCGGTGTACAGGGCCATGGCTTCCATCACCGGCACCGTGAGGATCACCGTCGACAGAGACGCGCCCAGGGCCACGTTAACCACCGACTGCATGCGGTTGGCCAGGGCCGCGCGCAGGGCGGTGAGAATCTCCGGCGCGGCGGAAATCGCCGCCACCAGGATCGCCGTGATCACCGGCGGTGCGCCCGTACCTTCCAGGCCCAGGTCCAGGGTCTTGGACATCACCTCGGCCAGGGCGCCGATCACCACCACGCCGAACACCAGGATGCCGACGCTCCAGGCCAGATTGACGGCGTGGGGTTGTTCCTGGGCCTCTTTACCACGGCGTTTTTCCGGGTAGCTGTAGCTGAAGAAGTAACTGTGCGGCCCGACCTGCATGCGCAGGAACAGGGTGTAGAGCACCACCATCGCGCCGATGGTAAAGGCCGAGTAGACCTTCCAGTCGGCTTCGGGAATGAACTCCGGCACCACCATCGACACGCCCATGGCGGTGAGGATCATCACGCTGTAGGTGCGCGCCGAATCGTCGTTGTAGGGCTGCTCGCCGTGCTTGATGCCACCCATCAGGGCCGCCAGGCCGAGGATGCCGTTGATGTCCAGCATCACCGCCGAATAGATGGTGTCGCGCACCAGGGTCGGCGAGGCTTCGTTGCTCATCATGATGGCCAGGATCACCACCTCCACCAGCACCGCGGCCAGGGTCAGGATCATGGTGCCGTAGGGGTCGCCAACCTTTTCCGCCAGCAGTTCGGCGTGATGGGCTACGCGCATCGAGGCGATGACGATAAAGCCGATCAGCAGCAACCCGGCCATCAGGGCGATGCCTTGGCCGCTATTGAGCAACAGGTGTTCCAGGGGATAGGCGGCCACGGCCGCCAGCAGCGCAAGCAGCAGAAACTGTTCTTGCTTGAGGGAAGTGAACATTGCAGTCCTTTGACGGGAATAAAAACGAGTACAGGAGATGAGTGAAAGACCGCTTCAGGTCACTAACGTTTCGTTACATGTTAGTGCACCAGCCTCAGGCGCTGCGCACCGGGATGGATCTTGCACAGTCCTTCGCCGGCAAGCCGGCTCCTACACCCGTGCCTGTAGGCACTGGCTTGCCAGCGAAAAACGCGCGCCAAAGCCCCCGTAGAAACCTCCTCGCCGGCGCAACCGCCATCTTTGTTGTCCTCTTGGTCAGCTATTTGCATTGCCCTCCTGCGCTTGCCGACCCAGCCCCCCTTCACAACAAGATGGAGCTTCAATTCATGCATACACGCCCGTTGCACAAGCTGCTCTGCGCCCTGGCCGCCGCCGTCGGCCTGAGCGCCAGCCTCACCGCCAGTGCCGCCGATCCGCTGAAGGTCGGCTTCGTCTACATCGGCCCCATCGGCGACCACGGCTGGACCTATCAGCATGAGCAGGGACGCAAGGCCCTGGCGGAGAAATTCGGCGCGCAGATCAAGACCAACTACATCGAGAACGTGGCCGAAGGCGCCGATGCCGAGCGAGTGATCCGCAACATGGCCAAGGACAACTACGATCTGATCTTCACCACCTCCTTCGGCTACATGAACCCCACCCTGAAAGTCGCCAGGCAGTTCCCCAAGGTGACCTTCGAACACGCCACCGGCTACAAGCAGGACAAGAACCTCGGCACCTACCTGGCGCGCACTTACGAGGGGCGTTATGTCGGCGGTTTCCTCGCGGCGAAGATGACCAGGAGCAAGAAGATCGGCTACGTCGCCTCGTTCCCGATCCCGGAGGTGATCCGCGACATCAACGCCATCCAGCTGGCCCTGAACAAGTACAACCCGGGCACCGAGATCAAGGTGGTGTGGGTCAACTCCTGGTTCGACCCGGGCAAGGAAGCCGACGCCGCCAACGCCCTGATCGACCAGGGCGCCGACGTGATCTTCCAGCACACCGACAGCCCGGCGCCGATCCAGGCCGCGGAACGCCGTGGCGTATACGCGGTGGGCTACGCCTCGGACATGGCCCACTTCGGCCCCAAGGCGGTGCTGACGTCCATCGTCAACAACTGGGCCCCGCACTACCTCCAGGCCACCCAAGGGGTGCTCGACCACAGCTGGAAATCCCAGGACTACTGGGGCGGCCTGAAAGAGGGTACGGTTGAGCTGCCCCTCAGCGACCTGCTGCCGGCCCCGGTGAAAGCCGAAGCCGAGCAGATCATCGCCCGCATCAAGAGCGGCGAGTTCCACCCGTTTACCGGCCCGATCAAGGACCAGGCCGGGGTTGAAAAAATCGCCGCGGGAGTCAGCGCCAGCAATGCAGAACTGGCCTCGATGAACTACTACGTCGAAGGCCTGCGGGCGGATCTCCCCAACTAAGCTGGTCGTCGCTGCCGGAGCATCCGGCAGCGACGGCGGACCGCCAACCGGATGGGAGTCTATTTCATGAGTCAACTGCCGATCATCGATATCAGCCCGCTGTATCAGGATGCCCAGCCAGGCTGGGAGCGTGTCGCCAATCAGATCGACCGCGCCTGCCGCGAGTGGGGCTTCTTCTACATCAAGGGCCACCCGATCAGAGCACAACGCATCGAACAATTGCTGGCCATGGCCAAGCACTTCTTCGCCCTGCCCAGCGCCGAGAAACTCAAGATCGACATCACCCAGAGCCGCCACCATCGCGGCTATGGCGCCATCGCCACCGAGCAGCTGGACCCGAGCAAGCCCAGCGACCTCAAGGAAACCTTCGACATGGGCCTGCACCTGCCGGCCGAGCATCCCGAGGTACTGGCGAACAAGCCCTTGCGCGGGCCCAATCGCCACCCGCACCTACCCGGCTGGCAGGCCCTGATGGAGCAGCACTACCAGGACATGCAGGCCCTGGCCCAGACCCTGCTGCGAGCCATGACCCTGGCCCTGGGCATCGAGCGCGACTTCTTCGACCGCCGCTTCCAGGACCCGGTCAGCGTGCTGCGGCTGATCCACTACCCGCCACGCCACACCGCCAGCAGCGAAGAGCAGCAAGGCGCCGGCGCCCACACCGACTATGGCTGCATCACCCTGCTCTACCAGGACGCGGCCGGCGGCCTGCAGGTGCGCAACGTCCAGGGCCAGTGGATCGACGCGCCGCCCATTGAAGGCAGCTTCGTGGTCAACCTCGGCGACATGATGGCGCGCTGGAGCAACGACCGTTACCTGTCGACGCCGCACCGGGTCATCAGCCCACAGGGGGTGGACCGCTACTCGATGCCGTTCTTCGCCGAACCGCACCCGGACACCCGCATCGAATGCCTGCCCGGCTGCCAGGACGCAGAGCACCCGGCCAAGTACCCGGTGACCACCTGCGCCGAATTCCTGCTGTCGCGCTTTGCCGATACCTACGCCTATCGCCGCGAGCTGGAGCAGGCCTGATCGCCCATTCGGTCAGGTTTTGCCGAACAATGGCGCCGCCAGATGTAGAATGGCGGCTTTTTCGGGCCCGGTGAAAACCTGGCGATAGCCGCAACCGCGGCCCGTTCCCCCGAGAAGGGCACGGCCCCGGCAGCGCATCACTCTCGCAGCGCCCGCCTGCACCTGATGAGACCACACCATGTATGACTGGCTGAACGCCTTGCCCAAGGCCGAGTTGCACCTGCACCTGGAAGGTTCCCTGGAACCGGAACTGCTGTTCGCCCTGGCCGAACGCAACAAGATCGCCCTGCCCTGGAGCGACGTCGAAACCCTGCGCAAGGCCTACGCCTTCAACAACCTGCAAGAGTTCCTCGACCTGTACTACCAGGGCGCCGACGTGCTGCGCACCTCCCAGGATTTCTACGACCTGACCTGGGCCTACCTGCTGCGCTGCAAAGAGCAGAACGTGATCCACACCGAGCCGTTCTTCGATCCGCAGACCCACACCGACCGCGGCATCCCGTTCGAAGTGGTGCTCAACGGCATCGCCGCCGCGCTGAAAGACGGCGAGCAGCAACTGGGCATCACTAGCGGCCTGATCCTCAGCTTCCTGCGCCACTTGAGCGAAGAAGAAGCGCAGAAAACCCTCGACCAGGCGCTGCCGTTTCGCGATGCCTTTGTCGCCGTGGGCCTGGACAGCTCGGAAATGGGCCACCCGCCGAGCAAGTTCCAGCGGGTGTTCGACCGCGCGCGCAGCGAAGGCTTCCTGACCGTGGCCCACGCCGGCGAGGAAGGCCCGCCGGAGTACATCTGGGAAGCCCTGGACCTGTTGAAGATCCAGCGCATCGACCACGGCGTGCGCGCTTTCGAGGACGAGCGACTGATGCAGCGCATCATCGACGAGCAGATCCCGCTGACCGTGTGCCCGCTGTCCAACACCAAGCTCTGCGTGTTCGACCACATGTCCCAGCACAACATCCTGCAAATGCTTGAGCGCGGGGTGAAGGTCACGGTCAACTCCGATGACCCGGCGTACTTCGGCGGCTACGTCACCGAGAACTTCCACGCCCTGTACACCGACCTGGGGATGACCCAGGAGCAGGCCCGGCGCCTGGCGCAGAACAGCCTGGATGCGCGACTGGTCAAGCCGTAGCGGCCTTCGCCGGCAAGCCGGCTCCTACACCAACCGGTAGGAGCTGGCTTGCCAGCGAACCTCAAAGTCCCGCCTCGCTCAACGCCTCCAGCGTCTTGCCCCGGGTTTCCATCCCGAACAGCCAGACCACTCCCGCCGCGATCACAAAACACGCCGCCCCCAGGGCAAACACCCCGCCCTGCCCAGTGATGGGAAATACCAGCCCGGTCACCAAGGGGCCCAGCAGCGAACCGATCCGGCCAACGGCCGAAGCAAAGCCCGACCCCGTAGCCCGGGCCGACGTCGGGTACAGCTCGGGCGTATAGGTGTAGAGCACCGCCCACATGCCGAACAGGAAGAACTGCATCAGCAGCCCGGTGCCGATCAACAAGCCGACGTTGCCGCCAAACACCGCGCTCTGTCCGTAGAAGAACGCCATCACCCCACCACCGAGCAAGGTCACGATGCACACCGGCTTGCGCCCCCAGCGCTCCACCAGCCAGGCAGCCATGAGAAAGCCGGGAATCCCGCCCAGGGAAATCAGCACCGTGTAGTACACCGACTGGGTCACGGCAAAACCGGATGTCTGCAGCAAGGCGCTGAGCCAGGACGTCAGCCCGTAGAAACCCAGCAAGGCGAAGAACCACAGGCTCCAGATCATCATCGTGCGTTGCCGGTACAGGGGCGACCAGATCTGTTTCAGCGCGGAGAAAAAGTGCCCCGGCGCACTGTCGATGCGTGGCAGGCGCACCGGCTCCGGCAACTGCGCCGTGCCCAGGGAAGCCCGTACCTTGTTCTCGATGGCGCACAGCACGCGGTCCGCATCGGCATGCCGCCCGGCCTGCTCCAGCCAGCGCGGCGACTCGGGAATGAAGAAGCGGATCACCAGCACGAACACTGCCGGAATCGCCAGCACCAGGAAGATCTCGCGCCAGCCGATCAGCGGCAACAGAAAGTACGACAGCACCCCGGAGGCCACGAAACCCAGGGGCCAGAAACCGTCCATCAAGGCGATGTAGCGTCCGCGGCGCTGCGCCGGGATCATCTCCGAAAGCATCGATTGGGCGATGGGAAACTCCATGCCCATGCCGATCCCCAACAGCACCCGGAACAGGGTCAGGCTGTCCACGCTCTGGGCGGTGGAACACAGGTAGCTGGCCAGGCCCCAGAGCACGATGCTCCATTGGAACACCGGCTTGCGCCCGAAGCGGTCGGCGAGCAGGCCCGACAGCGAGGCGCCGAGCACCATGCCGAAGAAGCAGGAGCTGGCCAATAGACCGGCCTGGGCCGAGCTCAGGCCGAACTCGGTTTTGATCGAGCCGAGGAGGAAGGTCATCATCGCCAGGTCCATGGAGTCGAAGAAAAACGCCAGGGCGATGATGATGAAAATCACTCGGTGATAACCGCTGATGGGCAAGCGTTCCAAGCGCTCGGCGGCGCTGTATCCCTGTATGGCCATGCCCGTTCCCCCGGTTGAATGCTGGACCGCTCGAGTGTGCGGGATCGAGGCCGGGACTGATTGCCGAGGGCGACCTGTTCGCGTCCGCCAGCGACGCGGGGGGTTCGCCGGCAAGCCGGCTCCTACGGGCGGCGTGCGCTGATCTGGGCGCAGCGCTCCTGGAGCATGTCCCGCAGCAGCTTGACCGGTTTGCTCAAGTGCGCGCGATGGGTGCACAAAAGGTTCAGCGAGGCGCCTTCGCAGCGCAGCTCCGGCAGCAGGATCTGCAGGCGACCGGCAAGCACATCGCCGGCCACGTCCAGCCAGGACTTGTAGGCAATCCCCTCGCCGGCCACGGCCCAGCGCCGCACCACATCGGCATCGTCGCTCAAGCGGTTGCCGCTGACGGTCAGGCTCACCTCGCGCTTGCCGTCATGAAAACTCCAGAGGTCATGGGCCCGGCTGTCGAGCATGTACAGCAGGCAGTTGTGCTGGGCCAGTTGCTCCAGCTGACGCGGCTCGCCGTGCCGGGCCAGGTAGCTGGGAGCGGCGCACAGCACCCGGCGATTGTCCGGGGCGATCGGCAAGGCCACCAGGCTGGAATCCTCCGGCTCGCCGTAGCGCAGGGCGATGTCCACCGGCTGGCGGAACAGGTCGGCGATGCGGTCCCCCAGCAGCAGGCGCACGCTGAGCCTGGGGTGCTCGCGCTGGAATTCGTCGAGCCAGGGCAGCAGCAGGTTGCGGCCGAAGTCAGAAGGTGCGGACAGCTGCAACACGCCACTGACCTGATCCTGCCCGCTGGCCAACAGGCGCCGCCCTTCATCCAGATTGCTCAAGGCCGCGCGGGCGTATTCCAGAAAGCCCTCGCCCTCGGCGGTCAGGCGCAGGCTGCGGGTCGAGCGGGCCAGCAGGCGCGCACCCAGGTGTTCTTCGATGCGCTTGAGGGCGGCGCTGGCCAACGCCGGCGACAGGTCCATGACCCGGGCCGCCGCCGACAGGCTGCCCAGGTCCGCGGCCCAGACGAACAATTGCAGGTCATCGAATCGCAGCATGGGTGTATGTCCGGATTATCAAAAAAATATTGAAAGAGACTGCTCTTTTAGCGGGTTTTATCTTCATGAGAAATAGCCAATCATCCGCTCCATCGCCCAGCACCAGAGGAACATCCCATGTCCCAAGCCTTTACCGCGATTGCGACCCTGATCGCCAAGCCCCAGCAGCAAGCCGTCCTCAAGCGCGAACTCAGCGCCCTGGTCGCGCCCAGCCGCGAGGAAGCCGGCTGCCAGTACTACCAACTGCATGAAGACGCCGCGCAGCCGGGCACCTTCTACGTACTGGAACGCTGGGACGATGAAGCCGCCCTGGAGTTTCACAACAACACGGCGCACTTTCAGAACTTCATCGCCCAGACCCGCGAGGCGATCGAGCACTTCGAACTCAAGCGCCTGCAACTGATCGTCTGACCCTCACTCTGCACTCAACAGGAATTCAGCATGAAAGCCATCGCCTACTACGCATCCCTGCCGATCGACGACCCCAAGTCCCTGCAGGACATCGAACTGCCCGAACCGGTCGCCGGCCCCCGCGACCTGCTGGTGGAGGTCAAGGCCATCTCGGTCAACCCGGTGGACACCAAGGTCCGCCAGAACGTCCAGCCCGAAGGCGGCGCGGCCAAGGTGCTGGGCTGGGACGTGGCCGGGGTGGTCAAGGCCGTGGGCAGTGAGGTCAGCCTGTTCAAGGTCGGCGACCGGGTGTTCTACGCCGGCTCCATCGCCCGGGCCGGGGGCAACAGCGAGCTGCACACCGTGGATGAACGGATCGTCGGCCATATGCCCAAGAGCCTGGACTTTGCCGCAGCCGCGGCCTTGCCGCTGACCGCGATCACCGCCTGGGAGCTGCTGTTCGAACGCCTGCAAATCAGCCAGGAGCGCAACGATCAGGGCCAGAGCCTGCTGATTGTTGGCGCCGCTGGCGGGGTCGGTTCGATCCTCACCCAACTGGCCCGGCAACTGACCGGCCTCAAGGTGATCGGCAGTGCCTCCCGCGAACAGACCCAGGCCTGGGTCCGCGAGCTGGGCGCCCACCACGTGGTGGATCACCGCCAGCCACTGAGCGCCGAACTCAAGCGCATTGGCATCAATCAGGTGACCCATGTGGCCAGCCTGACCCAGACCGACGCCCACCTCGATGAGCTGGTGGAAGCCCTGGCGCCCCAGGGCAAGCTGGCCTTGATCGACGACCCGAAAAGCCTCGACGTGACCAAGCTCAAGCGCAAGAGCCTGTCGCTGCATTGGGAGTTCATGTACACCCGCTCGCTGTTCGAAACCGCCGACATGCAAGAGCAGCATGTACTGCTCAACAAGGTCGCCGAACTGATCGACGCCGGCACCCTGAAGACCACCCTGGGCGAGCACTTCGGCCAGATCAACGCGGCCAACCTGCGTCGCGCCCATGCCTTGCTGGAGAGCGGCACGGCCAAGGGCAAGATCGTCCTGGAAGGGTTCTAAGGCCCTGGCGGGCGGTGGCCATCGTGCAGAAAAGCCCGCTGGTCGCCGTCAGTCCGAGAGTTGATTTCGGTCATATTCCTGACCGTATTCGGGTCTACACTGGCAGCCCTTGCACCGTTCTCTTTTAGCGTTAGGAGGTCAGCAATGAAGATCCTGATAAAAGAACTGGCACACCCTCAAGGCTCCCAGTGGCAGGTCCGTCTCGACCAGCACGCGGTGACTTTCCGCAGCGAGGCCGAGGCCCGGGCGTTCACCCAGACCCTGCAGGCACGCTTGCAAGCTCCCCACCAGATTCCCCAGGTTCAGCGCGCCGTCGGCTGACTCAATGCTCGGCGGCTTGCAAGGCCCGGGCATTCTGCAAACGCCGGGTCACGACCGCCATGCTCACCGCCAGAACACCGCACAGGCAGATGACCATGGCCATCGGCATGGCACTGCCATCGTGCAATACCCCCACCAGGTAGGCGGCAGCCGCCGCCACGCTGAACTGCAGGCAACCGAGCATCGCCGAAGCGCTGCCGGCCCGCGCGCCCTGGCCGTTCATGGCACAGGCCGCGGCGTTGGGAATGATGCAGCCCAGGCTGGCGATGCACACGAACAACGGCAGTAGCAGCGGCCAGAGCGCGCTGGTGTGCAGGGCGCTGATTGCCAGCAGGGTCAGGCCCGCGGCCAGGTAGATCCACACCGTGCGGGCCAGCAGAAAGGCCGGCCCGCGCTTGGCCAGCAGGCGCGCATTGACCTGAGCCACCAGGATGAAGCCCCCCGCGTTGATCCCGAAGAACCAGCCAAAGTGCTCAGCCGGCACGCCGTAGAGCTTGATGAAGACAAAGGGCGATCCGGCGATGTAGGAAAACATCCCGGCGATGGCGATGCCGCCGGTCAAGGCGTGACCAAGAAAGACCCGGTCCGCCAGCAGCAGGCCGTACTGGCGCAACGCTCCGGACAAAGGCAGGCGCGGGCGCGTGGCCGGCATGCTTTCCGGCAGGCCCAGGGCCACCGCCAATCCGGACAGGGCGCTGAAGACCGTGAGCATGATGAAGATCGACTGCCAGCCATACAGGTTGACCAGCAGGCCACCGAGCATCGGCGCCAGGATCGGCGCCAGGCCCATCACCAGCATCAACTGGGAGAAGACCTTGGCCGAACCCACGGCGTCGCACTTGTCGCTGACCACCGCGCGGGAAATCACCATGCCGGCGCAACCGCCCAGGGCCTGGACAAAACGCGCGCCGATCAGCCACTGCAGATTGGGGGCATAGGCGCAAGCCAGGGAGGCCAGGGTGAACAGCCCCACTCCGGCCAGCAAGGGCAGGCGCCGGCCGAAACGATCGGCCACCGGGCCATAGGCCAGTTGACCGATGGACAGGCCGAGGAAATAGGCCGCCAGGGTCAGTTGGACGTGTTTTTCATCGGTGCCGAAAGCCAGGGCCATCGATGGAAAGGCCGGCAGATAGAAGTCGATGGCCAAAGGGCCGAAGGCACTCAAGGCACCGAGAATCAGGATTGTGCGCAGGTTCATGGCATCCAGGCGAGCGTGGGTCAGCGGGCGCACAGTCTAGCCGCGCTTGGACGCCTTGAACATTCCGATAGGTCGCTAACTATTAAAAAGACTCAGGCCACCTTGACCGCATAGCCTTCCTCGCTGATCAGGCTGATCACCTCTTCGTTGGACAGGCGACTCTCGACCCCCACTTCCTTGGCCGCCAGATCGACCCGCACCGTGGCCGCCGGATCCTTGCTTTGCAAAGCCTGAGTGATGGCCCGCACGCAGTGGCCGCAGGACATGCCTTGAACGTTGAATACTTGCATCACGCTTCTCCTTTATTGGGATGCACGCAGTCTTGTCCTTGCCACCGTGGCAAGGTCAAGTTGCGGATTGATCTGCCGGGCTGGAAATCGGCGCCGCGCTCCGCCAAGCTGCACGTCTTATGACATCACAGCAGGAGATTCAGCCATGCGCTGGTCCACTTTCAGCCTCGTCGGCCTCCTTGGTCTGTTCGCGGCAGCGCCGCCGGCCCTGGCCGCCGGAGAAGACTACGGCGTCCTGATCATTTCCCGGGAGCGGCTGGAAGTCGCCACCTCCTGCGAGATCGGTCTGTACCTTCAGGACCAGCTCGCCGGCCGGCTGTTCCAGGAGCAGAGCGCCTCCTTCAACCTGCCGCCGGGCAAGGTGTCCGTGCGCCTGAAACTGCTGCCGGGCCAGGCGCCGGGCTGCAACCCCGGCATGCTTGCCCCGGGTTCCCAGGACATCAGCCTGCGGGCCGGCGACGTGCTGAAGTTCCGCATCGCCAGCAACGCCTCGGGCATGTACCTCAAGCCCGCCGCCCTGGAATACTGAAGCCCCGCCTCCCCACACGCCTTGCGTCGGACCGCGCAAGGCGCGCTCCAACGCCCCCCTGGGACAAAATGAAGCACCCTGGCAATGCCCGCTTGACCTTGCCTGCATGGCAAGGTTGATCCTGTGGGCATCATTTACAGGGAGTGTCAGCCATGCCTGAATCAACCACCTTCGATCTGCCGATTGCCGGCATGACCTGCGCCAGCTGCGCCGGTCGTGTCGAGCGAGCCCTGGGCAAGGTCGCCGGTATCCGTGCGGTGAGCGTCAACCTGGCCACGGAACAGGCCCGGGTCGAGGCCCCCGGGGACAGCCTGCCGGCGCTGTTGCAAGCGGTGGAAAATGCCGGTTACAGCGTGCCGGTGCAGTCCGTCGAATTGACCATCGGCGGCATGACCTGTGCGACCTGCGCCGGTCGCGTCGAACGCGCCTTGAACAAGGTTGCCGGGGTACGCAATGCCAGCGTCAACCTGGCCACCGAGCGCGCCCACGTCGAGCTGTTGGGCCAGGCCGACCCGACGCAGTTGATCAACGCCGTGACCCAGGCCGGCTACTCCGCCAGCCTGTGGCAAGCCGAGCAGAAACAGGGCGACGAGCAACAGCAGCACCTGCGCCGCGAACGCTGGAGCCTGGTGCTGGCGATTCTCCTGGCCCTGCCCCTGGTGCTGCCGATGCTGGTGCAGCCCTTCGGCCTGCACTGGATGCTCCCGGCCTGGGCCCAGTTCGCCCTGGCCACCCCGGTACAGTTCATCTTCGGCGCACGCTTTTATGTCGCCGCCTGGAAAGCCGTGCGCGCCGGCAGCGGCAACATGGACCTGCTGGTAGCCCTGGGCACCAGTGCCGGTTATGGCCTGAGCCTGTACGAATGGGCCACGGCCGCCGCCGGCAGCATGCCGCACCTGTACTTCGAAGCCTCGGCGGTGGTGATCGCCCTGGTGCTGCTGGGCAAGTACCTGGAAAGCCGCGCCAAGCGCCAGACCGCCAGCGCCATACGCGCCCTCGAAGCCCTGCGCCCGGAACGGGCGATCCAGGTCATCGATGGGCGCGAGCAGGAAGTCGCCATCAGCGCTCTGCGCCTGAACGACCTGGTGCTGGTCAAGCCCGGCGAGCGCTTCCCGGTGGACGGCGCAGTCATCGAAGGCCAGAGCCACGCCGATGAAGCGCTGATCAGCGGTGAAAGCCTGCCGGTGCCCAAGCAGCCCGGGGACAAGGTCACCGGCGGCGCCATCAACGGCGAGGGCCGCCTGCTGGTGCGTACCCTGGCCCTGGGAGCGGAAACCGTACTGGCGCGGATCATTCGCCTGGTGGAAGACGCCCAGGCCGGCAAGGCGCCGATCCAAAAGCTGGTGGACAAGGTCAGCCAGGTATTCGTGCCCACCGTCCTGCTGCTGGCGCTGATCACCCTGGTGGGCTGGTGGCTGTATGGCGCGCCCCTGGAAACCGCAGTGATCAATGCGGTGGCGGTGCTGGTGATCGCCTGCCCTTGCGCCCTGGGCCTGGCAACACCCACCGCGATCATGGCCGGCACCGGCGTGGCCGCCCGCCACGGCATCCTGATCAAGGACGCCGAAGCCCTGGAGCGGGCCCACGAAGTCAGCTCGGTGGTCTTCGACAAGACCGGCACCCTGACTTCCGGCACGCCGCGTATCGCCCATATGCAGGCCGTGGAAGGTGATGAAAACAGCGTGCTGCAACTGGCCGGCGCGCTCCAGCGCGGCAGCGAACACCCCCTGGCCAAGGCGGTGCTGGACCTGTGCCAGGAGCGTCACCTGCCAGTGGCCGATGTCAGCGCCAGCCAGTCCCTCACCGGACGCGGCATCGCCGGCACCCTGGACGGCCGCCAACTGGCCCTGGGCAATCGCCGTCTGCTGGAGGAATCCGGCCTGAACCCGGGCAGCCTGGCCCAAGTGGCCAAGGACTGGGAGCACGAAGGCCGGACCCTGTCCTGGCTGATCGAACAAAACCCGCAAGCCCGGGTGCTGGGCCTGTTCGCCTTTGGCGACACCCTCAAGCCCGGCGCCTTGCAGGCGGTGCAGCAATTGCGCGCGCGGCAGATCAGCAGCCACCTGCTGACCGGCGACAATCGTGGCAGCGCCAAGGTGGTGGCCGATGCCCTGGGCATCGACGACGTGCACGCCGAAGTGCTGCCGGCGGACAAGGCCGCCACGGTGACGGCGCTGAAAAAGACCGGGGTGGTGGCCATGGTCGGCGACGGCATCAACGACGCCCCGGCCCTGGCGGCGGCAGACATCGGCATTGCCATGGGCGGCGGTACTGACGTGGCCATGCACGCGGCCGGCATTACCCTGATGCGCGGCGATCCACGGCTGATCCCGGCAGCCCTGGAAATCAGCCGCAAGACCTACGCGAAGATCCGCCAGAACCTGTTCTGGGCCTTCGTCTACAACCTGATCGGCATCCCGCTGGCGGCCTTCGGCCTGCTCAACCCGGTGCTGGCCGGCGCGGCCATGGCGCTGTCCAGCGTCAGCGTGGTGAGCAATGCGCTACTGTTGAAAACCTGGAAACCCAAAGACCTGGAGAACGCCGAATGAACATCGGCCAAGCAGCCCGAAAGAGCGGCCTGAGCGCCAAGATGATCCGTTACTACGAGTCCATCGGCCTGCTCAGGCCGGCCCATCGCAGTGACAGCGGCTATCGCCTGTACGGCGACGAAGACCTGCACAGCCTGGCCTTCATCAAGCGCTCCCGGGACCTGGGCTTTTCCCTGGAAGAAGTCGGCAAGCTGCTGACCCTGTGGCAGGACCGGCAGCGAGCCAGCGCCGATGTGAAGGCCCTGGCGCGCCAGCACATCGACGAGCTGAACCAGAAGATCCGTGAACTGGCGGGGCTGCGCGACACCCTGCAAGACCTGGTGGAGCACTGTCACGGCGACCATCGTCCGGACTGCCCGATTCTCAAGGAGCTGGCGTCCGGCAGTTGCTGCGAGTCCTGAACCTGCGGCAGCGACGACAAGCTGCCGGCTGGTTTGCGCGAATAAAAAATCCGGCCATGGCCGGATTTTTTTAGTCCATCACTGCATCCAGGGCGGAGGCGGCGGCTCTTCGGCTTTCCCCACCGGAGCCTCGTCCGCAGCACGCAAGGCCCGACGCCGTTCATCATCAAGACGCGCGGCTTCAATCTCGCGGATCACGCTGCCGACATCCGCCAGTTCCTCGGGATCGTCGAACTCGCCGGTCAGCACACTGCCCGGATGCAAGGTGCCGGCCTCGTACAGGGCCCACATTTCCTTGGCATAACGGGTGCGCTTGAGCTCCGGAGCGAAACGTCCGAAGTAGGACGCCATGTTGCCCACGTCCCGCTCCAGCATGCTGAACGCGTGGTTGTTGCCCGCCGCATCCACTGCCTGGGGCAGGTCGATGATCACCGGACCGTCCGGCGTCAGCAGCACGTTGAACTCGGAGAGGTCACCGTGCACCAGTCCGGTACACAGCATCAGCACGATCTGGGAAATCAGGAAGGCGTGATATTCACGGGCCTGGTCCGGTTCCAGCACCACATCGTTGAGCCGTGGCGCCGCATCGCCGTATTCGTCGGCCACCAGCTCCATCAGCAGCACGCCTTCGAGGAAGTCGAACGGCTTGGGCACCCGCACCCCGGCGTTGGCCAGGCGGAACAAGGCCGCCACTTCGGCGTTCTGCCAGGCATCCTCGGTTTCCTTGCGGCCGAACTTCGAGCCCTTGGCCATGGCTCGCGCCTGACGGCTGTTACGGACCTTGCGCCCTTCCTGATACTCCGCCGCCTGACGGAAACTGCGTTTGTTCGCCTCCTTGTAGACCTTGGCGCAACGTAGCTCGTTGCCGCAGCGCACCACATACACAGCTGCCTCTTTACCACTCATGAGTGGGCGCAGCACCTCGTCTACCAGACCGTCTTCGATCAGCGGTTCAATGCGTTTTGGAGTCTTCATCAGCTTTTATTGTGGGTCCCTTGTTACCAAACACGCGAAAGTCACTCGTTATACGGCAATCCTCCCACCACGGGAAAGGCCCGCCGAGCCCCGAGCGACAGCAATGCACTCAATGTGCCAGATCAATCCATCGACGCCGCCGACGATCATAGCCAAGACTGCAGCGGCCAACGTCTTTGCACGCCCTCGCCGCCGGTGCCCGGCGACAAGTTTTTTTCCGTCGCCGGCTCAATATTGCCCGGCGCCAGCCGAAGCCCTCAAAGAGACAGGGAGTTTGTCCGACAATCCAATAAAGACGTCAGCCGCCGGCCAAGGTTCGACCGCCCGCGGTTCGACTTCAGCCACAGGGACGACAATCAGCGCCACCTCACAATCTGCCAATAATCCGCGAGTCGCCTGCACTTCGTGGTCATACAAAAAACTGGAGCGCGGATGAATATCAAACAGAAACTGACCTGGGCCTTCGCCGTCATTGCCTGCCTGCCCGTGGTGCTGGTGGCCACGCTGGTGGTGATCAACCTGCGCAGCGAAGCGCAAAACACCTTTGTCGACGGCAGCGGCCGCGAGATCCGCCAAGTGGCCAACGCCATGCAGCTGTTCTTCGAAGGCATCGGCCAGAACATCGATTACCTGGCGGCGCACCCCTTGCTCACCCAGGCCGGCGGCGACCTCAAGACCTGGATGAGCGCCGATGCCGCCAAGGTTCCGGAAGGCGAGCAGGACAAACGCATCTTCGACCTGTTCGCCGCCATGGCCGCCAGCCACCCGGCCTATGCCTATGTGTCCTATGGCGTGAGCAACGGCGGCTACGTCTCCTGGCCCGCCGACCTGAAGCTGGCCAACTACGACCCGCGCGTGCGCCCCTGGTACAAGACCGCCCTGGCCAGCCCGGGCAAGACCCTGCGCACCGATGCCTACTACTGGGCCCCGGACGATGCGGTGCTGGTCAGTACCGTGCGTTCCCTGGCCAACCAGTTGGGCCCACAGGGCGGCGTGGTCGCGGTCGACGTTTCGCTCAAGCAGCTCACCGAAATCGTCAAGCAGATCAAGCTGGGCGAATCCGGCTACCTGATGCTGATGGAAAACAACGGCACGGTGCTGGTCGATCCCAAGCAGCCGGAGCACAACTTCAAGGCCCTGGCCAGCCTCGGCGGCGGATACGAGCAACTGGCCAAGACCGGCAAGGGCCTGGTGCAAGTGGAGCTGGGCGGCGAGCACTACATGGCCAACGTCTGGCCTTCCGAGCAACTGGGCTGGACCTTCATCGGCCTGATCAAGCAGAGCGAAGTCATGGGCTCGGCGACCCAGCTGACCTGGATCATCGCCGTGATCGCCGGGGTCCTGGCGCTGCTGTTCGCGGTGTTCGGCGCCAGCTTCGCCAGCCTCATCGTGCGCCCGATCCGCGGCGTGGCCAGCGGCCTGGAAGGCATTGCCCAGGGCGAAGGCGACCTGACCCAGAACCTGAACATTCGCGGCAACGACGAAACCGCGCAGCTGGCCAACTGGTTCAACCAGTTCCTGTCGGCGATCCGCAGCCTGATCCAGCACATCGGCCAGGCGGCGCAGAAGATTCTCGCCACCTCCCAGTCCTCGACCCAGGTGTCCAGCGACATGGCTGAAGCCGCCGGGCGCCAGCGCGAGGCGGTGGACATGGTGTCCACCGCGTTCCACGAAATGGTCGCCACGGCCAACGAAGTGGCCCGTTCCTGCAGCCAGGCCGCCGAGTCGGCGGACAGTGGCCAACGCCAGGCCCGGGAAGGCCAGCAGCAGATCGACGACGCGGTGCACAGCGTCGACCGCCTGAGCCAGGAAATCGAGCAGTCGGCGCAATCGATGCAACAGCTGGAACGCGACAGCACCGATATCCAGTCGATCCTCGGCACCATCCGCTCGATCGCCGAACAGACCAACCTGCTGGCCCTCAACGCCGCCATCGAGGCTGCCCGGGCCGGTGAACAGGGCCGCGGCTTTGCCGTGGTGGCCGATGAAGTGCGGGCCCTGGCCAAGCGTACCGCCGACTCCACCGCCGAGATCGACGGGCTGCTGGGCAACCTGGCCAAGCGCACCAGCGCCGTGACCCAGCAGATGCACGCCAGCCTGGAAGTGTCCCAGCAGTCGGTGAACCGCATCGGCCTGGCACGCAACAGCTTCGGGCAGATCCGCGAATCGGTGGACGTGATCCGCGACATGAACACCCAGATCGCCACTGCCGCCGAAGAGCAGCATCAAGTGGCAGAAGACATCAACCGGCACATCAGCCAGATCCATGGCGATGCGCAGTTGGTGGCCGAATTGGCCAACTCGGCGCGCCTGGACTCCCAGAGCCTGACGGGGTTGTCCAATGAGCTGGACGCCCTGGTGCGACGCTTCAAGACTTGAGGGCCCTTTCGCCGGCAAGCCGGGCTCCTACGGATGGGCGGCATATCTGTGTAGGAGCCGGCTTGCCGGCGAACCTCAGCGTTCGATGATCGCCGTCACGCCCTGCCCGCCCGCCGCGCAGATGGAAATCAAGCCGCGGCCCTGCCCCGCCACACTGAGCAACTTCGCCAGGTTGGCAACGATGCGCCCGCCAGTGGCGGCAAACGGATGCCCCGCCGCCAGGGAGCTGCCTTTGACGTTGAGCCGCGCGCGATCGATGGGGCCCAGGGGCGCATCGAGGCCCAGGCGGGTCTTGCAGTACTGCGGGTCTTCCCAGGCCTTGAGGGTGCACAGCACCTGGGCGGCGAAGGCTTCGTGGATTTCGTAGTAGTCGAAGTCCTGCAGGCTCAGGCCATTGCGCGCCAGCAAGCGCGGTACGGCGTACACCGGCGCCATCAACAGCCCTTCGGCCCCCTTGACGAAGTCCACCGCCGCCGCCTCGCCGTCACGCAGGTAGGCCAGGATCGGCAGGCCACGCTCCCTGGCCCATTGCTCACTGCCCAGCAGCACCAGGGAGGCGCCATCGGTCAGCGGTGTGGAGTTGCCGGCGCTGAGGGTGCCCTGGCCGCTGTGGTCGAAGGCCGGCTTGAGGCTGGCGAGTTTTTCCAGGCTCAGGTCCGGGCGCAGGTTGTTGTCCCGGGTCAGGCCGAGAAAGGGGCTGAGCAGATCGTCATGCCAGCCTTCGGCATAGGCCGCAGCCATTTTCTGGTGGCTTTCCAGGGCCAGCTGGTCCTGTTCGCCGCGGCCGATGCTCCAGGTCTTGGCCATCTGCTCGCAATGCTCGCCCATCGACAAGCCGGTGCGCGGCTCGCCATTGCGCGGCAGTTGCGGCTTGAGGTGATGGGGCCGCAGTTGCAGGAGGAGCTTGAGCTTGTCGCCGAGGCTCCTGGCCCGATTGGCCTGCAGCAGGATCTGGCGCAGCCCTTCGTTGACCCCGATCGGCGCGTCCGACGTGGTGTCGACGCCGCCGGCGATGCCGCAGTCGATCTGCCCCAGGGCGATCTTGTTGGCCACCAGCAATGCCGCTTCCAGGCCGGTGCCGCAGGCTTGCTGGATGTCATAGGCCGGGGTGGTGGGCGCCAGCCGCGAGCCCAGCACGCATTCGCGGGTCAGGTTGAAGTCCCGGGAGTGCTTGAGCACGGCCCCGGCCGCCACCTCGCCGATACGCAGGCCGTGCAGGTTGTAGCGCTCGATCAGGCCTTCGAGGGCGGCGGTGAGCATGGCCTGGTTGCTGGCCGTGGCATAGGGCCCGTTGGAGCGGGCAAAGGGGATGCGGTTACCGCCGATAATCGCCACGCGACGCAGCTGTGTCATGGAAAGCTCCCTGTTCTGTGAGTGCGACTGCGGTGAGTAGGTCCCCCTCTAGCGTAGGAGGCTTCTGGCTGATCGAACGACTCGGAGCCATTCATGGTCCACACTTTGAACCCCAGCCACTGGAGTGCGTTCCATGTCCGACCGTTATATCGACTTCGCCAATTCATCCATCGGCCAACGCCTGGTGGGCGCCCTTGGCCTGCCGTCGCCGGTGCGCCTGGAACGCTGGCAGGCCGGACGCCTGCGGCCCATCGAGGGTGCCTTGCTGGTGGGCGGCGGTGCTCTGGCCCAGCAGGTGAGCAGCCTGGCCCCGCGCCTGACCGACTCGATCTACAGCTACGGCTGCGATCCGGCCCTGGCCACGCCGTGGATTCCCGGGCATGGCCCCAGGCTCAAGGCGGTGGTGTTCGATGCCAGCGAATTGCGCCACAGCGATCAGCTCAAGCAACTGCGGGAGTTCTTCCAGCCACTGTTGCGCAGCCTTGAGCCTTGCGCCCACCTGCTGCTGCTCGGACGAGCCCCGGAAACCCTCGATACGCCCTTCGCCGCCAGCACCCAGCGGGCCCTGGAAGGTTTCAGCCGCTCCCTGGCCAAGGAACTGCGCAACGGCGCCACCTTGCAGTTGCTGTATGTCGGCCAGGGTGCCGAGGAACAGCTGGAGGGTGCGCTGCGCTTCTTGCTGTCGCCCAAGAGCGCTTTCATTTCCGGACAGGTCCTGCGCTTGCAGCCCTGCGCCGTCCAGGTCCAGGACTGGAGCCGTCCGCTGGCCGGGCGCAAGGCCCTGGTCACCGGCGCGGCCCGGGGCATCGGTGCGGCCATCGCCGAAACCCTGGCCCGTGATGGCGCCCAGGTGCTGTTGCTGGATGTGCCCCAGGCCAAGGTCGACCTGGAAACCCTGGCCGCGCGCCTCGGCGGGCAGGCCATCACCCTGGATATCTGTGCCGCGGACGCCGCCCCCCAGTTGCTTGAGCAACTGCCGGAGGGACTCGACATCCTGGTACACAACGCCGGCATCACCCGGGACAAGACCCTGGCCAACATGACCGCGGAGTTCTGGGATGCGGTGCTGGCGGTGAATCTCAACGCCCCGCAGGTGCTGACCCAGGCCCTGCTCGACAGCGGGCGCCTGCATGACCACGGCCGAGTGATTCTGCTGGCCTCCATCAGCGGCATTGCCGGCAACCGCGGGCAGACCAACTACGCCGCCAGCAAGGCCGGACTGATCGGCCTGGCCCAGTCCTGGGCGCCAGCGCTGCAACCGCGGGACATCAGCATCAATGCCGTGGCCCCGGGCTTCATCGAGACGCAGATGACCGCCAAGGTGCCCTTCGCCCTGCGCGAGGCCGGGCGACGCATGAGTTCCCTGGGCCAGGGCGGCCTGCCCCAGGATGTCGCCGAGGCGGTGGCCTGGCTCGCCCAGCCGGGCAGTGGCGCAATCAGCGGACAAGCCTTGCGGGTCTGCGGCCAGAGCGTGCTGGGAGCCTGAAGATGAGCAACCACTGGCACGATCTGCACCGGCCCGCCTCCCTGCCGCCGCTGTTTCTCAAGGCCGCTCTGCGGCGCGGGATCAAGAACACGCCGTTGCCGGAGCAGGGCCTGCGCTGCTGGATCAGCGTTGAGCCACGCCGGCTGGAGGCCTACCGCCAAGTCTGCGGTTACCTCGACAACGGCCTGCTGCCCGCCACCTATCCCCATGTGCTGGCCTTCCCGTTACAGATGCAGTTGCTCACCGCCCCGGCCTTTCCTTTCCCCCTCCTGGGGCTGATTCACCTGGCCAACCGGATCCGCATTCTGCGGCCCATGGGCAATGTCAGCCGCGTGCGAGTCGCCGTCCGGGTGGGCAACCTGCAACCTCACGCCAAGGGCGCAATGTTCGATCTGCTGACCACGGTCGAGGATCTGCTGGGGCCACTGTGGGAGGCCGAAAGCCGCATGCTCTGTCGGGGCGTGCAAGTGCCGGGCGAGCCCGGCGTCCTGTCGTCGATTGCGGGGCTGGGCTTGAACGAAGTCAGCCGCTGGCAGGCCCGGAGCGATATCGGCCGGCGTTACGCCCGGGTTTCCGGCGACTACAACCCGATTCATCTCAGTACCTGGAGCGCCCGCCTGTTCGGCTTCCCCAGAGCCATCGCTCACGGTCTGTGGAACAAGGCACGAACCCTGGCGGCCCTGAGCGACACCTTGCCGGCCGGGAATATCGAGGTGACGGTGCAATTCATCAAACCGCTGCTGCTGCCAGGTGAAGTGCGCTTGCTGGCCAGCGCGGCGGGGTCTAGCGGTGAGCTGCAATTACTGGGCGACGGTGATCTGCTGCACATGCAGGGTGGCTGGCAACCGATCGCCTGACGCACGCTCAGCCCCGACGAATCAGCACCACGCCAGCGACGATCAGCAGCAGTCCGGCGATCTTGCCGAGGCTGACCGGTGCCTCGCGAAACCCCACCCAGCCAAAGTGATCCAGGGCCAGGGCCATGCTCAACTGGCCGGCCAGCACCAGAGCCATGAACAGCAAGGCACCGATCCGTGGCCCGGCAAATGCGGCGGTGGTGATGAAAAACACCCCCAGCAAACCGCCGCACCAGTGCCACCAGGTCAGGCCCCTGAGGGCGCTCAGCGAGGGCATCTCGCGCTGCGCCAGCACCAGGATCAACAAGGCCACGGTGCCGACGAAAAATGAAATCAATGCAGCGGCCAGCACCCCGCCGACCTGCTTGGCCAACTGACCGTTGATACCGGCTTGCAGGGCCAGAAAGGCCCCGGCGAAGAACGGCAGGCACAGCAGCCACCAGACTGGGCTAAGCATCACAGACTCCAAAGGAATGTCGGGCGCGCATTATAGGCCAGGCTCAAACTGGAAGTCTGCGAAACCAACTAAGCACCGAAAAAGCTGCATAACCCTGGCCGCCCGCCCAAATAAAACCCATTAATTGTATATATATAACCTTAGTTTAACGCTCGACAAAAACGCTCTACCAAAAATTACAAATCATTGATTAAAAACATTTTTTCAAACAATAAATCCCTGCACCCCATACTTTCAGACTAACTACTTATCAGGAGAAAAACCGCGAAACACAAGTCATTAATACCAAGTTCATAATTGTTCAAGTTCCTTCTTGCGCCTCTTATGTACGCAACGGACGAAAGTATCTCCAGCACAAGAACTGGAGAACTATCGAAGACAACGAACGTTGTAACAGGTGCAGGGATAACTATCATGAACACTCAGATTGGATGGAAAGCATGTACCGCACTGGCCTTGGTCCTGACTCTCGGCCTGACCGGCTGCAGCGGCGGTGGCGGTCACAAGAGCGGAGGTAGTAGCAGCTCATCTCCCAGCAGCACCAGCGGCAGTAGCGGTGGTGGCACTGGCGGCGGCACTGGAGGCGGAACCGGTGGCACTGGAGGCACAGGCGGCACAGGTGGTACAGGTGGCACCGGCGGCACTACCGGGCCCCTGACGACCAGCAGCCTTGTCTCCGACCTGGGCACCACCGTCAGTGGCGTCGGTACGGGTGTCAGCACTCTTGGGACCTCGCTGGCAGCCGTTCCCTTGGTCGGTGGCGTTGCACAAAGCGCGGTCAGCACCGCGGGCAACGTGGTGGATACCGTGGGCCAGGGTTTGACCGGCGGCCTCGGCCAGCTGGGCAGCGATCCCAAGGCCCTGAGTAAAACCACCGCCACCGTGGGCAATGTCGTCGGCGATGTCGGCACCGGGGTCACCGACCTCAGCGGCAAACTGGCCGCCACGACCCAGAGTGTTCCACTGGTCGGAGGCGTGGTGACTCGGGTGGCACCGGTGGTCGGTGGCGTCGGCGCCCGAGTGACCATGCTCGGCAATACCTTGAGCACGCTCACCAGCAACGGCCCGGTGGGCACCCTGACCGATGGCGTGGGCGACAACGTGCTGGTGCCCGTGGTTAGCCTGGCGGAAGGGGCGACTGGTCAAGCCGGCAGCGCGACAGGGCTCGGCGCACCGGTCAAGGGCCTGCTCAACGGCGTGGCCCAAGCGGTGGACAGCTCCGGCAACGCCGTCAACAACTCCGGCGACGGCAACCCAGTGACCGACCTGCTGGGCAATGCCCTGAGCAATACCAGCAAGGCCGTGGGCAGCGCCGGTGGCTATGTGGGCGGGTCGGGAAGTGGTTCCGGTAGCGGAGGAACTGTCGGCAACAACGGTCTGCTGGAAACCGTCGGCGGTGCCGTGGCCAACCTGAGCAACGGAATAAATACAGGAAACAGTAACGGTACAGTCAGTGCGGGCGGCGTCACCGGCAACGCAGTTGGCGGCCTGATCGCCTCGGTAGGCGGTGCTCTGGGCGGCAGCGGCACCCCCAATCTGGTGGTCACCGCCCCCCTGGCCAGTGTCGGGGTGAGCCTGGGCTCGGCGCTGAACCCGGTCACCAGTTCGGTCACCGGCCTGACTCAGCAAGTGGGCGCAGCCACCGGGATAGGCGCTCAGGCCGGCAGCCTGCTGGGTCAAGTGGGAGGCGCGGTCGGCAATGTGGGCAGCACCCTTGCAGGCAATAGCAGCGGCAATCAGGTTGGCACGGCCCTGGGTGGCACCCTCGGTGCCCTGGGCGGAACCGTGGCCTCGGTCGGTGGCCTGGTCAACGGCGGCACAGCCACCAGCGGCGGACTGACTGGCGGCCTGACCGGCGGATTGACCGGTGGGTTGAATGTCGGAGCCAGCGCAAGCGGCAGCGCATCAACCGGAACCAGCGTCAATGGTGGCCTGGGTGGCGTACTGGGCGGCCTGACCGGGGCCCTGGGCGGTACCCCTAAATAAATTGCACCTGGCCGATTCGACGGCCTTACCTACAGCGCCTACGCTTGGTTGAGAGCGAGGGATTCAGAAGAATCTCTCGCTTTTTTTATCCAGAGCATGGCATCCCGACGTCCGATTCAAGACCCAGATCTTGAGCAATGCCGGGTACGAGGACTATTGGCGCCACCGCAGTTTGACCATGGAGTGTCCTATGCGCACATTGGCCAGTTTGTTGTTGATTGGATGCTGCACCTCCGCTTACGCCGACACCCTTCCCCGCTTTCTCAACAGCAACGACAGCATCAACAACCTGCCCCAGCCCAACTTGCCAGTGGACGCCTATCGTCCAGCTGCTCCGCAGTTGCAGATGCCCGAGCAACCCGCCGCCCCCCAGGGGCAACAGCCCCTGATGATGGGGACCAAGGTCACGGTGCACCAGGTGCAGATCGAAGGCGGCAGCGTCTATCCCCTGGAGCAACTGGCGGCCATCTACCAGCCGCTGATCGGTCACGAAACCAGCTTCAGTCAATTGATCGAGGCCACCCGCGACATTACCCGGCGCTACCAGAATGACGGCTACCTGCTGTCCTACGCCTTCATGCCGCAACAGAGCTTCGATCACGGCGTGCTGCGGGTGGTACTGGTCGAAGGCTATATCAAGGACTACCAGTTGCAGGGCGATATCGGTCCGGTATCGGCCTACCTGGACAAACTGGTGAGCAAGCTCAAGGCCGAGCGCCCACTGACGCGCAAGACCTTCGAGCGCTACACCACCCTGATGAGCCGGGTACCCGGGGTGACGCTACAAGCGGTGGTGCCGCCGCCCGGGACCACTGACGGCGCAACCCGGCTGGTGGCGGTGGCCAGTCGCAAATCCATCACCACCACGCTGAACAGCACCGATGACAACCGCAACGGCCTGCAGGCCCTGGTAGGCATCATCAGCAATTCGCAAACCGCCTGGGGCGAACAGCTCAGCCTCAGCGGCCTGTTCCCCCCCGGCAAGGACAAGGAGCACTACTACCGCCTGGACTACAGCCAGTTGCTGGGCTCGGAAGGCACGCAACTGAATCTCTACGGCGCACGCTACCGCAGTGATCCGCGAAGCAATGTGCAATTGAGCAACGGCCTGGAACTTGAGCCTCATCGCGAGAACGACCGTTTTTCCATCGGCCTCAGCCACCCCTTCATTGCCTCGCCCAATCAAATGCTCAGCGTAGGGACACGCCTGTATGCGGTGAACGACAAGACCCGCTACCGGGTCAGCAACAGCCCTCTGACCCTGGAAGAGAAAACCGATATCCGCGCCCTGGCACTGGAAGGCGATTGGAGCAAATCCGATCCACGGCAACTGCGGATTCTCAGCGCCGGCCTGTACCGTGGCCTGGACAGCATGGGGGCCAAAACCAACAACGAACTCTATGACCTGGACTTCTTCCGCCTGCGCCTGGCAGGAGTACAGAGCGACCGCTTCTTCGACAACTGGCAAGGAGTGCTTTCCGGCGCCCTGTACTGGAGCAAGGACAACCTGCCCGACAGCGAACGAGCCAGCTTCGGCGGCCAGAACTTTGCTCGCGGTTACCCCGATGACCAGGCCACCGGCGACAAGGGCTGGGGCGTCGCCTACGAGGTGAACTACAGCTTCAACCGCGAAGGGCCCTGGGTGCGGGTGCTGCAGCCCTACGTGGTGCTGGACCGCTCGAAGACCTGGTTCAACCAGTTGCAGGCCAAGGGCAGCAATCTGTCGTCGGCTGCGGTGGGGTTACGCTTCGGCGATGCCAAGCACTACAACATCGCCCTGGAGGCGGCCAAGCCGATGTCCGACGAAGCCCTGGACACCTACAACCGCCGACCGCGCTATACCCTAAGCTTCAGCTACCAACTCTGAGCCGACCCAGCACCCAGGCCTGCCATTGCAGGCCTGTTGTGTGTCCGCAGGAAGCTTGGGCCACGGGCCTCGGCGAGCAGGTGTTTGAGTGGTGTTTGAAACAGGAGCCGCTGGCGCACCGGCAAGCCCAAAAGGCTTGAAACCTGGCAGCCGTTGGCGTTCAGGGGCCGACGATATGCAACCGGGGTTGGGGAAACAGATTGTTCAGGGTTTCCAGCAGGCGCACGTGATAGATCGGCTTGCGAAACAGGTCGAGTACCTGCAGGCGCAGCAGGTCGCTGACGTCGTCCATATCGGCATGACCGGACATGACGATGACCGGCAGGTGCTGTCGCGAGGTGTGTTCACGCAGGCGCTTGATCAACGACAGACCGCTCTCTTCCGGCATACGCAGGTCGGTGATGACCAGCGCAATGTCCGGATGGCGGGTGAGGTGCTCCAGCGCCAGCTTCACCGATGTTGCGGTGAAGCAACAGAAGCCCTCACCTTCCAGCAGTTCAGTGAGTTCCAGCAGCGCGTCTTCTTCATCGTCGACCAGAAGCAGTTGCTGGCGTTGGGGGGAAGCATTATTCATCGGCATTACCTTGAACTGACTGTCCGACGGCCTTCACAGCAGGAGCAATCGCCGATCTCAAGGCACGGGCCGGGTCACCGTGGCCCCTCCCATGGCAACGAGGATGTTGTTGAAGATGGCCAGGACCCGATCACCCATCGGTGTCACGAACACCACCACGACCACGGCAACCATGGCCACCACGATCGCGTACTCGATCGCCGAGGCGCCGTGGGTTCTGGCCAGGAACAGACGCGCGCGAAGCAACAGGTAGTCGAGCAGCATGAAGCACCTCCGATTTATCGATCGCAGCCATGGCAGGCGAAACACTCATGCGTCGACTCAAGGTACTGGACGAGTGACCGTGGCTCCTCCCAGGGCAACCAGAACGTTGTTGAAGATGGCCAGCACCCGATTACCCAGGGGGGTCACGAATGCCACCACGATCACGGCGACCATGGCCACCACGATCGCGTACTCGATCGCCGAAGCGCCATCGGTACGGTCAAGAAACAGGCGCGCCCTGAGCCACAAATATTGAAGGATCATCCCAGTTCTCCTATGCGCCAGACGGCGCCGATGCAAGCGCACCGGAACACAAATCCCCGGTGCAACTTGAGCATTGTCAACAAAGTGGCGACCAGCAACTGTAAGAACGGATTAATGACTAAGTATTAATTGAAAGCCTGACGCCAAAAACTCTCCTCCAATTGAGAGCCACCTGCTTTTGTGTGCAATTTTTCCACGAGTTAATGGCATTTCGTCCTAGCTCTACTACCTTCACATAGCGAAATAGTTGCATGTTCATAGCTGCCTGGTTGCGAAGTTGACTCGTTTGCAAGCGCCGACTGGTAATGCAGCAGGATAGGGAGAGCCTTTATGAACAGTCGCGTCACCATGGGTCTGGCTGGGCTTTTTCTGCTGGGTGCGGTGTTTTTCGGTTACTGGGGGCTGGTACTCAGCCGCCAGCCTGCGCCCGCCACTGCGCCAGCACCGGCAGCCCCGAGCATGGTTGAAAAAACCACCGTCAGCGCCGAAGACCAGACCCGCCAGCCGGTGGTGGTCGTGGTGCGCGATGTACCGCCTTTCGTTCCCCTCACCGCCGCCGATCTGGCGCTGGAAAAACTGCGCACCGCACCCGCCGGTAGCCTCAGCGCGATCGACCAGGCGGTGGGGCGCACGCCCTGGCGGCAGTTGAGTGCCGGGACCTGGCTCAATGCCCAGAGTTTCGACAGCGGTGGGGCCCTGGCCCGGATGATTCGCCGCGACGAGCGAGCGCTGGCCGTGGCGGTGGACGAAGTGATCGGCGCCGCCGGGCAACTGAGCCCGGGAGACTATGTCGACGTGCTGCTGTTCCTGCGCCAGGACACCACCAATCTGCAGCAATCGGCGCAGATCGCAGTCCCCGCGATGCGGGTGCTGGCGGTGGGCGAACAACTGGGGCTGACCAACGACGGACAGCCCGCCACCCCGGCACTGAACAACGAAGAAAAACTCAAGCAGGATCAACGCCGGATCGCCGCTCGCACCGTGGTTCTGGCCGTCCCCGAACAACTCTTGAGCCGCCTGATGCTCGCGACCCAGGTCGGTGTGCTGCGCCTGGCGGTTCGCAGCAGTGAGGAACAGCGCCTGGCCCAATACTGGGCTGGCGACCAGAGCGCGGTCAGCCATCTCAATGCGGCCAACAGCAATTTGTTCCAGTTCACCCAGTTGGCGCTCGGCAACGCCCCCCGCAGTCAGGTTGCCCAGCAAAACGGCGCACCACGGTCGGCGGTGGAGGTGATTCGCGGCAACCAGATCACTCAACAAACGCCCTGATCAGGCGAGGATTCTCGACATGCGCAGCGGGCTATCACCATGAGTCAAAGCCTGAATCAGACCTTTCTTGCCATTACCCGCAACAGCACCGACCTCGAGTGGCTGCAAGGCGCCCTCGCCCCCCTGGGCCAGGTGGTGGGCGCCGACGGCAGTCTCGACGAACTGCTGGCGCTGGTGGACGTGACCTTCGCCAACCTGGTGTTCGTCGGCCTCGACCGCGAGCACGTGGTGGCCCAGGCCGCGCTGATCGAAGGCGCCCTGGAAGCCAAGCCGATGCTGGCGATCGTTGCCCTCGGCGACGGCATGGACAATCAGCTGGTACTCAACGCGATGCGCGCCGGAGCCCGGGATTTCGTCGCCTACGGCTCACGCTCCAGCGAAGTCGCCGGGCTGGTGCGGCGCTTGAGCAAACGCCTGCCGGCGGTCACCCCCAATACCCAGCTGGGGGGCCTGACCGTGCTCTACGGGGTCCAGGCCGACGGTGACGGCGCCCTGCTGGCCGGACACATGGCCCTGGTGGTGCAAAAGAGTGGCCAGCAGACCCTGCTGCTGGACCTCGGCCTGCCTCGGGGCGACAGCCTGGCCTTGCTGGGACTGGAGAGTTCCTTCCACTTCGGCGATGCCCTGCGTCACCTGCGGCGTCTGGATGCGACCCTGATCGACAGCGCCTTCACCAGTGCCGAGGCCGGCTTGCGGATTCTCGCCTACGCTCCCCACGACGAGCCTCTGGAGCACACCAGCGCCGCCGAGCTGTACATGTTGCTCAGTGCCCTGCGCCAGCACTTCCAGCACATCGTGGTGAACCTGGTGGGGCAGCCGGACAGCGAGGCGCTGCGCACCTTTGTCAGCCATTGCGACAAGCTGATCTGGTGCACCGACCAGAACGTCCTCGACTGTCGGCGCAACCTCGCGGTGCTCAACCACTGGCGCGAAAAGGGCCTGAAACTCGATCACGCACGCCTGCTGGTGGACCGCTACCTGAAAGCCGTCGCGCCGGACTCGGAAACCCTGGGCAAGACCTTCGGCCTGGAAGTGATCGCAGTGCTGGCCTACAGCCCGGAAGTGCGCCTGAATGCCAAGAACCAGGGCGTGACCCTGTTTGAAATGGCCCCCCGCGAAGCCCTGACGCAAAGCCTGAAAACCCTGGGCGAGCGGCTGGCCAAGCGTTCCCAGGGCCTGCCTCAGCCCAAGGGCGGCTGGCTCAATCGAATCATGGGGGGCAAATGAGCGGAGAAAAACTCTTCGGCGCCTCGAACCGCACGGTGACGGGCAACAGCGACCACGAAGGCCTGAAACTGGTGCTGCATCGCTACATCATCGATGCCATCGAAGAGTCGGGCAGAAACCTGCTGGAGAGTTCCCGGCAGAACCTCTCGCAGTTCGTCACCGACAAGGTGGCGGAGTACATCGCACGCATGCACCTGGCGATCTCCCGCTATGAAATGGAGCGGCTGGCCGAGGAAATCGTCGATGAGCTCACCGGCTTCGGCCCCCTGGAAGTCTTGTTGCGCGATCAGGCCGTCACCGAAATTCTGGTCAACGGCCCGCACCGGGTGTTCGTCGAACGCGAAGGGGTGCTGCACCAGAGCGACTTGCGTTTTATCGACGCACACCACGTGGAGCGGGTCATGCAACGGATTCTCGCGCCCCTGGGCCGACGCCTCGACGAATCCTCGCCCATGGTCGATGCGCGCCTGCCCGACGGCAGCCGGGTCAACGCGATCATTCCCCCCATCGCCCTGGACGGCCCCTGCCTGTCCATTCGCAAGTTCCGCAAAGACATGCTCAAGAGCAGCGACCTGATCGCCACGCAGACCATCGACCTGGCGATCTTCGAATTCCTTCAGGACGCCGTGGGCAAGCGTTGCAACATTCTCATCAGCGGCGGCACCGGCACCGGCAAGACCACCCTGCTGAACATTCTCAGCCAGTTGATCAACCCCTATGAGCGCCTGGTCACCATCGAAGACGTGGCCGAGCTGCAGTTGGGACATCCCCACGTGGTGCGCCTGGAAACCCGTCCGCCCAATGCCGAAGGACACGGAGAGGTCAAGGCCAGCGACCTGATCCGCAACGCCCTGCGAATGCGCCCGGACCGGATCATCCTCGGCGAGATCCGCGGCGTCGAAGTGCTGGATGTCCTGACGGCCATGAACACCGGCCACGACGGCTCCATGAGTACGGTGCACGCCAACAACGCTCAGGACGCCCTGCTGCGCCTGGAAACCCTGGTGGGCCTGACCGGGCGCCAGGTGGCCGAACGCACCCTGCGGCAGATGATCTGCGCGGCCCTGGACGTTGTGATCCAACTGACCCGCCTGCCCGACGGCCGCCGCTGCGTCAGTGAAGTGGTGGAGGTGGTGGGCATCCGCGATGACATCTACGTCACCAATACCCTGTTTCGCCTGAACCGCCGCAACGGCCTGGGCTTCGAGCGCGAGGCGCTGAACCCGGCGGGCGACAAACTGCGCCGCGAAAGCGGACTGGGCATCAACTGAACCGTCGAGGTGGCCCATGATCGGCCTGCTGCTGACCTTGATCTGCCTGTTGCTACTGGGGCTTTCCGGGTGGCTGTTCTACCACGGCGTGCGCAAGACCGAGCGCGAGCGGGTGCTCAACCGCCTGGCTCAGGGACAACCCGAGCGCAACCCGCAGCGCCGTTCATGGACCGGCCTGGAGCAGGCCTTCGCCCGCGCCGGCCTGGGCCAGCCCACTGAGCGCCTGGGCCTGTGGCTGGCCATCTGGGCGGTACTGGCATTGCTGGGTTACCTGTTGGGAGACTGGTTTGGCTTGCTGGCTTGCGTGCTGGTGCCGCCGCTGTTGCTGCGCCTGTCCGTGGCCTGGCTGTATCAGCGCCGGCTCAAGCGCATGATCGAACAACTGCCCGCGCTGCTGGACCACAGCGTGCGCAGCCTGAAGTCCGGACGCACCCTGGCGGATGCGGTGCTGGGCGCCATCGAGGCCAGCAACGATCCGCTCAAGCAAGCCATGGGACGCATCCAGCGCAACGTGCAGTTGGGGGTCAACCTGCCGGACGCGGTCAGTGATTTCGCCGAGTTCTACGAACAGGATGAGCTGCGCATGTTCGCCCTGGGCCTGAAGGTCAATCACCGCTACGGCGGCAACGCCAGCGAGTTGCTGGAAAACCTGATCAAGCTGATTCGCGAGCGCGAACAAGGGGCCCGGCAGTTACGCGCAATGACCGGGGAAACCCGCATGACGGCCTGGGTCCTGGGCAGCCTGCCGCTGCTGCTGGTGAGCTACTTCATGCTCACCAATCCGGGCTACATGCTGGGCATGTGGCACGACCCTTCCGGCCAGGCCATGCTGATCACCGCGGTGTGCCTGCAGATCTTCGGGTGCCTGGCCCTGTGGCGCATGTTGAGGAGTATCTGAAATGCTTCTGCTGGCTGCTGCGCTGCTGTTTCTCGGGGCATTGCTACTGCTCAGCAACGGTCTGCTGACGCAACGTCGACGTGAGCGCCAGATAGCCCAGCGGCTGCAGGGCCACATGAGCCGCGACAATCGCCTGGGCAGTTGGCTGCGACTGCTGGGCGACAGTCGTTTCGGCCAACGCGCGGTGAACATGGACAGCGAAACCCAGACCCTGCTCAATCGCCTGGGCTGGCGTCGCGCCGCGCAGCGTTCGCTGTTTGCGGCCTGCCAGATCGGCACTCCGCTGCTGGCGGTGTGCCTGGTGCTCTTCATTCAAGAGGTGGCGTTTCCCGAAGCCCAGAGCCACTGGCTGACACCGATGCTCGCGGCCGGCGCCGGCTACCTGCTGCCCAAGCGGGTCTTGGCCTACGCCGCCCAACGCCGGCAAAAACATATCGCCCTGGAGATCTCCACCTTCATTCCCTTGCTGCGCATCCTGTTCGAGTCGGGCATGGCGGTGGAGCAGGCGCTGCGGGTCCTGAGCAACGAAGCCGGGAAACTGCTGCCGGAGCTGACCCACGAACTGCGCCTGATCCTGGCACGGGTGGATTCAGGCCTGGAACTGGGTCAGGAACTCAATCAGACCGCGACCCTGCTGGCGGTGGACGAGTTCACCGACACCTGTGTGATTCTCCAGCAACTGATCCTGCAGGGCGGCGGGGCGATGAAATCCCTGCAGGCGCTCAAGCAGTTGCTCGACGACCGGCGCCTGACCCGCTTGCAGGAATACATCTCGAAAATGTCGGCCAAGATGTCGGTGGTGATGATGCTGTTTCTGTTTCCCGCCCTGTTGATCGTGCTCGCCGGGCCCGGCTTCACCGCCATTGCCCGGGCGTTTGCCTACTGAACAGGGAAGGAGTACCACCGCCGGCGGCGAGTGGCTCGCCGCCGCAATGCCGACAACTTCAGTGGGCGGTGACTCGCTGGCGCAGTCCCGAGTTGCTCGGCGACAAAGCCAGGGCCAGTTGCGTGCGGTTGTGCATGTGGGTCAGCCGCAGGACCTGGGAAACATAGAGCTTGACGGTGTTTTCGGTGATCCCCAGTTCACAGGCGATCTGGTAGTTGGTCTGCCCCTTGCCTACCAGTCGCGCCACATCCAGCTGGCGTGGCGACAGCTGGTTGAAGATCGCCGGCACCTCGATCGGGTCCGCGTCGCTACTACCCTCGTCCAGGGACTCCTCGGCGCGGCTGGCGGCTGGCTTGCGCCGGACCTTGTCCAGATCCTGGTACAGGTCGTCGATGGATTCGGAAAGAAACTGCAGCTTCTGGTTCAGATGCCCCAGATGCAGGTTCTTCTGCCGCTCCTGCAAGGCGACTTCCTGACGTTGCAGGCCTTCGAGGAGCTCATCCAGGTCGATGGGTTTCTGGTAGTAATCGGCGATGCCGGCACGCATGGCCTTGATCACGTCCTGCTTGTCGGACTGCCCGGTGAGCATGATGGCTTCGAACACCCGCTGCCTGCCGGCGAGGCGCTGCAGTTCCTGCACCAGTTGGATCCCGTCCATATCGGGCATGTGCAGGTCGCAGAGCACCAGGGAAATGTCCGGGTCCCTGTTGAAGCAGTCCACCGCCTGGCGGGCGGACTCGCAAGGAACACAACGGTAACCGCTGTTTTCGAGAAACTCGCAAAGCTCTTCGACAATAAGCGGCTGATCATCAACCACGAGCACTTTCATCTGGGAGGTAAGTTTGTTCACGTGCGACTCCGTGCGGGCCAATCGCCGATTGACCACTCCTGTCCTGCCCGCAGGATCCGGGCAGCCACGACATAAAACCTAGACCTACTTTCCGACTATGTACATAGCATTAATCGGCCAGGCGACTAGTGGATCACGCTCACAGTTAAGACCATTCCAGCCAGGACAAAGGGCGCGAATGGGTATTTTTTTGACAGCCCCGTGACGGATGTCTCCCCTTGCGGTTCAAGCCCTTGTTCTGGCGCGGCGCGGAGCCTGGGAACAATCAGCAGCCACAGCAGGCTGCAGAACCCGGCGCCAATAAAGGCCCCCAGCAGATGCTCGGGATCGCTGGCCAATCCCAGGGCGGCCATCAATTTGACGTCCCCCGCCCCCATCCGCCCCATGGCATACCCCGGCAGGGTGAGCAGCAGGGCCAGCAACAAGGCCCAGCCGCCCTGGGCAGCCGCAGCGCCCAACCAGGTGCTGCCAGTCCACAGCAAGTAGCCGCTGGCCAGCAGCGCGGCGCCCAATGTCAAGGTGTTGGCGATATGCCGTTGACGCAGATCCTGTACCGCGCAGAGCGCCAGCCAGATCCACAAAAGCCAGAAATGCATCAGCTGCAAAGCTCCTTTTAGCGGATTGATTCTATGCTCATTGGACACAGTGACTGTCAGGGTAGACGCACTCATGAAACCGGGCCTCCCCAGCAAGCACCCCAGCAAGCAAAAGGGCGCTGCAGCAATCGAGTTCGCGGCGGTGTTCGTGATCTTCTTCGCGGTTTTCTACGGTCTGGTCAGCTACAGCCTGCCGCTGTTGATGATGCAGTCCTTCAACCAGGCCACCGCCGAGGCCGTGCGCCGCGCCATGGCAGTCGACCCCAACAGCGCCAACTACGCCACCACGGTGCAGAACCTGGCCAACAGCGTGGTGCAGGCCCAGACCCTGTGGATTCCGTCCCTCTTCAACTTCGCCGCCACCGACTACAGCGCGGTGTACACCAATGGCGTGCTCACCGTGCGGATCGACTACCCCACCGCGAAGCTCACCCAGGTGCTACCGCGCCTGGTGTTGCCGGTGGTAGGCCCGGTCCCCAACTTGCCCACGACCCTGTCCGCCCTCTCGAGCGTGCAATTTTGAACTCCAGCGACAAGCTGCTCGGGCGCCTGCTGGGCCGCCAGCCAGAGCCCGCCGACGAACCCCAGGCCCAGCTGCCGGCCCAGGCGGTCGGCCTGCAACTGGTGCTCGACCCCAAGGGCCGGATCCTCACCAGCAGCGGACCGCTGCGCCATGCCCTGGCACAGTTGCCGCCCTCGGACCAGCCCCACCACCTGCTGGACTACGCCCTGCCCGGCTGCGCCCTGGCCCTGGAGGGGCACCCCGCCGACTGGAGCGCACAGGTGCTGGATCTGGACCTGCGCGGACTGGGTGGCAAGACCCTGCACCTGCGCGGCTGGGTCCAGAGCTGTGGCAGCCAGTGGCTGCTGCAACTGCTGGATATCGGCGACCTGGTCCAACAGCGCCAGCAGGCCCTGAGCCGGGAGCAATGGCAGATCTTCGCCACGCAGATCAACGAGCAGATCCGCCTGTGCACCCTGAGCCGGCTGCCGGACGTGCTGCACGATCAACTCGCCGACCTGGCCCGCTACAGCCACATCCCTTGCGTGGGCCTGGCCTTGCTCGACGACGAGGAACAAACCTGGGTGCTGCACAGCGGCTACCACGCCCACGATGCCCCCCGGCTGTGGCAAGACGGCCAGGTCCTGGGCAACGGCCTGGACAGCCTGAGCGGCAATGCCCCGCTGCACCTGAATCACATCCAGGGCCTGAATGAACACCCGCGCCTGCAGGGGATCTTCGGTCATCGCGAAGGCTTCCTGGTGCCCTATCGGGACGCTCACGGTGTCGCCGCCTGGTTGCTGTGCGGCTGCTACGCGGTGCAGCAGCAGGCGCCGCACCTGCTGGAACGCGACTGGCTGATGCTCACTGCCGCCCTGGCCGAGCCCTTGCTCGGCCGCTTGCGCGAACAACACAACCACCTGCATCTGGAACGCCTGGAGGCACTGCAGGGCTTGCTGGGCGCCGGCTGGTGGGAGTTGTGCCCGGAGACTGCCGAAATCCAGCTGGCCAGTCAGTTGGTCGCCAGTCTGCAGTTGCCCGACTCCCACAGCAGGCTGCCGGTCCAGGACTGGCTGGAGCTGATTCACCCTGCCGACCGCAGCGAACTGGCCAGCCGCCTGCACGCCCTGACCCTGGGCAAGCCGCTGCTGCTCTGCGTGCGCCTGCCCGGGCCTGACCCGAGCCTGCCACCACGCTGGTACCGCTTGCAGGGCCAGTCCCTGGGACGAGGGGAACAACAGCGGTTCCTGGGCTTCATGCTGGACATCAGCGATATCAAGAACCAGCAGCAACAGGCGGCTGCGGCCCATGCGCGCCTGGACAATCTGATTGCCAGCTCACCGGCGGTGATCTACGTCCAGCGCTACGTGGAAGGCGCTCTGCAACCGAGCTTTTTCAGCGCCAGCCTGCAACCGCTGCTGGGCTGGAGCCTGGAAGACTGCTCCGCAGCCAGCCTGGCGGACTGGGTGCACCCCGAGGACCAGGACCTGTATTTCCAGCGCTGCCGCCAGTTGTTGCGCGAAGGCAGCGTCCACGCCCGCTACCGCCTGCGCGACCGCCATGGGGTTTTCCATTGGGTCATGGATGAAGCCAAGCTGCTGCGCGACGACCTGGGGCTGCCGGTGGAAGCCGTCGGCCTGTGGCTGGACGTCACCGAGGCGACCCTGGCCGCCGAACAGATGCGCCAGAGCGAGGAACGCTACCGGATCCTGGTGGAAGACTCACCGGCGATGATTTGCCGCTACCGCCCGGACCTGACCCTGACCTTCGGCAACCGGCCGCTGGCGGCTTACCTGGAATGCACCGCCGAAGAGCTGCCGGGGAGCAATCTTGGGCAATGGCTGTCCGCCGAACAGCGCGAGGGTTTCGAGCGGCGGATCCAACGACTGAGCCCGGAGTTTCCCCTCAGCACCGCCGAGATCTGCCTGCAGTTGCCGGGGCGTGAACACGCCTGGTGGGTCTGGTCCGACCGCGGGGTCTTCGATGAGCAGGGACAGTTGCTGGAGATCCAGGCCGTGGGCCGCGACAACACCGAAGTCCGGCGTGCCCAGTTGCAGCTCATGCAAAGCGCGAAAATGGCCACCCTGGGGGAAATGGCCACCGGCCTGGCCCACGAAATCAATCAGCCGCTCAACGTGATGCGCATGGCCATCGTCAATGTGCTCAAGCGCCTGAACAGCGGCGAAGTCCAGGTCGACTACCTCACTGACAAACTGCATCGCATCGACACCCAGGTGCAGCGGGCCGCCCGGGTGGTGGATCACATGCGGGTGTTCGGCCGACGTTCGGAGGTGGAGCAGCAGCCCTTCAACCCGGCCCAGGCCATCGAGGGCACCCTGTCCCTGCTGGCCGAAGGCATGCGCGGCAAAGGGATCGAACTGCGCATCAGCGAGCTGGGGTTCGAGGTGCAGGTGCTGGGCTTCGTCGACCAGTTGGAGCAGGTGCTGATCAACCTCATGGTCAATGCCCGGGACGCGCTGCTGGGCCAAGCGCAGCGGCCTGACTTCAAGCCCTGGATTGCCGTGCATGGCCAGCGCGACGAACAGCGGGTACGCCTGTGGGTCGAGGACAATGGCGGCGGTATCGACCCGCGCCTGCTGGAGCGGATCTTCGAACCCTTCTTCACCACCAAGCCGGCGGGGGTCGGCACCGGGCTCGGGCTTTCGGTGAGCTACGGCATCGTCGAGAACATGGGCGGCCGCCTGAGCGTCAGCAACGGCGCGGACGGCGCGCGCTTCTGCATCGAACTGCCGATTGCCCACGCGGATCAGATCACCAGGTAGGCCCGGCCGGTCTGGCCGCAGGTCAGGTTGGCGCCGACCTCGACGTCCATCAGGTTGATGCCGAGGGTCGCCAGCAGGCTGTTGAGCAGCGGATCGAGCAAGGGGCTCAAGAGGTTGCTGATCAGCGGCATGATCAGGCTGGTCACCCCATTGATCAGGCCACCTGCCCCCGCCACCAGCGAGCCCAGCAGATTGGCATTGACCGGCTGGTAAACCTCCAGGCTGATCCCGGCAATAGCGCCCGACAGGCTATTGACCAGATTGTTGGTCGGTGCCGCGTTCTGGTAGCTCGGCGCCTGATTGACGTTGGGCGGCGTGGGAAACGGCGGCGTGCTGCTGGCGTACAGTAGGTCGCGCCCGACATTGGGCCCGGTCTGGCTGCGCCCCAGCGCACTGTCGACCTTGAGCCCGATGCCGCCGGCGGCGAACGCCGTCCGCGCCGGTCCGCAACTGCCGATGCCGAGGATCTTGTGGCAGGTCCAGATGCCCAGGTCGACGATCGGCACCGGCGTCACCACCGGTTCCGTCGACGAGGAGAAGACGGTACTGGGATCGATCTGCCCTATCTTGATATCGGCCAGTGACGACTCGCTGTGCACCGTGAGGCTTTTGCTGCCGGCATTGTCCGTCGGGCAGCTGTAGTTGGTGACGTAGGCCTTGGCGCCCCCCAGCTCCAGGTTGATGTCGATGCGCGCCGTGGGCAGCACCTCGGGATCGACCTGCTGGCAGCCGGCGCCCAGCAGGCAACCGACGGAGTTGATGGTGGCCGCCAGGTCCAGGCTCAGGACACTGTTGAGGGTCGGCGTCAGCGAACTCACCAGGCCCAACAGGGCGTTGGTCATGCCGGTGATCCCGGACAATCCGCTCAGGTTGACCGACACCAGGGTGCGCACCTGGGCCGTTTGTACATAGATACCGTTGGCACCCTTCGGTTCGAGGATCGCCAGCCGGGGGTCGCCGACCGCCGAGAACTGCGGCGGCTCTATGACCTTGACCTTGATGGTGACATTGGCCAGGCCCAGCAGGTTGGCCGGCACCACCGCCGCCACCGCGCTCTTGCTGTTGGCCAGCTGGATCATCGCTTGCATCAACTGAAAGAGTTGCAGATTGGCGTCCAGGGCGGTGCTCGCCGCACCGCTCTGCAGCTTGAGGATGTCCCCCAGCTTGAGCTGCGGTATCTGGCTGCTCACCGCCACTTGCAAGGCCCCCAGGGCCGCCAGCACATCGGCCGTCGCGCCATTGGCCTGGACCACCGTGGCGGCGGTCTGGATCAGCCGGGTCAGGCTGGCCTGAGTGTTGAGCAGCTCGCTGTAGTTGCCCGCGGCAACCCCCAGATCGATGGCCAACTGGTCGAGGTAGCGCAGCAGGTTGATGTCGCTGTTGAGCAGGCCATTCCAGCCCACGGCGCTGATGTTGAGGCTGCCGCCCAGCATGTTGCCCACCAGGGCATTGAGCAGTGGCGAGTTGGCGCTGTTGACGGTGACCAGCGTGCTGCGAATGCTCAGTTGCGCCCGCGGCGGAGTGGGCGCGGCGGCAACCGCCGTGGCGCTGAGCTGGGTGTTGAGGTTGATCGGCCCCGGGGTGAACAGCGCCCCGATTCCCGACGCCACGCTGATGGGCACCGTGTGAGTCGCCACGACCCGCACCGCCGCCGATTGCGTCGGGTCGGCATTGAATGTACGCAGGCTGTTGGCCTCGGTGGTCAGGGAGCCGCACGCGGTGGTCAGGGTACTGCCGGCGTCGACGGTAAAACCATTGCGGGTCGCGCTCTGTCCAGCATAGGTCGCGGCGCTGAGGCCGGCCTGGCAGTTGCCGCCCCGGCTCACCGCCTCCAGGGCGGCGTTGTCGGCGACTCGCTGCAACTTGCGCTGTTCCATGTACAGCCGGCCGCTGTCCACCACCACGAGCATCAGCAACAGCGCCAGTCCCAGGGTCACGGCAGCCATCAGACCAATGGCTCCGCGCTGGCGACGCGGGCCGGTAAAACGCTTCAGGGAAGACATCGGGGCACTCCTTTCCCGGTTCGCAGCCGAGCGCGCACTCCATCGATGCACAGCAGTGTAGTCAAAGGCCGGACCGTCGCTGGCAAGGTGCCAGCTCGCCTGACTGGCGGCACAGGGCTGTGCCGTCAGTCACTGTCGAGGCGTGAATCGCGCTGGGCTCAAGCCCCTAGTGCGGCGGGTAGTTCTGCAGGATACGCATCACCGTATTACGCACCGCGGCGCTGCGATCCACCGGGCTCGGCGAGCTGCTGAGCAACTGCTCGTCGCTGCCGCGCCAGACCAGCTTGCCGTCCTGGCCGTCCAGCAGGTCGATCTGGATGGTCGCCACCTTGTAGGTGATGTTGCGCGTCTCGTTGTACATCGGCCCGCCCCAGTAGCCATTCCACGGGCCGCCCCAACCGCCACCGTAGTTGGTGGTGACCTGCTGCTGACGGTCCTCGACGATCAGGTAGGCCTGGACCTTGAGATCGGCCCGGGCTGCGCCCTGCACCGGGCGCAGGCCACGCTGGTCCAGTTGCTCGGCCACGGCCTGGCGGATGCGCTGCTCGGTCAGGTCGCTCTTGATCCGCGGATCATCGGGGCGGTATTGCAGGGCGGGTTCTTTCCAGCTCCAGCTGCGGTAGGCGCCAAAGTCCCGGCTGGCGTCGAAATCATGATTGACCTGGTTGGCGGCACAGGCGCTGAGCAAGGCGGCACAGACCAGTAACGCGATTCGATGGAACATGCTGTTTCTCCGATTCAAGAACAACCACCGATGGCCCTAACTGGGAGGATAGGCCGCCATTGCCTTTTGCACCGCCTCACGCAAGGCATCGGCTCGCTCGCTGAGGCTGCCACGGCTGCTGGTTTCGGCGCTGGCGCTCCATACCGGCTGGCCGCTGGCGCCGTCATACAGATTGACCCGAACCACCACCACTTCGACCTCGTAGGTGCGCACCACCGGCACGCTGCCGTACATGCCGTAGCCCGGGCCATAACGGTTATAACCGCCGTAGCCGCCATAGCCGTAGTCGTCCTGGACCTGGCGCAAGCGCTTCTCCAGGTGCAGGTCGGCACTGACCCACAGGTCCGCCGGCCGCTTGTCATGCACCGGACGCAATCCCTGCTGGTCCAGCGCGTTGCTCACCGCCTCGGCAATCTGCGCCGAATCGGCCCAGGCCGAGCCGTTGGGCAGGCGCCCATTGAGCCAGGCCCAGTTGCGGTAGCGTCCATAATCGCGCGGCGCCGCCGGGTAGGCGCTGCGATCGAAGGTATTGGCCGCTTGCGGCGGCGCCGGCGGCAGCGGTTTGCTACTGGCGACGTAGGGGTTGCTGCCCTGACAGGCGGCAAGCCCCGAACACAGGAAGATCAGACCCAGGCGGCGTTTCATTGCGCACTCCGTTAGACCGGCCGGCACAGCCAATGCAGATAACGCCCAAGGCCGGCGAAACTTGGGTGTCGGCGGTGAGCCAGTTCCATTTCCAGCAGATCCGTCAGCTCGGCCCGAGCCTGGAACTCCACCGGCATGTAATCGTGGAAAACCCGCACTCCGCTCCGGGTTTCGACTCGCCACAGGCCATCAAGTTGCGCCGCCAGCTCGCGCGGATCAAGCGGTTGTTGCGGAGTCAGGCTCTGCTTTTCACCGGCCATGTGGTTCTTGCGCATCTTGCGGAAGTGACCCTTGAGCAGGTTGCGGTAGACCAGCGCATCGCGGTTGTAGAAGGCCAGGGACAGCCAGCCATCGACGCGGGTCAACTGGTGCAGCACCGGCAGGATTGCGTGGGGCTCGGCCAGCCATTCCAGCACTGCATGGCAGAGCACCAGGTCGTAGGGCTCGGTCAGTTGCCCCAGCAGTTCCTGCCAGGGCGCCTGGATGAAGGTCGCCTGTTGCCCGGCCTCGGCAAAGCGCTGGCGGGCGCCTTCAAGCATCGGCGCGGCGGGTTCGGCCAGGGTCACCTGGTGCCCGTGTTCGGCCAGCCACAGGGACATGTGCCCCAGCCCCGCGCCGATATCCAGTACCCGCAACGGTCGCTCGGGCAGGCTTTCCTTGAGGTCGGCCTGCAGCACCGCGAGACGGATCGCGCCCTTGGCGCCGCCATAGATCTTCTCGGCGAAACGGGTCGCCAACTGGTCGAAATGCCGATCGCTCATGAGCAGAACCGCCGTTCGCTGTCCGCCAGCTTGCTGCGCACCACCTGGTCCATGTCCAGCCCCAATTCGCTGCACAGCAACAGCAGGTAGAGGACGATGTCGCCCACTTCCTGGCCGGCATGGGCCAGCTTGTCAGCCGGCAGTTGCCGGGACTGGTCCTCGGTCAGCCACTGGAAGATTTCCACCAGTTCGGCCATCTCGACGCTGGCGGCCATGGCCAGGTTCTTCGGGCTGTGAAATTGCCGCCAGTCGTTGCGGTCACGGATGGCATGCAGGCGTTGGGTCAGTTGCTCTAGGTTCATCGGGGTCTCCTGAAGGGGTATAGCTTCCGGGGGATGGGCGTGGGACGCAAGAGCGCTTTCGCCGGCAAGCCGGCTCCTACAGAATGTGCCCGCCCTAGCAGCTTCTATGCTTGGCAGGGAACTCGCCACGGGCATCCATGGCCCAAGGCTCAGCTCAGGCCCCATCTTTGATCAGGACGCATCCATGCAGGTAGAAAGCTTCTTCGAATGGCTTGGCCAGGCCATCGGTTCGGTCATCCGTTTCATCGTCGACCTGCTCAGCGGGTTGTTCAGCAGCCTGACCCACGCTGGCGGCAACTTCGTCGATGGGCTGGCCCGGGCCCTGGGCATGGATACTTCGATCGTCAGCATCATCGGCCTGATCATCGGCCTGATGTTCCTCTACTGGGCGATCCGCGCCTTCATGCGCGCCTCGATCATCCTCGGCATCATCTGGCTGGTGCTGGGCCTCTGGCTGCTGAGCTGGATCATCCACTGACGCGGCGCTAAACCCTCGGCGCATCCCGGCGCCGGGGCTACAATGCCGGCTCTCGCAAGGAGCCCGCATGTCCCCCCTGATCACCGATTGGCGTCATCGCCCCACCCATCGCCGCGTCTGGGCCCTGGCCGCGCCGATGATCCTGTCGAACATTTCCGTGCCACTGGTGGCCCTGGTGGACAGCACCGTCATCGGCCACTTGCCCCACGCCCATCAACTGGGTGCGGTGGCAGTCGGCGCCAGCCTCTATACCTTTCTGGCCTGGGCCATGGGCTTCCTGCGCATGGGCGCCACCGGTTTCGCCGCCCAGGCCGCCGGACGCGGCGACGGTGCGGCGCTGCGCCAGATCCTGCTCCAGGGCCTGCTGCTGGCCCTGGGCCTGGCACTGCTGCTGGGGGCGATTGGCGTGCCGCTGAGCGGCGCGGCCCTGCACCTGATGCAACCCTCGGCGGACCTGGACCAGATGACCCGGGCATTTTTCCACACCCGCCTGCTGGGCCTGCCCGCGGCCCTGGCCAGCTTCGCCCTGGTGGGCTGGTTCCTCGGTACGCAGAACGCCCGGGCACCGCTGAGCATCCTGCTCAGCACCAACCTGGTGAACATCGCCCTCAACCTGTGGTTCGTCCTCGGACTGGACTGGGGCGTGGTGGGTTCGGCGCGGGCCTCGGTGGTGGCCGAATGGACCGGCGCACTGATCGGCCTGGCCATGACCCGGCCGGCCCTGCGCGCCTACCCGGGACAGATCGCCTGGGCCGCCCTGCGCCGCTGGCAGAGCTGGCGCCCGCTGCTGGCGGTGAATCGCGACATCTTCATCCGCAGCCTGGCCCTGCAATCGGTGTTTTTCCTGATCACCGTCCAGGGCGCGCGCCTGGGCGATGCCACGGTGGCGGCCAATGCCCTGCTGCTCAATGGTCTGTTGCTCACTGCCCACGCCCTGGACGGCCTGGCCCACGCGGTGGAAGCCCTGTGCGGCCACGCCATCGGCGCCCATGACCGCCAGGCCCTGCGCCGCTCGCTGGTGGTGGCCGGGGGCTGGTCGCTGCTGGCCAGCCTGGGTTTTGCCACGCTGTTCCTGCTCGGTGGCCACCTGTTCATCGAAATGCAGACCGACATCGCCGACGTGCGCCAGACCGCTTTCACCTACCTGCCCTACCTCGCCGTGCTGCCCTTGATCGCGGTCTGGAGCTACTTGCTCGATGGCCTGTTCATCGGCGCCACCCGGGCCCGGGAAATGCGCAACGGCATGCTCCTCACCGTGCTCCTGCTGCTGCCCTTTGCCTGGGCCCTGCAAGGCCTGGGCAACCACGGCCTGTGGCTGAGCTTCCTGCTGTTCATGCTCCTGCGCAGCCTGACCCTGGGCGCCTTCGCCTGGCAGCTGGAGCGACGCGACGGCTGGTTCGCCGGGGCTCACTGAGTGGCTTCGACAAAACCGCTGACCCGCTCCAGCACCGGGGCCAGTCCGCGCAAAGGGCGGGACAAGGCGGCCACCAGGGTGGCGTGATTGGTGCGGGAGAAATAGAACTCCTGCACCGGCACCCCCGCCGCTCGCAGTTTGTTGGCCAGGCCTCCGGTATTGCGCTGCGGGTTGACCAGGGAATCCTCGTTGGAAGCAATCAACAGTGCCGGCGGCGCGCCCTGGCTGACGTGATTGATCGGTTGCGAGTCCGGTGGCGAATCGGGGTAGAAAAACACCGGGCGCACCTCCAGGTTGCGAATGGGTAGAAAGTCATAGGGCCCGGCCAGGCCGATCCAGCCCTTGATGATCTGTGGCGTCAGCCCGACTTGCCCCAGCAAGCGCGAGTCCAGGGCGAGCATGGCCGCGTTGTAGGCACCGGAACTGTGCCCCATCAGATACAGCCGCCGCGGGTCGGCGCCAAACTCGCCGATATGTTCATGAGTCCAGGCCACGGCGCGGGCCGCGTCTTCGAGAAAGGCCGGGTAACGCACCTGCGGATACAGCCGGTAGTCCGCCAGCACCGCCACCATGCCCCGGGAGGCCAGGGCCTCGCCGACAAAGTCGTAGTCCGAACGTGAGCCGCTGTTCCAGCTGCCACCGTGGAAGAACACCACCACCGGCGCCCCAGGAGCCGCCTGCCGAGGCTGATAGACATCCAGCTTCTGCCGCGGATCGCTGCCGTAGGCAATGTCCCGGGTCTTGATGAAGGTGCTGCCGGGAGTCAGGGAGTTGAGCAGCTTGAGCGGCGAACAGGCCGCCAGCAGGCTCAGCACCAGGGCGCCACACAACAGGCGCCACGTGCCATGGGTTGTATCGCTCATCGCTCCCCCTTTGTCTCGGCCACCACGGACAACTGTGTTCAGGCTAGCTGCAAAGGTTGAATCGCAGGCAAAAAAAACCCACCGCATGCGGTGGGTTTTCAGGGGTGGCGCTGAGCCTCAGGACGACAGGTAGGACGAGCGGGTCAGGCCCAGGCGCAGTGCGTCGAGGAACTGGGTGCGCTCGGCGGTGCTGATCTTGGCGCTGGCCACTTTGTCGCGGTAGTGAGTCATCAACTCCTCTGGCGACAAGTGCACGTAGCGCAGCATGTCCTCGATGGTGTCGTGAGTCTCGATCCCGGCGTGGTACACGCTGCCGTTGGCCCGCTGGTAGATGTTCACCGAGTCGGTGTCGCCGAACAGGTTGTGCATGTCGCCGAGGATTTCCTGGTAGGCACCCACCAGGAAGATCCCCAGCAGGTAGTCCTCGCCCTCGTTGAGGCCGTGCACCGGCAGGCTGGTCTCGATGCTCTGCTCGTCGACGTATTGCTTGATCTTTCCGTCGGAGTCGCAGGTCAGGTCTTGCAGCACCGCGCGACGCAGCGGCTCTTCATCCAGACGGTGCAGCGGCAGGATCGGCAGCACCTGGCCGATGGCCCAGGTGTCCGGCAGGCTCTGGAATACCGAGAAGTTGCAGATGTACTTGTCCGCCAGCTTGTCGTTGAGTTCGTCCAGCACCTGGCGGTGGGAACGCTGACGCGCCTTCAACGAGTTGTGCAGGCGACGGCACACGGCGAAGTAGCACTGCTCGGCCAGGGCTTTCTCGGCCAGGGTCAGCTTGCCATCGGCGTACTGGGCGGCGACGTCGCTCATGTAGTGCGTGGCGCGCCAGTAGGTTTCGGTGACCATCTCGATGTCGGTCGGACCCAGCAGGTCAACCAGCCATTGCACGGTTTCCGGCAGCTCTTCCTTGTTGTCGATCTTCGGCACGTCGTCGTTGTGCTTCTCGACGTCGGTCACCTGCACCACCAGCATGGCGTGGTGGGCGGTCAGGGAACGGCCGCTCTCGGAGAAGATGTGCGGGTGCGGCAGGCTCTGCGCGTCGCAGAATTCCTTGAGCATGCCCACCACCACGCCGGCGTAGTCGTCCATGTCGTAGTTGATCGAACTGGCGTTGCGCGAGTGGGTGCCGTCGTAGTCCACGCCCAGGCCGCCGCCGACGTCGATGTGATCCACCGGCAAGCCGAGGTTGCGCAGTTCGCCGTAGTAGCGGATGGCTTCCTTGAAACCGTGCTGGTAGTCCGCCAGGTTGGCGATCTGCGAGCCCATGTGGAAGTGCAGCAGGCGGATGCCCTGGTCCAGGCCGGCGGCGCGGAAGCGCTCCACCACCGACAGCAACTGTGCTGCCGACAGGCCGAACTTGGATTTCTCGCCGCCGGTGTCGGCCCACTTGCTCGACGCCAGGGACGACAGGCGCACCCGCAGGCCCACCTGTGGCTTGACCTTGAGCGAGGCGGCTTCCTCGATCACCAGGCCCACTTCGGACTCTTTCTCGATGACGATGAACACGTTGTGGCCGAGCTTCTGGCCCATCAGCGCCAGGCGGATGAACTCGCGATCCTTGTAGCCGTTGCAGACGATGGTGCCGCCTTTCGGCGCCAGGGCCAGGACCGCCAGCAGCTCCGGCTTGGAACCGGCTTCCAGGCCAATGGAGACGTTCTGGGTGGCGATGATGTTCTCGATCACCGCTTCCTGCTGGTTGACCTTGATCGGGTACAGCGCGGTGTACTTGCTCTGGTATTCCAGGCGCGCGATGTTGGCGTCGAAGGCGCCGGTCAGCTGACGCACGCGGTCCTGGAGAATGTCCGGAAAACGCACCAGCAACGGCAGGGACAAACCGCTCTTGCGCAGTTCGTCGACCTGCTCGAACAGATCGATGGGCAAGCTGCTCGGGCCGTTCGGGCGAACTTCGACGCGACCGGCGTCATTGATCGCGAAATACCCGGCCCCCCAATGGCGAATCCCGTAGACACTGCGGCTGTCCGCAACTGTCCATTGGCTGCCATCGTCTTTACGTGTGCGTCGTACGGACATCGAAGTCCCCTATAAAGAAGTCATAGAGCGCCGCCCCAATCCGGGGTCGGCGCAGTCTAAAGAATGAAAATGACGATTAGCCTGCAAGCGCAATAGACCGCGCCTGCCGTGCCGAGTTTAGAAACCGTTCATGAACAGGCTCTGTGAAAACCATGGGAGACGACGCCAGCGTCCTGAGCGAATCAAGACCGGGTCCAGTCAGAGGTGGTTTTCACAGAGGCTGCTAGCCGCCGGACTTCTTCGCCTTGAAACCGTGCTTGACCAGTTCGGCCAAGAGTAGCTCGACATGGTCGCCCTGGATTTCAATGACGCCGTCTTTCAGCGCGCCACCGGTGCCACAGCGCTTCTTCAAGGTGGTCGCCAGTTCCTTGAGGGCGTCTTCGGCCAGGGGCACGCCGGTGATGGTGGTCACCGTCTTGCCGCCACGGCCCTTGCTTTCGCGACGCACGCGAGCAATGCCGTCGCCGGCCGGAATAACGGTTTGTTTGCAGATACAGGCGGCCACCGGCTGGCTACAGTCCGGGCAATGTCGACCTGCGTCGGTGGAAAACACCAGGCCACCAAGGGCGGCGAAGGATGCGGCTTTTTTGGCCACCGGCAATCCTCTTGGGAGGACAAAGACTGGTCGAAGCACATGGCGGTGCCATCGACCGCGAAGCCCCACTCAGGCAGGGGCAGCGCTACTGAGTCGGCGCGCTTGCAACAAGCGCCTCCGGTTCAGCTTGAAAAGGCGCGCAGTGTAACGGCAAAAAGCCCGGTTGCTAAGAGCCAATCAGCGTCAATTTATGCAACTTTAACGACGGCGCGCCAGATAGCGTTGCAAGGCGGCCAGGGAGTCCGGGCAATAGGGCTTTTCATGGATTTCCCGCAGCACCTGGTCCAGGGGAATGAAGTGCGCTTCGAGGACTTCTTCCGGCTGCAGGCGCAGCGGACCGTCCCACACGGCAGAGAACGCCGAACACCAGAGACGATTGCCGGTGTCCTCGAAGAAAAAGTGATCGTGGGCGGTCAACTCGACTCCGCTTACCCCCAGTTCCTCTTCCAGCTCCCGAGCGGCGGACTCGGCATAGCTTTCCGTCGCCAGGACCATGCCGCCGGCGGCGACATCCCAGTAGCCCGGGTAGATGGCCTTGCTCAGGGTGCGCCGATGCACGCACAGCTCACCGGCGGAATTGAACAGCATGATGTAGGTGCCACGGCCAATCAGGCCGCGCTCGCGCAGCTCGGAACGGACCATGGCACCCAGCAGCTGGTCTTCGCCATCGACCCAGGCAATCTCTTCAGCATCGGAGGCGGCGCGATGGGCCGCCTCATTGGTGGTCGCAACCATGGATCAGCCTTGATTGAGCAGTTGGCGCAAGTCGATGACCGCCGCGTTGGCCCGGGAAATATAGTTGGCCATCACCAGCGAGTGGTTGGCCAACACGCCGAAGCCGCTGCCATTGAGGATCATCGGGCTCCAGACCGGCTCCTGGGAGGCCTCCAGTTCACGGATGATCTGGCGCACGCTGACGGTAGCGTTCTTCTTCGCCAGCACGTCGGCAAAGTCCACTTCGATGGCGCGCAGCAGATGGGACAGGGCCCAGGCCTGGCCACGGGCTTCGTAGAACACGTTGTCGATCTGCATCCATGGGGTTTCCTCAAGCTCTTCATCGACCTGAGGAACCTGGCCGGGAGCGACCACTTCGGTTTTCAGGGCAGTGTTGAGCTTGACGCGACCAACACTGGCCGACAGGCGCTGAGACAGCGAACCCAGGCGCGTCCCCACGTCACCCAGCCAGTTGTTCAGGTTGTCGGCACGGGCATAGAACTGCGCGGTCTTCTGGTTCGGATCGGACAGGCGCGCCTGATAGCGGCTCAGGGAGTTGATGCCATCCTGATATTCCGACTCGCTGGACGGCAGCACCCAGCTCTTGTTGTCGAAGTTGAAGCGCGGCTCGGCCTTGGCCAGGTCGGCATCCTCGGCGGACTGGGACTGGGAGCGGGCGAAGTCCTTGCGCAGGGCGCGGGTCAGGTCGCGAACCTGGACCAGCACGCCGTATTCCCAGCTCGGCATGTTGTCCATCCACAAGCCCGGCGGAAAACGGTCGTTGGAGATGTAGCCACCCGGTTTGTCGAGCAAGGTGCCGGCCACGGTCTTGAGGGTTTCCACGGTGGTGTAGCCCACCACCATCTGCCGGCCGGCCTTCTCGGCGGCAATCTGGGCATTCTGCTGGACCGGAAACAGCGCCGGCTCCTGGCTCCAGTACCAACCCAGGCCACCGGTCACCAACAGATACAGGCCCAGCAAGGTGGCCAGGGCGCGACTGAACAGCAGGCCACCAAAATAGCTGCGTGTCGCCGACTTGGGTTCGGCAGCACGCTCCGGCGCGCTGCCTGCGCGATTCTTCCAATCCAGCATGGCTATGTCCTTTCAATCACTTGGGTTCATCGGTTCGACCACAACCCTACTCCATCGTGCCTTGCCTTGACGGGATAAATCTTCCGGCAAATGCGCGCCGCGCAATGATTGCGAATCAGGCGATCACTATAAATGAAGCACAGTCCCGAGCCTATGCGACCAGACGGTCAGGAACTGAATGGCCGCGCCTCGCACATTATTGACGCACGACACTCATGGGACGCAAAAGTGGTGCTAGCATAGAGCCACCAGTCGATCTCAGCATGCACCCTAACTAGTAGTCAGGATATGACCGAGCCAGAAGACCCCAGCCGTGAGCGCCTCAAGCACCACTTTGCCCAGCGGGTAATTCATCAGGCACGTCAGATTCTTGAGATATGGCAGCGTCTGCAACGCAGTGAATGGTCCACCAGCGACATGTCCGAACTGTGCGAGGCCAACCTGCGCCTGCTGCGCTTCGCCGAACGTTTCGAGCAGCCCGAACACACTCAACTGGCCCGCAGCATCAGCCAGTCTCTTGAGGCGGTGGATGCCAATCGCGGCCGCCTGAGCAGCACCCTGATCACCGATCTCAACCGCCTGATGCAGCGCCTGTCGCGCACCGGCCTGCGACACGGCGACCAGCTGGAACAGACCTTCCTGCCGCCTTTGCGCAAGCCGATCTACGTCATGCTGCAGGACCACGACCGCGCCGAACGCCTGGCCAAGCAGCTGGAATTCTTCGGCCTCAGCGCCCAGTCCCTGGACAGCATTGCGGCCTTTCGCTCATCCATGGTCGAACGCCTGCCGGCCGCGATCGTCATCGATGTCGACTTTTGCGGCCCCGGCATGGGCCTGACCCTGGCGGCCGAGGCCCAGGTCGGCCTGGAGCAGAAACTGCCGCTGCTGTTCTTCAGCCTGCATGAAACCGATACCCCGACCCGCCTGGCCGCCGTGCGCGCCGGTGGCCAGGAGTTCCTCACCGGCACCCTGGAAGCCTCCAGCCTGCTGGAGAAGATCGAAGTACTGACCTGCGTGGCCCAGTACGAACCCTATAAAGTGCTGATCATCGATGACTCCCGGGCCCAGGCGCTGCACACCGAACGCCTGCTCAACAGCGCCGGGATCGTCACCCGCACCCTGATCGAGCCGATCCAGGCCATGGCCGAGCTGGCGGACTTCCAGCCGGACCTGATCATCCTCGACATGTACATGCCGGCCTGCACCGGCACCGAACTGGCCAAGGTGATCCGCCACAACGACCGCTACGTCAGCGTGCCGATCATCTACCTGTCCGCCGAAGACGACCTGGACAAGCAACTGGACGCCATGAGCGAAGGCGGCGACGACTTCCTGACCAAGCCGATCAAGCCGCGGCACCTGATCACCACCGTGCGCAACCGCGCGGCCCGGGCGCGCAACCTCAAGGCGCGGATGGTCCGCGACAGCCTCACCGGCCTGTACAACCACACCCATATCCTGCAACTGCTGGAAGACTGCAGCTTCCGCGCCCGCCGCGAGAACAAGCCGCTGAGCTTCGCCATGCTCGATATCGACCACTTCAAGCGGGTCAACGACAGCCACGGCCATCCCATGGGCGACCGGGTGATCAAGAGCCTGGCGCTGTTCCTCAAGCAGCGCCTGCGCAAGACCGATTTCATCGGCCGCTACGGCGGCGAGGAATTCGCCATCGTCATGCCCGATACCGATCAGGAAGCCGCCTGCAAGGTGCTCGATGAAATCCGCCAGCGCTTTGCCGAGATCCACTACCCGGCCCAACCCCAGGACCTGTGGTGCACCTTCAGCGCGGGGGTGGTGGAGATGCAGGAAGACTCCGACAGCCTGATGATGGCCAGCCAGGCCGACGAAGCCCTGTACCGCGCCAAGCACGGTGGCCGCAACCGGGTACAGGCCGCGCGGCAATCAAGTCAAAGTGCCACCTTTTCATCCGAATCCACTGATTCGGTCATAACCTTGTAATACAAACGCAATAAATTCAGGCGCTTACCATTTTCGCCGTTGGTAGAGCCCCGATGCGCCTGAAGCTGCTGACCAATCTCAATACCCTGTTGCTCGTTGCCGTTTGCCTTGCCCTGGGGGCAACGCTGTGGTGGTCGCAACGGGCCCTGGAACGCCCCTATCTATTGATGGAGCGTTACCTGGGGCTGTCCCAGCAGTTTCAGAATCAAGTGGCACGCAATATCGAAGACTACCTGGCCAGCGGCGATGCCCTGCGCCTGAGCGGCGCGACCCAGGCCCTGGAATCCCTGCAGGGCGAGCTTGGCGAACTGCCAGCGCCGCTGGCGCAGAGCCTGCGCCCGAGCCTGGCCAGCCTCGACACCTTCAGCAAGAGCGACCTGCTGGCGGCCGGCAAACTGGCAGGCGATCCTCAGGCGCTGCTGTTGCAGGCCGAGCGCGAACTGGGGGCCAACCTGGAGCAGCTCAGCCAGTACGCCAGCGGAGCCAAGAGCCCGGACGCGGCCCATTACCTGCCGTTATTGCTCAGCGCCTCACAGCATCTGGGCAAACTCTCCCTGGCCCGCGACAAGCTGGTGAGCAGCGGCCGCAGCGAACTGGCCGCCGATGTCGAACGCGAACTCAACAGCATCCGTGCCCAGGCCGACCGGCTTGAAGCCCTGCCTTTATTGGGCGTGGCTGCCAGTAGTGACTCCGGCACCGATGATTTCGCCGCCATGATGGGCCTGGAAAACACCCAGAAAGCCGCCGCCGAAGACGCCGGCATCAGCCTCAAACGCGAGCTCAACAGCCTGCTCAACCGCTACCCGGCAGAACTTGAGCGCACCCGCGAACAGATCCAGAAACGCGCCGAGCTCGCCGCCGCCACCCTGCTGAAAATCACCGCCGTGCGCCAGGCCATTGCCGAGCTGGAGCCAGCGGTACGGGCCCAGCACGGGCAGATCCAGGGCGAAGTGCGCTTGATGCAGGGGCTGATGATCGCCCTGATCCTGCTGATCGCCCTGGTCATCGACACCTTGCAGCGCAAGCTCGCCAGGGTCCTGACCAACCTGGCCCCGGCACTGTCGACCTGGGCCGAAGGCGACTTCAGCCGACCGATCCAACTGGGCAAGACCAACCGCGAACTGCACGCCATCGAAGAGTCCCTGAACCGTCTACGCGCCTACCTGGTCGACCTGGTGGGCACCATCCGCCAGAACGCCGAGCAAGTGGCCGGCAGCAGCCGCGCCCTGGCCGACCTCAGCAGCGGCCTGCACAGCGGGGCCGAGCGCCAGGCCGGCGACACCGCGCAGATCCGCGATGCCCTGGGGGAGCTGGAAGCCACCATCCAGCAGGTCGCCGGCGACGCCAGCCAGGCCGCCGATGCCAGCCGCAGCGCCGGCCTCGCGGTGCAACAGGGACAGAAAGTCATCGGCCTGAGCCTCACCGGCCTGCATGCCCTTGTAGGGGAAGTCCAGGGCAACGCGCAGATGATCGAGCATCTGGCCCAGGAATCGGCCACCATCGGCGGCGTACTGACGGTGATCCGCTCCATCGCCGAACAGACCAACCTGCTGGCCCTCAACGCCGCCATCGAAGCTGCCCGCGCCGGAGAGATGGGCCGCGGCTTCGCCGTGGTCGCCGAAGAGGTGCGCTCCCTGGCCCAGCGCACCGCCGGTGCCACGGCAGAGATCCAGACCCTGATCGCCGGCCTGCAAAGCGCCGCGCAGCAATCGGTGCAAGGCATGCGTGCCCAGGTGGAACACGCCGAAGCCACCGCCAGCCAGGCCCAGGCCGCCGACGGCGCGCTGGATGAAATCGTCGGAGCGATCCAGACCATCGCCGACACGGCAGTGCGCATCGCCGATGTCACCGCCCAGCAAAGCGGCGCGGTCAGCGAGATCCGCGACCACAGCGAACGCATCCATCAACTGGGCGGCGACAACCTGCTGCGTATCGGCGAAGGCCGGGCCCAGGGCGAGAACCTGCTGGACCTGGGTGGTCAACTGCACACTGCGGTGCAAGCCTTCCGCGTCTGAGCCGGTTTCGCGCCCCGCGTCGCTGCCAACCGGACCAGGTCCCGCCGGCCTTCTGCGCTGGGGGACATTGCGGCTCATGGCGCAAGATCACAACGGCCGCCCCCCCTTCTCAGCCCAACATCGGCGAAATCGACGCCAGGCACTGTAGTGCTCCCTTCTTGCAGGCAAGTGACCGGATTTCATCAGTCAGTCACATATTTTGCGCAAACATCGCTCATCGTGCTGGCTATTGCCGAGAACTGGACAGTCATAAAGTCTTTCCGGCATAGTCGCCGGGTTCTGACAACAGCCCCCGACAACAAGGAACGACCGATGGCCACCCTACTGGTGCTTCACGGCCCCAACCTGAACCTGCTCGGCACCCGTGAACCGGGGGTCTACGGTGCAACCACCCTGGCCCAGATCAATCAGGATCTGGAGCAGCGGGCCCGTGATGCCGGGCACCATCTGCAGTACCTGCAGAGCAATGCCGAGTACGAATTGATCGAGCGCATCCATGCCGCCCGCGATGAAGGCGTGGACTTCATTTTGATCAATCCAGCAGCTTTTACGCATACAAGCGTCGCATTACGTGACGCGCTGCTGGCGGTGAGCATCCCATTCATCGAAGTGCATCTATCCAACGTGCACAAACGCGAAGCTTTCCGCCATCACTCCTACTTCTCCGATGTTGCGGTGGGAGTGATCTGCGGCCTTGGCGCCAGCGGTTACCGACTGGCCCTGGAGGCCGCCCTAGAACAGCTTGAACGACAGGCAAGTGCTTGAACGACAGGCAATAAACGCCCCTGACCGACCCTTGGGAGTTGATGATTCATGGATATCCGTAAAGTTAAGAAACTGATCGAGCTGCTGGAAGAGTCCGGCATCGACGAGTTGGAAATCAAGGAAGGCGAAGAGTCCGTACGCATCAGCCGTCACAGCAAGACTCCAGCCCAGCAGTACTACGCTCCAGCCCCAGTGGCCGCTCCCGCTGCTGCGCCTGCCGCTGCCGCCGCCCCGGCCGCTGCTGCTCCTGCCGCCCCGGCTGCACCTGCACTGAACGGCACCGTGGCCCGTTCGCCAATGGTCGGTACGTTCTACCGCAAGTCTTCGCCTACCTCGCCAGCCTTCGTTGAAGTCGGCCAGAGCGTGAAGAAAGGCGACACCCTGTGCATCGTCGAAGCGATGAAGATGATGAACCACATCGAAGCTGAAACCAGCGGTGTGATCGAATCCATTCTTGTCGAAGACGGCCAGCCGGTTGAGTACGACCAACCGCTGTTCACCATCGTTTGAACCGCGGAGAGTCTTTGATGTTGAAGCCTGCGAAGTTGGAAAAAGTCCTGATCGCCAACCGCGGCGAAATCGCCCTGCGGATCCTGCGTGCCTGCAAGGAAATGGGGATCAAGACCGTCGCCGTCTACTCCAAGGCCGACAAGGAGCTGATGCACCTGGGCCTGGCGGACGAATCCGTTTGCATCGGGCCTGCGCAAGCCGCGCAGTCCTACCTGCACATCCCGGCCATCATCGCGGCCGCTGAAGTCACTGGCGCTACGGCGATCCACCCTGGCTACGGCTTCCTGGCGGAAAACGCCGACTTCGCCGAACAGGTGGAAAACTCCGGCTTCGCCTTCATCGGCCCGAAAGCTGAAACCATCCGCCTGATGGGCGACAAGGTTTCCGCCAAGCACGCGATGATCGCGGCCGGCGTTCCTACGGTTCCAGGTTCCGACGGCCCGCTGCCGGAAGACGAGGAAACCGCACTGCGCATTGGCCGTGAAGTCGGCTATCCAGTGATCATCAAGGCCGCTGGCGGCGGCGGTGGTCGCGGCATGCGCGTGGTGCACAAGGAAGAAGACCTGATCGCCTCGGCGAAGCTGACCCGCTCCGAAGCCGGCGCGGCGTTTGGCAACCCGATGGTCTACCTGGAAAAGTTCCTGACCAACCCACGTCACGTGGAAGTTCAGGTGCTGTCCGACGGCCAGGGCAATGCCGTCCACCTGGGCGATCGCGACTGCTCGCTGCAGCGCCGTCACCAGAAGGTCCTCGAAGAAGCTCCGGCACCGGACATCGACGAGACTGCGCGCCAGGAAGTCTTTGCCCGTTGCGTCAAGGCCTGTATCGACATCGGCTATCGCGGTGCCGGTACGTTCGAGTTCCTGTACGAGAACGGCCGCTTCTACTTCATCGAGATGAACACTCGTGTGCAGGTGGAGCACCCGGTATCGGAAATGGTCACCGGCATCGACATCGTCAAGGAGATGCTCAGCATCGCCGCCGGCAACAAGCTGTCGTTCACCCAGGATGACGTGGTCATCCGCGGTCACGCGCTGGAATGCCGGATCAACGCCGAAGACCCGAAAACCTTCATGCCAAGCCCAGGCACGGTCAAGCATTTCCATGCCCCGGGCGGCAACGGCGTGCGCGTCGACTCGCACCTGTACAGCGGCTACGCGGTTCCACCGAACTACGATTCGTTGATCGGCAAGCTGATCACTTACGGCAGCAGCCGTGACGAAGCCATGGCGCGCATGCGCAATGCGCTGGACGAAATCGTCGTCGACGGGATCAAGACCAACATCCCGCTGCACCGCGACCTGACCCGTGACGAAGGCTTCTGCAAAGGGGGGGTGAACATTCACTACCTCGAGCACAAGCTGGCCGAGCAACACTGATCGGCATCCGCCACACCGACAAGGCCGCTTTCGAGCGGCCTTGTCGTATCCGCCATTCCCCCTTCCTCCGTAGGAGCGAGCTTGCTCGCGAACCACCCAGCGACCATTGCGTGCATCCCCCCAATCAACCGCCACCGCAACCCAGCACTCGGCATCCCCCCTCGCTCCCACGGGGCGTCTCGCGTAAACTTGCGCGCTTCTCGCGGCCCGCTAGGCTGCACATCACATATTTTCAAAGGTGCCCGCCATGCCTTGGCTGCAAGTCCGTCTCGCCATCAGCCCAGAACAAGCCGAAACCTATGAAGACGCTTTTCTTGAAGTCGGTGCCGTTTCGGTCACCTTCATGGACGCCGAGGATCAGCCGATCTTCGAACCCGAACTGAACACCACCCCGCTGTGGTCCCACACCCACCTGCTGGCCCTGTTCGAAGGCGGCACCGAGGCCGCCAGCGTGCTCGCCCACCTGGAACTGCTGACCGGCGCTCCACTGCCCGAGCACCACAGCGAAGTCATCGAAGACCAGGACTGGGAGCGCAGTTGGATGGACAACTTCCAGCCGATGCGCTTCGGCCAGCGCCTGTGGATCGTCCCCAGCTGGCACGCCGCGCCGGAGCCGGATGCGGTCAACCTTCTGCTGGACCCGGGCCTGGCGTTCGGCACCGGTACCCACCCGACCACCGCCCTGTGCCTGCAATGGCTGGATAGCCAGGACCTCAAGGACTGCAACGTACTGGACTTCGGCTGCGGCTCGGGAATCCTGGCCATCGCCGCGCTGTTGCTGGGCGCCCGCCACGCGGTCGGCACCGACATCGACATACAGGCCCTGGAAGCCTCCCGGGACAACGCCGGGCGCAACGGCATCGCCGACGAGCTGTTCCCGCTGTACCTGCCCGAGCAACTGCCGCAGGTCCAGGCCGACGTGCTGGTGGCCAACATCCTGGCCGGCCCGCTGGTGGCCCTGGCTCCGCAACTGTCGGGCCTGGTCAAGTCCGGCGGACGCCTGGCGCTCTCCGGCATCCTCGCCGAGCAAGGCGAAGAGGTCGCCGCGGCCTATGCCCAGGACTTCGATCTGGATCCGATCGCCACCCTCGATGGCTGGGTGCGCATCACCGGCCGTCGGCGCTAGAATGGCCGCCTGCATAATCCGGATGGCCGCATGACCGACAGTTTCGTCACCCAATGCCCACATTGCCAAACCAGGTTCCGCGTCAGCCACGCTCAACTGAGCGTGGCCCGCGGGGTGGTGCGCTGTGGCTCCTGCCTGCAGGTGTTCAACGCCGCGCGGCAATTGCTGGAGCAGCGCGCCGCGAAGGAAAGCGCAGCGTCCAGGCCGGTGGCGAAAGCGGCGCCCGCGCCTGCGGCAGCGCCTCCCGTCGAGCCACCAGCCGAGCCCGCCGCCAGCCCCACGCCAGCGGCGCCCGCCATGCAGCGCGCCATCAGCCAGAAACAATGGTCGGCTGCCGAAATGGACCTGGATCACCTGGACCTCGACGAGGAACTGGCCAAGCTCGAACAGCGCGAGATCCAGCCGGCCAAGGCCTTTGGCCAGGAGCGGGAACACAAGGAAGGCAGCCTCAGCGCCCGCCGCGACCCGCAGGACGCCGATGATGCCCACTGGCCCGACGGCCTGTTTGGCAGCGCCGCTGAACACGACGAGCCGCAACCTGTCGCCCTCAAGGTCCAGGCACAGCCGGACGAGCCCGCCCCCGAGCCGCCCCGGCACAGCCGTACCGAACCGTCGCTGTCCTTCAACCTGGCGGACCTGGAAGACGAACCGAAAGCCCCCAAGCTGCGCCTGGATGACGACCTGGAGCCGTTCGACGCCCGGATCTCGGCAGACGGCGCCGAGCAGGACGACGAAGCGGACGCCCCCCATGGCAAGAAGCGCCGTGAACGCAGTGAACCCGCCGTGGCGGAAGACGTCCTCCTGGACCTGGTGGATGACCCCATACACCTCGACTGGCAGAAACGCCGCTCGCCCTGGGGCCGGCGCCTGCTCTGGCTGCTGTTGATCCTGCTGGCCGCTGGCGGCCTGGCGGGCCAGTACATCGCCTACCATTTCGACGAACTGGCGCGCCAGGACCAGTACCGCCCCTGGTTCCAGCAACTGTGCCCGGAGTTCGGCTGCACGGTGCCATCCCGGGTGGACATCGCCCGGATCAAGAGCAGCAACCTGGTAGTGCGCAGCCATCCGGAATTCAGTGGGGCGCTGGTGGTGGACGCCATCATCTACAACCGTGCGCCGTTCTCCCAACCCTTCCCGCTGCTGGAACTGCGCTTCGCCGACCTCAACGGCCACCTGATCGCCAGCCGCAGCTTCAAACCCGGGGAGTACCTGGGCGGTGAGATGCAGGATGTGGCGGAAATGCCGCCGCAGACGCCAATTCACATCGCCCTGGACATTCTTGACCCCGGACCGAAAGCCGTGAACTACAGTCTCAGTTTCCACTCGCCCGAGTGAATCGGCTGAACGAGCTGGCGAACAACTCTGAATTGAAGACAGATTTATGACTGCATCGCTCAGATTGATCCCGGAGCGATAACGGAATAACTGTTCAGATTTTATCCAATTCAGCCTTTATCCGGTCATCGAGAGCGGGTATCATGCCAACCCTTTTTCGAACTCCCATGATCCGGCCCCACAACAGGGAAGTCCTATGTCGGCGGTACGCATCGGCCCATATACATTGCACAACGGCTTGATTCTCGCCCCGATGGCGGGGGTCACCGACCAGCCCTTTCGTCAGCTTTGCAAGCAGTTGGGCGCGGGCCTTGTAGTCTCGGAAATGGTCACCAGCGACATGAGCTTGTGGAACAGCCGCAAATCGCGGTTGCGCATGATCCACGAAGGCGATCCCGAGCCACGCTCGGTACAGATTGCCGGTGGCGATGCACAGATGCTGGCAGACGCCGCCCGCGCCAACGTCGAGCTGGGCGCACAGATTATTGATATCAACATGGGTTGTCCGGCGAAGAAGGTCTGCAACAAGGCCGCCGGCTCCGCGTTGCTGAAAGACGAAGCCCTGGTCAACGAGATTCTCCAGGCGGTGGTGGCCGCGGTGGATGTACCGGTCACCCTGAAGATCCGCACCGGCTGGGACCGGCAGAACAAGAACGGCCTGACGGTGGCGAAGATCGCCGAACAGGCAGGCATCACGGCGCTGGCGGTCCATGGTCGGACCCGGGCCGACCTGTACACCGGTGAAGCCGAGTACGACACCATTGCCGCGATCAAGCAGGCGGTGTCGATCCCGGTCTTTGCCAACGGCGATATCGACTCACCCGAAAAAGCCCGGCAGGTCTTGCATGCCACCGGCGCCGACGGGCTGTTGATTGGCCGGGCCGCTCAGGGGCGGCCGTGGATTTTTCGTGAGATCGAGCACTTCCTGCGCACCGGTGAGAGCCTTCCGGCACCGGAGCTGTTCGAAGTGGAACGTATTCTGCTAGAGCACCTGGCCGCGCTGCATGCCTTCTATGGGGAGGTCATGGGCGTCCGCATCGCACGCAAGCATGTGGGCTGGTATCTCGCAACCCTGCCGGGCGCCAGGGAGTTTCGCGCCCACTTCAATCGTTTGGAAGATACGGAAGCACAATGCGCCAACGTTCGTGAGTTCTTTGCCGGACGTTACAAGAGCCTGGAAACAGGGGACGGAGAAGGGGTGGCCGCATGACGATGATGACCGAGACTTTAGTGAGTGGAACAACACCCGTGAGCGACAACGTGAATTTGAAACAGCACCTCAATACCCCCAGCGAAGAAGGCCAGACCCTTCGCGGGAGTGTCGAGAAGGCGCTGCACAATTATTTCGCCCACCTTGAGGGCGCTGCCGTCACGGACGTGTACAACCTGGTGCTCTCCGAAGTCGAGGCTCCGTTGCTCGAAAGCGTGATGAACTACGTCAAGGGCAATCAGACCAAGGCCAGCGAACTCCTGGGCCTGAACCGCGGCACCCTGCGCAAGAAACTCAAGCAGTACGATTTGTTGTAAGCATTCAATCAAACCAGAAAGGCGCCCGCGTAAAAACGGTCGCCTTTTTTGCTGACTCCTTTGCTTTTGATGGAAATTGAGATGACCGACCAGACTACCCGCCTGCCGATCCGCCGCGCCTTGATCAGCGTTTCCGACAAGACCGGGATCCTCGAATTCGCCAAGGAACTGGAAGCCCTTGGCGTGGAGATCCTCTCCACCGGCGGGACCTTCAAGCTGCTGCAGGACAACGGCGTGTCCGCAGTGGAAGTGGCGGACTACACCGGTTTCGCGGAAATGATGGATGGCCGGGTCAAGACCCTGCACCCGAAAATCCACGGCGGTATCCTCGGTCGTCGCGGCATCGACGACGCCATCATGAACGAGCACGGGATCAAGCCGATCGATCTGGTGGCGGTCAACCTCTACCCCTTCGAAGCCACCATTTCCAAGCCGGGCTGCGACCTGCCGACCGCCATCGAGAACATCGACATCGGCGGCCCGACCATGGTCCGCTCAGCGGCCAAGAACCATAAGGACGTGGCCATCGTGGTCAATGCCAGCGACTACGCCGGCGTCCTGGAAAGCCTCAAGGCCGGTGGCCTGACCTACGCCCAGCGCTTCGACCTGATGCTCAAGGCCTTCGAACACACCGCCGCCTACGACGGCATGATCGCCAACTACATGGGCACCGTGAACCAGGCCGCGCAAACCCTGAGCACAGAAGGCCGCAGCGAATTCCCGCGGACCTTCAACAGCCAGTTCATCAAGGCCCAGGAAATGCGCTATGGCGAGAACCCGCACCAGAGCGCGGCGTTCTACGTGGAAGCCAAGCCTGCCGAAGTCGGCATTGCCACCGCCACCCAGTTGCAAGGCAAGGAGCTGTCCTACAACAACGTAGCCGACACCGACGCCGCCCTGGAATGCGTGAAGAGCTTCGTCAAGCCGGCCTGCGTCATCGTCAAGCACGCCAACCCGTGCGGCGTGGCGGTCAGCCCGGACGCCGAAGGCGGCATTCGCCAGGCCTATGAGCTGGCCTACGCCACCGACACCGAGTCGGCCTTCGGCGGCATCATCGCCTTCAACCGCGAACTGGACGCCGACACCGCCAAGGCCATCGTCGAGCGGCAGTTCGTCGAAGTGATCATCGCCCCGTCGGTGAGCGAAGAAGCCCGCGCCATTGTCGCCGCCAAGGCCAATGTGCGCCTGCTGGCCTGCGGCCAGTGGTCGGCCGACCGGGTTCCGGCCTGGGACTACAAGCGCGTCAACGGCGGCCTGCTGGTGCAGAGCCGTGATATCGGCATGATCAGCGCCGATGACCTGAAAGTCGTGACCAAGCGCGCCCCCACCGAGCAGGAGATCAACGACCTGATCTTCGCCTGGAAAGTCGCCAAGTACGTTAAATCCAACGCCATCGTCTACGCCAAGAACCGCCAGACCATCGGCGTCGGCGCCGGCCAGATGAGCCGTGTGAACTCGGCGCGGATCGCTGCGATCAAAGCCGAACACGCCGGTTTGCAGGTCGCGGGTTCGGTGATGGCCTCCGACGCGTTCTTCCCGTTCCGCGACGGCCTGGACAACGCCGCCAAGGTCGGCATCACCGCGGTGATCCAGCCCGGCGGTTCGATGCGTGATGCAGAAGTGATTGCCGCTGCCGACGAAGCCGGCATTGCCATGGTCTTCACCGGCATGCGCCACTTCCGTCACTAACAGCAGCCACAAGCATCAAGCTGCAAGCGACAAGCCAGAGCCGATCGCAATCGCCCTTGCTTGCACTTGCAGCCTTTCTCATTCAAAGCCGCACGCCGCACTTCAGAGCGACCCAGATTGCTCTTCACTTGCAGCTTGCGGCTTGTAGCTTCCTCCGAAGGAGTCTGACTTGAACGTTTTGATCATTGGTAGCGGCGGTCGCGAACACGCCCTGGCCTGGAAAGTCGCTCAGGACCCACGGGTCGAAAAAGTATTCGTCGCCCCCGGCAACGCCGGCACCGCCATCGAAGCCAAGTGCGAGAACGTCGCCATCGACGTCCTGGCCCTGGAACAGCTGGCCGATTTCGCCGAGAAGAATGTGTCCCTGACCATCGTCGGTCCGGAAGTGCCGCTGGTAGCCGGCGTGGTGGATCTGTTCCGCTCCCGTGGCCTGGACTGCTTCGGTCCGACCGCCGGCGCCGCGCAGCTGGAAGGCTCGAAAGCCTTCACCAAGGATTTCCTCGCGCGTCACAAGATCCCGACCGCCGACTACCAGAACTTCACCGAAATCGAGCCGGCCCTGGCCTACTTGCAGGAAAAGGGTGCGCCGATCGTGATCAAGGCCGACGGCCTGGCCGCCGGCAAGGGCGTGATCGTCGCCATGACCCTGGCCGAAGCCGAAGAGGCCGTGCGCGACATGCTCGCCGGCAATGCCTTCGGCGAAGCCGGTTCCCGCGTGGTCATCGAGGAATTCCTCGACGGCGAGGAAGCCAGCTTCATCGTCATGGTCGACGGCAAGAACGTGCTGCCGATGGCCACCAGCCAGGACCACAAGCGCGTCGGCGACGGCGACACTGGCCCCAATACCGGTGGCATGGGCGCCTACTCGCCAGCACCGGTGGTCACCGCCGAAGTGCACCAGCGGGTGATGGATCAGGTGATCTGGCCCACCGTGCGCGGCATGGCCGAGGAAGGCAATGTCTACACTGGCTTCCTCTATGCCGGCTTGATGATCGACAAGGCCGGCAACCCGAAAGTCATCGAGTTCAACTGCCGCTTCGGCGATCCGGAAACCCAGCCGGTGATGCTGCGCCTGCAGTCGAGCCTGGTGCTGCTGGTCGAAGCCGCCCTGGCCCAGGCCCTGGACAAGGTCGAAGCGCAGTGGGATCCACGCCCGAGCCTGGGCATCGTCCTGGCAGCCGGCGGCTATCCTGGTGACTACGCCAAGGGTGCGGCCATCAGCGGCCTGGACGCGGCGGCGGCCCTGGAAGGCAAGGTCTTCCACGCCGGCACCGCGCTCAAGGACGGTCAGATCGTGACCTCCGGCGGCCGGGTACTCTGCGCCACCGCCATGGGCGACAGCGTCGACGCGGCCCAGCAGCAAGCCTACCGCCTGGCGGCCAAGATCGACTGGCAAGGCTGCTTCTACCGCAAGGACATCGGCTACCGAGCCATTGCCCGCGAGCGCGGTCAGGAGTAAAGCCGCCCCTGTCCCCGGCAAGGGCCTGGCGCCCTTGCCGTGCGGTCATTACGCCGCGCATAGTTATAATCAGGCATCAACCAATGAAGGGATTTCGCCGTGCGCTGGCTCAGGATCGCCTTAGGCTTCACCGTCACATTGCTGACCCTGCTCTGCTTGAATCCGGCCCTGGCCGCTCAAGGCAGTGGCTGGGCGGTGTTGCTCGACGAACAGGCCGATCTGCAGCTCAGTGACATCCGCTCCCCGCGCTACACCAACCAGTTCAGCCCCATCGAGCTGGACAAGCTGACCGCAGCCGAACCCGATGGCGCGCTGTGGCTGCGCTTCAAGCTGCAACCCGGGCCCCACGAACAGATCCTGCGGATCTTCGCCCCCGACCTGTCCCACCTGAATCTCTACGTGCTCGACGGCGACAAGCTGATCGAGCAAGTGAACACCGGCTCCAGCCAGCCACAAACGGAAAAGCCCCTGCCCAGCAGCGACTTCATGCTGCCGCTGCCGCAAAGCGCCAAGCCGCTGGAGGTCTACCTGCGGCTGGTGTCCGAACACGAACTGCGCCCCTACATCACCCTGCAATCGGCGGTGATGAGCGCCGCCGACCAGAGCCAGACCCTGATCTACGGCCTGTTGTTCGGCTGCCTGGCGATGCTGATCCTGCATAACCTCACCCGCTTCGCCTACACCCGCTCACGCAGCAGCCTGTGGCTGGCGGCCTGTGAGGGACTGTTGACCCTCAGCCTGCTGATGCTGCTGAACCTGTTCGGCCCGTGGCTGCCGGACTGGCAAGCCTTGCAGACCCCGGGCGCCTACCTGGCGCTGCTACTGACTGCGCCCTGCGGGATGATGTTCGCCTACCGTTTCTTCGCCCCGCTGGGCCCGCACCCGCTGAACCGGTTGCTGCTGGGCAACATCCTGCTGATCAGCCTGTTCGGCCTGTTGCTGCTGTTCGTCAACACCCTGCCGCTGAACATCATCACCTACAGCCTGGTGGCCCTGGCCGGCCTGAGCATGTTGTTCGTCGGCGCCTATCACTGGCACAAGGGCTACCGCCCGGCACGGCTGTTCGTCACCGCCATGGTGATCTTCAACCTCGGCACCCTGGTGATTCTCCCGGCCCTGCTGGGCCTGACCCTGGTGGCCCCGCAAGGGCTGATCGTCACCCTGCTCAGCGTGGTCTGCGTCGCCGGCCTGTTGATGAGCATTGCCCTGGGCGAACGCCAGCGCGACATCACCGAGAACCGCTTCAGCGTCAGCCGCGACCTGGCTGCCAGCACCGCCGAGGTCAACGCCAAGGCCGAGTTCCTGGCCAAGATCAGCCACGAGATCCGCACCCCGATGAACGGCGTGCTGGGCATGACCGAGCTGCTGCTGGGCACCCCCCTGTCGGTCAAGCAGCGCGACTACGTGCAAACCATCCACAGCGCCGGCAACGAGCTGCTGACCCTGATCAACGAGATCCTCGACATCTCCAAGCTGGAGTCCGGGCAGATCGAGCTGGACGATGTGCAGTTCGACCTCAATGCCCTGATCGAGGATTGCCTGAGCATCTTCCGGGCCAAGGCCGAACAGCAGAACGTCGAGCTGATCAGCTTTATCCAGCCTCAGGTGCCGCGAGTCATCAGCGGTGACCCGACGCGCCTGCGCCAGGCGCTGCTGAGCCTGCTGGAAAATGCCCTGAAGAAGACCGACGAAGGCGAAGTGCTGATCGTCGTCGCCATCGACGAGCGCAGCAGCAAACCGCGCCTGCGCATCGCCGTGCAGGACAGCGGCCAGCCCATGGACGCCGAAGAGCGCGAAGCGCTGCTGCACACCGAGCTGCACAGCAAGAACTTCCTCGCCACCACCCGCCTGGGGGGCAACCTGGGCCTGGTTATCGCCCGTCAGCTGATCCTGCTGATGCACGGCGAATTCGGCATCAAGAGCGGCACCAACCAGGGCAGCACCCTGTGGCTGACCCTGCCCCTGGACGCCGAGCGCCTGGAACACCCGACCGCCGACCTCGATGGCCCGCTGCAGGGCGCGCGAGTGCTGGTTGTGGACGACAACGACACCTGCCGCAAGGTCCTGGTGCAGCAATGCAGCGCCTGGGGCCTGAACGTCAGCGCCGTGCCTTCGGGCAAGGAAGCCCTGGCCCTGCTGCGGACCAAGGCGCACCTGCGGGACTATTTCGATGTGGTGCTGCTGGACCAGAACATGCCCGGCATGACCGGCATGCAACTGGCGGCCAAGATCAAGGAAGACCCGAGCCTGAACCACGACATCCTGCTGATCATGCTCACCGGCATCAGCAACGCGCCGAGCAAGGTGATTGCGCGCAATGCCGGGATCAAGCGCATCCTCGCCAAGCCGGTGGCCGGCTACACCCTCAAGACTACCCTGGCCGACGAGCTCAATCAGCGCGACAAGGCCCCTGCCGCGCCCTACAACATGCCCCTGACCCCGGCCCCGGGGCCTGAGCAGGTCACGGTTCCCAGCGACTTCAGCATCCTGGTGGCCGAGGACAACAGCATCTCCACCAAGGTCATCCGCGGCATGCTGGGCAAGCTCAACCTGCAGCCCGACACCGCCAGCAACGGCGAGGAAGCGCTGCAGGCGATGAAGGCCAAGCGCTACGACCTGGTGCTGATGGACTGCGAGATGCCAGTGCTCGATGGTTTCTCCGCCACCCAGCAACTGCGTGCCTGGGAAGTGGGCAACCAGCGGGTGCGCACCCCGGTGGTGGCGCTGACCGCGCACATCCTCGCCGAGCACAAGGAGCGCGCGCGCCAGGCCGGCATGGACGGGCACATGGCCAAGCCGGTGGAACTCTCGCAACTGCGCGAGCTGGTGGAGCACTGGGTCACCCAGCGCGATCTGCGCGAACGCAGCGCCGCCCACACCAGTTGAGCCGACAGCCTCTGCGGCGCCTGTTAAACTCTCGCTCGCCCTCCCTAGTCGTGAGCTTCCACCATGCTCCACGTGCTGTTCAGCGTTTACCTGAAGATGCTGGTGCTCTATAGCCCATTCTTCGTCCTCTCGTGCTTCATCAGCCTGACCCGCGGCTACTCCTCCAAGGAGCGCCGGCGCCTGGCCTGGAAAGTCGCCCTCGCCACCCTGGTGTCCAGCGTCTTGCTGTACCTGTTCGGTCGAGTGATCTTCAGCGTGTTCGGCATTACCGTGGACGCCTTCCGCATCGGTGCCGGCAGCGTGCTGTTCATCTCCGCCCTCGGCATGGCCCAGGGCAAGTCGGCGGTGCAGAGCGACAACGTGCAGCAGGACGTGACCATAGTCCCGCTGACCATCCCCCTGACCGTGGGCCCGGGCACCATCGGCGCCCTGCTGGTGATGGGAGTCAGCCAGCCGCACTGGGACGACAAGCTCACCGCCATCCTCAGCATCGCCCTGGCCAGCCTCACCGTGGGCGTGGTGCTGTACCTGTCCAACCGCATCGAGCGCATCCTCGGCGACCAGGGCCTGCAGATCGTCAGCCGGCTGATGGGGCTGTTCGTCTGTGCCCTGGCGGCGCAGATCATCTTCACCGGGGTCAAAGGCTATCTGGTGCCCTAGCAGCGGCTCGACCCAGCGGACAAGGAATGTCACATGCCCAGCCATGAAGATCGCCAGCTCATCCAGCAAAGATGGCAGGACGAACGCTATCCCAGGGACAACTCCCTCGCCCTGGGCTCGGGCTTCTACTGCCTGTTCGAGCTGCCCCACGAACATCCCCGACTGATCAACAAGGTCTGGATGCCGGCCTCGGACTACAGCGCTCAGCAGGACGGCGAGGGCCTCGCGACCCTGGCGTTGTGCGCCGCCGGCGACGGAGCTTTGCAGGCCCGAGCCGGCGAGTGTGCCGCCCACGGCGGGGATGGTTTCCTGGCATTGCAGGAGAAGGATTCTGAGGCCCTGATCTGGCTGCTGGTCCTGAGGGACACCCATCCCTTCAACCGGGTCGAGATCCAGGACCGGCACCTTTATGCCGAGTCGACCTGCGGTGTCAGCGTGCGGATCCCTCTGCAGCGCCCGGATCAGCTGATCCTGACCTGGCCATGAACCGCCCACCCACACCGAGCCCGATGAAAAGACTGACCGCCAACGCCGCCATCGACCTGCTGAGCCGCCAGCGGTTGCCCGGCCTCGACCCCGCCGCCCGCGCCTCCCACCTCCTGAACTGGTGGGGAATAGACAGCGACGACCTTGAGTTCGCCGCACTGTCACCCAGCCTGCAGCAACAGATCAGGGCGCAGCCGGAGCCCCCGGAAGAGGTGCAGGACCCGCGCTACGACGCCCTGCTGCTGATCGCCCTGCGCGCCGAATACCGCGGCGTGACCCACGGCTACCTGAGGCGCAGCCTGCGCGAAGCCGGCCTCGGCGACTACGCCGTCAGCGCGGACACCGAGTACCTGGAGGCCTGCCCCTGCTGCGGCTATCGAACCCTGTCGGCGCGGGGCGAATACCAGATCTGCGACCTGTGCCATTGGGAAGACGACGGCAGTCAGGCGCTGGACGTGCTGAGCGGACCCAACCACAAAACCCTGGGCCAGGCCCGGGAACACTTTACCCAGCAGCTGGGCCGCCTGCCCTTGGACAAATGGCCACACATCAGCAAGGACAGCCCATGATTCCCTAGCAGTTGGTCACCCTGATCGAATCCCAGCCCAGCTTCCGCCCGCGCCCCGACACCGCCGAGGTCACCCGCGCGCTGAACAACCTGGGGATCGCCCTGGACAGCGAGTTCGCGCAGATCTACCTGGCCTATCACCCCGCCGATTTCGAAAGCCGGGGGAGCTACGAAGTGCTGATGGATATCGCCGAGCCCACCGAGGAGATCCTGATGGGCACCGAGTTCATTCATGAAGTCTGGGAGTTGCCAGAGAACTTCGTCGCCTTCACCTCATTGCAAGGTCAAGGCGGCTACTTGCTGGACAAGATCAGCGGCGGCGTCTGGGATTTCGACCTGGGCGACTGGGAAGCTTTCGTCGCCGGCCGCCTCCCCGCCCGCTGGGCCAGCTTCTTCGAATTCATCCACTGGCTGCTGACCGCCGCCCCCTGCGACCCGTAGGAGCCGGCTTGCCGGCGAAGGCGTCCAACCGGGCATGCACGACACGTGGGCCTCTTCGCCGGCAAGCCGGCTCCTACAGTGGTTTTTCGCCGTACCAGCGCGGGGTATACACCCACTCGCCGCCCTCGGCGCGGGGGAACACGCAGGTGGTGGAAGAACCCACCAGCACCATGGTGCGCATGTCCACCTGCTCCGGGGTCAGCTCGCCCAGGGTGATGACCCGCAAGGTCTGCCCCGGACGACCGATATCCCGCCCCAGCACCACCGGGGTGTGCGGCGTGCGGTGCTGGCGCACGATCTCCAGGGCCCGACCCAGTTGCCAGGGCCGCGAGCGGGAAATCGGGTTGTAGAAAGCCAGGGCCAGATCGGCCTGGGAGGCGAGGTCCAGGCGCTTCTCGATGATCTCCCAGGGCTTGAGGTTGTCCGACAGCGACAGCACGCAGAAGTCATGGCCCAGCGGCGCACCGGCCTGGGCGGCAGTCGCCAGGGATGCGGAAACCCCGGGGAGAATCTCCAGCTCGACCCGGTGCCAGGCCGGGTCGCTGGATTCGTGCAGGGCTTCGAGCACCGCCGCGGCCATGGCGAACACGCCAGGATCGCCAGACGACACCACCACCACCGAACGGCCCTGGGCCGCCAGCTCGAAGGCGTGCCGGGCACGCTGCATTTCTTCACGGTTGTCGGTGCAGTGCATGACCTGATCGGCGCGGAACGGACCGGCCATGCGCACGTAGGTTTCATAACCCAGGATGTCGTTGGCCCGAGCCAGTTCGGCTTTTACCGCCGGCACCATGAGTTCGGCGGCACCAGGGCCAAGGCCGATCACCGCCAGGCGCCCGCGGGGTCGGCCGATCTGTTCGGGGTCCAGGGGCTGGTTGGCCACGGCGATGGCGATGTCCTCACCCATCTTCAGCGGCGGCAGCAATTGCGGCACCGCCTGTTGTGCCAGTTCGGCGACACTGCCAGTGGCCGGCAGAAAGCGCAGCGGCACCCCCAGTTCGGCAGCCGCCTGGTGCAGGCTGCGCTCGGCCATGTCGCTGTCGGCGGCCAGCAGGCAGGCTACGGACTGCACGGCGATCCGCGCCTGATGCAGGGCCTCGCGGATTTGCGTGGCAAGGCCGATATCGCTGTCGCCAGCCAGCTGGCTCCTACGGCAGGCAACCAGGACGCTGCGGGGGTAGATCAGCAGTTCGTTGGCCGCCGGTTCGCGTTCGGCGGAACCGACGCGAATGGTCAGGCGGGCCTGATCGCTCTCGGGCAGCTTGGCCGCCGCCAGCCAGGGCGCGGCGCCTTCGATGCGCACGCTCTCGCCACCCAGCAGATCGGAGACAAAACGCTTGCCCAGTTCCAGGTCGCCCAGGGCATAACCGCTGGGCGGGTTCAGCAGGCAGGTGCCAAAGCGCAGCTCACCGCTGGTGGTTATGGCCGCGGCCACGCCAAGGCCGGCGGCGATTTCCCGGGCCATGACGTTGACCCCGCCCAGGCCACCCAGCAACGGCACCACGGCGCTGCCGTCTTCGGCAACGGCCAGCACCGGCGGCTCGGCGCCCTTTTCCAGCAGCAGCGGGGCCAGGGTGCGGATGACGATGCCGGCCGCGCACAGGGCGATGATCGGCGTGTCCTGTTGATACAACTGGCGCAACGTCGCGCCGAATTCGTGATAGATCCGGTCGGCGCCTTCGACCCGTTCCGCCAGACCGTGGATCAACGAGTCGGGGTACAGGCGCTGGATCTGCCGCGCGGTGTCGAGGCTGCCTTGGCCCAGGATGACGATGGCCGGAGTTGAACGGGCCATCAGCCTTGCCACCTTTCGCCAGGCACGATGATCAGCGAGAAGTACGGCGAGGACATCGGCTCCACTTCATCCAGCGGCACGATCTTCTGGTTGGCCATGGTGGCGCGCTCGACATACAGCGCCCGCTGCGCCAGTCCCAGTTCTTCCAGGACCTGACGCACCTTGGGGAAGTTGCGCCCCAGCTTCATCACCACCGCCGCATCGGCGTCTGCCAGGCGGCGCTTGAGTTCGTCATGGGGCAGCACGCCCGAGAGCACCGACAGGCTCTGGTTGCGATACACCAGGGGCGCACCCAGCACCGAGGCGCCGCCCAGCATCGAACACACACCCGGCACCACTTCGGCCTGGTAACGCTCGGCCAGGCGATCGTGCAGGTACATGTAGGAGCCGTAGAAGAACGGGTCGCCTTCGCAGATCACCGCCACGTCGCGGCCGGCATCCAGGTGCAGCGCCAGCTCCTGGCTGGCGCCGTCGTAGAAGTCGCTGATCACTTGCTCGTAGGACAGCGGCGCCGGCAGCACCTCGGTGGTCACCGGATAGACCAGAGGCAGCAGGGTCTGGGCGTCCTGCAAATGCGCCTCGATGATGCCGAAGGCGTTGCCTTTCTTGCCCTTGGCCACGAAGTACGCCACCACCGGCGATTCGCGCAGCAGGCGCAAGGCCTTGAGGGTAATCAGTTCCGGATCACCGGGGCCCACGCCAAGGCCGATCAAACGTCCAGGTTGCTGCATCATTCGACCTCCGTGGCCAGGGCATTGACGGCGGCGGCGGCCATGGCGCTACCGCCCAGGCGCCCCTGCATGATCACGAACGGCACGCCACGGCTGTCGGCAGCGAGCATCGCCTTGGACTCGGCCGCCCCGACGAAGCCCACCGGGAAGCCAAGGATCAGCGCCGGCTTCGGCGCGCCGGCGTCGAGCATTTCCAGCAGGTAGAAGAGTGCGGTAGGGGCATTGCCGATCACCACCACGCTGCCCTCCAGGTGCGGGCGCCAGAGCTCCAGGGCCGCTGCCGAGCGGGTGTTGCCCAGCTCCCGGGCCAGCTCCGGCACGCGCTCGTCGCGCAGGGTGCAGATCACCGGGTTGTTGGCCGGCAGGCGCGCCCGGGTGATGCCTTCGGACACCATGTGCGCATCGCAGAGAATCGGCGCCCCGGCGGCCAGGGCCTCACGCCCGGCCTTGCCTGCGCCCGCCGAGAACTGCAGGCCGTCGATGGCCTCCACCATGCCGCAGGCGTGGATCACCCGAACCGCGAGTTTTTCCAGGTCGGCCGGAATGCGATCCAGCTTGGCTTCTTCGCGAATGATCGCGAAGGAGTTGCGATAGATCTCCTGACCGTCGCGGATGTAATCAATCATCTAGGGAGCTCCGTAGGCGGGCATCAAGCAGGGCCTCTGCCGCTGCAATAGAAAGGTTGCGTGCGTGCAGCGTGCCGAAACCCGGCTGCGCAGCGTCGCGTAAATACAAGTCGTAGCGCCCTGGGGCCTGCGCCAGCAGCGTGGCCGGCGCCACGTGGGCGGCAGCGCAGGAACGCGGGCAACCCGACAGGTGCACGGCCGCCTGCCGGCCGTGACGCTGCAGCAGCTGCGCCAGCTCAAGCGCGTCGCCCTTGGTATCGGCCAGGGCCTTGCCACAGCCACTGGAGCCGGTGCAGGCAATCAGGTGGGCCAGGGATTGTCGAGCACGGCACAACAGTCCCAATTGCTCCAGGCGGGCGGTGACTGTGGCGGCCTCCGCCGGGGCAACGCCCGGCAGCAACAGGCTCTGCCAGGGCGTGAAACGCAGGCTGGCGTCGCCGTATTGCTCGGCCAGTTGGGCGGCGCCGCGCAGCATGGCAGGGTCCAGGCGCCCCAGGGGCGCGACCGCACCGACATAGACCCGGTCGCGTTCACGCTGTGGATAAGTTCCCAGGTGCAAGCCTGCCACCGCGGCCGGGCGCTGCCAGTGGTCAATGCTCAGCAAGGGGCGGCTCAGGCGCAGGTTCAGTCGGGCCAGGAAATCCGCTACCGGCACTCGCTCCAGCAAATGCCGCATCCGCGTCTGCTCGGGGGTGGCCAGCTCGAGAAACAGCTCCAGCACGGCCACCAGCAGCTCATGCCCCTGTGCCTCGGGCACCGCCGCCAGGGGTTTATCCACAGGGCTGCCGGCCAGGCCGAAGGCCAGCAGCAACTGCCCTTCATGCATAACCGCCGCCAGCCACAGATCGTGGTGATGTTCGAGCATGGCCAGGGCTTCGCCGCCATCGAGCTGCACGGCGAACTTGGCCGACAGTTCATGAAAGCGCGGGTGACTCTGCAAGGTCGCCAGGATCTGCCCGGCCAGGGCACGGGTGTCCATCAGCATTTGCCGGTCGATGCCGGCGCTGGGGCTGAGCATCAGGTTGCGCACATCGTCACCGGCGGCGGTGGTCGGCCCCAGGCCCGCCGCCAGGAGTGCATCGATCAGGGCCTGATGCTCGACACCGATCCCGCGAATCTGCAGGTTGGCGCGGTTGGTGGCCTCGATCACACCGCCGGCATAGGCCTGCGCCGCCTCGGCCACCGCCCTGGCCTGGGCGGCACTGATGACCCCGCCCGCCAGCTTGATCCGGCAGATGCCGCCGTCCAGCGCCGGGACGATGCGCAGCAATCCCGGGCAGGCCGAGGGGCGGATGGCGGTGGACATAGGGCGTTCGTTCAAAGGGGCAACCGGCAGTGTGGGAAAAGCGCTTCGTCAACGAAGGCGCGGTATTATGCCTGCTTTGTCCGAAGGCATGAAAATGCCTGCCGGTCGGAACCTTAGGTTTGAGGAAGATAGATGTCGCCCTGGCTGACAGTAGTGGGAATCGGTGAAGACGGCTTCAAGGGGCTGGGCAGGAATGCCCGCCACGCCCTGCTGGGCGCTTCGCGGATCATCGGCGCCCAGCGTCAGCTGGATCTGCTGCCGGCCTGCATCCGCGGCGAACGCCAGTTGTGGCCCAGTCCGTTCTCGCTGGAGCCGGTGCTGAGCCAACGCGGGACGCCAGTCTGTGTGCTGGCCAGCGGCGATCCGATGCTGTTCGGCGTCGGTGCCAGCCTGGCCCGGCAACTGCCGGCCGACGAGTTGCAGGTAGTGTCTTTCCCCTCTTCCTATTCCCTGGCCGCTGCTCGCCTGGGCTGGGCGCTGCAGGACGTGGTCACGCTGTCGGTGGTGGCCCGGCCGATTGCCGCGCTCAATGCCCAGCTGTCCAGCGGCGTGCGCCTGCTGGTGCTGAGCAATGACCGCCACAGCCCGGCGGCGATTGCCGGCCTGCTGCGTGAACGCGGTTTCGGCCCGAGCCGCCTGACGGTGCTGGAGCACCTGGGTGGCCCTCTGGAACGGCGCCTGGACAGCAGCGCCGATGACTGGAGCGATCCGGCGCTGGCCGACCTCAATCTGCTGGCAATCGAATGCCGGGCGGCAGCCGATACGCCGCAACTGTCCCGATTGGCCGGCCTGCCGGACTCGGCCTTCCGCCACGACGGCCAGCTGACCAAGCGTGACGTGCGCGCCATCACCCTGGCCCGCCTGGCCCCGGTGCCCGGCCAACTGCTCTGGGATGTGGGCGCCGGCAGCGGCTCCATCGGCATCGAATGGATGCGCGCACACCCCAGCTGCCGGGCCCTGGCCATCGAAGCCGACGACGGCCGCCAGCAGTTGATCGAATACAACCGTGACGTGCTCGGCGTGCCCGGGCTGCAACTGATTCGCGGCAGCGCGCCCCAGGCCCTGGCCGGGCTGGAGCGCCCCGATGCGGTGTTCATCGGCGGCGGGGTAACCCGCGAGGGCGTGCTGCACACCTGCTGGGAACGGCTCAAGCCCGGCGGACGCCTGGTGGCCAACGCGGTGACCCTGCAAAGTGAAATGACCCTGATGCACTGGCGCCAAGCCCATGGCGGCGAGCTGACCCGCATCCATATCGCCCAGGCCCAGCCCCTGGGGGAATTCGATACCTGGCGCCAGGCCCTGCCGATCACCCTGCTGGACCTGCACAAACCCCTGGACCGGCCATGAACCTTGCAGGAGCGGGCTTGCCCGCGAAAGCGTCCGCCCCAAACACCGCCGTGCGCCCTTCGCGAGCAAGCTCGCTCCTACGGGGGCCAGGGCATGCGTGAGGAGACGGCCGAACAGCCCGCGCCCCTGCGCAGTGGCCTGACCACTGGCAGCTGCGCCACCGCCACCAGCCTGGCCGCCGCGCGCCTGTTGCTGGGGGGCATCAACGCCGACGCAGTGCAGATCGTCCTGCCCAAGGGCAAGCAGGTGCAGATGCGCCTGGAGTTCTGCCGACGCACCGCCGAGGGCGCCGAGGCCGGGACCCTCAAGGATGCCGGCGACGACCCGGACGTGACCCACGGCGCCCTGCTCTACACCCAGGTGCGCCTGACCCGCGAGCCGGGAATCCGCTTCATCGCCGGCCAGGGCGTGGGCACCGTGACCCGACCCGGCCTGGTGCTGGCAGTGGGCGAGCCGGCGATCAATCCCGTGCCACGCCGGATGATCAGCGAGCACCTACAACGGCTTGCCGAGGAGCACGCCTACACCGGCGGTTTCGAAGTCACGGTGAATGTCGAGGGCGGCGCCGAGCTGGCCCTGAAAACCATGAACCCGCGCCTGGGGATTCTCGGCGGACTGTCGATCCTGGGCACCAGCGGCATTGTCCGGCCCTTCTCCTGTGCGGCCTATATCGCCTCGATCCACCAGGGCATCGACGTGGCCAGGACCAACGGCTACCTGCACATTGCCGCCTGCACCGGCAACGCCAGCGAAGACACCATGCGCCGGGTCTACAACCTGCCGGAAATCGCCCTGATCGAAATGGGCGACTTCGTCGGCGCGGTGCTCAAGCACCTGCGCAAAGTGCCTGTGGATAAACTCAGCCTGTGCGGTGGCTTCGGCAAGATCAGCAAGCTGGCCGCCGGACACATGGACCTGCACAGCCGCCATTCCAGCATCGACCTGCCGCAACTGGCGCAATGGGCCGCCGCGGTGGGCGCCGGAGCGGACCTGCAACAGGCCATCCGCGAAGCCAATACCAGCCAGCAGGCACTGGCCATGGCCAGCGCCGCCGGAATCGCCCTGGGCGACGCGGTGTGCCAGCACGCCCTGGACTTCGCCCGCAGCGTGGTGCCGGCCCAAGTCCAGGTGGAAGTCTTCGCCATCGACCGCCAGGGCGGCATCGTTGGCCATGCCGGAGTCTTGTCATGAGCCGCATCCTGCTGCTGGGCGGGGTCACCGAGGCCCTGGCCATCGCCCGTACCCTGGGCCTGGAACATATCTACAGCCTGGCCGGGGTCGGCCGGGTGCCCACGGACCTGAAGTGCCAGGTCCGGGTGGGCGGCTACGGCGGCGCCGAGGGCCTGGCGCGCTTTATCCGTGAACAACGCATTGGCCTCCTGCTGGATGCCACCCACCCCTACGCTGCGCAGATCAGCGCCAATGCCGTGGCCGCGGCAAAGCACGCAGCCGTGCCTTGCTGGGCCTTGCGCCGCCCGGCCTGGCAGCCGCAACCGGGCGATGACTGGCGGGAGATCGCCGGTTGGGAGCAACTGATGGAAGCCCTGGAACCGTTCAAGCGCCCGCTGTTCACCCTGGGCCGCGAGCCGTTGCAGCATCTGGATGAAATTCCTCCGGGGCAGTTCTGGACCCTGCGCGCCCTGGAATCCTGCCCCGGCAATGAGCGTTGCGAAGTGATTGGCGCCCGAGGGCCCTTCCTGATCGAAGACGAGCGCCAACTGTTCGCACGTCGGCACATCGACGTGCTGATCAGCAAGAACAGCGGCAGCAGCGCCACCGAGCCCAAGCTGGAGGTGGCACGTGAGCGGGGCATACCGGTGCTGGTGCTCAAGCGCCCCGAACTGCCCGAAGCCGACCGCCACTTTGCCAGCGTGGCCGAGTTGCTGCTGGCCCTGAGCTCGCCGGAAAAAACCTGACAGGCAAAACCGCCGCGCCCCACAAACACTTGGGAAGCCCCTGGCAGCGCGCTGCCAACCCCATGCTTTAGCCTCCTTGGACAGCCTCAATGGCGCCGGCTCCGCTCGTCGCCTGATTGAGCTGCACGCGGGCAAATGGGTTGCCACGCCGTATCCCAAGGAATACATTCGCCATGTACGTCTTCGAGCAGACCCTGGAGTTCAGCCGCTGGCTCCTGCACCTGAAGGACCCGCAGGGCAAAACCCGTGTACTGGCCAGGATCCGCGCCGCCCAGCTGGGCCGTTTCGGCGACTGCGAACCGCTGGGTGGAGGCGTCTACGAGATGCGCATCCACCGTGGCCCCGGCTACCGGGTGTACTTCTCGCGCCGGGGCACAGTGATCTACCTGTTGTTGATCGGCGGTGACAAGAGCACCCAGAGACGCGATATCCAACGCGCCAGGCAACTGGCCCACGACCTCAAGAGCGAGGGTTGAAACATGCACACCCCAGTCACCCGCTTCGACGCGGCGGAGTACCTCAAGTCCCCTGAAGACATGGTCGCCTACCTCGACGCCTGCTTCGAGGAAGACACCGGCGACGGCAAGCTGATCCGCGCTGCCCTCAACGATATCGCTCGCGCCCGCGGCATGACCCAGATCGCCCGCGATACCGGCCTGGGCCGCGAGAGCCTGTACAAGGCCCTGGGCAGCCAGGGCAATCCCGAGTTCGCGACCATCATCAAGGTCATGAAAGCGCTCGGGCTCAAGCTCCACGTCAGCCCAGCCTGAACTGGCACTGCGACACCACACCGCATACGCTGCTTTTTTACTTATCCACGGCGATCAGGCTAAATACCCGCCTGATCGCTCAACCGACGGATCGTCCCCATGTCCCGACAACGGCTCGCATTTGCCTGGATCGCCTGCTTCGCAGTGCTGTTCAACATGCTTGCCATGCCGCTTTCCGGGGCCATGCAGCGCAGCGATCCGGGGCTGAACGAACAACTGCTATGGGGCAGTTTCTGCTCGTCCACCGGCACCAAGCTGGTGGCCATCTCCCTGGGCAAGCTCGACCAGAAGGCCCCGCAGAACGACGATCATTCGACCATGCAGCACTGTTGGTGCTGCTCCGGCTCGCCACCACTGGTGGCCCTGCCCGGGCACGTTCCCCAGCTGTACTTCACCCGCTTCGCCGCCCGGCCGGGCGCGCCGCAACCGCAGATTGAAATGCTCTCCCTGCGCCAGCAATGGCCCAGCCTGAACCCCGGTGCACCGCCTCTGGCATGATTCCCTTTCGCAAGTGATCTGCGTCTTTGAATCGTTCTGGAGAACCGTCATGTCTACACCATCCCTGGTCAAGCAATCCCTGCTCCTGGCCGCTCTGCTGCTGCCCGCCTGCTTCGCCACCGCCCACGACTACAAGGCCGGCGAGCTGCAAATCGCCCATCCCTGGTCACAGGAGCTGCCACCGAACGCACCGACCGTGGCCGCCTACTTCGTGCTGCACAACCCGGGCAAGAGCGCCGACACCCTGCTCAGTGTCGACTCGCCGATCGCCGGTCGGGCCGAGCTGCATGAGCACGTCAAGCAGGGCGACATGATGAAGATGCAGCCAGTGCCCAAGGTCGCGGTGCCCGCCGGTGGCGAGGTGGCCTTCGCGCCCATGGGCTACCACGTGATGCTGATGGAGCTCAAGGATCGCAGCCTGCTCAGCGACGGCAAGCGCTTCCCGCTGACCCTGCACTTCGAGAAGTCCGGCAATGTCACCGTCGAGGTTGCCGTGCAGAAGCAGGCTCCCGACGCCATGCAAGGGCATATGCACGACCAGTAAGCCCTGACCGGCCCTTCGACCGTGAACGCCCCGCACGCGCCTGGCCGCGGGCGGTCCGCGCCGCGTCGCAACTCCCAGCGAGTTCGACGCGGCAGCTGGATCAGCCTGTTCGCCATGTTGATGATCTTTATCGGCCCGCTGATTTCCCAGTCGATGCCGATGGATCACACCACGCCGATGAACATGTCCTCCGCCATGGACATGGGCAACGGCGCGCCCGGCTGTCACGGTGAAAGCCCGCATCACGCGCAACAAGGTAAGTCCCAGGGCGAACAGCATGTGCTCTGGGAGAAGTGCGGCTATTGCAGCCTGCTGTTCAACTGCCCGGCGCTGCCTTCAGGCCTGTCGTTCGCCGCACTGGCGACCACGCCCACAACTGATTTCCTGATCCCCGCCACGCGCCTGGGCCACGCCCGGCAGACCGTGTTCCCCGGCGCCCTGACCCGCGCCCCACCGATCCTCGCCTGAGTCCCCTGCTCATCTCACACGGCCGGCTGTCAGCGCGACAGACGCGTACCCGCGGCCGTGTCATTCAAGACTGATCGATGGAACATCTATGTTTTCTGCTGACTCTCGCCTGGGCGTTGCCCAGCCATTCAAGCGCTTTGCCTTGAGCCCTGCCCGCCAACATTTCAACCGTGCTCTGGCAGTACTCTGCGGCGCCCTGCTGACGCCCCTGGCACTGGCCGACGATGCACCAACGGAGCACGCCCAGCACAGCACCGAACTGAGCCCCACGGTGATCACCGCCGTCGCCCCGAGCTCGCCGCTGACCGTGGTCACCAACCCCAAGGACCCACGCCAGCCGGTCCCGGCCAGTGACGGCGGCGACTACCTGAAGACCATTCCCGGCTTCGCCCTGGTGCGCAACGGTGGCACCAACGGCGACCCGGTGCTGCGCGGCATGTTCGGCTCGCGGCTGAACATCCTCACCAACGGCGGCATGATGCTCGGCGCCTGCCCCGGGCGCATGGATGCACCGACCTCCTACATTTCCCCGGAAACCTACGACCGCCTGACCGTGATCAAGGGCCCGCAAACCGTGCTCTGGGGCCCGGGCGCCTCGGCCGGCACCGTGCTGTTCGAGCGCGAACCGGAACATTTCGGCGAGCTCGGCACCCGGGTCAACGCCAGCCTGCTGGCCGGTTCCAACGGCCGTTTCGACAAAACCCTGGACGCCGCCGCCGGCGGCCCCCTGGGCTACCTGCGGGTGATCGGCAACACCGCCCATTCCGACGACTACAAGGACGGCAACAACGACACCGTGGCCTCGCGCTACGACAAGTGGAACGGTGACGTGGCCCTGGGCTGGACCCCGGACGCCGACACCCTGCTGGAACTCACCGCCGGCAAGGGCGACGGTGAAGCCCGCTACGCCGGGCGCGGCATGGACGGCTCGCAGTTCAAGCGCGAAAGCCTGGGTCTGCGTTTCGAAAAATCCAACATCGGCGAGGTGCTGGACAAGGTCGAGGCCCAGGTCTACTACAACTACGCCGACCACGTGATGGACAACTACAGCCTGCGGACCCCGTCCGGCACCGGGATGATGGCCGGTCCCATGGCCTCCAACGTCGACCGCCGCACCCTCGGCGCACGGATCAAGGCCACCTGGCGCTGGGCCGACCTGCAACTGATCGGCGGCCTGGATGCCCAGACCAACGAGCATCGCGCCCGGGCCAGCAGCGGCATCGACACCTACAAGCAACTGCCCCGCACCAAGGACGCCGACTTCCACAACTACGGCGCCTTCGGCGAGCTGACCTGGTACGCCGCCGAGCGTGATCGCCTGATCACTGGTGCACGCCTGGACCGTGCCTCGGCCAAGGATTATCGCGAGCGCATCGGCTCGGGCATGATGAGCCGCGCCAACCCCACGGCCGGCGACACCCGCGCCGACACCCTGCCCAGCGGCTTCGTGCGCTACGAGCACGACCTGGCGGACAGCCCGACCACGCTCTACGTCGGCCTGGGCCACACCCAGCGTTTCCCCGACTACTGGGAACTGTTCTCGCCGAAAATGGGCCCGGCCGGTTCAGTGAACGCCTTCGATTCGATCAAGCCGGAAAAAACCACCCAGTTGGACTTCGGCCTGCAATACCAGAGCGAAGACCTGGAAGCCTGGGCCTCGGGCTACATCGGCCAGGTGCGCGACTACATTCTCTTCGACTACAACACCCGCATGATGGGCATGAGCACCTCGCAGGCCGACAACATTGACGCGCGGATCATGGGCGGCGAACTGGGCGCGGCCTACAAGCTGACCTCCAACTGGAAAGCCGATGCAACCCTGGCCTACGCCTGGGGCAAGAACAGCAGCGATGGCAAGGCCCTGCCGCAGATGCCGCCGCTGGATGCGCGCTTCGGCCTGACCTACAGCGAGGACGACTGGAGCGCCGGGGCCTTGTGGCGGGTGGTGGCGGCGCAGAATCGCGTCGACCTGAACAAGGGCAACGTGGTCGGCAAGGACTTCGGCAAGAGCGGCGGCTTCGGCGTGTTCTCCCTCAACGGCGCCTACCGGGTGACCAAGAACCTCAAGCTCAGCACCGGGGTCGACAACCTGTTCGGCAAGGCCTACGCCGAACACCTGAACCTGGCGGGCAACGCCGGTTTCGGCTACCCGGCCAATGATCCCCAGGCAATCAAGGAGCCAGGGCGCACCCTCTGGACCAAGGTCGACCTGAGTTTCTGACAGCCCTTTACCAGCAGGCCAGCTCCTCCTTGCAGGAGCCGGCCTGCCGGCGAACAGACCCAATAAAAAATGATCCACCGCCCTGCGGAGCGTTCCCCGATGAACCGACCCAAAGTGTCTTTCTACAACCTGGCCTGGCGCTGGCATTTCTACGCCGGGCTGTTCGTGGCTCCATTCATGGTGATGCTGGCCCTGACCGGCATCATCTACCTGTTCAAGCCACAACTGGACCCGCTGATGTACCCCAGCCTGCTCAAGGTGCCCGCCGGTCATCACCAGTTGAGCGCCGACGAATTGCTGCAACGGGTGCAATCGGCCTACCCCCGGGGCCATATCAAGCAGTACCTGCCACCCATCGATGCCGAGCGCAGCGCGCAGTTCGTGGTGCAGGACCAGGGGCAGGAGCTGAATGTCTTCATCGACCCCTACCACGGCGACGTGCTCGGCGAGCAGGATGCCAAGCGCAACCTGCAAGCCGTGGCCCGGGCCATTCACGGCGAACTGATGATCGGCACCGTCGGCGACCGCCTGGTGGAACTGGCCGCCGGCTGGGGCATCGTCCTGGTGGTTTCCGGCCTGTACCTGTGGTGGCCCCGGGGCAAGTCGTCGGCAGGCGTGCTTTGGCCGCGCTTCAGTGCCCGCGGCCGCCTGTTCTGGCGCGACCTGCACGGCGTGCTGGGCTTCTGGGGCGCGGCCTTCCTGCTGCTGATGCTGCTCAGCGGCATGACCTGGACCGGCTTCTGGGGCAAACAGTACGCCGACCTGTGGAACCGCTTCCCGGCGGCCATGTGGAACGACGTACCGACCTCCGACCAACAGGCCCGGGAACTCAACAGCGCCACGCGCCAGACCGTGCCCTGGGCGCTGGAAAACACGCCGCTGCCGATGTCCGGCGACCACGCCGAACACATGGCCCATGACCGGGCCGACAGCGCTCCCGCGGCCCCTACCGTCAGCCTGCAAGCGGTGCAGGACATCGCTCGCCAACGCCAGGTGGCGCCGGGCTACAGCATCACCCTGCCCAAGAGCGCCACCGGGGTGTTCACCATCTCGGTGTTCGCCGACGACCCGCGCCACGACGCCACCCTGCATGTCGACCAATACAGCGGCAAGGTCCTGGCCGATGTGCGTTGGCAGCATTACAGCAACGTGGCCCGGGCCACCGAGCTGGGGGTGATGCTGCACGAGGGCAAGATGTTCGGCCGCGTCAACCAGATCCTGGTACTGGTGGTGTGCCTGATGATCCTGCTCAGCGCTGTGAGTGGCATCGTCATCTGGTGGAAGCGTCGTCCCCAGGGTCGACTCGGCGTCCCGCCGCTGCGCCACGACCTGCCGAGATGGAAAACCGCGACCCTGATCATGGCGTTGCTGGCCCTGGCCTTCCCATTGGTCGGCGCCTCGCTGATTGCCGTGTGGCTGCTGGATCGGCTGCTGCTTTCACGCTTCAATCGCGGCCCTGAATCGGCTTCATCTTCAACATGAATCAGCCGAGATGCTTGTTGCAGAGCGTTCTGTAGAATTTCGAGGCTTCAAGCTTGCACACCAATAATGTTACTTTATAACATCAAAGTGTAAGATCCTTGCCCGCAGTCCCCCGCTGCGGGCACCCCTCGAAGAAGTGATTCACCGCCGCCGATGAACAACTACCTGCTGCCCAGCCTTTGCCTGATTGCCTTGCCCTGCCTGGCCCAGGCGGCCCCATCTGCCTCGACCCTGACCCTGCCCACCGGCACCATTTCGGCTCCGACCAGCGAGGCCGACGACAGCGTCAGCCTGAACACCCCCACCAGCGCCGGTTCGCGCCTGGGCCTGAGCGCCCTCGACACCCCGGCCAGCACCGACAGCCTGAGCGGCGAACGGATCCGCGCCCGGGGCGAGCGCAGCATTCAGGACGCGGTATCGCGCAGTGCCGGCATCAGCCGCACCGGCACCCCGGGTGACGGCGGCACCTCGCTGTCGGCACGGGGCTTTACCGGGCAGAACTCGGTGATGCAACTGTATGACGGCAACCGCCTGTACACCGGCATGGGCACCGTGACCTTCCCGGTGGACACCTGGGCAGTGGAGCGGGTCGACGTGCTGCGCGGTCCGGCCTCGGTGCTGTATGGCGAAGGCGCCACCGGCGCGGTGATCAACACGCTGCCGAAAAAGCCCTTCAGTGGCGCCATCGAAAACCACCTGCGCCTTGGCTATGGCTCCTTCGATCGCCAGCAGCAGGCACTGGACAGCGGCGGCTCGCTGAGCGACAGCCTGAGCTACCGGCTCAACCTCAATCGCGAGCGCAGCAATGGCTGGATCGACCGCGGCGACTCGTCCGCCGACTTCGTCAGCGCCGCCCTGCGCTGGCAAGCCCATGACGACCTGGCCTTCACCCTGGCCCACGACTACGGCGACCAGCAGCCGATGAACTATTTCGGCACGCCGTTGATCGACGGACGTTTCCACCAACGCCTGCGGGACAAGAACTACAACGTCGGCAATGACCAGCAGCACTACAACGACCAGTGGACCCGCCTGACCAGCGAATGGCAGATTTCCGATCAGGTCAGTGCCAGCAACGAGCTGTATTACCTCAAGGCCCAACGCCGTTGGCAGAACGCCGAGAACTACAACTTCAACCCGGCCACCGGCCAACTGAGCCGCAGCGGTTACTATGGTATCGGCCACCAGCAGGAACAGCTCGGCGACCGCCAGACCTTCACCTTCAAGCACAGCTTGTTCGGCCTCGACAGCCAGACCCTGGCCGGCATGGACTACAACCGCATCCGCTTCCACCTGAAAAGCAATTCACCCTTCACCGACGCCTTGGCCAATGGCCAAGTGGTAGATCCGTACCACCCGGCTCCGGGCGAGTTCGCCAGCACCAGCCCTTACCGCGACCAGTTCAAGACCACCACCCGGCAGATGTCGCTGTTCGCCGAAAACCGCCTGCAACTCAGCGAACGCTGGTCCCTGGTGACCGGTGTGCGCCGCGACTACGCGCATATCGATCGCGATGACTTGAACGACGACAGCCGCAGCGACAAGACCCTGACCGGCAACAACTGGAAAGCCGGGCTGGTGTTCGCCGTTACTGCGGATACGTCCGTGTACGGCCAGTACTCCACCAGTACCGACGGCGTCGGCGGGCTGATCTCCCTGAGCAAGAGCCAGCAGCAATTCGACCTGTCCCGCGCCAGGCAGACCGAGATCGGCCTCAAGCAGGCGTTCTGGGACCAGCGTGGCGAGTGGACCCTGGCCGCCTACCACATCGTCAAGAACAAGCTGCTGACCGATGTGCCCGGCGAACCGAACCGCAAACAGCAAGTGGGCCAGCAATCGTCCAACGGCCTGGAAGCCAGCCTCGACCTGCAACTGCCCCACGCCTGGCAACTGCAGGCCAACGCCGCCATCGTTCGCGCCCAGTACGACGACTTCAAGCGGGACGTCGACGGTGTGCAGGTATCCTACGACGGCAAGCGCCCGGTGGACGTGCCTCGGCGCACGGCCAACCTGTGGCTGAGCAAGGCCCTCAACGATGACCTGCGGGCCGGTGCCGGGGTGCGCTACGTGGATGCGCGCTACGCCGACCTGGCCAACCGCAACGAGCTGCCCAGCTACACCGTGGTCGATGCCAACCTGGCGTGGAAAGCCCTGCCCAATACCACCCTGGGCCTGCAATTGAACAACCTGTTTGACCGCCAGTACGCACAAAGCCAATACAATGACGGCCAGCAATGGATACTCGGCGAGCCGCGCTCGTTGTTCGTCACCGCTGACTACACCTTTTAACCGCCCCGGCTGGCCCCTACGGACACCGCATGACCTCGCTGAACCTCACCCACCTGGCCTGGACACCCCTGGGCCAGGGCCACTGCCATCACCAGTTCCAACTGCGTGAGGCCAGCCTGCACGTGGCGGCCGGCGAATTCGTCGGCCTGATCGGCCCCAACGGCAGCGGCAAGACCAGCCTGCTGCGCTGCGCCTACCGCTTCAGCAAGCCGCAGCAGGGCGAGGTGCAACTGGCCCAGCACAACGTCTGGAAACAATCGCCACGCTGGTGCGCGCAGCGCATTGCCGTGGTGCTCCAGGAGTTTCCCGATGCCTTCGGCCTGAGCGTGGCAGAAGTGGTCGCCATGGGCCGCACGCCGCACAAGGGCCTGTTCGACGGTGATACCGAGGAAGACCGGCGCATCGCCCGCGAGGCCCTGGAATCGGTGGGCCTGCTGGGCTTCGAGGATCACGCCTTCGCCACCCTGTCCGGCGGGGAAAAACAGCGGGTGATCCTGGCCCGGGCCCTGGCCCAGCGCCCGCAACTGCTGATCCTCGATGAACCGACCAACCACCTCGACCCGCGCTACCAGCTGGAGCTATTGCAACGGGTCAAGCGCCTGGGCATCGGCACCCTGGCGAGCATCCATGACCTGAACCTGGCCGCAGCGTTCTGCGACCGCCTGTATGTCCTCGACCACGGGCGCATCGTCGCCAGCGGCACGCCCAGCGAAGTGCTCACCGTCGAGCTGCTGCGCAAGGTGTTCGGCGTCGAGGCGCTGATCGACGCCCATCCCCTGTCCGGCTACCCACGAATCACCTGGATCACCCAACCATGACCTTGCGCTCCCTGCTCCGCCGCAGTCTGTTTCTGGCCCTGTCACTGGGCACCGCCCAGGCCTTCGCCGCAGCCACCCACTACCCGCTGACGATCAACAGCTGCGACCGCCAAGTGACCTTCAAGCAGGCGCCGCAACACGCCCTCAGCCACGACATCAACATGACCCAGATGATGCTCGCCCTCGGGCTCAAGCCGCGCATGGTGGGCTACAGCGGGGTCAGCGGCTGGAAGGCCGTGACCCCAGAGATGAGCAGCCTGCTCGACGGTCTGCCGGAGCTGGCGGCCAAGTACCCTTCGGTGGAAACCCTGCTCAACGCCAACGTCGATTTCCTGTTCGCCGGCTGGGACTACGGCATGCGCATCGGCGGCGACCTCACGCCGCAGACCCTGGCGCCACTGGGGATCAACGTCTACGAGCTGACCGAGTCCTGCGCCTTCGTGATGAAGCGCCCGGCGGCCAGCCTCGAGGACACCTACAACGACCTGCGCAACCTGGGGCGGATCTTCGACGTGCAGGACCGGGCCAACGCGCTGATCGCGCAGATGCAGGAGCAGGTCGCCGAGGTCCAGAAGGACCTGCCCAAGGACAAGCCCCGGGTGTTCCTCTACGACAGCGGGGAAGACCGGGCCATGACCTCGGGTCGCCTGGGCATGCCCCAGGCCCTGATCGATGCCGCCGGCGGGCGCAACATTCTCGATGACGTCGAGGCCAGCTGGACCCGGATCAACTGGGAAACCGTGGTCGAGCGCAACCCGCAGGTGATCGTCATCGTCGACTACAGCGAAGTCAGCGCCGAGCAGAAGCAGCAGTTCCTGCTGAACAATCAGGCCCTGCAAGGGGTCGATGCGATCAAGAACCAGCGCTTCATCGTCATTCCCTACGTGCAAGCCACCCCGGGGATCGACAACGTACTGGCGGTGGAAACCCTGGCCAAGGGTTTCCACGGCGAATGATCAAGGGTCGTTATGCCTGGCTGTTGTTGACCCTCGGCGCCCTGCTGCTGGTGTCCTGCGTACTGTCCCTGGGATTTGGCCCGGCGCGGGTGCCGGTGGAGGTGGTCGGGCGGATTCTCCTGCACAAGGTTCTGGGCCTGGGCACGGTGGACTGGAGCCCTGGCCAGGAGCATATCGTCTGGCTGATCCGCGTGCCGCGCATGCTCCTCGGCGCGCTGGTCGGCGCCGGGCTGGCGCTGATCGGCGCGGTGCTGCAGGCGGTGACCCGCAATCCCCTGGCCGACCCGCACCTGCTGGGAGTGACCTCCGGCGCCACCCTCGGCGCGGTGATCGTGGTGCTGCACCTGGGGCAGGTCATCGGCCTCTTGACCCTACCGCTGGCGGCCTTTATCGGCGCCCTGGCGAGCATGCTCCTGGTGCTGGGCATCGCCGCGCGCAACGGTCGCCTGGACAGCGACCGCCTGCTGCTGTGCGGGGTGGCGGTGTCCTTCGTGATGATGGCGGTGGCCAACCTGCTGCTGTTCATGGGCGATCATCGGGCCAGCTCGGCGGTGATGTTCTGGATGCTCGGCGGCCTGGGCCTGGCGCGCTGGGAACTGCTGGCGGTGCCCGCCGCCAGCGTGCTGCTGGGGCTGGGATTGCTACTGGGCATGGCGCGGCCGCTGAATGCCCTGATGGCCGGCGAACAGACCGCCGTGACCCTGGGCCTGAACGCGCGCAACGTGCGCCTGAAAGTGTTCCTGATCGCCTCGCTGATGACCGGAGTGCTGGTGTCCATCAGCGGCTCCATCGGCTTTGTCGGGCTGATGGTGCCGCACATCGCCCGGCGTCTGGTGGGCGCCGAACATCGCCGCTTGCTGCCAGTGTGCGTGCTGCTGGGCAGCCTGTTCCTGGTCTGGGTCGACGTCGCCGCCCGCACCCTGATCGCCCCCGAGGACCTGCCGATCGGCGTGGCCACGGCGGCCATTGGCGGGCTGTTCTTCATCGGCCTGATGCGTCGCCGCTGAACCACCCGCCGCTGTAGGAGCCGGCTTGCCGGCGAAGGCGCCCATGAGCCTTGTGCCCGGTTCGCGGGCCTCTTCGCTGGCAAGCCAGCTCCCACGGCATGACAGGAACAGGTGCACCCGCTGTAGGAACCGGCTTGCCGGCGAAGGCGCCCGTGGGCCTTGCGCCCGGTTCGCGGGGCTCTTCGCTGGCAAGCCAGCTCCTTCGGCATGACAGGAACAGGTGCACCCGGTGTAGGAGCCGGCTTGCCGGCGAAGGCGCCCGTGAGCCTTGTGCCCGGTTCGCGGGCCTCTTCGCTGGCAAGCCAGCTCCTACGGCATGACAGGAACAGGTGCACCCGATGTAGGAGCCGGCTTGCCGGCGAAGGCGCCCGTGAGCCTTGTGCCCGGTTCGCGGGGCTCTTCGCTGGCAAGCCAGCTCCTACAATCGTCGTCGGTGCTTTAAGATCGCGCGCTTGGATCTCTCAGGATGAGTCTCATGTTCAGAACCGCACTCTTGGCCGTGCTGCTCGGCACCGCCCTTGGCGCCCAGGCCGGCACTTCGGTCGACGTCTCGAAAATCTACGGCAACATCCAGATCGTCAACAGCTTCCCCGACTACAAGGTCAAGGTGGTGAACTCGTTTCCCGACCTGAAGGTCAAGCAGGTCAACTCCTTTGCCGACTCGCCGGGCAAGTGGAAAATCGTCAACAGCTTTCCCGACTACAAGATCCAGATCGTCGACTCCTTTCCCGATTTCACCATCAAATACGTCGACTCCTTTCCCGGCGTGAATTGAAGCCACTCGCTGGCCTGTGCTGGCGCGCTGCGCCAGCACCACAATGACGCATCCCTGCGCACCATCCTCTGATCCAGGCCTCCTCTTGGGGCATTGCCTCTCCCGCCATTGCAGTTAAAGCGACGTTTTCATGCCTCGCGCCGACTCGGCACACCCCTTGCAAAACAGCCTTCAGCAGTCCGCATCTACCACCTGAAAAAAAATCAAAAGTTCATGGAGATCGCACAATGAAGCGTCGTAGTTTGCTCAAGGCTTTCACCCTCACGGCAAGCATTGCCGCGATGGGCCTGACCTGGACCGTCCAGGCCGCCGAGACCATCAAGGTCGGGATCCTGCATTCGCTGTCGGGGACCATGGCGATCTCGGAAACCTCGCTCAAAGACATGGCGCTGATGACCATCGACGAGATCAACGCCAAGGGCGGAGTCAACGGCAAGCTGCTGGAACCGGTGGTGGTGGACCCGGCGTCCAACTGGCCACTGTTCGCCGAGAAGGGCCGCCAGTTGCTGACCCAGGACAAGGTGGCGGTGGTGTTCGGCTGCTGGACTTCGGTGTCGCGCAAATCGGTGCTGCCGGTGTTCGAGGAACTCAACGGCCTGCTGTTCTACCCGGTGCAGTACGAAGGCGAAGAAATGTCGCCCAACGTCTTCTACACCGGCGCCGCGCCGAACCAGCAGGCGATCCCGGCCGTGGAATACCTGATGAGCGAAGACGGCGGCAGCGCCAAGCGCTTCTTCCTGCTGGGCACCGACTACGTCTACCCGCGCACCACCAACAAGATCCTGCGCTCGTTCCTGCATTCCAAGGGCGTGGCCGACAAGGACATCGAAGAGGTCTATACCCCGTTCGGCCACAGCGACTATCAAACCATCGTCGCCAACATCAAGAAGTTCTCCGCCGGCGGCAAGACCGCGGTGATCTCCACGGTCAACGGCGACTCCAACGTGCCTTTCTACAAGGAACTGGCCAACCAGGGCCTGAAAGCCACCGAGGTGCCGGTGGTGGCGTTCTCGGTGGGCGAGGAAGAACTGCGCGGCATCGACACCAAGCCGCTGGTGGGCAACCTCGCGGCGTGGAACTACTTCGAGTCGGTGGATAACCCGGTGAACCAGAAGTTCGTCGCCGCCTGGAAGGCCTACGCCAAGGCCAAGAACCTGCCGGGCGCGGACAAGGCGGTGACCAACGACCCGATGGAAGCCACCTACGTCGGCATCCACATGTGGGCCCAGGCAGTGGAGAAAGCCAAGTCCATCGAGGTCGACAAGGTCCGTGAGGCCCTGGCCGGGCAGACCTTCGCCGCGCCGTCGGGCTACACCCTGACCATGGACAAGACCAACCACCACCTGCACAAGCCGGTGATGATCGGCGAGATCCAGCCGGACGGTCAGTTCAACGTGGTGTGGCAGACCGAAGGGCCGATCCGTGCCCAGCCCTGGAGCCCGTTCATTCCGGGCAACGACAAGAAGCCTGACTACGCGGTCAAGAGCAACTGATCCGAACCTGACGCCTTCCCTGTAGGAGCGAGCTTGCTCGCGATGAGGTCCACAGGACCTGCAACGAAAACCGCGCGGCTGGCCGCTGCACGGATCGCGAGCCAGCTCGCTCCTACGGGTTCTCCGGGCGCTTTCAAGGACATCGATATGCCCACTGCCCTTTACCGTTTCATCCTCGCCTGCCTGCTATTGCTGCCCTGGGTGGCCCAGGCCGGTGAAGCCGAAGACTTTGTCGCGGCCAACTCCAACCAACAGGCGCAGCTACTGGAAACCTGGGCCGCGCAGCCCGATCCGGCGCGCCTGGAACTGCTCAAGGCCCTGCAACAAGGCCAGTTGAGCATCGCCGGTGAAAACAAGACCCTGCGCCTGAACAACCGCCTGCGGGGCCTGATCGACACCACGCTGGCCAGTCATCAATTGCTCGCCGCCGAGGCCAGCACCCGGCTCGACGCCGCCCGGCAGCTGCAGAAAAGCGCCAAGCCGGCGCAACTGAAATTCCTCGATGCCCGGCTCGCCACCGAGCAGGACCCAGGCGTGCACGCCGCCCTGAGCCTGGCCCTGGCCAACCTGCAGCTGGTAGACAGCGATCCGGCGGTGCGCCTGGCCGCCGTGCGCCTGCTGGGGGAAACCGGCGACCCGCTGGCCCGCACCCGCCTTGAAGGCTTGCTGGAGCCGGGCGTCGAAGCCGATGCCGCGGTACGCACCGCGGCGCAGACCAGCCTGGCCCAGGTCAAACGCCAGTTGCTGCTGGGCGAGGTACTGGGACAGGCCTTCAGCGGCCTGTCCCTGGGTTCGATCCTGCTGCTGGCGGCCCTGGGGCTGGCCATCACCTTCGGCCTGCTGGGGGTGATCAACATGGCCCACGGCGAGATGCTGATGCTCGGCGCCTACTCCACCTACGTGGTGCAGTGGCTGTTCCAGCGTTTTGCCCCGCAGGCCATCGAGTTCTACCCATTGCTGGCCCTGCCGGTGGCGTTTTTTGTCACCGCCGCCATCGGCATGGCCCTGGAGCGCACGGTGATCCGCCATCTCTACGGCCGCCCACTGGAAACCCTGCTGGCCACCTGGGGCATCAGCCTGATGCTGATCCAATTGGTGCGCCTGCTGTTCGGCGCGCAGAACGTCGAGGTGGCCAATCCGGCCTGGCTGTCGGGCGGCATCCAGGTCCTGCCCAATCTGGTGCTGCCCTACAACCGCATCGTGATCATCGCCTTCGCCCTGTTTGTGGTGCTGCTCACCTGGCTGCTGCTGAACAGGACCCGCCTGGGCCTGAACGTGCGCGCGGTGACCCAGAACCGCAACATGGCCGCCTGCTGCGGCGTGCCCACCGGCCGGGTGGACATGCTCGCCTTCGGCCTCGGCTCGGGGATCGCCGGCCTGGGCGGCGTGGCCCTGAGCCAGATCGGCAACGTTGGCCCGGACCTGGGCCAGAGCTACATCATCGACTCGTTCCTGGTGGTAGTGCTCGGCGGCGTCGGCCAGTTGGCCGGCAGCGTGCTGGCGGCCTTTGGTCTGGGGATCGCCAACAAGATCCTCGAACCGCAGATCGGCGCCGTGCTGGGCAAGATCCTGATCCTCGCGCTGATCATTCTGTTTATCCAGAAACGCCCGCAGGGACTCTTTGCATTGAAAGGACGGGTGATCGACTGATGAACCAACCACTGCTGATTACCGCCAGCCAGAAAGTCGGGCCCAGGGTCACGCTCGGCGTCGGCGCACTGCTGCTCCTGGTGTTGCTGGCGTTGCCACTGTTGTCGCTGCTGGCAGCCGACCACCCGCTGCACGTCTCGGCCTACACCCTGACCCTGGTGGGCAAGATCCTCTGCTACGCCATCGTCGCCCTGGCCCTGGACCTGGTCTGGGGCTACGCCGGGTTGCTATCCCTGGGGCACGGGCTGTTCTTCGCCCTGGGCGGCTACGCCATGGGCATGTACCTGATGCGCCAGGCCGCCGGAGACGGCCTGCCGGCATTCATGACCTTTCTCTCGTGGACCGAGCTGCCCTGGTACTGGACCGGCACCAGCCACTTCCTCTGGGCCCTGTGCCTGGTGGTGTTGGCCCCGGGTCTGCTGGCCCTGGTGTTCGGCTTCTTCGCCTTCCGCTCGCGGATCAAGGGCGTGTACTTCTCGATCATGACCCAGGCCCTGACCTTCGCCGGGATGCTGCTGTTCTTCCGCAACGAGACGGGCTTTGGCGGCAACAACGGTTTCACCAACTTCCGCAGCATCCTGGGCTTCGGCATCACCGAGCCCGGCACCCGGGCGGTGCTGTTCCTGGCCACGGTGCTGTTGCTGGTGGCCAGCCTGTACCTGGGCTGGCGCCTGGCCCGGAGCAAGTTCGGGCGAGTGCTGACCGCCCTGCGCGACGCCGAGAACCGCCTGATGTTCTGCGGCTACGACCCGCGCGGCTTCAAGCTGTTCGTCTGGGTCCTGAGCGCGGTGCTCTGTGGCCTGGCCGGAGCCTTGTACGTACCCCAGGTGGGCATCATCAACCCCAGCGAAATGTCCCCCACCAACTCCATCGAGGCCGCGGTGTGGGTGGCCCTGGGCGGGCGCGGCACGCTGATCGGCCCGCTGCTGGGCGCCGGGCTGGTGAACGGCATGAAGAGCTGGTTCACCGTGGCCTTTCCCGAATACTGGCTGTTCTTCCTCGGCGCCCTGTTCATCGTGGTGACCCTGTACCTGCCCAAGGGCGTGATCGGCCTGCTGAACAAACGAGGTGCACAATGAGAGTCACGGCCACGGCGGACTTCATGCTCGACCCCATACTCGAACCCAACAAGGACCAGGGCAGCAGCCGCGACGCCATCGGCCTCGGCCAGGCCGCCGGCAAGGGCCTGAACACCCGTCACGGCACCCTCCTGACCCTGGAGGACATCAGCGTCAGCTTCGATGGCTTCAAGGCCCTCAACAACCTCAACCTGTACATCGGCGTTGGCGAGCTGCGCTGCATCATCGGCCCCAACGGCGCGGGCAAGACCACCCTGATGGACGTGATCACCGGCAAGACCCGGCCGACCCGGGGCAAGGCCTGGTTCGGCGAAACCCTGGACCTGACCCGGATGAGCGAAGTGCAGATCGCCCAAGCAGGGATCGGCCGCAAGTTCCAGAAGCCCACGGTGTTCGAGGCCCTGAGCGTGTTCGAAAACCTGGAACTGGCGCAGAAGACCGATAAATCGGTGTGGGCCAGCCTCGGCGCGCGCCTGAGTGGCGAACAGCAGGACCGTATCGCCCAGGTACTGGAGACGATTCGCCTGAGCCCCTCGGCCCGGCGCCAGGCCGGCCTGCTGTCCCACGGCCAGAAGCAGTTCCTGGAGATCGGCATGCTGCTGATGCAGGACCCGCAATTGCTGTTGCTGGACGAGCCGGTGGCGGGCATGACCGATGCCGAAACCGAGTTCACCGCCGAGCTGTTCAAGAGCCTGGCCGGCCGGCACTCGCTGATGGTGGTGGAGCATGACATGGGCTTTGTCGGCTCGATTGCCGACCACGTCACCGTGCTGCATCAGGGCAGCGTGCTGGCCGAAGGATCGCTGGATCAGGTGCAGGAAAACGAGCGAGTGATCGAGGTGTACCTCGGACGATAGGAGCAGCGGCAAGTTGCAAGCTTCAAGCGGCAAGCAAGAAGCCCAAGCGCATCGGTCCCGCCCTTACTTGCAGCTTGAAGCTTGCAACTAATCACTGTTTTTCTGCCATTTCCCGGAGAGTGCCCATGCTACAGGTCCAACAGCTTCATCAGTTTTATGGCGGTAGCCACATCCTCCGGGGCCTGAGCTTCGAGGCCCGGATCGGCGAAGTGACCTGCCTGCTCGGGCGCAACGGCGTGGGCAAGACCACCCTGCTCAAGTGCCTGATGGGCCTGCTGCCGGCCAGGGAGGGCGCGGTCCACTGGGAGGGCCGGGCCATCACCGGCTACAAGCCACACCAACGGGTCCAGGCCGGCATCGCCTACGTGCCCCAGGGGCGGGAGATTTTTGCTCGCCTGACCGTGGAGGAAAACCTGCTGATGGGGCTTTCGCGCTTCGGCGCGCAAGAAGCCAAGGCCGTCCCGGCCTTCATCTACGAGCTGTTCCCGGTGCTGTTGCAGATGAAGCAGCGCCGCGGCGGCGACCTCTCCGGCGGCCAGCAGCAACAGCTGGCCATCGGCCGAGCCCTGGCCAGTCGGCCCCGGCTGCTGATCCTCGATGAGCCCACCGAAGGCATCCAGCCCTCGGTGATCAAGGAGATCGGCGCGGTGATCAAGCAACTCGCGGCCCGGGGCGACATGGCGATTGTGCTGGTGGAGCAGTTCTACGACTTTGCCGCCGAACTGGCCGACCAGTACCTGGTGATGTCCCGGGGGGAAATCATCCAGCAGGGTCGTGGGGAAAATATGCAGGCCGACGGTGTACGCGGCCTGGTTACGATCTAATCTGTAGCCTCCTAACGATAATCACACAGCATGAACTCACCTGCCGCCACCGCCCTGTTCACCCCCAGCTGGCACGCCGAGCTGGAACTGGCCTACGCCCGCTTCGGCGCCGGCACGCGCCCGGTCCTGCGCCGCCACCTGGGCCCGCTGCGGGTGCAGAAGCACCTGTATGCCGAAGGCCCCGAGGTCTGCCAGCACATCATCGTCCACCCGCCCGGAGGCATCGCCGGCGGCGACCGGCTGGCCATCAGTGCCCGGGTCGAGCGCGACGCCTGGGCCCAGTTGACCAGCCCTGGCGCCGCCAAGTGGTATCGCGCCAACAGCCCGGCCGGGCAGACCCTGGACCTGCAAGTAGCGCCGGGGGCGACCCTGGAATGGCTGCCCCAGGAAACCATCGTCTTCAGCGCCGCCCAGGCCGAACTGACGACCCGGATCGACCTGCAAGGCGATGCCCGGCTGTTCTATTGGGACATCGTCGCCCTCGGCCGCCCGGCCAGCGGCGAGCGCTTCGAGCACGGACATTTCCAGGCCCACCTGGATATCCGCCGCGACGGCCGGCCGCTGTGGCATGAGCGCCAGCGCATCAGCGGCGACGACGGCCTGCTGGATTCGCCCATCGGCCTGGACGGCCAGCCGGTGTTCGCCACCTTGCTGGTGACCGGCGACCTCGACAGCCCACTGCTGGAGCGCTGTCGCTCTCTGCAGCATCCGGTACGCGGCGACCTGAGCCAGCTGCCGGGGCTGCTGGTGGCCCGCTGCCTGGCCAGCGAGGCGCTGCTGGCCCGCGCCTGGCTCATCGACCTGTGGCGCCTGCTGCGCCCGGCCCTGCTGGGCCGCGAAGCCGTACCGCCGAGGATCTGGAACACATGAAACACCTGCCCTTTTAAAACTGCCCAACGACGGATCGATCACGATGGACCTGACCCCACGCGAAAAAGACAAGCTGCTGATCTTCACCGCCGGCCTGGTGGCCGAGCGGCGACTGGCCCGCGGCCTCAAGCTCAACTACCCGGAAGCCATGGCCTACATCTCCGCCGCGCTGCTCGAAGGCGCCCGGGACGGCCAGAGCGTGGCCGACCTCATGCACTACGGCACCACCCTGCTCAGCCGCGAACAGGTAATGGAAGGCATCCCGGAGATGATCCCGGAGATCCAGGTGGAGGCCACCTTCCCCGACGGCACCAAGCTGGTCACTGTCCACCAACCCATCGCCTGAGGCCGCGTCATGACCTATCGCATCCGTGATGCGCTGCACGCCGACCTGCCGGCGATCCGCGACATCTACAACGACGCCGTGCTCAATACCACGGCGATCTGGAACGACACCCCGGTGGACCTGGGCAACCGCCAGGCCTGGTTCAGCGCGCGCCAGGGCCAGGGCTATCCGATCCTGGTGATTGTCAACGCCGAGGAGCAGGTGCTCGGCTACGCTTCCTTCGGCGACTGGCGGCCCTTCGACGGCTTTCGCCACACCGTGGAACACTCGGTCTACGTGCGTCGCGACCAGCGCGGCAATGGCCTGGGTCCACAACTGATGGCGGTGCTGCTGGAGCGCGCCCGTGGCTGTGACAAGCACGTGATGGTGGCCGCCATCGAGAGCGCCAACAGCGCCTCGATCCGTCTGCATGAGCGCCTCGGTTTCATCATTACCGGGCAGATGCCCCAGGTGGGCACCAAGTTCGGGCGCTGGCTGGACCTGACCTTCATGCAACTGACTCTCAACCCCGGGGCACTGCCGCCCGCCCCTCACCAGGAGTGACCTCTCGATGAACGCCGCCCAACTGCGCCGAGTCCATGGAGAAAGCTTTGCCCATTACCGTCAGGGCCTTATCGACCTGCTGCTGGACTCGGTGCAACACGGCGCGTCCGTCGGCTTCATGGCCGACCTGGATGACAGCCAGGCCCGGGCCTACCTCAGCAGCGTGCAGGCCGGGGTCGAGGACGGCAGCCTGCTGCTGTGGGTGGTGGTGCATGACGAGAGGGTCCTGGCCAGCGTGCAATTGGCGCTGTGCATGAAGGCCAACGGGCGCAACCGCGCCGAAGTGCAAAAGCTCATGGTGCTGCACAGCGCCCGGCGGCGCGGCCTGGGCCAGCAACTGATGAACGCCCTGGAACAGGTCGCCCGCCAGCACCGACGCGGGCTGCTGTACCTGGACACCGAGGCCGGCTCGGCGGCGGAGGAGTTCTACCGTGCCCTGGGGTACACCCGGGTCGGCGAACTGCCCAACTACTGCCAGAGCCCGGACGGCACCTACACCCCTACCGCCATCTACTACAAGACCCTGGGACAACCGCTATGATTCCTGGCCAATACCAGATCCAGCCCGGCGAGATCGAACTCAACGTCGGGCGCCGCACCTTGAGCCTGAAGGTGTCCAACAGCGGCGACCGGCCGATCCAGGTCGGCTCGCACTATCACTTTTTCGAAACCAACGACGCCCTGACCTTCGACCGCGCCGCCAGCCGCGGCATGCGCCTGAACATCGCCGCCGGCACCGCGGTGCGCTTCGAACCGGGCCAGACCCGGGAAGTGGAACTGGTGGAGCTGGCCGGCAAGCGCCGGGTGTTCGGCTTTGCCGGACGCATCATGGGTGAGCTCTGAACCCTCGACCCTACGCACGTAGGAGCCAGCTTGCTGGCGAATGCGCTCTTTCGGGCTCATTCGCCGGCAAGCCGGCTCCTACAAGACCTGTTTCTGTAAGGAGCTGCGATGAAGATTTCCCGTGAGGCCTACGCCGACATGTTCGGCCCCACCGTGGGTGACAAGGTACGCCTGGCCGACACCGAGTTGTGGATCGAAGTGGAAAAGGACTTCACCACCTACGGTGAAGAAGTGAAGTTCGGCGGCGGCAAGGTGATCCGCGATGGCATGGGCCAGAGCCAACTGCTGGCGTGCGATGTGGTGGATACCCTGATCACCAACGCGCTGATCATCGATCACTGGGGCATCGTCAAGGCCGATGTCGGCCTCAAGGACGGACGCATCGCCGCCATCGGCAAGGCTGGCAATCCGGATATCCAGCCCGACGTGACCATCGCCATCGGCGCCAGCACCGAGGTGATCGCCGGCGAGGGCATGATCCTCACCGCCGGCGGCATCGACACCCACATCCACTTCATCTGCCCGCAGCAGATCGAAGAAGCGCTGATGAGCGGCGTCACCACCATGATCGGCGGCGGCACCGGACCGGCCACCGGAACCAACGCCACCACCTGCACCTCGGGCCCCTGGCACATGGCGCGCATGCTCCAGGCCGCGGACGCCTTCCCGATGAACATCGGTTTTACCGGCAAGGGCAACGCCAGCCTGCCGGAGCCCTTGATCGAGCAAGTCAAGGCCGGGGCCATCGGCCTCAAGTTGCACGAGGACTGGGGCAGCACCCCGGCCAGCATCGACAATTGCCTGAGCGTGGCCGATGCGTACGACGTGCAGGTGGCGATCCACACCGACACCCTCAACGAGTCCGGCTTCGTCGAAACCACCCTGGGCGCCTTCAAGGGGCGCACCATCCACACCTACCACACCGAAGGCGCCGGCGGCGGCCACGCCCCGGACATCATCAAGGCCTGCGGCTTTGCCAACGTGTTGCCCAGCTCCACCAACCCGACCAGGCCCTTCACTCGCAACACCATCGACGAACACCTGGACATGCTGATGGTCTGCCATCACCTGGACCCGAGCATCGCCGAAGACGTGGCCTTCGCCGAAAGCCGCATCCGCCGCGAGACCATCGCCGCCGAGGACATCCTCCACGACCTGGGGGCGTTCTCGATGATCAGCTCCGACAGCCAGGCCATGGGCCGGGTCGGCGAGGTGGTGACCCGCACCTGGCAGACCGCCGACAAGATGCACCGCCAGCGCGGCCCGCTGCCGGGCGACGGCCCGGGCAACAGCAACTTCCGGGTCAAGCGCTACATCGCCAAGTACACCATCAACCCGGCGATCACCCATGGCATCAGCCATGAAGTGGGCTCCATCGAAGTCGGCAAGTGGGCTGACCTGGTGCTCTGGCGCCCGGCGTTTTTCGGAGTCAAGCCGACCCTGATCCTCAAGGGCGGGGCGATTGCCGCGAGCCTGATGGGCGATGCCAACGCCTCGATCCCGACCCCGCAGCCGGTGCACTACCGGCCGATGTTCGCCAGTTACGGCGGCAGCCGCCACGCCACCAGCCTGATCTTCATCAGCCAGGCGGCAATGGATGCCGGAGTGCCGGAACAACTGGGCCTGAAGAAACGCATCGCCGTGGTCAAGGGCTGTCGCACGGTGCAAAAGAGCGACCTGATCCATAACGACTACCTGCCGAACATCGAGGTCGACCCGCAGACCTATCAGGTCAAGGCCGATGGCGTTTTGCTGTGGTGCGAACCGGCGGATGTGCTGCCCATGGCCCAGCGCTATTTCCTCTTCTGAACCCCAACCGGCCGCTGGGCAGGGACGGTGTTGAAGCGATGGATATGGCGCTAAGATGCGTCTCGCTTTCCACTCTCTGCCCACTAAGGTGCCCGGCTATGCGCCTGTCCGATTTCATCGTCCAGCACGTTGAGCAAATCGTTGATGAATGGGAACAATTTGCCAGGACCCTGGCCCCTGGCTGCCTGACCCGCAGCGACCTGCGGGATCACTCGCGATCGATTCTGCTGGCCGCCGCCCGGGACATGCGCACCAGCCAGAGCCCGGGGGAGCAATTGGCCAAGGCCAGGGGCGAAGGCCCGGACAAGTCACCGAGCCTGGATGCGGCCGCCGCCAGCCATGGCGAACTGCGCCATCACGTAGGTTTCGACCTGGTGCAAATGACGTCGGAGTTCCGCCACTTGCGGGCCTGTGTGATCCGCTTGTGGGTCGCCAGCCTGGCAACCCCGGACCTGGAACAGCTGCAGGACATGATCCGCTTCAACGAGGCGATCGACGAAGCCCTGGCCGAATCCACCACCGCCTATGCCGAGCAGGTCAGCCGTTCACGGGACATCTTCCTGGCGATTCTGGGCCACGATCTGCGGGCGCCGCTGCAAGCGGTGAGCATGTCCACCGAGATGCTGGCGCGCAAAGTGCCGCTGGATGAGGACGCCCAGGCCTTTGTCTCACGCATCAAGACCGGCACCCGACACATGGGCGCCATGGTCAGCGATTTGCTGGAGTTCGTCCGCAGTCGGCTGGGCAACGGCCTGCCCATCGACCCCGCGCCCATGGACCTGGCCAGCGCGGCCAGGGCGGCCATGGACGAAGCCTGCGCGGGCCAGCCCGACTGCATGCCGCTGTTGAGCTTTGAAGGGGACAGCCACGGCATCTGGGACCGCGCCCGCATCGAGCAGATGCTGCAGAACCTGATCGGCAATGCCTTGCAGCACGGCAGCAACCGCCGCACCGTCACCGTGACCCTCACCGGCGGCGCCGAGCAAGTGCTGCTGACCGTTCACAACTACGGCGCCCCCATCCCCCAGGAAGCCCTGGCCACCCTGTTTGACCCGCTGGTGCGCAGCGCCGACGAGGAACTGGGCAGTACCAGCACCAGCCTTGGCCTGGGCCTGTTCATCGTCAAGGAAGTGGTGACGGCGCACCAGGGCAGCATCGAAGTCAGTTCCAGCCAGAGCGACGGCACCACCTTCACCATCACCCTGCCAAGGGTCTCCCGCGCCACCTCGTAGGAGCTGGCTGGCCAGCGAAGGCGTCAGGCTGGATTGCGCAAGGCTCAGGGGCCCCTTCGCCGGCAAGCCGGCTCCTACAGCGAGCGGGTGGCAAACCGTAGGAGCTGGCTTGCCAGCGAAGGCGTCGGCCTGGATTGCGCAGGGCTCAAGGGCCCCTTCGCCGGCAAGCCGGCTCCTACAGCGGGCGGGCGGCAAACCGTAGGAGCTGGCTGGCCAGCGAAGGCGTCAGGCTGGATTGCGCAAGGCCCAAGGGTCCCTTCGCCGGCAAGCCGGCTCCTACAGCGGGCGGGTGGCAAACCGTAGGAGCTGGCTTGCCAGCGAAGGCGTCGGCCCGGATTGCGCAAGGCTCAAGGGCCCCTTCGCCGGCAAGCCGGCTCCTACGCGATGAGGGAGATCAATCCAGCAGCAGGCGCCCCAGGCGCTGCCTGAGCATCTGGTTCTCCGCCCGCAGTTGCCGCACTTCGTCCAGCAGGTCCAGGGCCAGGGCGACCCCCTCCCACTCCAGATCAAGGTCGCGGCGCAGCTTGGCCGCGCGCTTGGCCAGGGACAGCTCGACGTCACTGAAACGCCAATTCTGGGGCGCCGTCCCCTGAGGTTCGAGGATGCCGTGCTCGACGATTTCGATCACGTAGGCCGCCGACAGGTCGGCCACTTCACAGAATTCTTCCATGTCCAGCTGAACGATCAGTGTGCTCATGATCGGCGCCTCCTAGTGTCGAATCAGAAATTTTCCCGAGGGTCGAACGCCGCCTTCTTCGCCAGTTCCTGCCACAAGGCCTTGACGTCGTCGCCGGTGTGCTTGGGCATCACCGCCTTGAGCTGGACGAACAGGTAGCCACGCTGGCCGGCCTTGTTCAGCAGGCCGTGGCCCTTGGCGCGCATGCGCTGGCCGTTCTGGCTGCCGGCCGGAACCTTGAGGTTGATCTTGCCGGTCAGGGTCGGCACCGCCACCTCGGTCCCCAGCGCCAGCTCCCAGGGGGCCAGCGGCAGTGTGATGATCAGGTTCTCGCCTTCGACATCGAACTTCGGATGCGGCGCGAAGCGAATGGTCAGGTACAGGTCGCCATTGGCTCCGCCGCCCACGCCAGGCGCGCCCTGGCCCTTGAGGCGGATGCGCTCGCCGTCGGTGACCCCGGCCGGAATCTTCACGTTCAGGCTCTTGCTGGTATTGCTCACATGCTGGCCGGCGGCGTTGTACTGCGGCACCTGGAAGCTGATCTTCTTCGACTCGGTCGACAGGGTTTCCTCAAGAAAGATCGGCAGTTCCATTTCCACATCCTGTCCACGACGACCGCTGCTGCGGCGCTGTTCCGGGCCGCCGAATCCTGGCCCCCGGTTACCAAAGATCGAACTGAAGAAGTCCGAGAAGTCACCACCATCGCCACCGCCAAAGCCGCCACGGCTCTGCCAGCCCGGCGGCCCCTGGAAGGGCTGGCCATGCTGGCCGTACTTGCGCAGGTCGTCGTATTCGGCGCGCTTGTCGGCGCTTTTCAGCGCCTCGTAGGCTTCCGAGGCATCCTTGAACTTGGCCTCGGCATCCTTTTCCTTACTGACGTCGGGGTGGTACTTGCGCGCCAGCTTGCGATAGGCGGCCTTGATCGCCTTGTCGTCCGCTGTCGGCTCCACGCCGAGAATCTTGTAATAGTCTTTGAAGTCCATCGAGGGAGTCACCATCCGTTATCAAAGTCGCGCGGCGTACAGCACAGCATGCTCGGTCTGGCAGCATGAGAATTGATCAATCTCAATCCTCTGACTGAACGGCGCATCAGAAGTTTATCGGCAGCCGCGGGCGGATCTTGTGATCCCTGGACGACTGCTCGGCCCATGCCTGCAAGTTTGGGGGTCAAGGATAGTCTTTCAAGGCACCACGGGTTGCGATTTAGCACATAGTCGGCCTTTGCAACGCGCGACGACTGGCGTACGCTGCGCGGCCGTTTTTTTCACCGGATCCAAAGACATGAACAACGCCACCCCGGCCCGGGCCTGCGGCATTGACTTCGGTACCTCCAACTCCACCGTCGGCTGGCTGCGCCCCGGCGAGGAAACGCTGATCGCCCTGGAGGACGACAAGATCACCCTGCCTTCGGTGGTGTTCTTCAATATCGAGGAGCGCCGTCCGGTGTACGGCCGCCTGGCACTGCACGAATACCTGGAAGGCTACGAAGGCCGGCTGATGCGCTCGCTGAAAAGCCTGCTGGGCTCCAAGCTGATCAAGCACGACACCAGCGTGCTGGGCACCGCCATGCCCTTCAAGGACCTCTTGGGGCTGTTCATCGGCCAGCTGAAAAGCCGCGCCGAAGCCGCCGCCGGTCGGGAATTCGAGCAAGTGGTACTGGGCCGCCCGGTGTTCTTCGTCGATGACGACGCCGCCGCCGACCAGGAAGCCGAAGACACCCTGGTGGAAGTGGCGCGCAAGATCGGCTTCAAGGACGTGTCCTTCCAGTACGAACCGATCGCCGCGGCCTTCGACTACGAGTCCACCATTGAGCGCGAAGAGCTGGTGCTGATCGTCGACATCGGCGGCGGTACTTCGGACTTCTCCCTGGTGCGCCTGTCCCCCGAACGCCGTGGCGTCGACAACCGTCACGACGACATCCTCGCCACCGGCGGCGTGCACGTCGGCGGCACCGACTTCGACAAGCAGTTGAGCCTGCAGGGCGTGATGCCGCTGTTCGGCTACGGCAGCCGGATGAAGAGCGGCGCCTACATGCCCACCAGCCACCACATGAACCTGGCGACCTGGCACACCATCAACTCGGTGTACTCGCAAAAGTCCCAGCTGGCCCTGGGCAGCATGCGCTACGACATCGAGGACACCGGCGGCATCGACCGCCTGTTCAAGCTGATCGAGCAACGCGCCGGGCACTGGCTGGCCATGGAAGTGGAAGAAACCAAGATCCAGCTGACCCACGCCGAGAACCGCCTGGTGGCCCTGGACCGCATCGAGCGCGACCTCTGCGTCGACCTGAGCCGGGCGCTGTTCGAATCGTCGATCGACGGCCTGCTGGAACGCATCCGCACCAGCGTCACCCAGTTGCTGAGTGACGCCGATGTCGGCGTGGGTCAGGTCGATACGGTGTTCTTCACCGGCGGCTCCAGCGGCATTCCGGCGCTGCGCCAGAGCGTGGCGGCCATGCTGCCCAATGCCCATCACGTGGAAGGCAACATCTTCGGCAGCATCGGCAGCGGCCTGGCGATCGAGGCCAAGAAGCGTTACGGATAAAGGCAGCGGTAAGCTTCAAGCGGCAAGCTGCAAGTCAAGGCAGAGCGGTGTTCGGCTCTCTTGCAGCTTGTGGCTTGCCGCTTGTAGCTGCTCCTAGACCAAGCCTGCCAGCTTCAGTTCGCTCTTCAGGTACGCATAATAAATCGGCCCCGCCACCACTCCGGGCAGGCCGAAGGCGGCCTCGAACACCAGCATCGCCAGGAGCAGTTCCCAGGACTTGGCACTGATCTGCCCGCCGACGATCCGCGCGTTGAGGAAGTATTCCAGCTTGTGGATAAAGATCAGGTAGCCCAGCGCCGCCACCGCCACCCAGATCGACAGCGACAAACCGACGATGGTGATCAGGGTGTTGGAGATCAGGTTGCCGATCACCGGCAGCAGGCCGAGCAGGAAGGTCAGCACGATCAGGGTCTTGGTCAACGGCAGCTTGACCCCGAACAGCGGCAGGATCAGGGCCAGGAAGATCCCGGTGAAGAAGGTGTTGAGCAGGGAGATCTTGATCTGCGCGAAGACGATGTTGCGAAACGCCTGGACCAGCAGGTGCAGGCGATCGAACAGCGCCGCCGCCAGGGGTTTGCGCTTGGTCAGGTCGGGGATGCGCTGCAAGGCGATGATCGCCCCCAGGACCATGCCGATCAGCAAGGTCACGAACATGTGCGCCGCGTCCTTGCCCACCAGTTGCAGCTCGCTCAGGTGCTTGCTGGCCCAAGCGCCGATGGCGGCCTGGAACTCGGCAGCGCTGGCCGGCAGGTAGGAATCGAGGAACGGCGGCAACTGGCCCCGGGCCTTGTCCACCACCACCATGAACTTGCCCAGCGAAGCGCCGGGGTTCTCGGCTTCATGCAACAGGAAACTGATGGCCCCGGCGAACAGCAGGGTCAGCAGGCTGACCACCAGGGTGCCCAGCAGCGCCACCGCCAGCCAGCGCGCGCGCCGGCCCTCGATCAGCCGCTGCAATTGCGGAGTGAGCATGTTGACCAGCTCGAACACCAAGAGACCGGCCAGCAGGCTGGGCAACAGACGCAGGGGCAAGGCCAGCAACAGGCCACCGAAGATGATGATCCAACTGATGAACAACAGATGACGCTGTGAAAACGTTGGCATACAGCCTCAAGACAGACAGCGGGGAAAAGACCGGCAGTCTGCCAGCCTTCACCCCTGAGGAATAGTGGCAGGCGCCGTAAGGATGCGGGCCTACAGGCTACTTGAGTGTTGTGACGGACGAAGGTTCAGTCGGTTTTGGCCTGAGGCACCGGGGCTGAAAGATCGGGCAGCGGCACGTCGTAGCCGCAGTAGTGCAGGCGGGTCAACGTCAGGCGCTTGTCCGGGTAGTCATCGCCCCATCTCAGGTTCTGGTCATAGCGCGACTTGATGTGGGCACAAGCCTTTTGAATATCGGCTCGAGCCTTGGCCAGCACCGGCGCCGGCAAGGGGTTGATCTTCAGACTCTGGAAGAACGGCACGATGAACACCTGATCCAGGTCATAGCCCTTGCTCCCCAGGGGCAGGCGCTGGCCGGCATGGACATAGAAAGGCTGTTGCAGGCCGCTTTCCTGTTCCCAGCACCAGTACTTGACCTCATCCTCGAAGATGCCAACCGCTGTACCTTCCCAACGCTCGTAGATGCGTAGACATTGGTGCCCCTGCATGCTCACCCAGTCGATACTGCTGGGCTGGACGCCGTGATAGGAAGGCAATGCCTGCCTGGCCAGCAAGTCATCAAGAAATGCCTGCTTCGGATAGAGCAGCCCCACGCCTTGACCATCGAGAAAGCTGTTGACCCGCATATAGAGCCCGGACGCCGTCACCTGGGTATTGCCGTAGGAAAACGATCCCGAGGTTCCAACAGACAGAGCATCGGGGCCTTTTTCATAATAAAACCCTGGGGTGACGGTTCCGCACTTCGCTTGCCGATAAGGCTCGGGCAAATCGAAGGAGTAACGTTGCATCAAGGTGACCCGCTGCGTGGCCTCCTGGCATAACAGGCGAACGTCGGAGCGCTCATTTTCATAGACCAGGGGGGGCGCCATGCAGCCACTGACGCCCACCACCAGCGCGGCGATCAGGACGATCTCGATCCCCCAGAGAATGCTCCTTGCCTTCCTGAACATGCTCATTCCTGGTATTTGCTGATAAACGAATACTTGCTCCCCGCCGCTTCGACGATGCCCTTCATTTCCTGCTCCTGCGCAGGCTCGCCGACAAAGAACACCCAGACTCGAGGAAACTGCTGGTCACTCAGCGCACCGCCGACAATCGCCTTGTCCAGTGCCGGGTTGGCTCCGAATATCACCAACTTTCTGTTCAGTTCTGCCGACACCGCGCGGAACATGTCACGCATGCCGAAGCGCTCCATGCCGCCCCCAGCCACAATCACCAAACGATCAGGCAGCACCCCGTGACTGTTGATCCGGGTAAAGATGAGCGGCAACGCCTCCTGGAATTGCAGGGAGCCATCGCCGCCCTGCTGCACGACTGAAGCCACGTCAGAGAAAACATCCTCCTGGCTTTTTTGACGGGGAGCGGAAGCACATCCCCACAGAGCACAACACAGCGCAATCCAAAGCACCTTTTTCACGAACATTTCCCTATGCGATTGCTGGCCAGCGCCATGCAGTGACCGTTCATGCGCAAAACGCATACGGCCTCACCGCAGGCGCACGGAATCATAAACGCAACAACGAAATAGGGCTGAGAAAAACAGCCATGAACAACGAGACGCGCGGCAAGTGAGCCTCCCCAAGGCAAAACGGGGAGGCGCAGTGAGGGTGTCGACAGAGGCCTATTTCTTCTTCAGACAATCACTCATGAACGCCTTGCGCGCATCGCCCTTGAGGGCCTTGGCAGTGGCGTCGGCGTTACAGGTCTTCATTCTTTCCTGAGGTGTGGAAGGGGTAGTGGCGGCAGCCGGGGCGGCCTTGAGGCAGGTGCTCATGAAGGCTTTGCGCTCATCGCCCTTGAGGCTCTTGGCGGTGGCTTCGGCGTTACAGCTGGTCATCTTGTTCTGCTGGGCGGTGGCGGCAAACCCCTGGGAGCACAGCAGCAGGCCCACCATCAACAACGGAATACGCAACATCTTCATGGAGTTTTCTCCTTGTCACCGCGCCGACGGGCACGGCCTCCTGCGCAGTGTAGACAAAGCCTGTTACACCTTCATCTGTTCTGCAGGCCGGCCCGGCGGTATTGCTCGGGGGTGCAACCGGCCTGGCGCTGGAACATCGCGATAAACGCCGAGGCGCTGCTGTAGCCCATGTCGAAGGCGATTTCCTGGATGCTGCGCGAGCTGTCCAGGGCCTCGATGGACGCCAGGAAACGCTGGCGCTGGCGCCATTCGCCAAAGCTCATGCCCAGCTCGCGAACGAACTGCCGGGCCAGGGTCCGTTCGCTGACATGGGCCTGCTGCGCCCAGTGGGCCAGGGGCTGGTGGTTGCCCGGATCGGCCTGCAGGGCCTGGAGCACTCGCAGCAGCTCGGGGTGGCGGGCATAGGGCAGGTAACAGTTATGCACCGGGGCCTGGCGCAGTTGGTCCAGCGCCACCTGGGCCAGGCGCTGGTCGGCTTCGCCCTCGGGGATCTGCACGTCCCGGGCGGCGAAGTCCTTGAGGATTGCCTTGAGAATCTCGCTGATGGCCAGGGTGCTGCCCTGCCGTGGCAGGTCCGTGCACAGTTCCGGCGCCAGCAGCACCGCGCGGTAGTTGATCGGCTGGGAAGTGTAGAAGCTGTGGGGCGTCTGCGGCGGCACCCAGACCGCGTATTGCGGTGGCGACATGAAGCGCTGGCCAGCGATCTCCATGTGCATCACGCCGTGGGCCGAATACTCCAGGCAGCCCCAGGAATGGCGGTGCTCCAGGGCGTGGCTGTGGGCGGCGAAGTCGGCATAGCGAAAGTACACCGGCGCGGGGAGCCCGTGGAAATCCAGAAGGTCGATGTGTTTTTTGCTCATGCTGTCCGGAAGTCGGGGCGGGTTGTCCGGTTCGCAGTATAGGCGTTGATCCGGACAGGCGGATAATCGGCCCTCACACATTTTCTGGTTGTTTGCATGCAATACGCTTATCCCCTGCTGGCCATCTTTATCTGGGCCGGCAACACCGTGGTCAACAAACTCGCCGTGGGCGCGATCTTCCCCGCGGAGATCGGTTTCTATCGCTGGCTGCTGGCCGGCCTGCTGTTCACTCCGTTCATGCTCAAGCCGGTGATCGAGCACTGGCCGGTGATCCGTCCCAACCTGTGGCGCATCGCCATTCTCGGCATCCTGGGCATGGCGGTGTATCAGAGCCTGGCCTACTTCGCCGCCAGCCTGACCTCGGCCACCAACATGGGCATCATTCTGTCGCTGATGCCGCTGATGTCCCTGGCCATGGCCATCGCCGCCCTGGGCCAGCGGCTGACCGCCGGGGCCCTGGTGGGCGCGGTGCTGTCGTTTGCCGGGGTGCTGATGGTGGTGTCCTCCGGCAGCCTGGCGGCGCTGCTGCAGCACGGGGTCAACCTGGGTGACGCGATGATGCTGGTGGCCACCCTGGCCTACGCGGTTTACAGCACCCTGCTGAAGAAATGGCAGCTGCGCCTGCCGCCGCTGGTGCTGCTGTACCTGCAAGTGCTGGTGGCGGTGGTGGTATTGCTGCCGTTGTTCCTGGCTTCGCCAAAAGTCGGGCCGACCCTGCAGAACATTCCCCTGGTGCTCTATGCCTGCCTGCTGGCCTCGATGCTCGCGCCCCTGGCCTGGATGCAGGCGGTGGTGCGCCTGGGGCCGAGCCGGACCACGCTGTTCTTCAACCTCTTGCCGTTGATCACGGCGCTGATCGCCGCAGTGGTGCTGCATGAACAACTGGCCTGGTTTCATCTGGTGGGTGGCGTACTGACCTTGGCCGGGGTAGTGCTGTCGGAGCGCTGGACCACCGTGCTGCGGCCGTTCGCCGGCAAGCCGGCTCCTACGGGGCAAGGCTGAAGGTCAGAGGCCGGCGGCCTTGAGGCGCTGGGCGTGTTCGACGAACAGGCGGATCGGCTCCGCGCCCTTGCCCACCAGGCCCAGGGACTGGTTGACGATATCGAAGTGATCCAGGGGGTAGTCGTCGCCGATGACCTGCCCCAGGTGCGAGCTGTAGCGCCCCACCATGCCGTCGCACTGGCCGGCTTCGCGGACGAAGGTCCGGGCGAACAGACGGCAGCTGCGGCTGGTGCCGTCGAACAGATTGCGTCCGCGATTGGTCTTGCCCGGCTGCAAGGTGCCGGACCAGGAGTAGTAGCGCACGCCGTCGACCTGGCCCGGACCCTGGCCACCCCAGGTCGTCGGTAGCCCCTGGGGATATTGGCGGTTGAACAGGGCCACGCCCGCGGTGGTCAGCGACTGGTGCGAGGCGTGAATATCCACCGGCAGCTTCGGCCCGCGATAGCCGGTTTCCAGCAGCGTCATCAGGGCCGCGATACCCCGTAACAACGCACTCAGAATGCGCCCCTTGAAGCTGTGGGCCGGGGAATGCCGTGCCAGGTAGTCCGCCAGTTCGGAACCGTGGTTGGGCCCTGCCACCGAAGTCACCGAAGCCACCCAGTCCGGGCGCTTGGCGGCGGCGTAGCGCGCGGTGAGCGCGCCCTGGCTGTGGCCGATCAGGTTAACCCGGGCGGCGCCGGTTTCGGCCATGATCCGCTGGACCTGGGTCAGCAGTTGTTCGCCGCGCACCTCGCTGGAGTTGAGCGGCGACACTTGCACCGCATATACCCGGGCCCCGCCCCGGCGCAGGGCCGGGATGATCCCGTACCAGTAGGGGTACAGCAGCAGGCGGACAAAACCGAGCATGCCGGGGACCAGTACCAGGGGGTAACGCGTGGCAAGCTCTTGGGACATGCGGCGACATCCTTGTGCAAAGGCGGCGGGACTGGCTGAAAACTAGACCATAACCCGGGCCATCGCAGCCTCCATGACGCTTTGGCGACAAGCTGATGACAGCCCTTGCCCCCGTCCGGCTACTTGAGCCCGATCACTCCCGCCACGAGCAGCCCCACCGACACCAGCTTGACCGCGGTCAGGCTTTCTCCCAGCAGCAGGCAACCCAGCAACACCGTGCCCAGGGAACCGATGGCGGTCCAGATCGGGTAGGCCACGCTCACTGGCAACTCGCGCATGGCCAGGGTCAGAAAGTAGATGCCACCCACCGCCGCGACCACCGTCAGCAGCGATGGCCAGGGCCGGGTAAAGCCTTCGGCATACTTCATGGCCATGGCGAACGTGACCTCGAAGGCCGCCGCCAGCAGCAGGAATATCCAGGCCATGGCGCCACCTCAGAACGTGCGTGCCAGAGCCTGCAGGTGCTGCTGGGCCTCGGCACAGGACTGCTGGAAACGCTCGGGCACCGACTCCTCGCCTTCTGCCGCGACCACGGTCACATCCTCGATACCGATGAATCCCAAGGCCGTGCGCAACCAGCGGTCGGCGTGGTTCAGCGCTTCGTGCTCGCCCCCGGGACCGAAGCCGCCACCGCCACGGCTGGTGACGATCAGTACCTTCTTGCCCTGCACCAGGGGCTGGTACTGGGCCACACCGTTGTCCAGCAGGGTGTTGAAGGTCAGCCCCAGGCGCACGATGTGATCGACCCAGGCCTTGATCCCGCTGGGCACGCTGAAGTTGTACATGGGCGCGGAGATCACCAGGCGCCGATGCTCCAGCAACTCCCCCACCAGTTCGTCGCTCAAGGCCAGGTCGGCCTGCATCGACAGCGGCCGCGCCTCGGGCTGTGGATAAAACGCCGCGGCGATAAAGGCCTCGCTGACGTGGGGCAGGGAACCGCGCCCGACTTCCCGGCGCACAAGCCTGCCCAGGGGATTGGCCCCTTGCCAGGCCTGAAGAAACTCTTCGGCCAAACGCCGGCTATGGGAACGCTCGCCCCGTGGGCTACCGTGAATGACAAGAATTGAACTCATCCTGATACTCTCCTGCGGATTGATTGCAATGGCCTTTAATGGCCGATTACTCCGCAGCAAATCTAGAATCACCGGGTTTTCAGCACAAATGAGCAAAAGTTCTCTCGGATGAATCCAGCTCACCCATGGAGCCAGACATGTTCGCCCATCTGCCCCTCACCGCCCTGCGTACCTTCGAATCCGCCGCGCGCCTGCTGAGCTTCAAGGCCGCCGCCGAGGACCTGTCGGTGACGCCCACCGCGGTGTCCCACCAGATCCGCAGCCTGGAGCACTGGCTGGGAGTGCCGCTGTTCCAGCGCCTGCCGCGCCAGGTGCGCTTGACCGAAGCCGGCGAACGGCTGTTCCACAGCCTGCATGGCGCCCTGCTGGAGGTGACTCAGAGTGTCGATAGCCTGCGCCCCAGCTCCAGCGCCACCCAGTTGACGGTTTCCACCACCGCCGCCTTCGCCGCCCTGTGGCTGGTGCCGCGCCTGGGGCGTTTTTACACCCGGCACCCGCGCATCAACCTGCGCCTGGATACCCGCAGCGAAGTGGTAGACCTGCAGCAGGACGCCAGCATCGACGTGGCGATCCGCTATAGCCAGGGTGACTACCCGAACCTCCATGGCCTGTGCCTGTTCGATGAGCGTTTCGCGGTCTATGGCGCGCCCCGGCAAGTGGCCCTCGCGCACCAGCAGCGACCGCCGCTGATCAGCGTGCATTGGCGCAACTCGCGGCTTTACGCCGACGGCTGGCAGGCCTGGTGCACCCTGGCCGGCGAACAATGGCTCGACGACCCGGCGCTGATCCGCTCCTACGACGAAGAGCAATACGCCCTGCAAGCCGCCATCGCCGGCCAGGGCCTGGTGCTGGCGAGCAACATCCTGGTGTCCCAGAGCGTGGCCAGCGGCCTGCTGCAACCCTATCGCCCGCAAGTCCAGGTGGACGGTGCCGGCTACAGCGCCCTGTGCGTGCCGGGCCGTGAACGCCACCCGCCGGTGAAAGCCTTCCTCCAGTGGCTGCAAGAGGAATCGCTGCGGGACGGGCATCCGCCCCTGGCGCGCGGCGGCGCACCCGGCCGCTCACCCAGCGCGGACTGAAGGCGCGGGCATATCCGATAAAACTTTTTGCCGCCCCCGGGACTCACACACCCTGTAGCGATCAGGTCAGCAGAGCCTGACGCCAAACGGATTAGCCCCCCAGGAGATCGACATGAGCGACAAGCATTTATCCGATGTGCAAAGCCTGCGGCAGCGGGCCCGCCAACACGTGGAAAACGGCGCCGTGACCGAAGGCTACAACGCCGACCGCGAGCAGGTGCTGCGCCTGCTCAACGAGTCGCTGGCCACCGAACTGGTGTGCGTCCTGCGCTACAAGCGCCACTACTTCATGGCCACCGGCCTCAAGGCCAGCGTGGCGGCCGAGGAGTTTCTCGAACATGCAACCCAGGAAGCCGAACACGCCGACAGACTGGCCGAGCGCATCGTCCAGCTCGGCGGCGAACCGGAGTTCAATCCGGACCTGCTGTCCAAGCACTCCCACGCCCAGTACGTGGCCGGCAACAACCTGAAGGAAATGGTCTACGAGGATCTGGTGGCCGAGCGGATCGCCATCGACAGCTACCGCGAGATCATCCAGTACATCGGCGACAAGGATCCCACCACCCGCCGCCTGTTCGAAGAGATCCTGGCCCAGGAAGAAGAACACGCCGACGACATGGCCGACATCCTCAACGACCTGTAGCGCCACCCTCTCGGCCCGCCTCTACCTCCGGTAGGAGCGGGCTCGCCCGCAAAGTTCCCCTGCCGCTTACTTGCTCGGCTTCACCGTCACCGGCGCCTTGCCCGAGCGCATCTGCTGCAGCAACGGCGCGCACTGATTGGGCTCGTCGCCGCTGGGCGCCACCAGCGCCAGCAGCCCCGCCGCCGGCCCGGCGATCACCCCCAGCGCCACCATCCCGGCCCCGCGCAGCGCCAACGGCACGGCCTTGACCCCGGCGCTGGGCTTGCTGAACTTGCCCTGCACATACAGCGGTGAACGCAGGGAGAACAGGCGCAGCCCCTTGGATTGCGGGGTGATGGTCAGGTCCAGTTGCTCGCTGGCCAGGTTGGCGGTGCCGTCGATGTAGATGATGGCGTTCTCGGTGTCGAAGACGAACAGCCGGGAACTGGCCAGCCCGCTCTTGATGCCGAAGTCGGCGGCGGCGCAATTGATCTTCACTTCCTTGTCGCCAAACATCTTGCCGACGACGTAGTTGCCCACGTTGAGTCCGGCGATTTCCATCAGGCTGCGGCTGATGGCGCCGTCGTTGATCAGCATCTTCAGGTCACCGTTGGCGCTGCCCAGCAAGGCCGCCACCGAGTTGCCGCGGCCGGCGATGTCGGCATCGCCGTTGAGCTCGCCGAAACTGGTCTTCATCGGTTCGAACCCTGGGAACAGTTGCTTGAGCTTGAAGTTGCGCGCGGTCAGCTTGGCCCGGCCTTCCAGCGGCGTGGCATGCCCGTTGAGGCGCACCTGAGCATCCAGCCGGCCGCCGGCCACGCCAAAGCGCAGAGGCTCCAGGCTCAGTTGGCCGTCATTGAGCACCAGGTGGGTGTAGAGATCGGTGAACGGCAGATCGGCGCTGTGGACGATGCGCTTGCCGGTGAACTCCACATCGGCGTCCATATCGCCCCAACGCTCGGTGCGAAACTCCTCCACCGGCAGCACCTTGTCCGCCGGCTGCTTGCTTTCGCCGCCCCGGGCCTTCTGCGCGGAGTTGGAATCGGCACCGATCAGCGGCGCCAGGTCGCTCATCAGCAACTGGTTGGAAACCAGCGCCCCGCTGAGCTTGGGCCGCGGCTGACTGGCCACGTAGGTCAGGTTGCCATGGATATCGCTGTCGCCGATCTCGCCGTTGAAGTCCTGGTAACTGAAGGTCGCGCCTGCCGGGTCGCGCAGTTTGGCAGTCAGGCGGCCATCGGTGGCATAGGGCGGCGAATCCGGCAGGGTCACGCCGGTCAGCGGATAGAGGTTGCCCAGGCTGGTGCCCGCCAGTTTCAGGCGCAGGTCCAGGGCGCCAAGGTTCAGCGGATCGGTGAGACTGCCGCGCAACTCCACCTGGGTCGCGCCGATCTGCGCCTGGGCCTGCAACGGAAACGGCTTGCGGCCGTCCTGCAGGGCCAGCAGCCCGCCGATCTTGCCGGTGCCGGCGAGCTTCTGTCCGTGGTACTGGCCCTTGACCTTGAGGGCGAACGCGTAGGCCTGAGGCTCGGCGCCTTTGGCAGTGACCTTCTGCGCCTCGCTTTCACCGACGATATCGCTGAACGGAATGGGCTTGCCGAGCAGCTCCACTTGCAGGTCGAGCTGGGTGTTCAAGGTCTGGTCGTCCAGAGTCACGTGGCCCTTGTCGAAACCGATGGCGCCGATATCCAGCGTCCAGCTGGAAGGCTCGGCCTCAGGGTCTTTGGGGTCGAACTTGAAGGTCCAGTTGGCGCGACCGTCCGCCAGCCGCTGCAGGGCCGCGTCGGGCTCGGTGAGATCGATACGCGGGATGCTGAGCCGCCGCGCCAGCAGGGCCAGGGGCGATATGCGCAGCTCGACCTGTTTGAGGCCGACCATCTGCGGCGCCTTGGACCAGTCCGGATTGCCCAGGGTCAGGTCCTGGGCCACCACGTGGGGCCAGGGCACCCAGGCGCGCCAGCCGCCTTCCTCAGGTTCCCGGTGCCAGGCCACCGACAAGTCGCCATTGATCGCGAACGGCCGGTGCAACTCCTCGGACACCTTGGCGTTGAGGGTGGGCTTGATCCGGTTCCAGTCGAAGCAGGCAATCACCAGCACCAGCACGGCCAGTAGCAGGATCAGACCACAGACGGTCCAGGCGAGAATTTTACGAGTGCGCGGCATTGCACGAGGCTCCTGAAAACAGCTGAGCGCCAAATCACGACGCATCGGTGAAATGCCGGAGGAGAATCCCCGGCCATGAAAACTACGACTGATAAAGCCCACACAGGTTTAATCCGGGCGCCGGGCCAGGCAAAAAAAACCGATTTCCTGATCGATCGGACAGCAAGGTGTTACCTCGCCCTGCCCTGCCGCGATGCATGAGTGAGTCGAAAATACCCACGCCGGTGCAAACGCCATAGGCGCAAAGGCCCGGGCTAGAGCCTCGCGGGCAAACAATCAATTTCGTTGATTATTACCATTGTGGTTATGAACTTTTATATCGAAATAGCGGCGGTAACATTAGCTCCGTACCCAATTTATCGCCCTGCCAAGGAGCAACCCATCATGAAACGCCACATCTTACTGAGCCTGACCCTGTCCATCCTGGCCGCCAACGCCTTCGCCCTGCCTGCCGCCGAACAAGCCACTCCGCAGGTCAAGGCCAGCCACAGCGTGTTCAGCCAAACCCTGGCTGAAGGCGGTTCGGATCGCCTGATCGAACGCAACAAAGTCGCTGCCGACGGTTATGAGCGCACTCCACAAGGCCAGAGCGTCGCCGAAGACGGCTATGATCGCACCCCTCAGGGCCAGAACGTTGCCGAAGATGGTTACAACCGTACTCCACAAGGTCAGAACGTCGCTGAAGATGGCTACGATCGCACCCCACAAGGTCAAACCGTTGCCGAAGGCGGCCGTGATCGCCTGGAAGAGAAAGGTCTGGTGCAAGACGGCTACAGCCGCACCCCTCAAGGCCAGACCGTTGCCGAAGGCGGTGCCGATCGCCTGGCCGAACGTCATCAAGCAGCGAGCTGAGGCCATGCTGGCCCTCGAAAAAAGCCCGATCCCTGGATCGGGCTTTGGCTTTTATGGAATCCCGTTGTCACCCCCTGCCTGCCCTGCCCTCGCCTGACGCAGGTTCGACGCCGGCAAAGTTGATTTGCTAGAGTGCGCCGCTCCTCTTGAGCGAAGAAATAACCTGCCGATGCTGCCCCGCGCCGAACAGAAGCAACAGACCCGTAATGCCTTGATGGATGCCGCCCGGCATCTGATGGAGTGTGGTCGTGGTTTCGGCAGCCTGAGCCTGCGGGAAGTGGCGAAAGCCGCCGGTATCGTACCCACCGGTTTCTACCGGCACTTCAGCGACATGGACCAACTGGGCCTGGAACTGGTCAGCGAGGTCGGCCAGACCTTTCGCGAAACCATCCGCCTGGTGCGCCACAACGAATTTGTCATGGGCGGGATCATCGACGCCTCGGTGCGGATCTTCCTCGATGTGGTGGAAGCCAAGCGCGCGCAGTTCCTGTTTCTCGCCCGCGAGCAATACGGCGGCTCGCTGCCGGTACGCCAGGCCATTGCCAGCCTGCGGGAGAACATCAGCTCCGACCTGGCGGCCGACCTGACCCTGATGCCCAAGCTGCAGCACCTCAATGCCGCCGATCTCGGGGTGATGGCCGACCTGATCGTCAAGAGCGTATTCGCCACCCTGCCGGACATCATCGATCCGCCGGCTCAGGCCCTGCCCGAGCACCTCACGCCCCAGGCCAAGATCACCCAGCAACTGCGCTTCATCTTCATCGGCCTGAAACACTGGCAAGGCCTGGGCAGCACCGAGTAACAAACCTTCCCCTGCTCCTCTCTCAATAGGCGTGCCACGCTCTGGATCGCGCGTTTGCGCCTGCTCGTCCGACCGGCACCGGATTGCAGCAAAAATATTCCAGGCGCACCAACTCGGTGCTATAAATCAGCACAGCGCGCCATTTTGTAACAAGATAAAACAAGGTTTTGCCCCTTTTTCAGGCGCAGTTCCGGTGTCGACAAAGGGGTTTTCCTCTCCTCCGAGCGATTGGCAAGGCCCTTGCTCTGGCTTGTGCATCGCTCATAGCTGGAAGCTCTCCCGATGCTGGTGATCCACCGCAGAACCGCCCCCCAAAACGCCTGGTCCGCCGAGCTGCACCTGACTTACGAGGCCCGCAGCAAAAGCCGCCTGCGCTGTTTCAGTGCCGAGGGCGAAGACGTCGGCCTGTTTCTCGAGCGTGGCCAGCCGCCGCTGCACGACGGCGAGTTCCTGGAAGCCGAGGACGGGCGCATCGTCAAAGTCTGCGCCCGCCCGGAAACCCTGCTGCACGTCACCTGCCGCAATGCCTTCGAACTGACCCGCGCCGCCTATCACCTGGGCAACCGCCACGTGGCCCTGCAAGTAGGCGACGGCTGGCTGCGCCTGCTCGATGACTACGTGCTCAAGGCCATGCTCGAACAGCTGGGAGCCAGCACCGCCACCATCGAGGCACCGTTCCAGCCCGAGCACGGCGCCTATGGCGGCGGCCACCATCATTCGCGCCATGGCGATGAAGACTTCAACTATCCACCACGCCTGCACCAGTTCGGCGTCCGTCCATGAACCCGGCCTGGGCCCTGTTGCGCCTGGCCAGCCCGCAGTTGCCGATTGGCGGCTACAGCTATTCCCAGGGCCTGGAGATGGCCGTGGAACAGCAGCGCGTGCATGACCCGGACAGCGCCCGCCGCTGGATCGGCGACCAACTGCTGCTGAACCTGGCGCGTTTCGAAGCACCGCTGTTGCTGGCCCACTGCCAAGCCGCCGCCGAGCAGGACTGGAGCCGCTTGCAGCAACTGTGCGAAGCACACCGGGCCAGCCGCGAAACCCGCGAGCTGTACCAGGAAAGCCGGCAGATGGGCTATTCCCTCAAGCAACTGCTGGAAGGCCTGCCGGAACTCGACGCTGGCGCCCGGGAGCTGCTGGCACACCAGGAAGAACCGCACCTGGCCCTGGGCTGGGCCCTGGCCGCCCGCGCCTGGAACATCAGCCCCGCCGATGCCCTGGCCGCCTGGCTCTGGAGCTGGCTGGAAAATCAGCTGGCGGTGCTGATGAAGACCCTGCCCCTGGGCCAGCAAGCCGCCCAACGCCTGACCAGCGAACTGCTGCCGTTGTTGCAACAGGCCCAGCATCACGCCGCGAACCTTGACCCCAACCAACATGGCAGTGCCGCTTTCGGCCTGTCCCTGGCGAGCATGGCCCACGAGCGCCAATACAGCCGCCTGTTCCGTTCCTAGGAGAAACTCATGAACGCACAACCTCTGCGTGTCGGCATCGGCGGCCCGGTGGGCTCCGGCAAAACCGCCCTGACCCTGGCCCTGTGCCTGGCCCTGCGCGAACGCTACAACCTGGCGGTGGTGACCAACGACATCTACACCCGCGAAGACGCCGACTTCCTGGTGCGCAACCAGGCCCTGGCCCCGGAGCGGATCATCGGTGTGGAAACCGGCGGCTGCCCGCACACCGCGATTCGCGAAGACGCCTCGATCAACCTGGAAGCGGTGGACCAGTTGAACCGGCGCTTTCCCGGGCTCGACCTGATCCTGGTGGAATCCGGCGGCGACAACCTCTCGGCCACCTTCAGCCCTGAACTGTCGGACCTGACCATCTACGTGATCGACGTTTCCGCTGGCGACAAGCTGCCGCGCAAGGGCGGTCCGGGGATCTGCAAGTCCGACCTGCTGGTGATCAACAAGATCGACCTGGCGCCACTGGTGGGCGCCTCCCTGGAGATGATGAACAGCGACACCCAGCGCATGCGCGGCGGCAAGCCGTTCGTCTTCAGCAACCAGAAAACCGGCCAGGGCCTGCAGGACATCATCGCCTTCATCGAACGCCAGGGCCTGCTGACCGCGGCCTGATCCCCTATTCCAACCCGCTGAACAAGGAAGCCACCCATGACCTTAAAATCCATCCTCGGGGCCCTGGCCCTGCTGCTGACCCCGGCCCTGGCCTTCGCCCATCCGGGCCACGGCGACAACGGCCTGCTGGCCGGCATCAGCCACCCCATCGGCGGCCTCGACCACCTGCTGGCCATGGTCGCCGTCGGCCTATGGGCGGCCCAGCAGCAAGGCGCGGCGCGCTGGGCGCTGCCCTGCACCTTCGTCGGCACCATGCTCATGGGTGGCCTGCTGGGTTTTGAAGGCTTGAACCTGCCGGCCCTGGAGAACGGCATCGCCGCGTCGGTCCTGGCCCTGGGCCTGGCCGTGGCCCTGGCCGTGCGCCCGCCGCTGAGCCTGGCGCTCGCCGCCACCGCGCTGTTTGCCCTGTTCCACGGCGTGGCCCACGGCCTGGAGCTGCCGGACATGTCCAGCCCCTGGACCTACGCCGCCGGTTTTGTCGCGGCCACCGCGGCCCTGCATGCCGCCGGTTATGCCGTGGTGCGGGTACTGCCGCAGGCGGCGGCGCCGCTGGTGCGCGTGGCCGGTGCGGCCTCGGCCGCCACAGGGGTGTGGTTGCTGGCGGGCTGAGCTAGGCGCTCTGCTGCCGGTGAAGGCGGTCTTGCGGGGTTCGTTCGCTGGCAAGCCAGCTCCTACAAGGCTGAGGTGATCTTGCGGACGCCTTCGCTGGCAAGCCAGCTCCTACGAGGCTGTGGTGATCTTTTGGATGCCTTCGCTGGCAAGCCAGCTCCTACAGGGCTGAGGTGATCTTTCGGATGCCTTCGCTGGCAAGCCAGCTCCTACAAGGCTGAGGTGATCTTTTGGATGCCTTCGCTGGCAAGCCAGCTCCTACAGGGCTGAGGTGATCTTTTGGATGCCTTCGCTGGCAAGCCAGCGCCTTCCAGGCTGTCGTGCTCGGCGGGCGAGCCGCCTTGCGGGGCTTCTCTGGTAACATGTCGCGCACTCAAATCTGCCGTGACGACGCCAGCCAATGCCCGATGTATCCCGCTCCGCCTCCTCGCCTGAATCGCACGCGCTGTTCAAAGCCGTACAGCAGCATTTCCACCAGGTGATAGTGCCGCTGTGGCAAGGCCCGGGCTGGAATCCGCAACTGGCCCTGCCGTTCGAGGCGCTGGATGCCGAGCAGCGGCCGCTGCCGCCGCAGCGCTACCGGGCCATGGCCTGCGCCCGCCAGTTGTATCTGTTCTCCCAATTGATCGGCGATGCCGCCGCGCCCTTTGCCGAGGAGCGTGCCGCCGCGCTGTTCCGCTCGTTGCAGCGGCACTTCCACGATGCCGAGCACGGTGGCTGGTTCTACAGCATCGATGCCGACGGCGCGCCGCTGGATCGGCGCAAGGACCTCTACACCCACGCGTTCATCCTCTTCGCCTGTGCCCACTACTGGGCCAAGGTCCGCGAACCGCTGGTGGAGTCGGTGCTCAACGCCGCCCTGGAAGTAGTGGCCCAGCGCTTTGCCCGGGGCGACGGCCTCTACGAAGCCAGCCTCGACCAGGACTGGTCGCTGCTGGGCTGTGGCCCGCTGCAGAATCCGCTGATGCACCTGGCCGAAGCCTTCCTCGCCACCCTTGAGGTGCGCGAGGACCAGGCGGTGCAAGATGCGCTGCTGAACCTGTGCCAGGCCATGCAGCAGCACTTCATCGAGCCGCAGCAGGGGGTGATGCTGGAAAAACCGCTAGGGGCTGTGGATAACTGGTTCGAGCCCGGGCACCAGTTCGAGTGGTACTTCCTCCTCGCCTCGTCCCCCCTGCTGCGTGGCAGCGCGCTGCACCAGTCGCTGGAGCGGGCTTTCGCCTTCACCGAGCAGCTTGGCGTAGCGCCGGACAGCGGCGCCGTCTGCGCCATGCTCGAACTGCAGCCCCTGGCCAGCGTCAAGGACGCCACCCAGCGCATCTGGGCCCAGGCCGAATACCTTCGCGCCCTGACCTTGCGTCCGGACAGCCAGGCCACCCTGCTACGCCAGCTCCAGGCGCTGCAAGCGCATTTCCTGCATGCCCGGGGCTGGAATGAGTGCCTCGATAGCCAGGGCGCGGTCAGCCGGCGGGACATGCCGTCCACCACGCCTTACCACCTGGCCACCTGCTATCGCGGGCTGGCGGACTATTTCGCCTGACGCGTTGCGCCTGTAGGAGCGGGCTTGCCCGCGAAGCAGGCAACGCCGATCAGACGATCCACTTGCGATCCCCGGTAAAGCTGATGGTCAGCCAACGCGCGGCATCGGCTTCGCCCAGCTGGTCGGAGATCTCCTCGCGCAACTGATCCAGCGCTGCCACGTTCTGCAGCGGATAGTCCGCCGGCAGCACGATATGGATCTCGATAAAACGCGCCCGGCCGTGCTTCTGCACGTAGGACATGTATTCCTGGAAGCCATGGGCAACCATGGCCTCCTCCATCACGCTGCGCACCCTGTCATCCAGCTGGTCCGGAGCGATACCCAGCACATCGCGCAACGCCGGCCGCAGGATCTTCAGCGCCGGTGGCAGCATGCTGATGGCCAGCAGGATCAGGATCGCCGGGTCGACATACACCGCCCAGCGGTCATGCCCGTACTGCTTGAGCAGCAAGGCCGTGACAAAGCTCACCAGCAGCCCCACCGAGAGCATCGCGTCTACCAGCCAGCTGATGTTGTCGAACTGGATCAGCGACGACTTGAGCTTGCGGTTGCGATGGCGCACATAGAAGAAGTAGGCGAATTCCGCCACGGCGAAGAACGCGGCATAAAAGATCACCAACCCCAGCTCGACTTCACGGCCACCGTTGATGATGCCGAACACACCGTTGAGGAAGGCATAGATGGCGATCAGCATCAGGAAACTGCCTTCGATCAGCAGCACCATGGGCTCCAGATGCCAGAAGCCGAACTGGAAGCGGTGGTTGCTTTCCTTGGCGATCAACCGGGCGGTGATCAGCATCAGGACCTTGATGAAGGTCGCGATCAGGGAAAAGAATCCATCGAACAAAATGGATTGGGCGCCAGAAACAAAACCCGTGACGATACCGGCGATCGCCACGGCGAACATCAATATGGTCGATTGCTTGAGCAGAGACTGCTCACCTCGGTTACTCACGATTCCTCCTGTCGAACTTCAAAAACACCGCCTCGCATGAGACGGCAGCGAAATTTCGGGGCGAAATTCTACCTTGCCAGGGTCGAGCTCAAGCTGAAACGAATCAGCTTAAGTGTTTCCGAGTACAACAACGGCCGCCGCCGAGCCACGGCAAGGCGGCGAGCGCCTGCGCCGCAAGGGCGGGTTCCAGCGACCGCGGGAGAGCCTGGCGGCCCTGTCGCAGCCTGCGCCAGCGGCTACGCCTTGCGCTCGATGGCAAAACCGGCCCAGGTCTGGCTTACCGGCATCAGCTCCAGACTGTTGATGTTGACGTGGGCCGGCGTGTTGAGCACCCAGAAGATGGTGTCGGCGATGTCCTCGGGCTGGATCGGCTCGGCGCCGGCATAGGTGGCGTCATAACGCGCCTGGTCACCGGCGAAACGCACCAGGGAGAACTCGCTTTCGCACAGGCCCGGCTCGATGTTGGTCACTCGCACGCCAGTGCCCTGCAGGTCGCAGCGCAGGTTCAGGGAGAACTGTTTGACGAAGGCCTTGCTCGCGCCATAGACGTGGCTGCCTGGGTACGGGTAGTTGCCGGCGATGGAGCCCAGGTTGACGATCCCGGCGCCACGGCCATGGGCGATCAGCCGCGGCAGCAGCAGGCGGGTGCTGTACATCAGGCCCTTGATATTGGTGTCGACCATGGTGTCCCAGTCATCCAGGTCGCACTTGGGCGCCGGGTCCACGCCCAGGGCCAGGCCGGCGTTGTTGATCAGGCCGCGCAGCTTGCCGAAGGACGCCGGCAGATTGGCGATGGCGGCTTCCATGGCCTTGCGGTCGCGCACGTCGAGCACCAGGCCGTGCACTTCGGTCTGCTTGGAAAGCTCGGCGCACAGCGCGTCGAGGCGCTCTTGGCGACGGCCGGTGAGCACCAGCGACCAACCGGCCGCAGCAAAACGCCGGGCGCAGGCTTCGCCAAAACCGGACGTCGCGCCCGTAATGAACAGTGTGGAAGTCATGGTGTTCTCCTTGCTGGGTGGCGAGCCGCCGTTTCATGAAAAAAAGCGCTTCGCAGCATGCCCGGCCCGGCTCTGGGCGGCAACAGAAGCACCGGATACCCCTGGCGTCTGTACAAAAAACGCTCACTGAGCCGAAAGGCACGGCTGACGTGGCCTGCAGCCAGCTGCGCGCACCTTATCCACAGGCCGGTCCACAGTCTCTGGGGGCAAGTGCACATCCCGCAAAGCCACTGTGCACAAGGCTTGCAGCCGATCACGAGAAGTTTTTTGCTTGACCCGCAGCGACTGTCCATGCAGCCGCCGCCGGCGAAGATGACCGCGCGGTCAACGTGCATAAGGCCAGAGGCCAGCAACCACGCTGCTCAGCGCGGTCTTTCCAGAGTTTAGTCACAGACTTATCCACAGGCTTATCCAAGCCTTTGGCAGGGTCCGGCTGCGACAATAAAAAGGTTGACAATTGCGTCCACGAGCCGCTGCAAAAGCCCTGATCAAAAAACACACAATCGCCTGCAGGCCACGTAAATAAAGGCCTTCAGCCAGCTACTCCCACGTTACCCACAGCCCGCTCCACAGCAAACGGGGACAAGTCAAAACGGTGGAAAAACAACTGTTTGCAGCGTCTTTATGCCGCGCTTTGGCAGCTTGCGAACAAGGTTGTCCACAATTGTCCGACGTGAGCGAGCAGCCCTGGCCATGTGCGCGCCGAGTCCGTAGGAGCCGGCTTGCCGGCGAATCCCGAACGCACAACAGCATCTGAATGACTCAACCATCGGGCAGGCCATTGCGCTGGCCGGCTCCTACAGGGCGGCGCAACTGTGGATAAAAATGCCCCGGCGGCGGCAGCCGGCGGGGCACGGTTTATCCACAGAGCGAGCCGTCAGTGACCGCCCAGGTAAGCGTTGCGCACCTCCTCGTTGACCAGCAGCTCCTTGCCGGTGCCGCTCAGGCGGATCTCGCCGTTGACCATCACGTAGGCGCGGTCCGACAGCTTCAGCGCATGGTTGGCGTTCTGTTCCACGAGGAAGATGGTCATGCCGGTGGCCGCCAGTTCTCGCAGGGTGGCGAAGATCTGCTTCACCACGATCGGCGCCAGGCCCAGGCTCGGTTCATCCAGCAGCAGCAACTTGGGCCGGCTCATCAGCGCCCGGGCAATGGCCAGCATCTGCTGTTCACCGCCGGACATGGTCATGGCCCGCTGGGTACGCCGCTCCTTGAGCCGTGGAAACAGTTCGAACATGCGCTGCATGTCTTCACTGGCGTACTGGTCGCCAATCGGGATGGTGCCCATCAGCAGGTTTTCCTCCACGGTCATGTCGGGGAACACCCGGCGCCCTTCCGGAGACTGGGCGATGCCGTTGGAAGCGATGTAGTGGGACGACTTGTGGGTGATGTCCACACCGCGATAGAGGATCTGCCCGGACTCGGCCCGGGGCTGGCCGAAGATCGACATCAGCAGGGTCGATTTACCGGCGCCGTTGGAGCCGATCAGGCTCACGGTTTCCCCTTCGTTGATGTGCAGCGAGACTTTCTTCAGGGCCTGGATCGGGCCGTAGTACACGTCCAGGTCCTTGAGTTCGAGGATAGGTTGACTCATACCAGCTCCTCTTCGTCGGCACCCAGGTAGGCGGCGATCACTTTCGGGTCGTTGCGGATCGCCTCCGGCCCGCCTTCGGCGATCACGTTGCCGTGGTCCAGCACCACGATGTGGTCGGAAATACTCATCACCATGCCCATGTCGTGTTCAATCAGCACCACGGTCAGATCGTGCTCGTCGCGCAGCAGCCGGATCATCGCGCTCAGCGCTTCGGTTTCCTGAGGGTTGAGGCCGGCGGCCGGTTCGTCGAGGCAGATGATCTGCGGCCGGGTGCACATGGCCCGGGCGATCTCCAGGCGCCGTTGCTGGCCGTAGGACAGCTCGCCGGCCAGTCGGTTGGCGCAGTCCACCAGGTCCACCACTTCCAGCCAGTAGAAGGCGTGGTCCAGGGCTGCGCTTTCCGCCTTGCGGTAACCCTTGGTGTTGAGGATGCCCGACAGCAGGTTGCGGTTGACCCACATGTGCTGGGCCACCAGCAGGTTCTCCACCACGGACATTTCCTTGAACAGGCGAATGTTCTGGAAGGTCCGCGCCAGCCCGGCCCGGTTCACCAGGTGGGTGCCGCCGAACATCTTGTAGTACAGGCGGCTGGCGAAGCTTTTCGGCGACACGAAGTCGCTGGCGCGAAACGGCTCGCCCAACAACTTGATGACGTTGGTCTGCTGGCCCCGGGTATTGAGCTCGATGCGCCCGCCGGAGGCCTTGTAGAAGCCGGTCAGGCAGTTGAACACCGTGGTCTTGCCGGCGCCGTTGGGGCCGATCAGGGCGAAGATCGAGTTGCGCTTGACCTTCAGGCTGACGTCGCTGAGGGCCTTGATGCCACCGAAGTGCATCATCAGGTTTTCGACCGAAAGAATGTATTCGCTCATGGCGCGTTCCCCTCAGTCAGAGCACCTTTGCGTGGAGTGACCCCGGTACGGCTGATGCGGATCAGCCCTCGCGGTCGCCAGATCATCATCAACACCATGAGGATGCCGAACAGCAGCACCCGGTATTCGGAGAAGCTGCGCAGCAGCTCCGGGGCCACGGTCAGGACGAAGGCCGCGATCACCACGCCCACCGTGGAGCCCATGCCCCCCAATACCACGATGGCGAGGATCAGCGCCGACTCGAAGAAGGTGAACGAAGACGGATTGACGAAGCCCTGGTAGCTGGCGAAGAACACCCCGGCCAGGCCGGCGGTGGACGCGCCGAGGGTGAAGGCCGAGAGTTTCACCAGCACATGGTTCAGGCCCATGGCGCGGCAGGCGATCTCGTCTTCACGCAGGGCTTCCCAGGCCCGGCCCACCGGCATGCGGGTCAGCCGGTGCTTGATGTAGAGCACCAGCAGCACAACGATGAACAGCACGATGTAGATGAACAGGAACTTCAGGTTGGGGTTGTATTCCAGGCCGAAGAACTCGTGGAACGGCACCCCGCCGTCCTTGGCCTTGCGCCCGAACTCCAGGCCGAAGATGGTCGGCGATGGCACCGGCATGCCGTTGGGACCACCAGTGAAGGACAGCCAGTTGTTGAGGATCAGGCGGATGATCTCGCCAAACCCCAGGGTCACGATGGCCAGGTAGTCGCCGTGCATCCGTAGCACCGGGAAGCCCAATATGCATCCCGCCAGCGCCGCGGCAATCGCCGCCAGGGGCAGCACGGTCCAGAAGCCCAGGCCCAGGTACTGGTAGCCCAGGGCCAGGCCGTAGGCGCCGATGGCGTAGAACGCCACGTAACCCAGGTCCAGCAGCCCCGCCAGGCCCACCACGATGTTCAGCCCCAGGCCCAGTAGCACGTAGATCAGCCCGAGGATGACCACGGTCAGCAGGTACTTGTTGGCGAAGAACGGGAACACGATGGCGATCACGATCAGCGCCGGGATGATCCAGCGCAGCCGCGACTTGTAGTCCGGTGCCAGCACATGCACCCCGGAACCTGTGGTTTCGAAGCCCTGGAGAATCTTCAGGCCCTTGGGGGTTTGCAGGAACAGGCTCAGGGCCAGGCGGCCGGCCATGACAATCGCCACCAGCCACGCCACGCGGGTCGGTTGCAGGTTGAAGCTGTAGCCATCGAGCACCACGCCCACGATGGGGCCGAACACGATCAGCGAGATCAGCCCGGCGAGCACGGCGTCGATGACGCTCTTTTTGATATCAATCGGTTTATTGGCAGCAGACATACTTATACCTTCGCCACGAGTGGGCGACCCAGCAGGCCTTGGGGACGGAAGATCAGGATCAGCACCAGCAGCGAGAAACTGAACACGTCTTTGTAGTCGGAGTTGATCAAGCCGGAGAACAGCGACTCGGAGATCCCGAGGATGATCCCGCCGAGCATCGCTCCGGGCAGCGAGCCGATGCCGCCGAGCACCGCCGCGGTGAACGCCTTGATGCCGATGACGAAGCCGGCATAGAAGTCGAAGGTGCCGTAGTTCATGGTGATCAGCACCCCGGCCAGGGCCGCCATGGCTGCCCCGATGATGAACACATAGGAGATCACCCGGTCGGTGTTGATGCCGAGGATCGAGGCCATCTTGCGGTCTTGCTGGGTGGCCCGGCACATGCGCCCCAGCTTGGTGTACTTGATGATGTAGGTCAGCAGCGCCATGCCGGCGAACGCCGCCACCAGGATGAAAATCTTGGTGTAGGTGAGCTGCACGAAGCCGGTGCCGATATCGACTTTCCAGGCCCCGGCCAGCAGGGTCGGAACCCCTTGCTGCTTGGCGCCCTGGCTGATCTGCGCGTAGTTCTGCAGGATCAGCGAGATACCGATGGCACTGATCAGCGGTGCCAGGCGGGTGGAGTTGCGCAGGGGTTTGTAGGCCACACGCTCGATGACCCAGCCATAGATCCCTGTCACCACCACGGTGAAGATCAGGGTGCCGAGAATGAGTAGCGGGAAGGATTCAATGCCGAAGTAGGCCAGCAGAGCCAGACTGATTGCCGCGAGGTAAGCGGAAATCATGTAAACCTCGCCGTGGGCGAAGTTGATCATGCCGATGATGCCATAGACCATTGTGTAGCCGATGGCGATCAGACCATAGACAGACCCGAGGGTCAGTCCATTGATCAGTTGCTGCAGGAAAATACCATCCATAACGCAATCTCACGGACTTGAGAGACGGCACAGGGCGTCAGCGACGGGCAGGGATCACCGGCCCGCGCAACACGTCCGTTGTGCAGCTCTACGAGAAAAGGCAAGTACTGCACGAATACGAACCGGCACCAGGGGGTGGTACCGGTTCGTTCGGACTCAGGTCACTTCTGTTTTTCCAGCTGGTGGTACTTGCCGTCCTTGTCCCACTGATAGACCACGTAGTCGGAGATCTTCAGGTCGCCCTTGGCGTCCCAGGCCTTCTCGCCCATCACGGTTTTCACCGGATTGGCCTTGAGCCATTTGGCGGCGTCTTCGCCCTTGTTGGATTTGGCGCCGTTGAAGCCGGCGGCCAGTGCCTGGACCGAGGCGTAGGCGTACAGGGTGTAGCCTTCAGGCTCGGTGCCGGCCTTGCGGAACGCATCCACCACGGCCTTGCTGTCGGGCAGCAGGCGTGGATCGGCGCCGAAGGTCATGTACACGCCGTCGACGTATTGCGGGCCACCGGCGGTGGTCACCAGCTCGTCGGTCACGATACCGTCGTCGGACATGAACTTGACGTCCTTCAGGCCCTGCTCGCGCAGTTGGCGTACCAGCGGACCGGCTTCCGGGTGCAGGCCGCCGAAGTACACCACGTCGGCACCGGCGGCGCGGATCTTGGTCACCACGGCGCTGAAGTCCTTCTCGCCACGGGTCAGGCCTTCGTACAGCACCGGGGTCACGCCGCGCTTGGTCAACTGCGCCTTGGTGGCATCCGCCAGGCCCTGGCCGTAGGTGTCCTTGTCGTGCAGCACCACGACTTTCTTGCCCTTGAGCACGTCGACGATGTAGTCGCCGGCGACGATGCCCTGTTGGTCGTCACGCCCGCACATGCGGAACATCGCGGACAGGCCGCGCTCGGTGACCTGGGGGTTGGTAGAGCCCGGGGTGATGGCAATCACGCCCGCATCGCTGTACACCTCGGAAGCCGGAATGGTCGACGAAGAGCAGAAGTGCCCGACCACGCCAGCCACCTTGTCCTGGTCCACCAGGCGGTTGGCCACGGCCACCGCCTGCTTCGGTTCGCAGGCATCGTCGCCCTTGACCAGAACGATCTTCTCGCCGTTGACCCCGCCCTTGGCGTTGATCTCGTCAGCCGCTGCCTGTGCCCCCTTCATGTACTGCTCGCCAAATGCCGCATTGGCGCCTGTCATGGGACCCGCTACGCCGATCTTCAGGTCGGCTTGAGCAAACGCAGAAACACCCAGCGCAGTTGCCACTGCGAGGGCCAGAAAGCCTTTCTTGTAAAACGTCTGGGACATGAGGTGGTGCTCCAAGGTTTTTTTAGTTGGCACTGCGACTTCACTAGGATTGCTCAGAGCAAGCGCCGTGCCAGTGGTTTTTTATTCTGAAAAAAGTCGCTGCCTTATTGTTATTTCGACTGTTTCGAGCCCTTTTTTATTGGGCGTGCAACCGTCTAAACCGCGGAAGGTGAAACCCTGCTTTTTAATGGGCGCAACCCATGCGTGCCATCATTGCAACCGCGACACAATTCAACGTGCAACCTTGCTGTAACAGCCCGCGTCACCGAACTGCACACTGCTGGTGCGGGACTGCTACGAGCCGCACCATTACAGGCTAGTCGTTGCATCGAAAAGCGTCGTCTCCGGCCGTTTATTTCCTTGTTCAGATCACGATCCGCAGGCACTGGCCCGCGTGATAGAGAGAAAATCCCGCCTCGTACAGGCAACTGCGCAACCCCACACCGGCCAGGGGCTGCATGGGTGCGAAGGGAATCGGCAATGCCTGGGGATCGCCGTTGCACAGGTAGTCGGCGAAGGCCTTGCCGACCACGGTTCCGGTGGTTACCCCACGACCGTTGTAACCGGTGACGGCCACCAGGCCGGGCGCCGGCTCGAACAGGCGCATCAGGTGATCGGGGGTGAAGGCGATGCAGCCGGTCCAGGTGCATTCCCACTGCACCGGTTTGAGGTAGGGAAAGTAGTGCTGCTGCACCCGATCGGCCCAGGCCTTGAGGAACCACAGCGGCTTCCGGTTGCCGTTGCCCAGGCTGCCGAGCAACAGGCGCCCGTCGGCATCCCGGCGGATACTGCTCAGCACCTGCCGGGTATCCCAAGAGCCCTGGCCACCGGGGAGGATCTGCCGGGCCGCCTCTTCGGTGAGCGGCGCGGAAGCCACCTGGTAGTAGTAACCAGGGAAGAAGTTGCGTCGCAGCTCGGTCCAGTCGCCTTCGGTGTAGGCGTTGGAGGCGATCACCACTTGCTCGGCCAGCACCGAGCCCTGGTCGGTCTGCACCGACCAGCGCTGGCCCTGGCGCTCCAGGCGGGTGACCGGGGAATGGTCGAACAGCTGGCCGCCCAGCTTGATCGCGGCCTTGGCCAGCCCGGTGGTGTAGGCCATCGGATTGAGGGTGCCGGCGCGCCGGTCGAGCAGCGCCGCGGCGATCTTGCGGGTGCCGGTGGCCTGTTCACAGGCCGCGCCGGTCAACAGTTCCACCGGGGCGCCACGGCGCTTCCATTGTTCCTCGCGGCTGCGCAGATCAGCCTCGCCCCGGGCGTTGTGGGCCATGTGCAAGGTGCCTTCGCGGCGCAACTGGCAATCGATCTGGTACTTGTCCACCAGGCTGAACACCAGGGACGGCGCGGCGCCGAGCATGCGGTTGAGCTGGCTGCCCACCTGCTCGCCGAAACCGGCCTCGATCTCGTCCGGGGGGATCCACAGGCCGGCGTTGACCAGCCCGACGTTGCGCCCCGAACCGCCCTGCCCCGCGCGATGGGCCTCGACCACACAGACCCGCTTGCCCTGCTCCAGCAAATGCACCGCCGCCGACAGGCCGGTGAAACCGGCGCCGATGATGCACACATCCGCCGTCAGCTCGCCCTTGAGTGGGGCGTTGTCAGGCCGCTGCGGGGTCAGTTTTTCCCATAGACATTGTTCTTGTAGCGCCATTGCCAGACTCCGAAATCAACCCACCACAGACGCTGAAACGCATTGACCGCTGTTCGCCAGCAAGCTGGCTCCTACAAACCTCCCCGTAGGAGCCAGCTTGCTGGCGAAAATACTCAATCGAAGGTAATGCCCTGTGCCAGCGGCAACTCCCGGGAATAGTTGACAGTGTTGGTCTGGCGCCGCATGTAGCCGCGCCAGGCGTCGGAGCCGGATTCGCGACCGCCGCCGGTTTCCTTCTCGCCACCGAAGGCGCCGCCGATTTCCGCACCACTAGGACCGATGTTGACGTTGGCGATGCCGCAGTCGCTGCCCACCGCCGACATGAACTGCTCGGCTTCACGCACGTCGGTGGTGAAGATGCAGGAAGACAGGCCCTGGGGCACGGCGTTGTTCAGGCGCAGGGCCTCTTCGAAGTCGTTGTAGCCGATCACGTAAAGGATCGGGGCGAAGGTTTCGCTGCACACGACGTCGCTCTGCTCGGGCATTTCGACGATGGCCGGCGACACGTAGTAGGCGTTGGGGAAGGTGTCCTGCAACTGGCGCTGGCCACCGAAGACCCGGCCGCCTTCGCTCAGGGCCTGCTCCAGGGCGTCCTGCATGGCGTCGAAGCTGTGTTTGTCGATCAGCGGGCCGATCAGGTTGCCTTGCAGCGGGTGGCCGATGCGCACCTTGGAATAGGCGGTCTTGAGGCGGCTGATGATTTCTTCCTTCACCGACTCATGGGCGATCAGCCGGCGCAAGGTGGTGCAGCGCTGGCCGGCGGTGCCGACGGCGCTGAACAGAATGGCACGCACGGCCATGTCCAGGTCGGCGCTCGGGCCGAGGATCATGGCGTTGTTGCCCCCCAGTTCGAGAATGCTGCGGGCAAAGCGCGCGGCGACCTTGGGCGCCACTTCGCGGCCCATGCGGGTGCTGCCGGTGGCGCTGATCAGGGCCACGCGCGGATCGTCCACCAGGGCGGCGCCGGCGTCACGCCCGCCGATGATCACCTGGCTCAGGTACGCGGGAGCATCCTGGAAGTTCTTCAGCACGCGCTCCAGCAGGGCCTGGCAGGCCAGGGCGGTGAGTGGAGTCTTCTCCGAAGGCTTCCAGATCACCGAGTTGCCGCAGACCAGCGCCAGGGCGGTGTTCCAGGCCCAGACCGCCACCGGGAAGTTGAAGGCGCTGATCACCCCGACCACACCCAGGGGATGCCAGGTCTCGCGCATGTGGTGGCCCGGGCGCTCGGAGGCGATGGTCAGGCCGTAGAGCTGGCGCGACAGGCCGACGGCGAAGTCGCAGATATCGATCATTTCCTGTACTTCCCCCAGGCCTTCCTGGGTGATCTTGCCGGCTTCCCAGGACACCAGCTCCCCAAGGTCCGCCTTGTGCTCGCGCAGCACCTCACCGAATTGCCGCACCAACTCGCCACGACGCGGGGCCGGTACGTTGCGCCACAGAGCGAATGCATGCTCTGCGCGACTGACCTGCTGCTCCACCTCGGCGGCGCCCTGCCAGTTCACCGCGGCGATCTTGCTGCCGTCGATGGGCGAATGCACAGGCTGGGAGCCCGACTGGTACAGGGCCGGGTTCACACCCAGACGATCAAGCAATGCGGCAACCATGGGGTTACTCCTTACAGATGAAAGCGAAAAATCCCGACCGCTGCGACGGCCATCAAGGCCTGTAGTTGTAGCTGGCCCGAGACTTGCCAACAAACGACCTTTAAGCGAGATATCATTCCGTTTATTCATGCTGAGCCGGTATCCAGCACCGATAAGAACAAGGACCACCCCATGCTGAACAAACGCTACCTGCCATCGATCACTGCCCTGCAGTGTTTCGAGGCCGTGACCCGGCACCTGAGCTTCACCCGCGCCGCCGAGGAACTCAACCTGACCCAGAGCGCGGTGAGCAAACAGGTGGCGCAACTGGAAGAGCTACTGCAGCACCTGCTGTTCCGCCGGGTGCGGCGGCGCCTGCAACTGACCCCGGCCGGCGACCTGTACCTAGTGGAAGTGCGCAAGATCCTCACCCAGGTGGAGATGTCCACCCACTACCTGCGCTCCTATGGCGGCGAAACCGAAGTGCTGCGGGTGTCCACGCCCTACACCTTCGGCGCCCGCTGGCTGGTGCCGCGCCTCAAGGGCTGGCGCCTGCGCCACCCGCACATCCACCTGGACCTGTGCAACGAGCAGGAGCCGGATGAACTGCTCCAGGGCCACGCCGACCTGGCGTTCTACTTCGGCCAGGGCGCGCGCCCTGGCACCGAAAGCCTGAAGCTGTTCAGCGAGGAGCTGGTGGCGGTCTGCGCCCCGGACAGCCTGCCCGCCGAACCCTTGAGCGACCCTCGGCAACTGACCGAGCTGGTCCTGCTGCAGAACGCCTCGCGGCCCCAGGGCTGGCACGAATGGTTCGAACAGCAGGGCTACCAGACCGAGCACAGCTATCACGGCCCGCGCTTCGAAACCTTCTACATGTGCATCCGTGCCGCCCAGGTCGGCTGTGGCGTGGCCCTGCTGCCGCGTTTCCTGGTGGAAGAGGAGTTGGCCGAGGGCAAGCTGGTGATCGCCTGGAAATACGCCATGCCCAGCCAGGACGCCTACTACCTGGCCTACCCCGAGCACTCGGCGGAAGTGCCCAAGGTCCGCGACTTCGTGCGCTGGATGCTCGAACACAACGACGCTCCCCTAGCGTAGGCGCCGGCTTGCCGGCGAACAGGCCCTTGAGCCCTGAACAAGGCTGCAGATTCATTCGCTGGCGAGCCAGCTCCTGCGGCCGGCCCCTCACCCGCCGTGAAAAAACACTGGCAAAGCGCCGGGCGTCTATGCGCCACTAGCGCCTTCATTGAAAGAGCTGAAGCCGCCGCTGTGCGTCGCGGCCAGCATGGAGATTGCCGTTATGAGCGAGAGTGTGTTTGCCGATCGCATCGTGCAGAACCTGCTCGACACCGACTTCTACAAACTGACCATGATGCAGGCGGTGCTGCACAACTACCCCAACGTGGAAGTGGAATGGGAGTTTCGTTGCCGTAACAGCGAGGACCTGCGGCCCTACCTGGCCGAGATCCGCTACCAGTTCGAACGCCTGGCGGACCTGAGCCTGAGCGCCGACCAGCTGGGCTTTCTCGAACGCATCAGCTTTCTCAAGCCAGACTTCCTGCGCTTTCTCGGGCTGTTTCGCTTCAACCTGCGCTACGTGCACACCGGCATCGAGGACGGCGAGCTGTTCATCCGCCTGCGCGGCCCCTGGCTGCACGTGATCCTGTTCGAAGTGCCGATGCTGGCCATCATCAGCGAAGTACGCAACCGCTACCGTTACCGCGAGATCCAGCTGGTGCAGGCCCGGGAGCAGCTGTACCGCAAGTTCGACTGGCTGACCGCCAACGCCAGCAGCGAGGAATTGTCCGAGCTGCAAGTGGCGGATTTCGGCACTCGTCGACGCTTTTCCTACCGAGTCCAGGAAGAAGTGGTGAACGTGCTCAAGCACGATTTCCCCGGGCGTTTTGTCGGCACCAGCAACGTCCACCTGTCCCGTGAGCTGAACATGAAGCCCCTGGGCACCATGGCCCACGAATGGATCATGGCCCACCAGCAACTGGGACCGCGCTTGATCGACAGCCAGATCGCCGCCCTCGACTGCTGGGTCCGCGAATACCGCGGCCTGCTGGGCATCGCCCTGACCGACTGCATCACCACCGATGCCTTCCTCGGCGACTTCGACCTGTTCTTCGCCAAGCTGTTCGACGGCTTGCGCCACGACTCCGGGGACCCGATTCTCTGGGCGGAAAAGGCCATCGCCCACTACCACAAGCTGGGCATCGAGCCGATGAGCAAGACCCTGGTGTTCTCCGACAGCCTGAGCCTGCCGCGCTCCCTGGAAATATTCCGCGCGCTGCGCGGCCGGATCAACGTCAGTTTCGGTATCGGCACCAACCTGACCTGCGACATTCCCGGTGTCGAGCCGATGAGCATCGTGCTTAAAATGGCCGCCTGCAATGGCCAGCCCGTGGCCAAGATCTCCGATGAAGCGGGCAAGACCCATTGCAAGGATCCCAACTTCGTCGCTTACTTGCGCCACGTTTTCCAAGTACCTGCCCAACCTGGCAAGGAGTGAATCATGCAAGCCGTACAGCGTGAGATTGCGCAGCAGCTCAAGGTCCAAGCGCCTTTTTCCGACCACGCCGCCCTGGAGGCGGAAGTCGCCCGACGCATTGGCTTTATCCAGGATTGCCTGGTCAATTCCGGGCTCAAGTCCCTGGTGCTGGGCATCAGCGGCGGCGTCGATTCGCTGACCGCCGGCCTGCTGGCCCAACGGGCAATGCGCGAACTGCGCGAGCGCAGCGGTGACGACCGCTACCGCTTTATCGCGGTGCGCCTGCCCTATGAAACCCAGTTCGACGAACACGACGCCCAGGCTTCGGTGGATTTCATCAACCCCGACGAACGCCACACGGTGAACATCGGCCCGGCGGTCAAGGCCCTGGCCAGTGAAGTGGCGGCCTTCGAAGGGCAGCACGCGGTGTCCCGGGACTTCGTCCTTGGCAACACCAAGGCGCGGATGCGCATGGTCGCCCAGTACACCATCGCCGGCGCCGCCCATGGCCTGGTGATCGGCACCGACCACGCCGCCGAAGCGGTGATGGGTTTCTTTACCAAGTTCGGTGACGGCGCCTGCGATCTCGCGCCCCTGAGCGGCCTGGTGAAGAACCAGGTGCGGGCCATCGCCCGCTACTTCGGGGCCCCGGAATCGCTGGTGGAAAAAGTGCCCACCGCCGACCTCGAAGACCTGTCGCCGGGCAAGCCGGACGAAGCGTCCCATGGCGTCACCTACGCCGAGATCGACGCCTTCCTGCACGGCCAGCCGGTGCGCGAGGAAGCCTTCAAGATCATCTGCGACACCTACCGCAAGACCCAGCACAAGCGGGTCATGCCCTTCGCCCCATGACCTCCCACGTTCCGTAGGAGCCGGCTTGCCGGCGAAAGGGCGTCTTCGCGGGCAAGCCCGCTCCTACAAGATGCACCCACAAAAAAGCGCCCCGAGGGGCGCTTTTTTTTGCAGCTGGGCCTGATGCTTACTTCAGGATCACAGCGCCTTTCATCATCGAGTTGTGGCCTGGGAACGAGCAGAAGAACTGGTAGCTTTCGCCAGCGGTCAGCTTCGATACGTCGAAGGTCACCGAGTCTTTCTCGCCGGCACCGATGATCTTGGTGTGGGCGATGACGCGGGTGTCGCCTTCCTTCAGGTAGCTCTTGTCGATGCCGGCGGCCATGCCGTCGGTGGCGATGCCGGCCATGTCTGCGGTTTTGCTCAGGACCCAGTTATGGCCCATGACGTTCTTCGGCAGGCTGCCGGAGTGAGTCAGGTTCACGGTGAAGGTCTTGCAGCTCTTGTCGATGGTGATTTCCTTAGTGTTGAAGGACATCTGGTCGGTAGAGTCGACATCGACCTTGCATTCGGCAGCCATCAGTTGGCTGCTGGCCAGTGTCAACAGGGATACCGCAACGAGTTTGGCAAACATGGTGAATCTCCAAGGCAGGGTTAACAAAATCCATCTGAATCCATGGGACCGAAGACTGCCTGAATTTCTCCCAAGTTCCTATGATGTGCATCAAAAAATTGTATACAACTCTCTGCTATCAGGCCGATCGAGACAATTGAACAGCCAGCTTCGCCAGGGCTGCCTAAACTTCGCCCACCTGCACTTTCCGGAGCCTTGGTCATGCCCATAAACAGTCTGCTTCGCAGCTTGCTCGCCGCCTACGCCTGTGGTGCCAGCGGCACCCATGAAACCCCGCAACGCGAGGTTTAATGCTTGGAGCCACGCTGGCCTGCCTTTACTCTGAGGCCCTCAATGACCTCGGAGTAAGGCATGTCGTTAAGTTCTGTCTGTGTGTTCTGTGGCGCCAGCACCGGCACCAATCCCCTCTATCGTGAAGCCGCCCAGGCCCTGGGCCGGGCCATCGCTGAGCGCAAGCTGACCCTGGTCTACGGCGGCGGCGCGGTGGGCCTGATGGGCATCGTCGCCGATGCGGCCCTGGCGGCCGGCGGCGAGGTCATCGGGATCATTCCGCAAAGCCTGAAAGACAAGGAAATCGGCCACAACGGCCTGACCCGCCTGGAAGTGGTGGACGGCATGCACGCGCGCAAGGCGCGCATGGCCGAACTCAGTGATGCCTTCATCGCCCTGCCCGGGGGCCTGGGCACCCTGGAAGAATTGTTCGAAGTCTGGACCTGGGGCCAGCTCGGCTATCACCACAAGCCCCTGGGCCTGCTGGAAGTGAGCGGCTTCTACGAAAAACTCAGCGGATTTCTCGACCATATCGTCGGCGAAGGCTTCGTCCGCGCCCCGCACCGTGACATGCTGCAAATCAGCGACTCGCCCGCCAGCCTGCTGGACGCCCTGGACGCCTGGAAACCGTCGGTGGCGGACAAATGGGCCGACAGCAAACCCAGTTAACGGTCAACGCCCGATTACAGGCAGAATACGCGCCGCTCAACCTCACCTTCGACCCCAGAGGATCGCCCATGGCCAAACCCAATTACTCCTTCGCCAAACGTCAACGTGACTTGGCCAAGGAACAGAAGAAAGAGGAAAAGCTGCAACGCAAGAAAGCCGCCGCCGAAGAAAGCAACGCAGCGGATGCGGATCCTGAAGTGAGCATCGACGACGCCGAACCCGAGGCCCCTCAGGCCTGACCTGCCCCGTAGGAGCTGGCTTGCCAGCGAAAGCGCCTTCCAGCCCTACGCCGTCTTCGCCGGCAAGCCGGCTCCTACAAGGTCGGAATCAGCCGTGTCATGCCAGGGGCATGACGGTGACCCGGACATCAGGGTCATGGCTGCCCCCTCCCAGAATCACCCCACGCAACGGCGACACATCGGAAAAATCCCGGCCCCAGGCCAAGGTGATATGTTCCAACGCCGGCTGCACATTGTTGGTCGGGTCGAAATCCACCCAGCCCAGCACCGGGCAAAACACTGAAACCCAAGCATGGGAAGCATCGGCGCCAATCAGCCGCGGCTGCCCCGGCGGCGGCTGGGTCAGCAGGTAGCCGCTGATGTAGCGCGCAGCCAGCCCCCGCGAACGCAGGCAGGCGAGCATCAGGTGCGCAAAGTCCTGGCACACCCCGCGGCGGCGCTCCAGCACCTCCACCAGGGGCGTCGCCACCTGGGTCGCCTCGGCATCGAAGGTGAACTCGCTGAAGATTTTCTCCATCAACGCCTGGACGCCCAGCAGCAAGGGTCGGCCCGGGGGGAAACAGCTGGCGGAAAACTCGACGAAGCTTTGCTTGAGGTGCACATAAGGCGACTCGAAGCGATAACGGCAGGCTTCCAGTACCTGGGGCGACAGGGGCCCGCCACTGTAGCTCAGTCTGCTGCGGGCAGCGTCCCAGGCCTCGGAGAGCGCAAAGTCCAGCGGCGGCCGGTCCAGTACCTCGACGCTGAGCTGGGCGTTGACCTGCAATTCATCATGGGGCCGTTCGAAAGCCAGCCGGGTCAGGGGATTGCCGAACACATCCTGTTCGTCGCGGCGGCTGGTGGGCTCGGGGCTGATCAGCAACTGCCGCTCGCTGCACCGCTGCCAGGCACAGGCCCTGGGCCACAAGTGCGCCAGTTGCTGGGCCAGGGACACCGGGCTGTCATAGCGATAATGGGTGTCGTGGAATATCTGGTAACGAGCGCTCATCAGACCGACACCGTTTGCTGGCTGACATCATCCACGTGGGCGAAATGCCGCAGGGCCAGGCGATCGGAAACCTGGCCGCTGACCTCGGCGATCTCCTGCAATAGATCCGCCAGCCCTTCCACCGCCGCCCGGACACTGGCCTGGCCGAACAGCGAGTTTTCCAGGCAACCCAGGTCGAAATGCGCCAGGCGCTCCACCAGCTTGGGCAGCGCCAGATCGCGGGGCACGGCGAAGTCGTCATTCAGACGCTTGAGGGTGCGAGTCACCAGCTTGAGCTGGAACAGCACCGCGTGGGGGTTCTGCTCGTCGAGCAGCAACAGGTCGAGCACCGGGATCAACTGCGCCACGGCCAGGTAACGCGAGCGATAGGTGATGCTGCTGTTGCCCAACTCCAGCAGCCACTCCAGGCCCGCCTGATCAAAAGGCGCGCTGCCCCGCAGGAAGGCCGCCAGGCTGCTGCTGAGAAATTGCAGGCGTTCGATACGTCGGCCGATCATCAGGAAACGCCAGCCTTCATCCCGGGTCATGTCGTCCAGGGCAAAGCCCGAAAGGGCCGCCAGGGACATCACCAGCCGATTGAGAAAGTCCAGCAGTTCACCAAAGTCCGGCTCCTGGGTATCCAGCTCCTGGGCCTCGCGCTGCAACTCCACCAGGGCCTGCCAGTTTTCCCGGGACAGCTTGCCGCGTACCTGGGACGCCGCCCACTGCAGGCGCTGCAGGTTGGAACGCAGGCTGAACGACCAGTCCTCGCCCAGCAGGGCCGCCAGCAGGCGCTCGGGCAACTCGCCCTCCTCCGGCAGCAGCATCAGGCTTTCCCCCAGGTCCACCGCGGCGCGCAAGGCTTGCGGATCATCGCCATCGACGTAGCGCGCCAGCATGATGCGCAACAACCGCGCGCTGTCGTCACAGCGCTCGCAGTAACGACCGAACCAGTACAGGTTCTCCACCACCCGCGATGGCAGGTAGGGGTCGCGACGCACCAGATCGTAGACGCCAATGGTGCGCTGGGCCTTCCACTGCTCGCCGCTGGGGGCTCGCTCCCCTAGCACCCAGGTGTCCTTGCTGGCGCCGCCGCGCTGCATCGACACCGCTTCGGCGTCAGCGTCGGCGGCGACCCGGGTCAGGCCGCCGGGCAAGACCCGGTAACCGTCATCACTGGCCACCGCGTAGACCCGCATGCCGATTGCCCGGGATTGCAGCCGGCCGTCCTCGGCCTGCCAGACCGGCGCCTGGGACAGTTGCGGCAACTCCTGGGCGACATAGGCATAAGGCCGCGCGCGCATGCGTTCGGCAAGGCGCTGGCGCTGCTCGGGACTCAGGTCGCGGCCCAGCACCGGAGCAAAGCTCTGTGACGGAAACGCCGGCTTGATCAACAGTTCCGGGAGCTTTTCCAGGGCCTGTTGCAACACGGGCGCCTCACCGCACCACCAGGTGGCGATGGACGGCAGGAGCAGTTCCTCGCCCAGCAGGAACTGACTGATCTTCGGCAGGAAGCCCAGCAGCCCGGGAGACTCCAGTACCCCGCTGCCCAGGGCATTGGCCACCAGCACCCGGCCCTGGCGCACCGCGTCGAGCAGGCCGGGCACCCCCAGGGCCGAATCGGTGCGCAGCTCCAGAGGATCGCAAAAGTCATCGTCGAGGCGCCGCATGATGGCGTGCACCCGACGCAAGCCGCTGAGGGTCTTGAGGTAGACCGTGGCGTCGCGCACCGTCAGGTCGCCGCCTTCCACCAGCGGGTAGCCCAGCTGGCGCGCCAGGTACAGGTGTTCGAAATAACTTTCGTTGAAACGCCCCGGAGTCAGCAGCACGATCAGCGGCGCCTCGGTATCCCGGGGGGCCTGGCGGGCCAGGGTTTCCTGAAGGGTCCGGAAGAACCCGGCCAGATGCTGCACTTGCAGGTCGCGGTACAGATCGGGAAAGGCCCGGGACACGATCATGCGATTTTCCAGGGCATAACCGGCCCCCGACGGCGCCTGGGTGCGATCGGCAGTGACCCACCAGCGACCATCGGGGGTACGCGCCAGATCCACCGCGTACAAGTGCAGGAAGGTCGCCTCGGGCGGCTGGATGCCCTGGCACGGCCAGAGGAAGTTGTTGTGCCCGAACACCAGTTCGGCGGGCAACAGCCCTTCACTGATCAGGCGTTGCGGGCCGTACAGGTCCGCCAGCACGGCATTGAGCAGGCGCGCTCGCTGGGCGATCCCGGCCGACAGCTGCTGCCACTCCGCCAGCGGAATCACATGGGGCAGCAGGTCCAGCTCCCAGGGGCGGTCGGCGCCCTTGGGGTCGGCGTAGACGTTGTAGGTGACACCGTTCTCGTGGATCTGCCGGGTCAGCAGCGCCTGGCGCTGAGCCAGTTGCGCGGGGCTGCTGCGCTGCAGCTGTTCGAGCAGGCGCCGCCAGTGCGCCCGCACCGCACCCTGGTCATCCAGCAGCTCGTGGTAGGTACCCGCCGTCAGCGGGTAGCGGTCTAGCAAGTCAGGCATGGAACACTCGGCAGACGGCAGGGAAAGGCAGATTAACCCACAGCCATGACGCCCGGATATGGCTATATCGCGGGCGTCGCAGCGGGACTAAAAGCGTCGTAAATCCAGGGTCATGGGCATTTCCTGGTTGCTGCTCGACGGCGCAGCCCGGAGGCTGCCGGGGCTGTGGCCGTGGCGGAAAAAGCGCGCCATGCGCCGGCTCTCCGCCTCATTGGCATTGACCGGCAGGCTGTCGTAGTTGCGTCCTCCGGGATGGGCCACATGGTATTGGCAACCGCCCAGCGAGCGCTGCATCCAGGTATCCAGCAGGTCGAACACCAACGGCGCGTGTACCGCAATCATCGGCTGCAGGCAGTTGGCCGGCTGCCAGGCGCGAAAGCGCACCCCGACGACGAACTCGCCCACCCGCCCGGTGGGCTGCAAGGGCACCGGCACGCCGTTGCAGGTCAGCACATGGCGCTCGGGCGTCAGCCCGCTGACCCTGACCTGCAAGCGCTCCAGCGAGGAGTCGACGTAACGCACCGTGCCCCCGGCCGCCCCCTCTTCTCCCAGCACATGCCAGGGCTCCAGGGCCTGGCGCAACTCCAGCTCGATACCAGCGACGGCATAGTCGCCCACCTTGGGAAAGCGAAACTCCCGGTGCGCGGCAAACCACTCGGCCTGCAACGGATAGCCCGCGGCCTTGAGCTCCTGCAGCACATCGGCGAAATCCTGCTCGATGAAATGCGGCAGCAGAAAGCGATCGTGCAGCTCCGTGCCCCAGCGCGCCAGCCGGGGCGGAGCGTAGGGCTCGCGCCAGAACCGCGCCACCAGCGCCCGCAGCAGCAACTGCTGGACCAGGCTCATGCGCGCATGGGGCGGCATCTCGAAGGCGCGCAACTCCAACAGCCCGAGACGCCCGGTGGCGCCATCCGGCGAATACAGCTTGTCGATGCAGAACTCGGCGCGGTGGGTATTGCCGGTGACATCGATCAGCAGGTTGCGCAACAGCCGATCCACCTGCCATGGCGCGCACTCCTCGCCCGGCGCGGGCATCTGCGCGAAGGCAATTTCCAGTTCATAGAGCGCATCGTTACGGGCCTCGTCGACCCTCGGCGCCTGGGACGTGGGGCCGATGAACAAACCGGAAAACAGGTAGGACAGCGATGGGTGGTTGTGCCAGTAGCTGATCAGGCTGCGCAGCAGATCGGGGCGGCGCAGAAACGGCGAGTCCCCCGGGGTGGCGCCGCCCAGGACGAAATGGTTGCCGCCGCCGGTGCCGGTGTGGCGCCCGTCGATCATGAACTTCTCGCTGGTCAGGCGCGTCTGCCGCGCCTGCTCGTAGAGGAACTCGGTGCGCTCCACCAGCTCGTCCCAACTCACCGAAGGCTGCACGTTGACCTCGATCACTCCCGGGTCCGGGGTCACCCGGAAATTGCCCAGGCGTGGGTCCGCCGGTGGCTCGTAGCCCTCCAGCAGCACCGGACACTGCAGCTCGGCGGCGGTGGCCTCGATCACGCTGACCAGTTGCAGGTAATCCTCCAGTCGCTCCAGCGGCGGCATGAACAGGTACAGGCGCCCTTCCCGCGCCTCGGCGCACAACGCGGTGCGGGTCAGCCAGTCGGCGGATTGGTCGATCGCGGGAACCTGCTCCTGGGCGGCAGCCGCCTCGGCGATATCCGCCAATTGCGACGGGGCCGGCAGTTCCGCGAAGTCCTGGTTCGGATCCTGGGGGTGAATGAAGGGGTACTCCGCCGCCGTCACCCAGGGCTGGGATGCCAGGGGCAAGCGGTAGCCCAGGGGCGAATCCCCGGGCACCAGGCGGCAGTGGGTGTCGCGCAGGTACCAGCGCCCGCTCTGCCACTGGTCGCCCTTGGCCGTGCGCGCCAGGGGCAGCACCTGGCCGATGACCTTGTCCAGGCCCTGGCTGAACACCTTGCGCAGCCGCTGGCGCTCCAGGGCGTCCTCCAACCGCGAGTCTTCGGCGCTGACGTTCAGCGGCAGGCGGCCTTCGCGCCACAGGTAGTAGAAATTGTCCTCGTAGGCAGGGAACACGAAGCGTGCCGGCAGTTTCAGGCGCTCGGCGACAGTGGCCAGAAAGCGCCCGGCCATCTGCGCATCGGCGGCGTAATCCTGGTGCTCGTCGGCAATCAGGGCAGGGTCGTGCCAGATCGGTACGCCGTCGCGCCGCCAGTAGGCGTTCAGCGACCAGCGCGGCAATTGCTCTCCCGGGTACCACTTGCCCTGACCGAAGTGCACCAGTCCCTGGGGGGCGTAGCGCTGGCGCAGGCGCTGGAACAGCTCGCCGGCCAGGCGGCGCTTGTTCGGTCCCAGGGCTGCGGTGTTCCATTCGGCGCCGTCGGGATCGTCGATGGCCACGAAGGTCGGTTCGCCGCCCATGGTCAGGCGCACATCGCCTGCCAGCAGCTCATCGTCGATCTGCCGCCCCAGGGCCTGGATCGCCGCCCATTGTTCGTCGGTGTAGGGCTTGGTCACCCGCGGCGCTTCCCAGATCCGCTCGACACTCATGGCATGACTGAACTGGCACTCGCAGGGCTCCACCAGGCCGCTGATGGGCGCAGCTGAAGAAGGATCGGGGCTGCAGGCCAGGGGAATATGCCCTTCCCCGGCAAACAGCCCGGAGGTGGCGTCCAGGCCGATCCAGCCGGCGCCGGGCAGGTAGACCTCGCACCAGGCATGCAGGTCGGTGAAATCCACTTCGGTGCCCGAAGGGCCATCCAGGGCCTTGACGTCCGCGGTCAGCTGGATGAGGTAGCCGGAGACGAACCGCGCCGCCAGCCCCAGGTGGCGCAACAGCTGCACCAGCAGCCAGGCCGAGTCGCGACAGGAGCCCGACGCCTTGACCAGGGTCTGCTCCGGGGTCTGCACCCCAGGCTCCATGCGGATCAGATAGGCAATGTCGTCGCTGAGCCGCTGATTCAGGCCCACCAGAAAATCCACGGTCGGCAGTGGCGTGCGCGGGATGGCCTCCAGGTAGGCCTGGAAGGTCGGGGTCAGGGGCAGGGTTTCCAGGTAGGGCGCCAACTCCCGCCGCTCATCGGCGGCGTAGCTGAACGGGATCTGCTGCGCGTAGGGCTCGAGGAAAAAATCGAAGGGATTGAACACCGCCATTTCCGCCAGCAGGTCCACCTCGATGCGCAGCTCGGTGGTTTTCTCCGGGAACACCAGACGCGCCAGGTAATTGCCCTGAGGGTCCTGTTGCCAGTTGATGAAATGCCCCTCGGGCTCAACCTTCAAGGCATAGGCAAGAATTCGCGTGCGGCTGTGGGGCGCCGGGCGCAAGCGGACGATCTGCGGGCCAAGTTCGACGGCGCGGTCGTAGCGATAGTGCGTGACATGGTGCAATGCGACATGGATCGACACGGCGTGCCTCCTGCGAGCCTGAGCGGTGGATGGACCCGCGCAAGACTTATGCCAGCGCACAGATCCCGGGGTTTGCTCAACGACTCGGGGCAGTACAGCACCAAAACCGCGCAACCGTTGCATCCCTGTGCAAGGGATTGCACGAAAATGCACCGGTCGGCCGGGTCAACATCAACGGCGCTTGCGCGATTGCTTGGCGGCAGCCTGCAGGCGTCGACGCTCGTGGCGGATCTGCAGCAGGCGCTCACGCATCTCCCGGTACCGCCGGCTGTTGAGCAACAGCAGGCCGAGCAGCGGCACGAGCATGGCGAACAGGTACACGCCCTGGTGCGGGCGGTACTGGATCATCGGCACCACCAGCAGCAGGCAGGCCAGAAAGTAGCCGGCCAGCAGCCACACCGCCCAGGCCACTCCGCGCACGATCAGCAGGTTGCCCAGCACCAGCAGCGGAATCAGCAGCAACAGGCCCAGCAGCAAGTAGTCGTCGCGCTGCGCCGGCGCCATGCCACGCCAATAGGTGGTTCCGCACAGGGACAGCAGCAGCGACGCGCTGAAGCAGCCGAGCAGGACCGTGAGCATGAAAATCGGAAAATAACGCGCCAGGAACTCGCCCATCCGGCCGCCGCCAATCACTGGTCGAACTCCTCGTAGAGGCCCACCGCCAGGGTCTTCACCGTGCCGAGGTTGCCGGAGCTGTAACTGCCGGCGGTGCTCAGGGCGGCGCCCAGGGCATCCTTCATCTGCGTCAGGGTGGCGTGCTTGATCTGCGCCGACGAGTAGCGCTTGGGCAGCCCCCCTGCCCGTTGCTGCAACTTGAGCAATTTGGGCGTCAGGCTGGGGTCGCGCAGGCTGAGCAACTCCTTGGTCAGTTTGGCCCGCTCCTGGCGATTCAGGCCCTTGAGCAACTGCGTCCAGCTTTTGCCGATGCCGGAAGCCTTGCTGGCCTTGAGCAGCTTGACCGTGGTCAGCGCCGAACCGCCGACGCCCACCAGCGAGATGCCGTCGAGGATCGGCGACACGGCGTTGTACCACTCGGCGTCGTCCATGCGGTCGTTGGCCGCCGGATCCTGGATCTCATTGATCACCCGGGCGCCACCGATGGCGCACTGGGCGGTGCCCGCCGCGGCGACGGTGACCCCCAGCCCGACCATCCAGGCGCTGGCGCCGGCGGTGAACGGCACGGCGATACTGCCACTGAACACCACCAGCCAGCCGATGACCGCGGCGGTGCAGGACAGCGTGGTGTTGAACGATTCCGTGGCCAGGCGGGATTCCCGGGGGTTGTTCTTCACTTGATCGACGAACTGCTGGGGCGCGATGTACTTCTTCGCCTCCCGCAGGATGATGCGCTTGGGCGTGATACTGCAGATCGGCTTGAATTCGCGCAGGGTCACCACGTTGAAGTCGGCATCGATGTACACCACCCCGGCGCCGACAATCGATGGATCGGCGTCTATGGCAGCGAACAGGCGCGGCAGGTTGATCTGGCTTTCGATACGTTGGCGGGCAAGAAACTGCGAAGGGCTGGAGTCCATGCCGATGGCGGCTAACGAGCTGGTCACGGGATTCATCCTTGGTCTGGCGATTGGAAGCTGCCTGATGGCCTCAAGCCATCCCGGCATTACGGCGATAAAAACCCGGCAACCTTAACAAAGCCCTGGCGATTTGTTGCGCGCCCACGGGCAAAAAAACCATCGCCCAGAAAGCAAAACGCCAGCTCGGCGGCTGGCGTTTTGTCGGTCTAGCGCGGTACCACCGGCTTGCGGGTCGGCTTCTTGCCTTTGCCCTTGGCAGCGTCGGCTCGCTCCTTGGCGGCCTGCTTGTTGCGGGCGAACGCTGCGGCCTTGGCCTGTTCGCGCTTGTCCCAGGCATTGCCGCCGTCGCTGCCACGCGGTGGCAGGCCGGTGTGCTGGGTGAGGATCCGGGTTTCCTTGGCCACCTTGTGGCTGCCGGCCGGCGTCGAGTTCTTGCGCCGCGCGCTCTGGTAGCTGTCGGTGGCCGGTTGGTGGGCCGGGATCAGCTGGTGCTTGCCCGGGCCGATCAGGTCGCCACGGCCCATGCGCAGCAGAGCCTCGCGCAGCATCGGCCAGCCCTTCGGATCGTGGTAGCGCAGGAACGCCTTGTGCAGGCGGCGCTGCTCCTCGCTCTTGACGATGGTCACGCCGTCGCTCTTGTAGGTGACCTTGCGCAGCGGGTTCTTGCCCGAGTGGTACATGGCCGTGGCGGTGGCCATCGGCGACGGGTAGAACGCCTGCACCTGGTCGGCACGGAAGCCGTTGCCCTTGAGCCACAAAGCCAGGTTCATCATGTCTTCATCGGTGGTGCCCGGGTGGGCAGCGATGAAGTACGGAATCAGGTACTGCTCCTTGCCCGCTTCCTTGGAGTACTTCTCGAACATGCGCTTGAAGCGGTCATAGGTGCCGATGCCCGGCTTCATCATCTGGTTGAGCGGGCCTTCCTCGGTGTGTTCCGGGGCGATCTTCAGGTAGCCGCCAACGTGGTGGGTCACCAGCTCCTTGACGTACTCCGGCGATTCCACCGCCAGGTCGTAACGCAGGCCGGAGGCGATGAGGATCTTCTTCACCCCGGGCAGGGCGCGGGCGCTGCGGTACAGCTGGATCAGCGACGAGTGGTCGGTGTTCAGGTTCGGGCAGATGCCGGGGAACACGCAGGACGGCTTGCGGCACGCGGATTCGATTTCCGGGCTCTTGCAGGCGATGCGGTACATGTTCGCGGTCGGGCCGCCGAGGTCGGAAATCACCCCGGTAAAGCCGGGCACCTTGTCGCGAATTTCTTCGATCTCGCGAATGATCGACTCTTCGGAACGGTTCTGGATGATCCGCCCTTCGTGCTCGGTGATGGAGCAGAAGGTACAGCCGCCGAAGCAGCCACGCATGATGTTCACCGAGAAGCGGATCATCTCGTAGGCGGGGATCTTTTCCTTGCCATAGGCCGGGTGCGGGATGCGCTGATACGGCATGCCGAACACGTAGTCCATTTCCTCGGTGGTCATGGGAATGGGCGGCGGGTTGAACCACACGTCCACTTCGCCATGTTTCTGCACCAGGGCACGGGCGTTGCCCGGGTTGGTTTCCAGGTGCAGCACGCGGTTGGCGTGGGCGTACAGGACCGGATCGTTGCGCACCTTCTCCATGGACGGCAGGCGGATCACGGTCTTGTCCCGGGTCATGCGCGGGCTGGCGAGGATCTGCACGACCTTGGCTTCGTTGGGATCTTCGGCCGGGCCTTTTTCCTGCTCGATGGCGCAGGCGGCGGTGTCCTGGGTGTTGACGTAGGGGTTGATGATCTTGTCGATCTTGCCCGGGCGGTCGATACGGGTGGAGTCCACTTCGTACCAGTCCTTGGGCGTGTCGCGGCGGATGAAGGCGGTGCCGCGCACGTCGGTGATGTCTTCGATCTTGTGGCCATAGGACAGGCGCTGGGCCACTTCGACGATGGCCCGCTCAGCGTTGCCGTACAGCAGGATGTCGGCGCTGGCGTCGATCAGGATCGAGTTGCGCACCCGGTCCTGCCAGTAGTCGTAGTGGGCGATGCGGCGCAGGGAGGCTTCGATGCCGCCGAGGACGATCGGCACATGCTTGTAGGCTTCCTTGCAACGCTGGCTGTACACCAGGCTGGCGCGGTCCGGGCGCTTGCCCGCCAGGCCGCCGGGGGTATAGGCGTCGTCGGAGCGGACTTTCTTGTCGGCGGTGTAGCGGTTGATCATCGAGTCCATGTTGCCGGCGGCGACACCGAAGAACAGGTTCGGTTCGCCGAGCTTCATGAAGTCGTCTTTGGACTGCCAGTTGGGCTGGGCAATGATCCCCACGCGAAAGCCCTGGGACTCCAGCAGCCGGCCGATGATCGCCATGCCGAATGACGGGTGATCGACGTAGGCATCACCGGTGACGATGATGATGTCGCAGGAATCCCAGCCGAGCTGATCCATCTCCTCCCTGCTCATGGGCAGGAATGGCGCTGGCCCGAAACATTCGGCCCAGTACTTGGGATAGTCAAATAACGGCTTGGCTGCTTGCATGTCGATGACCGGTGTTGGCTTGAATAGGGACGCGATGGCTATCAGGAAAATTCGCGGGCGCGGAATATAGCACAAAAAATAACCAATTCCGACCATTATGGTCGGAATTCGCTGCCGCCCGCTTCGCCGGCAAGCCGGCTCCTACAGGGCGGGTTATTCGTCGTCGTCGAAGTTGTAACTGCCCGGCGCAAGGTTCTCGAAGCGGGTGTACTTGCCGATGAACGCCAGGCGGATAAAACCGATCGGGCCGTTCCGCTGCTTGCCGATGATGATTTCGGCAATGCCCTTGTGCTCGGTTTCCGGGTGATACACCTCGTCCCGGTATACGAACATGATCACGTCGGCGTCCTGCTCGATCGCTCCGGATTCCCGCAAGTCGGAGTTCACCGGGCGCTTGTTGGGACGTTGTTCCAGGGAGCGGTTGAGCTGGGACAGGGCTACCACCGGGCAGTTGAATTCCTTGGCCAGGGCCTTGAGGGAGCGGGAGATCTCGGAAATCTCGTTGGTCCGGTTGTCACCGCTGGACCCCGGGATCTGCATCAGCTGCAGGTAGTCGATCATGATCAGGGCGATATCGCCGTGCTCGCGCACTAGGCGCCGGGTCCGCGCACGCATTTCCGAGGGGCTGATGCCCGCGGTGTCATCGATGAACAGCTTGCGGTCGTTGAGCAGGTTGACCGCCGAGGTCAGGCGCGGCCAGTCATCGTCTTCCAGCTGGCCTGAACGGACCTTGGTCTGGTCGATGCGGCCCAGGGAAGACAGCATACGCATGATCAGCGATTCACCTGGCATCTCCAGGGAGTACACCAGCACCGCCTTGTCGCTGCGCAGTACCGCGTTTTCCACCAGGTTCATGGCGAAGGTGGTCTTACCCATGGACGGACGGCCGGCGACGATGATCAAGTCGGCCGGCTGCAGGCCGCTGGTCTTCTCGTCGAGGTCGGTGTAGCCGGTGGACAGGCCGGTGATGGCGTTGTCGGTGTTGAACAGGGTATCGATGCGGTCGATGGCCTTGGTCAGCAGTTCGTTGACCCCCACCGGGCCGCCGGTCTTGGGCCGCGCTTCGGCGATCTGGAAGATCTGCCGCTCGGCCTCGTCGAGGATCTCCTCGGCGGTGCGACCTTCGGGGTTGAAGGCGCTGTCGGCGATCTCGGTGCTGATGCCGATCAGCTGGCGCAGGGTCGCCCGCTGGCGAACGATCTGCGCATAGGCCTTGATGTTGGCCACCGACGGGGTGTTCTTCGCCAGCTCACCCAGATAGCCCAGGCCGCCGACCTGCGAAGTCTGGCCTTCCTTGTCCAGCTGCTCGGACAGAGTGACCACGTCGATCGGCATGTTCTGGTCGGCCAGCTTGGCGATGGCGCGGAAGATCAAACGGTGGTCATGCCGGTAGAAATCGCCGTCGGACACTTGATCCAACACGCGTTCCCAGGCGTTGTTGTCCAGCATCAGACCACCGAGCACGGCCTGTTCGGCCTCGATGGAATGCGGCGGCACCTTCAGGGCGGCGGTTTGCAGATCGTATTGCTCGGGAGCGGAGATATCGTTCATGGCCACTTGGAATTCGGGGGTGAAAATCAGGATCAGCAGAAAGACAAAGGGCACGACCTGTAAACAGGATCGTGCCCGATGTTAACCGTCAGCCACACAAGGTGCCAGACGATTTGGTACTGCTTAAGCAGCCACCACGACAACGCGTACGGTTGCTTCAACTTCAGCGTGCAGGTGCACGGCTACGTCGAATTCACCTACGTTGCGGATGGTGCCGTTCGGCAGACGAACTTCGCTTTTTGCCACTTCAACGCCCGAGGCGGTCAGTGCATCAGCGATGTCGTGGGTGCCGATCGAACCGAACAGCTTGCCTTCGTCACCGGCGGTGGCAGTGATGGTCACTTCCAGCTCAGCCAGTTGCGCAGCGCGAGTTTCGGCAGAAGCCTTCTTCTCTGCAGCCAGTTTTTCCAGCTCGGCACGACGCGCTTCGAACGCAGCCAGGTTGGCAGCGGTAGCAGCGGTGGCTTTGCCGAAAGGCAGCAGGTAGTTACGGCCGTAACCAGCCTTAACGTTTACCTTATCGCCCAGGTTGCCCAGGTTGGCGATTTTTTCCAGCAGGATCAGTTCCATTTGGTAATAACCTCTTAACTTTTAACCTTCACCGTTCGCAGGGCCGTTATCAGCGTCTTTCGGCGCCAAACGACCGCGAAAATCAACCAGACTGTCGACAGTGGCCATGACCACGAGCAACGGGACGAGCAGGTGCATCAAAGGCAACAGCGTGACGTAAACCCCGACCAGCCAGAAATTGGCCAGTCTTTTCTGTGCCACCAGCCCGTGCATCAGGGCTAGCCCGGCAAGGACCAGAACTACGCTGCAAAACGGCACCATAATCCACATTTGCGGGCTCAGAACCGGCCCCACAAACATCAGTGCCCACAGCAACATCAAGGGTCCCTTGGGGATTCTGATCTGGCGAAATTCGCGACCAAAACCACCGGGGTTGTACAACGACGCTTGCCAGTAGCGCCCAAGAATCAGGCACAGCACGCTGAAGACCTGAAACATCATCGCAATCGAACCGATCACCAAAGGTGCAATGAGTGAAGCGAGGTTGGCTCGCTGGTCTACCGAAAGCTGCTGGTAGGCCTCACCCAACATCAGTGGCAGGACCTTTACAAGTTCCTGCGTCACCGCGTCGATAAAGGGACTGAAAAACGCCCCCAATATCGCTACACACAACAGCGCAATCGCCACGCTCGCCAACAGCACACGGTTCCAGGAGTGGCCGACGCGCAACACCAGCGCCAGACCGCAAGACCCAAGCAGCACCAGCAGTACGCTGGGGTCTTTCTGGAAGTGCCAGCAAATCAATGCTGAAAGCACCCCGACTCCAAGGACGCCAAGGGCGTCCGAACCGCGCCGAAGGAGCACAAGGCAACCCGCAGCGGCACTTAACCAGAACAACAGCGGCAATGCCGCAGATCCGGCCACGACTAACGTGGCCTGCACACGACCGCGCATGATGAACTCAGCTAAGGCGCGCATGCATTCAATCCCTTACTACTTGTCGACTGCCCGATCTCAGCGGCCGTGGCTGTCGGTGTAGGCCAGCAGGGCCAGGAAGCGGGCGCGCTTGATAGCGGTGGCCAGCTGACGCTGATAACGAGCTTTGGTACCGGTGATGCGGCTTGGAACGATTTTGCCGGTCTCGGATACGTAGGCTTTCAGGGTGTTGAGATCTTTGTAATCGATCTCTTTCACGTCTTCAGCGGTGAAGCGGCAGAATTTACGACGACGGAAGAAACGTGCCATGTAATTGGCTCCTCAAAAGGTCCGTGGATTACTCGTCAGCGTTATCGCTGGCGTCGCTGTTGTCGCTGTCATCGCCATCGGCGCTGTCAGCATGCTCAGGACGGTCACGACGCTCACGGCGCTCACTGCGGTTTTCTTCAGCCTTGAGCATCTCGGATTGGCCAGTGATGGCTTCTTCGCGACGGATGACCAGGTTACGGATCACAGCATCGTTGTAACGGAAGTTGTCTTCCAGTTCAGCCAGGGCTTTACCGGTGCACTCAACGTTCAGCATCACGTAGTGAGCCTTGTGAACATTGTTGATTGCGTAGGCCAGTTGACGACGGCCCCAGTCTTCCAGACGGTGGATTTTGCCGCCGTCTTCTTCGATCAGCTTGGTGTAACGCTCAACCATGCCGCCGACTTGCTCGCTTTGATCCGGGTGGACCAAAAAGATGATTTCGTAATGACGCATGAATGCTCCTTACGGGTTGTAGCCTGCCGCCTATAAGCGGTCAGACAAGGAGTGAATGACACTGGTGTGTCTTGCCTGTTAGTAGGCACATATGCGCCTGCCGTCACGGCAAGGGGCGCAATTGTAGAGAAGGGGGAACAGCGGCGCAAGGCAATTGGTGATTATTTGAACAACAGCTGCAAGCCACGAGCTTCAAGCGACAAGTCAAAAGCGCTTGCCGCTCGTAACTTGCCGCTTGCAGCTTATTTGTTACTTGCGCGCAGCCGAAGCCTTGACGCTACGTTGGCGCATGGCTTCGAACAGGCAGACGCCGGTGGCCACCGAGACGTTGAGGCTGCTGACGCTGCCGGCCATCGGCAGGCGCACCAGGTAGTCGCAGTGCTCGCGGGTCAGGCGCCGCATGCCTTTGCCCTCGGCGCCCATGATGATGATGGTCGGGCCGGTCAGGTCCTGGTCATACAGCTCCTGTTCGGCCTCGCCGGCAGTGCCGACGATCCACAGGCCGCGCTGCTGGAGCTTCTCCAGAGTGCGGGCCAGATTGGTCACCGCCACCAGCGGAATCACTTCCGCAGCGCCGCAAGCCACTTTGCGCACGGTTGGAGTCAGGGTTGCCGACTTGTCCTTGGGCACCAGCACCGCCAGGGCACCGGCCGCGTCGGCGGTGCGCAGGCAGGCGCCAAGGTTATGCGGGTCGGTCACACCGTCCAGCACCAGCAACAGCGGCGCGCCTTCGGTACGGTCCAGCAGCTCATCGAGCATCGCCTCGCCCCACACCTGGCTCGGGCTGACTTCAGCCACCACGCCCTGGTGCACGCCTTCAACCCAGGCATCCATTTCACGACGCTCGGCCTGGCCGACCGAGACGCGGTTCTGCGCCGCCAGATCCACCAACACTTGAACCCGTGGATCACTGCGCCCTTCCGCCAGCCAAATCTGCTTGACCCGCTTGGGATGGTGGCGCAGCAACGCTTCTACAGCATGCACGCCGTAGATCTTTTCCAACTGACTCATGACTTGGCCTTAGGTTTGCGCGCTCCGCCGCTTTTCGCGCCGGAAGCAGAGCCCGCCTTGGGCGGCCCCTTACGATGTTTGCTCGGCTTGGCTGGACGGTCGCTGTCTCTGGCCGGAGCCGATTTACCGGACTTTCCCCCAGACGCCGCTTTACCACCGCTTTTGGCTTCAGCCAGTAGCGCGCGCTTCATTTCGCGGCTTTTGCGTACTTCGGCGTTTTTCGCCGCCGCGTCGCTCGGGCGATAAGCCTCGACCGCCTTCTCCTTGGTGGAGCTGCGACGCCCGGCCTTGGCTGGCTCTGGCTCTTCCACCGCCTTGCTTGCAGGCACGTCCGCGGCACCACGCTTCTTGCGACCGATCGGCGCATTGATGGTTTTTTCGGCCATCTCGAAGTCGATCTTGCGCTCGTCCAGATCGACGCGCATGACCCGCACTTCCACGGTGTCGCCCAGGCGGAAACTGCGCCCGGTGCGCTCGCCTGCCAGGCGGTGATGCACAGGATCGAAATGGTAGTAGTCGCCCGGCAAGGCGGTGACATGCACCAGGCCTTCGACGTAGATATCGGTTAGTTCGACGAACAGTCCGAAACCAGTCACCGCAGTGATCACACCCGGGAAGGATTCGCCGACGCGATCCTTCATGAACTCGCATTTGAGCCAGTTCACTACGTCGCGAGTGGCTTCGTCGGCACGGCGCTCGCTCATCGAGCACTGTTCGCCGAGCTGCTCCAGGGTGGCTTCGTCGTACGGATAGATACGCGCCTTGGGAATGGTCATCGCTCCAGCTCGACGCACGTGCGGCGTGTCTTGCTTGGAGTGAATCACACTGCGGATGGCCCTATGGGTCAGCAGGTCAGGGTAGCGACGGATCGGCGAAGTGAAGTGGGTATAGGCTTCATAATTCAGCCCGAAGTGACCCTGGTTATCGGCGCTGTACACCGCCTGGCTCAGGGAGCGCAGCATCACGGTCTGGATCAGGTGGTAATCCGGACGATCCTTGATGGTTTCCAGCAGTGCCTGGTAGTCCTTGGGCGTCGGACCGTCCTTGCCTTTATGCAGGGACAGGCCCAGTTCGCCCAGGAAGGCGCGGAGCTTTTCCAGACGCTCTGGCGGAGGACCGTCGTGCACCCGGTACAACGCCGGGATCTCATGCTTCTTGAGGAACTCGGCAGTGGCCACGTTGGCCGCCAGCATGCACTCCTCGATCAGCTTGTGGGCATCGTTGCGGGTAGTCGGCCGAATTTCGGCGATCTTGCGCTCGGAGCCGAAGATGATCCGGGTTTCCTGGGTTTCGAAGTCGATGGCGCCACGAGTATGGCGGGCACCGAGCAGCACCTTGTACAGCGCATACAGCTGCTTGAGGTGTGGCAGTACATCGCCATATTCGCCGCGCAGCTGCTTGGCTTCGCTGGTTTTCGGCTGCTCGAGCATGGTGCTGACCTTGTTGTAGGTCAGACGCGCCTTGGAGTGGATCACCGCTTCATAGAACTGGTAGTCGGTCATCTCGCCGGACTTGGAGATAGTCATCTCGCAGACCATCGCCAGGCGATCGACTTTCGGGTTCAGCGAGCACAGGCCATTGGACAACTGCTCCGGCAACATCGGGATCACCCGCTCGGGGAAATACACCGAGTTGCCACGCACCTGGGCTTCGGCGTCCAGGGCCGAACCAATCTTCACGTAGCTGGAGACGTCGGCAATCGCCACGTACAGTTTCCAGCCACCACCAAACAGACGCAGCTTGCCGGGCTTGGCTTCGCAGAACACCGCGTCGTCGAAGTCGCGGGCGTCTTCGCCGTCGATGGTGACGAAAGGCAGGTCACGCAGGTCGATGCGCTTCTCTTTGTCCTTCTCTTCCACTTCCGGCTTGAGCTTTGCGGCTTCCTTGAGCACGGCTTCGGGCCAGACATGGGGGATATCGTAGGTCCGCAGGGCAACATCGATCTCCATGCCTGGAGCCATGTAGTTGCCCACTACTTCAATCACGTCGCCTTGCGGCTGAAAGCGCGGCGTTGGCCAGTGCGTGATTTTCACCTCAACGAACTGACCGATCTTGGCATTGGCATTGCGGCCGGGAGTGACCAGCACTTCCTGCTGGATCTTCGGGTTATCCGCCACCACGAAGCCGATGCCACCCTCTTCGAAGTAACGACCCACGATGCTTTCATGGGCACGGGACACCACTTCGACGATAACACCTTCGCGACGACCACGACGATCCAGGCCGGAAACCCGGGCCAGGGCGCGGTCGCCGTCGAACACCAGACGCATTTGCGCCGGACTCATGAACAGGTCATCACTGCCGTCATCCGGCACCAGGAAGCCGAAGCCGTCGCGGTGGCCGCTGATACGACCCAGGATCAGGTCAAGCTTGTCTACCGGCGCATAAGTGCCGCGGCGGGTATAGATCAGTTGAGCGTCGCGCTCCATGGCGCGCAGGCGGCGGCGCAGGGCTTCGAGCTGGTCCTCTGTGGTCAGACCGAACTCTTCTACCAATTGCTCGCGACTAGCAGGCGACCCCCGGTCAGCAAGGTGCTGGAGGATGAGTTCGCGGCTAGGAATAGGGTTTTCGTATTTTTCCGCTTCACGAGCGGCCTCGGGATCGAGGGACTGCCAATCGGCCATTAGATAAATTTCACCTTGTCTATATGCGGGTTAGTTTGGCATACGCGTATTGAAACGGGAAATTTCAGGCTCAGACAATGCTGGAAAAATCCGCCTCTTCGCTTCAGAAACATCCTCATGCATGCCACCGGAGACTTTTTTCAAACTTTTTTGAAATCGGGGGTTTACAGCTCAAAGGAGCCTCCGTATAGTGCGCGCCATCGACGACGGAGACGTCAGCGATACTGCCCAGATGGTGAAATTGGTAGACACGCCAGCTTCAGGTGCTGGTGGCCGCAAGGCCGTGGAAGTTCGAGTCTTCTTCTGGGCACCAATTCAAGAGCTTGAGATTAGATCAGTTTCAAGGCTCAAACAAAAACCCGCGAAAGCGGGTTTTTGCATTCTAAGTGTTTGATTTAATAAATCCAAAACAGGGGTTTACAGATCAAAACACGATCCGTATAGTGCGCTCCATCGACACGGCGACGACGTCGATACTGCCCAGATGGTGAAATTGGTAGACACGCCAGCTTCAGGTGCTGGTGACCGCAAGGTCGTGGAAGTTCGAGTCTTCTTCTGGGCACCAATTCAAAACTTGAGAGCGTCGCTTTCAAGTCTCACAAAAACCCGCGAAAGCGGGTTTTTGCGTTTCTGCCCCCTGCTATTTCCCCCGCCTCCTCACCTGCAGCACAACCCGCAAAGCGCACATGAGAAACAATATCGTTTATGATTGTTACAAGTTTTTGCGGCACAACAGTGAGGAAACCTGCGAATGATGTTCAGAAACACCCTCCTTTCAACATCCCTTCTGCGTGGCTTGACCATCACTTTGCTGGGACTGACCCTGGCATCTCCACTTACCCAGGCAGCCGATAAAATCTCCCTGACCCTGTACAACGGCCAGCACAAGGAAGTCGGCGACGCCGTCGCCAAGGCCTTCGAGGCCAAGACCGGAATTCACGTCAATGTGCGCAAAGGCAGCAGCAACCAGCTGGCCAGCCAAGTCGTCGAGGAAGGCGAGCGCTCTCCAGCCGACGTCATCTATACCGAAGAGTCCCCACCCCTGAACAAACTCGGCGAACAAGGCCTGCTGGCCCAGACCGACGCCGCAACCCTGGCCGTGCTGCCCAGGGAATACGTGGCCGGCAACGGCACCTGGATCGGTGTCACGGCACGGGTAAGAGTGGTGGCCTTCAACCCTAAACTGATCGACGAGAAAGACTTGCCCAAATCAGTGCTGGAATTCTCCCAACCGCAATGGCAAGGCAAGGTCGGCTTCGTACCGACCAGCGGCGCCTTCCAGGAACAGGCCGTCGCCATCATCAAGCTGCATGGCATGGACGCTGCCGAGGAGTGGCTGACCGGGCTGCGAGCCTTCGGCAAGGTCTACAGCAACAACATGGTGGCACTGAAAGCCGTGGAGAACGGCGAAGTCGCCACGGTCCTGGTGAACAACTATTACTGGTTCGCCCTACAGCGGGAAAAAGGCCAGCTGGACTCCAAACTGCACTACTTCACCGACGGCGACGTCGGCGGCCTGATCACCGTCTCCAGCGCCGCAGTACTCAAGTCCAGCAAGCACCCCAAAGAAGCCCAGCAACTACTCGCCTACATGGCCAGCGAAGAAGGTCAGCGAGTGATCACCTGCGGATTTCGGAGCACCGTGACCGGCCGTTTCGGTTGATCGTGACCGGTCATTTCGCTAACGCGTGACCGCTCATTTCGGTAGCAACGTGACCGATTTTCCGCCTGTTCCGAAACAGGTGGTCACGGCTTACCGAAATCGCCGGTCACGACTTAGCGAAAGCCTTCCCCTTCGTTGCGCATGACCTGATGCGCCGCCATCCTCGACCGATTTCGGGAGAGGAAGATGGCGGCGCCGCGAGTAGCCATGCGAAACATCAAAGAATGTCTGCGCCTCAAGTTTGAGGCCGGCTTGTCCCACGAGAAGATTGCCCGTGCCTTGCAGCTGTCCAAGGGCGTGGTTAGCAAGTACATCGCGGCGGCGCGGGTGGCCGGGCTGGACTGGCCGGCGCTGGTGGCCATGGACGAGGCCGCGCTGGCGGCCGCCTTGTTTGCACCGACGTCGACGAACAAGCCGCGCGGTGAGCGAGTGCTGCCCGATGTGCTGAGCATCCACCGCGAGTTGCGACGCAAGGGCGTGACCTTGCAGCTGCTGTGGGAGGAATATCTCGCCGCGCATGCGGGCCAGCCGACCTACCGCTACACCCAGTTCGTCGAGCACTACCGGCGCTACGCCCAGACGCTCAAACGTTCGATGCGTCAGCTGCACCGTGCGGGCGAGAAGCTATTCATCGACTATGCCGGGCCGACGCTGCCGGTGGTCGACCCGGCCACCGGCGAAGTGCGCCGGGCGCACATCTTCGTCGCCGCCCTGGGCGCCTCGAATTACACCTATGCCTGCGCGACGCCAGGCGAAACCCAGGTGGACTGGCTGACCTCGCTGGGCCAGGCTCTGACCTACTTTGGCGGCGTGCCGGAAATGGTTGTGCCGGACAATCCGCGCGCCCTGGTCGCCCAGCCGGATCGCTACGAGCCGGGCCTGAACCGGGCCACGCTGGAGTGCGCGCGTCATTACCAGACGGTGATCCTGCCGGCACGGCCACGCAAGCCTCAGGACAAGGCCAAGGCCGAGGTGGCGGTGCAGGTGGTCGAGCGCTGGATCATGGCGCGGCTGCGCCATCGGCAGTTCTTCAGCCTGCATGCGCTTAACCAGGCCATCGCCGAGCTGCTGGAGGATCTGAATCGGCGCCCGTTCAAGCGGCTCGATGGCTGCCGGCGCGACTGGTTCGAGCGCCTGGATCGCCCGGCCTTGCGAGCGCTGCCGGTGCATCCCTACGAGGTCGCCACCTTCAAGCGCTGCAAGGTCAGCATCGACTACCACATCGAGGTCAATGGCAGCTTCTACAGCGTGCCCTCCGCCCTGGCCCGGCAGAACGTGGACGTGCGACTGACGGCACACACCCTGGAAGTGCTGCATGGCAACCGGCGGGTGGCCAGCCACCTGCTGCTGGGGCGACGCGGCGCTTACAGTACCCAGCGCGAGCACATGCCCGCGGCGCACCAGGCGCATCGCGAATGGACGCCACAACGCCTGCTCGACTGGGGCGCGCGGATCGGCCCCTACACGCGCCAACTGATCGATCACCAACTGACCCACAAGCCGCACCCGGAGATGGGCTACCGCGCCTGCCTCGGCCTGCTCTCGCTGGCCCGGCGCTATGGCAATGCACGCCTGGAAGCCGCTGCCGAACGTGCCGTACACCTGCGCGCCTTCACCGGGCGCAGCGTGCGCAACCTGCTCCAGCAAGGCCTGGATCAACAGCCGCTGCCCCAGCGTGCCGCCGAAACGACCTTACCCGGCGACCACGAGAACGTCCGTGGCGCCGACTACTACCAACCCCCGCAACAGGAGCTGTTCGATGATGCCGCAACACACCCTGAATCAACTGCACCAGCTACGCCTGGACGGCATGGCCCGCGCCCTGGAAGAGCAATGGACGCTGCCGGCCAGCCACAGCCTGAGCTTCGATGAACGCCTCGGCCTACTGCTCGACCGCGAACTGGCCTGGCGTGACAACCAGCGCCTGGTACGGCTGCGCAAGAAGGCCAAGCTCAAGTACGCCAACGCCTGCCTGGAAGATCTCGACCGCCGCACCGGACGCGCCCTGGACGAGCGTCTGATCGCCACCCTGGCCAGTGGCGACTGGATCCGCCAGCAGCACAACCTGCTGCTGACCGGCCCGACCGGTGCCGGCAAAACCTGGCTGGCCTGCGCCCTGGGCAACCAGGCCTGCCGCCAGGGCTATAGCACCCTGTACCTGCGCACCCCGCGCCTGCTGGAACAACTGCGCATCGCTCATGGCGACGGCAGCTTCGGCCGTACCCTGCAACAGCTGGCAAAGGTCGACGTCCTGGTGCTGGACGACTGGGCGCTAGCCCCGCTGGAGGAAGGAGCCCGGCATGACCTGCTGGAGGTGATCGACGACCGCGCTGGCAGCCGCTCCACCATCCTGACGAGCCAACTGCCCATCGAGCACTGGCACGGCTGGATCAACGACCCGACCCTGGCCGATGCCATCCTCGACCGCCTGGTGCACAACGCCTACCGACTGACGATGAAAGGCGAGTCGCTGCGCCGAAAAAAAGCCGAGGAACAAGCCGCATCGTGACCGATGCGATTACAATCCAGAACCCGCGCAACCGGGGTGGAAGCACCGGTCACGTATTAGCGAAACGCTCGGTCACGTTCACCGAAATCCGCAATCACCCAGACCACCGCCGAATACCCACTGCATAAAGGCATGGAATCGGATCGCGGCCTCAAGCCCTTCAGCGAATTGCAGGCACCCAAGGTGACCCCGGCCGACCTGGGCAACGCCGAGCAAGCCCTGGACCTGGAACGCGACGTCGGCCTGAATTGATGAACCCATCGCCGTCTTCCCTCGCCTCACCTGCGCCTTACGTACCGAGGCGCAAGCGGCCCTCGATCTGGTTGCTACTGCCCGTCCTGCTGCTGGTCTGCCTGAGCCTGCTACCGCTGCTCTATGTCGGGCTCAAGGCCTGGCAGGCCGGCTGGACGGAAGCCTTGCACCTGCTATGGCGCCCCTACGTATTGCGCCTGCTGAGCAACACCCTACTGCTGATGCTCGGAGTGACAGCCGCCTGCGCCGCGATCGGCCTATCCCTGGCGTGGTTGCTTGAGCGCAGTGACCTGCCGGGGCGACGAATCTGGGGCGTAGTGCTGTGCCTGCCCTTCGCCGTACCGGCTTTTGTCAGCAGCTTTACCTGGGTGTCCCTGAGCTCCGGATTCGAAGGACTGGGCGGCGCGATTCTGGTGATGACACTGTCCAAGTACCCACTGGTGTTCCTGCCGGTGGCAGCCACCCTGCGCAATCTCGACCCGGCCCTTGAGGAATCGGCACGAACCCTGGGACAAAATCGCTGGGGTGTATTCCGCAAGATCACCCTGCCCCTGCTCTGGCCCTCACTGCTGGCCGGATCGCTGCTGATCGCCCTGCACATGCTGGTGGAATTCGGCGCCCTGTCGATCATTGGCCTGCAAACCTTCACCACAGCGATCTATCAGCAATTCGAGCTGGAATTCAGCAACGCCAACGCCGCCATGCTTTCAGCCGCGCTGCTGGCGCTGTGCCTGATTCTGCTGGGCCTGGAACTGCGGGCCCGCGGCAAGGGTCGCCATGTGCGCACCGGCCAGGGCGCAGCACGACATGCCGAACAAGTGCGACTGGGGCGCTGGTCCGCCGGGGGACAAATCTACTGCCTGCTGCTGACCGTGATCGGCAGCGGCATCCCCCTGGGCATGCTCGCCTACTGGCTGGCGGTGGGTTCATCGGCCGCTTTTCCGGTTGCCGCCATCAGCGAGGCGCTGCTGTCCTCCCTGGCACTGTCGCTGGGTGGTGCCGGTCTGTGCCTGATGCTGGCAGTGCCAGTAGGCCTGCTGGTGGTGCGCTTCAAGGGACCGCTGGCGCTCTGGGCCGAACGCCTGCCCTACCTGCTGCACGCCCTGCCAGGACTGGTGATCGCCCTGACCCTGGTGTATTTCGCCTTGCACTATGTGCCGGCGCTGTATCAAACCTCGGCGCTGCTGCTGATCGCCTATGCCTTGCTGTTCCTGCCCCTGGCCCAGGCGCCGATCCGCACAGCACTGAACAAGGCAGCACCGCAGTTGGAAGAGGCCGCCAGAACCCTGGGCGCTTCGTCGTTCAGCGCCTTCTGCCGGGTGACCCTGCCGATCATCTTTCCTGCACTGGGTGCGGCGTTCGCCCTGGTGTTTCTGGATGCAATGAAGGAGCTGACCGCAACCCTCCTGCTCAGCCCGACAGGCTTGAACACGCTGGCCACGGAAGTCTGGGCGCATACGGCGAATGTGGAATTTGCGGCGGCGGCACCCTATGCGGCGCTGTTGATTCTGGTGTCAGGGCTGCCGGTCTATCTGTTGACGACGCGGATGTATTTGAGTCGCTGAGAAGGGTTTCGCTAGCAAGCCGACTCCTACGAAACGCTGTAGGAGCCGGCCGGCCAGCAAAACATCAGGCGCGGAACTGCCCGAGACTGGCCTTGAGCTGCGCCGCCAGGCTGTCCAGTACCTTGCCACTGGCCGTGGTTTCCACCACCGCCTGGGCCGCCCGCTCGGCCTGGGCATGGATGGTTTCCACTCGCCCGCGCACCGCCTGCGCGCCCTGAGCCTGATGAGCCGCGGCCTGGGTGGCCAAGCCAATGGCAGCATGCACCTGCTCGACCGAAGACTGCACCGTCTGCTGCAGGCGGACACTGTCACGCAGCACCAGCAAACCCTCGCTGGCCTGACGACCAGCCTGACCAATGGCCGCCACCGCCTCCCGCGCACCCTGTTGCAAGGCACCGATATGAGCCTGGATGTCGCCAGTGGAACTCTGGGTCTTGCTGGCCAGGGCTCGCACCTCATCCGCCACTACGGCAAACCCGCGCCCGGTTTCACCGGCGCGGGCCGCTTCGATCGCCGCATTCAGCGCCAGCAGGTTGGTCTGTTCGGCAATGCCATGAATCACCGTCAGCACCACCTCGATCTGCTCGCTCTGCTGAGCCAGGCGCTCGATCACCTTGGCCCCGGTATCCACCTGCCCGGCCAAGGCCTCGATGAGGTTACCGACCTGCTCCGAGGTACGGGTGTTCTCGTCAGTGGCCTGACGAATCTCCACCACCTGCTGCAGCGCCGCCTGCATCGCCTGGCTTTCCGCCTGGGCTTCATCAGCCATCTGCGACAGCGCCCGCAGGCTTTCCGCCACCTCGTCGCGCTGCGCTTCGGCCGCCGCATCCGCCCCGGCATTGCGCAGGCTCATGGCGCCGATCTCCACACCAGTACGCTGCGCCACATCCCCCGCCTCACGCACGATGGGCTGCAACTTATCCACAAAGCGATTCACCGCCGAGGCCATGTCACCGATCTCATCATTGCTGTTGAGCGGCACACGCTTGGTCAGGTCCCCCTCACCTGCTGCCAGGTCATCGAGGGCGGAAATCAACAGATGCAACTTGTTCACCACGCGCCGCCCCAGCACCACCGCCAGCAACAGCAGCAGAGCCAGCCCCACCAGCGCCAGGCCCACACCAATCTGCCAGCGCAGCGTCGCCGCCGCCTCTTGCACCGTGCTGGCGGTATTGGCCTGCATCTGCGCGGCAGTGGCCTGGGCCGACTGCAAGCGTGAACGCATGGCCGCCGAACTGTCGGCAGAGGCGCCTTTGAGACTGTCGCCAACCAACTGGTCGCTGTTGGCAATCAACGCCCCAAAACGCTGATCCAGGGCGGCAATATCCGCTTCCACAGAAGCCGTGGACACCCCCATCAGAACCTTGCCGATCTCGACCCCATTGGGGTTGATCGACGCCTCCAGGTAGTAGACCGAAGGATCGTTCTTGGCCGCGTCCAGCACCTTGTCCAAGGCCCGATCACCCTTGCCCTTCTCCAGCAGGGCCTTGTTGATCGGATTCTCGCGATTCAGGTAACGCGTCAGGTGTTCACCCGCCGCATCGTCATAAACCACGAACAACACGTTGGGATTACGCTGAGCACGTCGTGCGAACTCGGACAAAGTCGGCACATCGCTGTCCCACATGGCACGCGGTGCCACGGAAGCCAGCAACTGAGCCATGTCATTGGCGGAGTCCTTCAGGTCCTTTTCCAGGGCCGCACGCAGTTGCACCTGCTCTTCCTTGAGCCGGGAAGACAGGCCGGCGGTCAGACGCTGACGGGTATTGCTGGACAGGCTTTCCAGGCTGGAAGTGACTTCCTTGCCTGCCTGCTCGAGTTCGCCAGACAACTTCTGGCTATCGACACCCAAACGTGAAGCAAGATCGGCCTCCAGGGCAGTCACCGTGCTCCGAGTCAGGGCAACAGCGAGCACTACCTGCACCAAAAGGGCGATACCGAGAGTAACGAACACAGGCCGCAGTAAACGGCTTTGTAACAGTGAGAGAACGGCCGACACAGGAAATCCCTCTACTTTTGACGCCATTATTCTGATGGCACTCTAGAAGTGGATTTCACAGCAAGGGTCGTGCCGCGCGGCGTGCAGAAACGACAAAGGGCCCAATCAAGGGCCCTTTGGTTTTCACATCAACGACTTATCAAGCGAACGGATGGCGCAGAACGATGGTTTCGTTGCGGTCCGGACCTGTCGAAATAATGTCGATCGGCGCGCCGACCAACTCTTCGATGCGCTTGATGTAGGCCTGGGCGGCGGCAGGCAGCTCTTCCAGGGTCTTGGCACCCAGGGTCGATTCGCTCCAGCCCGGCATCTGCTCGTACACCGGCTCCAGGCCGATGTAGCTGTCGGCGTCGGTCGGCGCGTCGATGACTGCACCATCCTGGTTCTTGTAGCCGACACAAATGTTGATGGTTTCCAGGCCGTCCAGCACGTCCAGCTTGGTCAGGCACAGGCCCGAGATGCTGTTGACGTCGATGGCGCGACGCAGGATCACGGCGTCGAACCAGCCGCAACGACGAGCACGACCGGTAGTAGCGCCGAACTCGTGGCCACGCTTGGCCAGGAAAGCGCCGACGTCATCGAAAAGTTCAGTCGGGAAAGGACCGGAACCCACGCGAGTGGTGTAGGCCTTGGTGATGCCCAGAATGTAGTCCAGGTACATCGGGCCCACGCCCGAACCGGTGGCGATGCCGCCGGCGGTGGTGTTGGAGCTGGTGACGTACGGGTAGGTACCGTGGTCGATGTCCAGCAGCGAGCCCTGGGCACCTTCGAACATGATGTCCTTGCCAGCGCGGCGCAGCTGGTGCAACTCGGCGGTAACGTCGAGCATCATCGGCTTGAGCAGCTCGGCGTATTCCATGCATTCATCCAGCGTCTTCTGGAAGTCGATGGCCGGCTCTTTGTAGTAATTCACCAGGACGAAGTTGTGATAGTCCAGCAACTCGCCCAGCTTGGCGGCGAAACGCTCGCGGTGGAACAGATCACCGATGCGCAGCCCGCGACGGGCAACCTTGTCTTCGTAAGCCGGGCCGATGCCGCGACCGGTGGTGCCGATCTTCTGCTCGCCACGAGCCTTCTCGCGAGCCTGGTCCAGGGCCACGTGGTAGGACAGGATCAGCGGGCAGGAAGGACTGATGCGCAGGCGCTCGCGCACCGGCACACCTTTCTCTTCCAGCTTGACGATTTCACGCATCAAGGCGTCCGGTGCTACCACCACGCCGTTGCCGATCAGGCACTGCACGCCTTCGCGCAGCACGCCGGACGGAATCAGGTGCAGCACGGTCTTCTCACCGTCGATCACCAGGGTGTGGCCAGCGTTGTGGCCACCTTGGTAGCGCACTACGGCGGCGGCATGTTCGGTCAGCAGATCAACGATCTTGCCTTTGCCCTCATCACCCCACTGGGTGCCCAGGACTACGACATTCTTACCCATAACACTTGTCCTCATTCGCGCAAACTTGGTGCCGGCAGCCGCCGGCAGGAAAACTCAAGAAGCCAGCGGCAATACTTGCCAAAGCCCATTCTGCTGAATCAATTGCCGGTCGCAGTCCGCTTCACGGGCGGCGGCCAAAGGTTGTCCAGGCAAGGCCTGAACCACACGCTGACCCTCACTGCGCAACTGGCAGACGGTCTGCCAGAGTGCCGCGTCAGTGCTGTCAGGCATCCAGATACCGCCAGACGGTAGCTCGACTTCAGCACGCCCCAGGGTCACCAGGGTCTTCAAATCGGTGGAGAAACCGGTCGCCGGACGGGCACGTCCGAAGTCCGCGCCGATGTCATCGTAACGACCGCCCTGGGCAATGGATTGACCCACGCCCGGCACGAACACCGCGAACACCACGCCGGTGTGGTAGTGGTAGCCGCGCAACTCGCCCAGGTCGAAATACAGCGGCAAGTCCGGGAATCGCACGGACAGGCGCTCGGCGATGGTCAGCAATTCATCCAGCGCCAACAGCACCGAAGTCGGTGCACCAGCCAGGCGACGGCGTGCATCACCCAGTACTTCGCGACTGCCGCACAGGTCCACCAGGGAACGCAGCATATCGGCCAGATCGGCCGGCAGGCCCTGGGTCAGACTGATGACTTCATCAATCGCCTTGCGCTGCAGGGCATCGAACAATTGCTGCTCTACGGCACCGGACAGACCGGCAGCCTGAGCCAGGCCACGGTAGATACCTACATGCCCCAGATCCATGTGCACATCAGGCACATCGGCCAGTTGCAGCATGGCCAGCATCAGGCTGATGACCTCGACGTCGCTACTTGGGCTGGCATCGCCGTACAACTCGGCGCCCAGTTGGATCGGGCTGCGCGAGGACGACAAGGCTCGGGGCTGCGCATGCAGCACGCTGCCGGCGTAGCACAGGCGGCTCGGCCCTTCGCGGCGCAGAGTGTGAGCATCGATACGCGCCACCTGTGGCGTGATGTCGGCACGGAACCCCATCTGCCGACCCGATTGTGGGTCGATGACCTTGAAGGTGCGCAGATCCAGGTCCTGGCCAGCGCCCGTCAACAGGGATTCCAGGTATTCGATATGGGGAGTAACGACGAACTCGTAACCCCAGCTCTGAAACAGATCCAACACCTGACGACGCGCTACTTCAATGCGCGCCGCTTCCGGCGGCAATACTTCTTCGATGCCATCTGGCAGCAGCCAGCGGTCTACCGTTGCCATTACGCCATTCCCCTATGGTCCGGGCGGCAAGCCTGGGGCCAGCCTTAGAGTGAAGCAGAAAACAGTCGCATCCGACGCGAGCTCAGCCGGACAGGCAGCCAGAAATCAGCTGTAAGGACCATTTTCCTCGAAAAATCTTACCGGGCTCTTGAACGAACCACGGCCAATCAAAGATGCAGACGCAAAAAAGCCGGGAATTTCCCGGCTGCCGCATCATACACCCGTTTTCCCAAAGGATCACCCCGCGAGGCATTTTAGCCGCCCGGCGGGGTGTTCCCGGATCAGGGCCTGATCAAGGCTTGGACTTTTCCAGATAGTGGAAAAAGTCGCTGCTTGGGTCCAGGACCATGACGTCGGATTTGTTCGCGAAGCTTTCGCGGTAGGCACGCAGGCTACGATAGAACGCGTAGAACTCCTGATCCTGACCGTAGGCCTTGGCATAGATCGCCGCCGCCTGGGCATCGCCATCACCGCGCACCTCTTCAGACTCGCGATAGGCTTCAGCCAGCAACACACGCCGCTGACGATCAGCGTCGGCACGAATGCCTTCCGCCAGCTCGTTACCCTTGGCCCGGTGCTCGCGAGCCTCACGCTCACGCTCGGTGCTCATGCGCTCGAACACGCTGCGGTTCACTTCCTTCGGCAGATCGATCGCCTTGACCCGGACATCGACCACCTCGATACCCAGTTCCTTCTCGGCCATCTTGTTCAGCGAAGCGGTGATATCCGCCATCAGCGCGTCACGCTCGCCGGAAACCACTTCATGCAGGGTGCGCTTACCAAACTGGTCACGCAGGCCCGATTCCAGACGACGAGAAAGACGCTCGTCGGCGATCTGCTTGAGGCCGGATGTGGCGGTGTAGAAGCGCTCGGCATCCTTGACCCGCCACTTGGCGTAGGCATCCACCATCACGGCTTTCTTTTCCAGAGTCAGGAAGCGCTGCGTCGGTGCATCCAGGGTCATCAGGCGCGCGTCGAACTTACGCACCTGGTTCACATAGGGCACTTTCACATGCAGGCCAGGCTGGACATCGGCCTGGACCACACGACCGAACTGCAGCAACACCGCACGCTCGGTCTGAGCGACGATGTAGAAGCTGTTCCAGGCAACCACCGCCACGACAACACCCACGATCAGGGCGATCAGCGATTTATTGCTCATCAGCGACTCTCCCTAGAACGCGTCTGCTGCTGTTGCTGCATATGATCAGCCGCAGCGCGCGCGTTCGCTTCATTGCTGGCCGCAGAAGCCGAGCCCGTTACCGGAGCAGCGCCGCTACGACCACTGTCGATCATCTTGTCCAGCGGCAGGTAGAGCAGGTTGTTCTGCCCACCCTTGCTGCCGGTCACCAACACCTTGCTGGTGTTGCTGAAGACTTCCTGCATGGTGTCCAGGTACAGGCGCTGACGTGTGACTTCAGGAGCCTTGCGGTATTCGGCAACCAGCTTGGTGAAGCGATCGGCCTCACCCTTGGCCCGAGAAACCACTTCATCGCGATAACCGTTGGCATCCTCGAGAATGCGCTGAGCCTGACCACGAGCCTCCGGCACTACGCCGTTGGCATAGGTTTCAGCCTGGTTGCGCGAGCGCTGTTCATCTTCACGGGCACGGATCACGTCGTCGAAGGCTTCCTGCACTTCACGCGGTGCAGCTGCGCTCTGTACGTTCACCTGAGTCACGGTGATACCGGTGCGGTAGTTGTCGAGGAAACGTTGCAGACGCTCCTTGATCTCGCTGGCCATCAATTCACGGCCTTCCGTCAGCACCTGGTCCATGGCGGTCGAACCCACCACATGGCGCAGGGCGCTGTCGGTTGCATGCTGCAGGCTGATTTCCGGCTGATCTACGTTCAGCACGAAGTCCTGCAGATTGCTGATCTTGTACTGCACGGTCAGCGGCACTTCGACGATGTTCTCGTCCTCGGTGAGCATCTGCCCCTGCTTGGTATAGGCACGCTCGCGCGTGACGTTTTCCATGTACTTGCGATCGATCGGCGGGAAGTAGATGTTCAGACCCGGGCCGACGGTTTCGTAGTATTTGCCGAAGCGCAGCACCACGGCCTGCTCCTGCTCATCGACTACATAAACCGCGCTGTACAGCCACACGGCCGCCAGCACGACAAGACCAATACCCAGCAAGCCGAAACCACCGCCCTTGCCGGAGCTACCGCCGTCATCACCACGTTTCTTACCACCACCGAACAACCCATTCAGGCTTTCCTGCAGCTTACGGAAGGCCTCGTCGAGATCTGGTGGCCCCTTGCGATCGCCATTATTGCGGCGCTTACCACCCCAAGGGTCCTGATTATTCGAGTTGCCACCCGGCTCATTCCAAGCCATAGCGCTCTCCATCTGATAAAGCAAAGACGCACCCACGGCGCGCCGACCAATGCTACAGAATGCCTGCTACAGCGGCACAACCGCTTGCCCAGGCTTTTATTGCAAAGTGTGTTGCTCGATGAATTCCGACGGCTGCAAACCTTCGCGACTGACCAGCCGGTTCAACTCGGCCCGCGGCAGGCGAACGGCCAGCAAACTGACACCCTCGTCGTCGTGATCTTCTTTCTGCACAGCGTTCAACTGGAAAAACTGTGCTCGCAGTCGAGCAAAACGTTGAGGCAAGCGCAAGGTGCCCACGAACAAATCTTCACCCAGCAGTTCCGCGATGGCCTGCTTGAGCAGATCCAGCCCCTGGCCGTCACGGGCCGACAACCAGACTCGCTGCGGCTTGCCGTCCGGATCGCGCTGGATCTGCGGCTCCACACCCTCGAGCAAATCGAGTTTGTTATAGACCTCCAGGATCGGCAAGTCTTGAGCCCCGATCTCGCCCAGCACCACCATCACCTGCTCGATCTGGGCAGTACGCTCGGGCTCATGCGCGTCGATCACATGCAGCAGCAGGTCGGAGTTGCTGGACTCTTCGAGGGTAGCTCGAAATGCCTCCACCAGCTTATGCGGCAGGTGACGAATGAATCCCACGGTATCGGCCAATACAATCGGCCCCAGATCATCCAGCTCCAGGCGGCGCAACGTCGGATCGAGGGTAGCGAACAGCTGGTCGGCGGCGAACACATCGGAGGCGGTGACAGCATTGAACAACGTAGACTTGCCAGCGTTGGTATAGCCCACCAGCGACACCGAAGGAATGTCGGCACGCTTGCGGCCACGGCGGGCCTGTTCACGTTGACTGCGAACCTTTTCCAGGCGCGCCTTGATCTGCCGCAGACGCACTCGCAGCAGGCGCCGGTCGGTTTCCAACTGGGTTTCACCCGGACCGCGCAGACCGATACCGCCCTTCTGCCGTTCAAGGTGAGTCCAGCCACGGACCAGCCGCGTGCTCATGTGCTCAAGCTGGGCCAGTTCAACCTGAAGCTTGCCTTCGTGGGTGCGCGCACGCTGAGCGAAGATATCGAGAATCAGACCCGTGCGGTCAATCACGCGACACTCGAATACACGTTCGAGGTTACGTTCCTGACTGGGCGTGAGGATGTGATTGAAAATCACCAGGTCTACCTGTTCGGCTTTGACCAGGTCGCGCAATTCCTCGACCTTGCCGCTGCCAACCAGGTATTTGGCGGTTGGCCGATGACGCGGCACGCTAACAAACGCGACGGTCTCGGCGCCGGCCGATAATGCCAGCTCCTGAAACTCCTGCGGATCTTCGCGCGCCTCAGGGTCCTGACCATCCAAGTGAACGAGAATGGCCCGTTCACCACCACCGTGGCGCTCAAAGAACAAAGGAGACTCCTATCAGGCGTTACCTGGCTCAGCGTCACCCTGTTCGGATTCGGATGCGCTAGGCAGACGAATTGGGCGAACCGGAACCACTGTAGAGATAGCGTGCTTGTAAACCATTTGGCTGACGGTGTTTTTCAGCAGGATGACGAACTGGTCAAAGGACTCGATCGTGCCTTGCAGTTTGATTCCGTTAACCAGATAGATGGATACCCCAACTTTCTCTTTACGCAATGTATTCAAGTAAGGGTCTTGTAGCGAATGCCCTTTTGACATGTGCCGCACTCCTTTAAGGATCAATAATAAAAATCGGAAAACAGATAGCTAAAACCGTCACACCCCCAAGGATAGACGGCAATTGCAAGGACTCAGCTCAATATGGAGATCGTCCCTAAGTATTTCAAGGCGCGTGGCAGATTGTCGCAATCCAGACTGTCCAACCATTGCAGGTCAGCCCAACTGCGTAACCAGGTGAACTGCCGCTTCGCCAATTGGCGCGTGGCAATGATGCCCCGCTCCTGCATTTCGGCTGACGTCAGTTTGCCATCCAGGTAATCCCAGACTTGGCGGTAGCCCACAGCACGTATAGACGGTAACCCGGCGTGCAGGTCACTTCTGGAGCGCAGAGCTACGACCTCATCAATGAATCCCTGTTCCAACATTTGTGTGAATCTTTGTGCAATACGCTGGTGCAGTACCTGACGATTCGCCGGAGCGATGGCCAGATTGGCGACAGTATAGGGCAATTGACCGCCTCCCGATGCGCCTGCTTCAGTACTTTGCGCCAATTGACGCTGACGATGAGCGGTCATCGTCAGCCCACTGACCCGATAGACTTCCAGTGCCCGAGTCAGACGCTGGGGATCATTCGGATGGATCCTCGCGGCCGACTCCGGATCCACCGCAGCCAACTGATCATGCAATGCCTGCCACCCCAGGCGCTGGGCCTCTTCTTCAAGCTCGGCACGTACCTGCAAGTCCGCCGGCGGCATGTCCGCCAGGCCTTCCAGCAGCGCCTTGTAGTACAGCATGGTGCCACCCACCAGCAGCGGAATCTTGCCCCGCGCGGTGATATCGGCCATCGCCGCCAGGGCATCGGTACGAAAGTCCGCCGCTGAATAGCTTTCTGCGGGATCGAGAATGTCGATCAGACGATGGGGATATTGCGCCAGCAATTCCCTGGAAGGCTTGGCGGTGCCGATGTCCATGCCGCGATAGACCAGCGCCGAGTCGACACTGATCAACTCGCAAGGCAGCACCTTGCTCAGCTCGATGGCCAAGTCGGTCTTGCCCGCAGCGGTCGGGCCCATGAGGAAAATCGCTGGAGGAAGCTGAGTCATCAACGGCCGCGCAGAAAGAGTTTGTCCAAATCGTCCAGACCCAATTGAGTCCAGGTCGGTCGACCATGATTGCACTGACCACTGCGCTCGGTATTTTCCATATCCCGCAGCAAGCCGTTCATCTCCGCCACGGCCAGACGCCGATTGGCACGGATCGCGCCATGGCAGGCCATGGTGCCGAGCAGCTCATTGAGATGGGCCTGGATCCGGTCGCTGGTGCCGTATTCCATCAGGTCCGCCAGCACGTCGTGCACCAGGCGATTGGCTTCCGCCTGCTTCAACAATGCCGGGATCTGCCGAATGGCCAGGGACTCAGGCCCCAGACGCTGCAGCTCGAAGCCCAGTCGCTGGAACCAGGCGGCATGTTCTTCCGCGCAATCGGCTTCACGCTGGCTGACAGCAATCGACTCCGGCACCAACAGCGGCTGGCCACTCAGGCCTTCGCTGGCCATGGCCACTTTCAAGCGCTCGTACATGATCCGCTCATGGGCGGCGTGCATATCCACCAACACCAGGCCCAGTGCATTCTCCGCAAGAATATAGATGCCCTTGAGCTGGGCCAGGGCGTAGCCCAGAGGCGGAATGTCCTCCTGCCCTTCCGGCAGGGTGGTGGCCGACGTACCGGGCAGCGGGGCAAAGAATTCGCGATAGACGCCCTGGGCTTCCGCCGCCGGCAATACCGGCTGGGGACGCGGGGTGTACTGATACTGATAGCCGCTGCCGGCCCCCGTGCCCGGCGCGCTGAGGCCGGGCTGGGATTGCTGCGGCTCCAGAGCGAGGTTCGCGGCCAGACGCATTTCGCCCTGAGGCCCGAACTCACCGGCCTCAAGGCCTGTCGGCCGGACGATACCGGCCACCGCTGCCGGTGCCGCCAACTGATCTTCAGGGCGTACATCGCCAAGGGCCCGGTGCAAAGTGCCGTAGAGGAAGTCATGCACCATGCGCCCATCACGAAAGCGCACTTCGTGCTTGGTCGGGTGCACGTTGACATCGACCACCGACGGATCGACCTCGAAAAACAGCACAAACGTCGGATGCCGGCCGTTGAACAGCACATCGCGGTAGGCTTGGCGCACCGCGTGGGCCACCAGTTTGTCGCGCACCGCACGACCGTTGACGTAGAAATACTGCAAGTCCGCCTGACTGCGGGAGAACGTCGGCAACCCTACCCAGCCCCATAGATGCAGGCCATTGCGTTCAACCTCGATGGGCAGCGCCTGCTCCAGGAAGCCCGAACCGCAAACCGCCGCCACACGCCGGGCGCGGGCCGCGTCGTCCTTGGCTTCGTGCAGGCTGAGGATGCTCTTACCGTTGTGGCGCAAGTGGAAAGCCACATCGAAGCGCGCCAGGGCCAGACGCTTGATCACTTCCTGCAGGTGATCGAACTCGGTTTTTTCGGCCTTGAGGAACTTGCGCCGGGCCGGTGTATTGAAGAACAGGTCGCGCACTTCCACCGAAGTACCCACCGGATGGGCCGCCGGCTGAACTCGCGGCGCCATGTCCCGGCCTTCGGTTTCCACTTGCCACGCCTGCTCGGCATCCCGGGTCCGCGACGTCAGGGTCAGGCGCGCCACGGAACTGATGGAGGCCAGGGCCTCACCCCGGAACCCCAGGCTCATCACCCGCTCCAGGTCTTCCAGGTCGCGGATCTTGCTGGTGGCGTGCCGCGCCAGAGCCAACGGCAAATCGTCGGAAGAGATGCCGCTACCGTCGTCGCGGACCCGCAACAGCTTGACCCCAGCCTGCTCGACATCCACATCGATACGCTTGGCACCGGAGTCCAGGCTGTTTTCCAAGAGTTCCTTGATCACCGAGGCAGGACGCTCGACAACCTCGCCTGCAGCAATCTGGTTGGCCAGCCGCGGGCTGAGCAGCTCGATTCGCGCGCCGCTGATTACCGAATCATTCATTCCTTGGCCGCCAATTCTGTACCGGGGATGGTCAAGACCTGCCCCACTTTCAACTCATCGCTTTTCAGATTGTTGGCACTGCGCAGGGTGGCCGCCGACACCTGATAGCGCACGGCGATCATGGCCAGGGTTTCTCCCGGGCTGACCCGGTGATCACGAGGCCCCTGGGCGATCTTGCCGGAGTCCCGCAGCCAGGCAATGTAAGTGCCCGGTGGCGGATTCTGCTGGAAGAACTGCCGCACGCCGCTGCTGATGGAGCGTGCCAAGGCCTGCTGATGGCTGGCGGTGGCCAGCTTCGAAGCTTCGTTGGAGTTGGAGATAAAGCCGGTTTCCACCAGGATCGATGGAATATCCGGTGACTTGAGCACCATGAACCCCGCCTGCTCCACCCGCTGCTTGTGCAACGGCGTAACCCGGCCAATGTTGTTCAGGACTTTCTGCCCGACATTCAGACTCGAAGTCAGCGACGCGGTCATCGACAGGTCGAGCAGCACCCCGGCCAGCATGCGGTCCTTGTCATCGAGGCTGACGTTGCCAGCCCCGCCGATCAGGTCGGAACGGTTTTCACTGTCCGCCAGCCAGCGGGCGGTTTCCGAAGTGGCGCCGCGTTCGGACAAAGCGAACACAGAAGCACCAAAGGCAGCAGCCGAAGGCGCGGCGTCAGCATGAATCGAGACGAACAGGTCAGCGCCCTTCTTCCGCGCGATCTCGGTACGACCACGCAACGGGATGAAATAGTCGCCAGTCCGGGTCAGCTCGGCGCGGAAACCCTTGAGGCCATTGATCTGACGCTGCAACTCGCGGGCGATGGCCAGCACCACATCCTTCTCGTGCTGGCCACGAGAGCCGGACGCACCCGGGTCTTCACCGCCGTGGCCGGCATCGATCACCACAATGATGTCGCGCTTGCCAGCTGGCGCCGGAGGCAGCTTGATTGCCGGCTCGGCAGGCGTGACAGGCACGGCGGGAACAGTCGTCACTGTCGGTGGCGGAGCCGCAGGCGCCGCCGCGTCGGATGGGTTGTCGAACAGGTCGACTACCAGGCGATTGCCGTACTGCGCGTTGGGCGCCAGGGTGAAGCTTTTCGGCGTGACGGCCTTTTTCAGGTCGATGACCACCCGCAAATCGCTGGGGGTGCGCTGCGCCGAACGCATGGCAGTAATAGGAGTGTTGGCCGTGGCGACGTTCAGCGGGCCGCCGAGGGTCGCACCATTGATATCAATTACCAGACGATCCGGGGCCGTCAGGGTAAAGACGCTGTGCTGAACCGGACCGGACAGGTCGAAAACCAGTCGCGTGTTGTCCGGGGCCCGCCACAAGCGGACGCTGCGAACCTGTGTCGCGGCCACAGCATCGACGGCCAATGCCGTAAGCAACAGTCCTACGACAGCAACCAACGCGCGAATGCGCATACCTAACCCCATCAATTATTTGAATTCCAACGCCAAAGCGGCACACCAGGACTCGCCTCGCGAGCCTTGAGACAACAGATGCACAGAACGCCCATTGTTATGCGGGGTAATGGTAATGGTCAGGTCAGGCTTTGGCAAAAAGCCTGCACCCTTCTGGGGCCACTCCAAGAGGCACAGCGCATCGCCTTCGAAGTAGTCGCGAATGCCCAGAAACTCCAGCTCCTCCGGGTCCACCAAACGATACAGATCGAAGTGAAAGGCCCTCACCGCGCCTATCTCGTAGGGCTCCACCAGGGTGAAGGTCGGGCTCTTCACCGCCCCTGCATGCCCCAGCCCGCGGATGATCCCTCGGGACAAGGTGGTTTTACCCGCCCCCAGGTCGCCCTCGAGAAAAATCACCCCTACCCCCTGGGTGACGTGAGCAATGCGTGCACCAAATTCCACCATGGCCTGCTCGTCGGCCAGATAAAGGGTTAACTCAGACACGGTGATTGCTCCTCCAACAACTGACGAATGGCTGGAATAAGATCACTGGCCGCCAGCCCGCGGCCCAATTTGCCTTGTCGCTCACCGGCGCAGGCATGCAGCCAGACACCCAGGCAAGCCGCATCGAACGCCGGCAACCCCTGCGCCAGCAACGCACCAATCAGCCCCGCGAGCACATCCCCCAGCCCCGCAGTCGCCATTGCCGGGTGCCCGGCATCACAGCGCGCCAGTTGCCCATCGGGACTGGCGATCAGGCTGCCGGCGCCCTTGAGCACCGCAACCGCCGCATATTTTGCACTCAAGGCCCGGGCCGCCGCCGGCCGATCGGCCTGAACCGCCGCGCAGGTCAGGCCCAGCAGACGGGCCGCCTCTCCAGGATGGGGCGTGATCACACTGCCAGTGGGCAGGTGCAGCTTGCCCTGCGCCAACAGGTTCAGCGCATCGGCATCCCAGACTTGCGGCAAGGGTGCATTGGCCGCTGCGGATAACAGACTGCGTCCCCACGCCCCCTGCCCCAAGCCTGGGCCAATCACCAACACCGACGCCTTGGCCAGCAGCCCCATCAGTTGGTTGGCCGAATCAGTGCCTTGGGTCATGACTTCCGGCAGCCGCGCCAGTGCAGCCGCCACGTGTTCGCTGCGGGTCGCCAGGGAAACCATTCCCGCGCCACTGCGCAAGGCACTTTCCGCGCTCAACAGCGCGGCGCCGGCAAAGCCGCGATCGCCGCCGATCAGCAACAGATGGCCGAACTGACCCTTATGGGCATCCACAGGCCGGCCCTTCAAGCACGGCAAATGACCGCCAGTCAGCAATTGAACCTCAGGAAATGGGTGTTTTGTCTGCGGCATGCGTCTCAGGGCTCCGATGTCTGGCAGAATTATACGCACCTCAGCCCCGGTTTCTCTCGCCTCATGCCCGCTATTACCCAGGATCTTCCCGCTCTCGCCCAATCGATCAAGGACTGGGGCCGCGAACTGGGCTTTCAGCAAGTCGGCATCAGCGGCCTGGACCTGGCTGAGCATGAGCAGCACCTGGAGCGCTGGCTCGCCGCCGGCTACCACGGCGAGATGGATTACATGGGCGCCCATGGCAGCAAGCGCTCCCATCCCGAGCAACTGGTGCCCGGCACACTGCGCGTGGTTTCGCTGCGCATGGACTACCTGCCCGGCGACACCCAGATGGCCCAGCGCCTGGCCCAGCCCTCCAAGGCCTATGTTTCGCGCTACGCCCTGGGCCGCGACTACCACAAGCTGATCCGCAAGCGCGTGCAGCAGTTGGCCGAGCGCATCCAGCAAGCCATAGGTCCATTCGGCTATCGCGCCTTCGTCGACAGCGCGCCGGTCCTGGAAAAAGCCATCGCCGAACAGGCCGGGCTCGGCTGGATCGGCAAGAACACCCTGGTGCTCAATCGCAAGGCCGGCAGCTACTTCTTCCTCAGCGAACTGTTCGTCGACCTGCCGCTACCGGTGGACGAGCCCCACGCCAGCGAACACTGCGGGCGTTGCACCGCCTGCCTGGACATCTGCCCGACCAACGCATTCGTCGGCCCCTACGTGCTGGATGCGCGACGCTGCATTTCCTACCTGACCATCGAACTGAAAAACGCCATCCCCGAAGAGCTGCGCCCACTGATCGGCAACCGGGTCTTCGGCTGTGACGATTGCCAGATCGTCTGTCCCTGGAACCGCTTCGCCCGGCCCTCGGCAGAGAGCGACTTCAAGCCCCGGCATAACCTGGACAATGCCGAACTGGCGGAGCTGTTCATGTGGGACGAGGACAAGTTCCTCAGCAGCACCGAGGGCTCGCCCCTGCGCCGCGCCGGTTACGAGCGCTGGCTACGCAACCTGGCCGTGGGCCTGGGCAACGCGCCGTCGAGCATTCCCGTGCTGGAAGCCCTCAAGGCCCGCCAGGACTACCCCTCGGAGCTGGTGCGTGAACACGTGCAGTGGGCCCTGGCGCAGCACGCCAACCGTCAGTGTTCGTCGTTGTAGACGAACTTGGGCATCTCCCAGTGAAAGCGGATCGCCAGCAGACGCAATAGAAAGCCGCCGAACAGGGTGATCAGGATCGACTGCTCGCTGGGCAACTGCAGATAGATGCACAGCATGTAGCACCAGGCCGCGGCGAAAGACACGCTGGCATACAACTCACGGCGGAAAATCAGCGGAATGTCATTGCAGAAGATATCCCGGAGGATGCCGCCAAAGACCCCGGTGATCACCCCACTGACCGCGGCTACCAGCATGCCGTGGCCCATTTCCAGGGCGGTCATGCAGCCGATCAGGGTAAAGGCCACCAGGCCCACGGCGTCGAGCACCAGGAACAGCGAACGCAGGTGACGCATCAAGGGCGCGATAAAGATCGTCACCAAGGCCGCCACCGAGGTCAGCACCAGGTACTCCGGGTGCTTGACCCAGGTCAGCGGGTAATGGCCGAGCAACACGTCGCGCACCGAACCACCACCCAGCGCGGTGACACAAGCGATCAGCACTACGCCGAACCAGTCCATGCCACGGCGGCCGGCAGACAGGGCACCGGTCATGGCTTCGGCGGTAATGGCGATCAGATAAAGCATCAACAGCATGATGGCGGTCCTTACAAGAAGGCGCGCAGTCTACTCAGTTGAAGCGAGCACCAAAAGAGGGCGGGGGCGGGCGTCGCATGGCATCGCGCGCCCGTTTGCCGGCAAGCCGACTCCTGCCGCTCAGAACTTGATGAAGTGCTTGCGGTAGTGCTGAAGCTCGGCGATGGACTCGCGGATGTCGTCCAGGGCCAGGTGGGTGCTGCCTTTCTTGAAGCTGTCGCGCACGTCCGGAGCCCAGCGCGCGGCCAGCTCTTTCAGGGTCGAGACATCCAGGTTGCGGTAGTGGAAATAGCTTTCCAGGGTTTTCATGTGGCGATACAGAAAGCGTCGATCCTGGCAGATGCTGTTGCCACAGATCGGCGACTTGCCCTTGGGCACCCACTGTTCGAGGAAGGCGATGGTCTGGGCCTCGGCTTCGGCCATGCTGATGCGGCTTTCGCGCACGCGTTGGGTCAGGCCGGAACCACCGTGCTGGCGGGTGTTCCATTCATCCATGCCGGCGAGAATCTCGTCGCTCTGGTGAATGGCAATGACTGGCCCTTCAGCCAAGGTGTTGAGGTTGCTGTCGGTGACAATGGTCGCCATTTCGATGATGACGTCGGTGTCGGGGTTCAGACCGGTCATTTCCAGATCGATCCAAATCAGGTTCTGCGGGTTTTGCATGGGAGGGCTCCTCGGCGTAGTTGCGCAGTTTAGCCTAGAGGACCCGCCCGGCGTGCTAAACTCGCCGCCGCTTTACCCAACCGCCGTAATTATCGACACGGAACACCAATGGCCAAACGCCAGCTCAATCGTCGCCAAAACTGGCGCATCGAAAAGATTCAGGGTGAGCGCGCTGCCCGCGCCGCCAAACGCGAGTCCTCTGCCGTTGAGGCGCTCGAAGGTGGCGACCTGGGCCCGGAACAGACCGGCCTGGTCATCGCCCACTTCGGCGTACAGGTTGAGGTCGAGGCGCGCGAAGGCGAGCTGGCCGGCCAGGTGTTCCGCTGCTATCTGCGGGCCAACCTGCCGGCATTGGTAACCGGTGACCAGGTAGTCTGGCGCGCCGGCAATCAAGGGATCGGCGTGATCGTCGCGCAACTGCCGCGCAGCACCGAGCTGTGCCGCCCGGACAGCCGCGGCCAGCTCAAACCGGTAGCCGCCAACGTCGACATGATCGTGATCGTGTTCGCGCCCATGCCCGAACCCCACGCCAACCTCATCGATCGCTACCTGGTGGCCGCCGAGCACGCCGGCATCCGCCCGTTGCTGCTCCTGAACAAGGCCGACCTGATCGACGAGCAGAACGCCCCGGCACTCAATGCCTTGCTGGCGGTCTATCGCCAGTTGGGCTACCCGCTGCTGGAAGTTTCGGCGCACCACGGCGACGGCATGGAGCAACTGCAGGCCTTGCTGGACGGCCGCATCAGTGTATTCGTAGGCCAGTCAGGGGTGGGCAAGTCCTCCCTGGTCAACAGCCTGCTGCCGGAAGTCGAAACCCGGGTCGGGCCGCTGTCGGAGTTTTCCGGACAGGGCACCCATACCACCACCACCGCGCGCCTGTTCCACTTCCCCGGCGGCGGCGAACTGATCGACTCCCCCGGTATCCGCGAATTTGGCCTGGGGCATGTCAGCCGCGCCGACGTCGAGGCCGGCTTCATCGAGTTCAACGACCTGCTGGGCACCTGCCGCTTCCGCGATTGCAAGCATGATCGCGAACCGGGCTGCGCCTTGCTCAAAGCCCTGGAAGACGGGCGCATCCAGCAACAACGGATGAACAGCTACCGCTCGATTCTCGCCAGCCTGCCCGACAGCAGCTACTGAACCCTCTGCTCCAGACACGAAAAGGCCGCGAAGATCGCGGCCTTTTCGTTACTTACTTGGCGCTTCCCGATGAAGCCGGGGGTGCCGCTGGCTGAGGTGCCGGCGCCGCCGGCTTGCCAGCGGGGGCCTGACCCGCAGCCCCCTGCTCATCCATCTTCAGCACTCCGTCCTCAAAGATATTCAGACGCTGGCGCACCTCGTGAGCCGGCAGCGGTTCGCTGCCCGGCGGCAAGGCGTGGGGGTCGGCCGGTACTTCTCCGGGAGCCCCGCTGCCTTGAGTCGGCGTTGGCGCCTGGGGATCGACCTGTTCACCCTCGATGGCACGCTGGGCCTTCTTGGTCAGTACCACAATGTCGATCCGCCGGTTGACCGGATTGAGCGGGTTCTTGCGATCGAACAGCGCCGAAGAGGCAAAACCCACCACCCGAGCCACTTGCGGATCAGGATAACCACCGGCCACCAATGCCCGACGCGCAGCGTTGGCACGGTTGGCGGACAGTTCCCAGTTGCCGAACTCGCCACTGCCGGCATAAGGCGTGGCATCGGTGTGACCGCTGATGCTGATCTTGTTCGGCACCGCCTTGATGGTGTCGGCCATGGCCAGCAGGATGTCCTCGAAATACGGCTTCAGGCGCGCGCTGCCAGAGTCGAACATCGGCCGGTTCTCGGCGTCCATGATCTGGATCCGCAAGCCGTCCGGAGTGATCTCGAAAAGAATCTGGTCCTTGAACTTCTGCAACTGGGGATTCTCTTCGACCTTGTTCTGCAGCTCTTGCAGCAACAGCTCGAGACGCTCGCGCTCCACCTGCTCGGCCATGCCTTCCACTTGCTCGGCATCCACCGTGACCTTGTCCGGCTGCGGCTGGGACTTGACCTCGGGGTTGAGGGTGTTTTCCGGCGCCAGCTGCGGAGAGCCGCCCAGGTCGATGATGTACGGCGTGCCGCTTTCCGAGAAGCCGATCGGGTCCTTGAAGTAACCGGCGATGGCGATCTTCTGTTCCGGGGTCGCGGTGGACAGCAGCCACAACACCAGGAAGAACGCCATCATCGCCGTGGCGAAGTCGGCGAAGGCGATTTTCCAGGCGCCCCCGTGATGCCCGCCAGCAAAGCGCTTGACGCGCTTGATGATAATCGGCTGATTATTTTCCATGACTTAGCGACCGCGAACCGCTTGTTCCAGCTCGGCGAAGCTAGGACGATGGGCCGGATACAGGACCTTGCGCCCGAATTCCACCGCCAGCGAAGGCGGAACGCCGGAAGCGGAAGCTACCAGGGACGCCTTGATGGCTTCGTAGACATTGAGTTCTTCCTTGGCGTCGTGGGACAGCGAAGTCGCCAGAGGGCCGAAGAAACCATAGGCCGCCAGAATACCGAAGAAGGTACCCACCAGCGCCGCACCTACGTGCAGGCCGATAGACTTCTGGTCGCCATCGCCCAGGGACGCCATGGTCACCACGATACCCAGTACCGCCGCGACGATACCGAAGCCCGGCATGGCATCGGCGATCCCGGTCACCGCGTGGGATGGATGCTCGAGGTCTTCCTTGAGACTGAACAGCTCCATGTCGAACAAGCCCTCAAGCTCGTGGGGCGCCATGTTGCCGGAGGACATGATGCGCAGGTAGTCACAGATGAACGCCGTCATGCGTTCATCCTTCAGCACTGCCGGATACTTGGCGAAGATCGGACTGGCCGCGGCATCTTCGATATCACCCTCGATCGCCATCATGCCTTCGCGACGACTCTTGTTGAGGATCTCGTAGATCAGTCCCAGCACTTCCAGATAGAAAGTGTGAGTAAAACGCGAGCTGAACATGCCCAGGGATTTTTTCACGACGTGCATCGTCATGTAGCCCGGGTTGGCCTGCAGGAATGCACCGAAGGCGGCGCCACCGATGATCATGACCTCGAAGGGCTGGATCAGAGCAGCGATTTTGCCGTGAGAGAGCACGTATCCGCCGAGCACGCTCGCGAATACGACGATGATGCCGATAATTTTAGCCATAGGTAGGAGAGTACTTATTGAGTCGGGTTCAAGGTCATATTCGGAAGTTCTTAAAACTCTTCTTCTACTTATCGGCAAAACTGCGCCAGACTATAGCCAGTTAAGGCGAAAAGCCAGTTTGGCCCGCTCTGGGCGTGTTCAAAGCAGACGATGATTGCGCCCAACCATGTCTAATGAAACCAGCGTCCCACATTCCCCGCCCACCTCTCTCGACGCCTGGGTAAAGCTGCTCAATGGCGTGCGTCTACCGGTGCCGCAAGCCAACCATGATCGCGTGTGCAAAGCCATCGCCAACAACCGCAGTTCACTGCGGGATATCGCCGACCTGATGCAGAACAGTCCGGCGCTGGCCTTGAGCGTGATCCGCGAAGCCAACCGGCATTCCCATGGCAGCATGAGCGAAGCGGCGGAAAACCTGGAGGTCGCGGTCAACCGCCTGGGGCTCAAGCGCACCGAAGAACTGCTGGAACAACTGCCGACCCTGCCCGAGGAAAAGATCCCCAAGGAGCTGCGGCAACTGCAACTGATCAGCCAGCACGCCACTCAGCAAGCCAACGGCTTTTTTGCCGGGCGCCTGGCGCGGCTGTGGCAGGACATTCACTGGGGTAGCCTGCTGTTCCTGTCGCCGCTGTGGGCCATGGCGCTGGTCTATCCCAAGCTCATGGAAGAGTGGGAGCTGCGGGTCATCTATAAGCATGAATCGGCACGCAAGGTGGAGATGCAGCTGTTCGGCGTGCGCCTGATGGAACTGTGCCAGGCGCTGGTGCAGGTCTGGCACTTGCCGATCTGGGTGCAGCAGGGTTACCGCCTGCTGACCCGGGAGCGACGTCAACTGGCCAAGGCCATGCTGATCGCCCGTGACAACGAACATCCCCTGCGCCAGCAGCAACGCCTGGACGCCGATCCGGACCTGCAGCGCTGGCTGAACCAGCCGGCCAACTGCGTATTGCTGGCCAACGGCCTGGCCCTGGCGGCACAACACTCCTGGAACAACCCCCACGGTCGACGCTGGCAGAACCTCACCGGGCTCTACCTGCAGATGCCGATCGCCCAGGTCCAGCAACAGCTGCACCAGCAGGCCGCGACCAGCGCCCGCCATGACAGCCAGCCCGACCTCTGGCATCCGGCCCAGGCACTGCTTTGGCCATGGGACGCGCGCCGCCTGCATAGCGGTGAACAGCCGGCGCCGGCACCCACCGCCGAAGAACTGGCCAAGTGGCGCAAGGCCTGCAGCGAGCTGCTGCTCGAACAAAGCCCCTTTACCAATGCCGTGCATCTCACCAGCTTTGCCAGAGACGCGCTGGTGGCATGCGGCATGCGTCGGGTACTGCTGCTGATGGTCGACCGCAGCCTGAGTCATCTGCGAGTACAACAGTTATATGGCTTGCCCAAGGAGGCTGTGGGGCTGACTCTGCAGACCAAACAGAGTTCGCTGCTGCAGCGCTTGCTGGAAAAATCCGCCCAGGTGCGCCTGACACCGGCCAACAATGCACAGTACTCCTCCCACCTGCCGGGACAATTGCGCCAGTTGTTCCGTGGCGACCACCTGCTGCTGCGTTCGCTGTCCTGCAATGGTCGGGTACTGATGCTGGTGATCGCCGACCAGGGCGGCGTGCCGTTCTCGGAAATCAGTGTCCAGGCATTCGGCAAGACCGCGCAGTGCATCGAAAAAGCCTTGCACAGCTTTACCAACCGCAGCCAATGACGCTTGCGCTACAATCCCACCCTTTGTGCCCTGGGGACCTCACATGTCTGACTTCTCTGGCTTGCCGCTGGTCATCGAGCCGAGCGACTTGCTCGCCCGCCTCGACGCCCGCCAACTGATCCTGGTCGACCTGACCAGCGCCGCCCGCTATGCCACCGGGCATATCCCCGGGGCGCGCTTCGTCGACCCCAAGCGCACTCAGCTCGGCCAGCCCCCCGCCCCCGGACTGCTACCGCCGCAGCACGCCCTTGAAGCGCTGTTCGGCGAACTCGGGCACAACCCGGACGCGGTCTACGTGGTCTATGACGACGAAGGCGGCGGCTGGGCCGGGCGCTTCATCTGGCTTCTGGACGTGATCGGCCACGGCCGCTACCACTACCTGGATGGCGGCCTGCCGGCCTGGCTGGCAGAAAGCCTGCCCGTGAGCACCGAAGTGCCACCTGCGGCAGGCGCTCCGGTGCCGCTGACCCTGCATGACGAACCCACCGCCACCCGCGAATACCTGCAAAGCCGCCTTGGCGCCGCCGACCTGGCAATCTGGGACGCTCGTGGCCCGCTGGAGTACTCCGGCGAGAAGGTCCTGGCTGCCAAGGGCGGACATATCCCCGGCGCGGTGAACTTCGAGTGGACCGCCGGCATGGATCAGGCACGCCACCTGCGCATCCGCCGCGACATGCCGCAGATCCTCATGGACCTGGGCATCAGCAAAGACAAAGAAATCATCACCCACTGCCAGACCCACCACCGCTCCGGCTTCACCTACCTGGTGGCCAAGGCGCTGGGCTACCCACGGGTCAAGGGCTACGCCGGCTCCTGGGGCGAATGGGGCAATCATCCCGATACGCCCGTAGAGATTTAAGGTTTTTAAGGACACCCAATGAAAAAGCGCTTGTTCATCCTCAGCCAGTACCTGCTGCCTCACCACCTGCTGTCGCGCCTGGCCGGCTGCATTGCCGAGTGCCGCGTGCGCTGGTTCAAGAATGCCTTCACCCGCTGGTTCGCCAAGCAGTATCAAGTGAACATGTCCGAGGCCCAGGTCGAGGACGTGACCGCCTACGAACACTTCAACGCCTTCTTCACCCGCGCCCTGAAAGATGGCGCACGACCGCTGGACCCGACGCCGGGCGCAGTGCTCAGCCCTGCCGACGGCGCTGTCAGCCAATTGGGCCCGATCGAACATGGCCGGGTATTCCAGGCCAAGGGCCACAGCTACAGCGTGCTGGAACTGCTGGGGGGCGATCCGGCCCTGGCCCAGCCGTTCATGGGCGGCGACTTTGCCACTATCTACCTGTCGCCCAAGGACTATCACCGGGTGCACATGCCGCTGGCCGGCACCCTGCGAGAAATGGTCTATGTTCCGGGCCGGATCTTCTCGGTGAACCAGACCACTGCCGAGAACGTGCCTGAATTGTTCGCCCGCAACGAGCGCGTAGTGTGCATTTTCGACACCGAACGCGGGCCGATGGCGCTGGTACTGGTGGGTGCCATGATCGTGGCTTCGATCGAAACCGTCTGGGCCGGCCTGGTAACGCCACCCAAGCGCGAACTCAAGACCGTGCGCTATGACGAAGCTGCCCGGGCGCCGATCCATCTGGAAAAAGGCGCCGAAATGGGGCGCTTCAAGCTGGGCTCCACGGCCATCGTGCTGTTTGGCCCGGACCAGGTGCAGTGGGCAGAAGAACTGGCCGCCGGTTCGCCAGTGCGGATGGGCCAGGGCCTGGGCCTGCCCAAGGCCTGAGGCGAAGATACCGGAAAGAAAAACGCCGCTGATCAGCGGCGTTTTTTATGCACGGGGCTTTTCCACACCGCTCAGAGCTGACCGTCGCGATCGCGGAAGCCCAGCAGATACAGCACCCCATCCAGGCCCAGGGTGGAGATCGCCTGCTTGGCCGACTGCTTGACCAGCGGCTTGGCACGGAATGCCACGCCCAGGCCGGCAATACCCAGCATCGGCAGGTCGTTGGCGCCATCACCGACAGCGATGGTCTGCTCCAGGCGCAGGCCTTCCTTGTGCGCCAGCTCGCGCAGCAGATCAGCCTTGCGCTGAGCGTCGACAATCGGCTCCACCGCCACGCCGGTCACCTTGCCGTCCACCACTTCCAGCTCGTTGGCGAACACGTAGTCGATGCCCAGCTTGGCCTGCAACTGCTTGGCGAAGTAGGTGAAGCCGCCGGAAAGAATGGCGGTCTTGTAGCCCAGACGCTTGAGTTCGGCAAACAGGGTTTCGGCGCCTTCGGTCAGGCGCAATGAGGCACCGATGGAATCCAGCACGCTGACATCCAGCCCCTTGAGCAAGGCCAGGCGTTCCTTGAAGCTGGCACGAAAATCCAGCTCACCGGCCATGGCCCGCTCAGTGATTTCCGCCACCCGATCACCTACGCCTGCCGCCTTGGCCAACTCGTCGATGACCTCGGCTTCGATCAACGTCGAGTCCATGTCGAACACCGCCAGGCGGCGGTTGCGGCGGAACAGCGAATCTTCCTGGAAGGCGATGTCGACGTTCAGCTCCTGAGACACGCTGAGGAACTCGGCCCGCAGCGCTTGTGGGTCAGCGGCCTCGCCACGCACCGAGAACTCGATGCAGCCCTTGCCCTGATCCGCCGGCATATCCAGGGGCATGCGCCCGGACAGGCGATCGATATGATCGATGTTCAGACCGTACTTGGCAGTGATTGAGCTCACCCGCTGCAACTGCTCGGCGGTGACCTTGCGGGTCAGCAGGGTGACGATATGGCGTTGCTTGCCCTGGCCGTCGACCCACTGCTGGTAATCGTCTTCGGACACCGGCGTGAAACGCACCTGCTGGTCGAGCTTGTAGGCGGTGAACAGAATGTCCTTGAGCACCGAGGAGCTCTGTTCGTTGCTCGGGATTTCAACCAGGATGCCGAACGACAAGGTGTCGTGGATCACCGCCTGACCGATGTCGAGAATGTTCACACCGCCCTGGGCCAGAACGCCGGTAATGGCCGCAGTCAGACCGGGACGATCTTCGCCGGTGATGTTGATCAGGACAATTTCGCGCAAGGCGCACCCCCGAGGTGGAAAAAAAGCGCATTCTACCCACTTTCGGTGACCATCGGGCACAGCCAGCGCTTTGCCGGTCTAGGGCCTGTCGCTATACTGCGCGTCAAATTCACGGACAAAAGAGCCGAGCTCAGTGAACCGGCCCACGCCAGTCAAAACCGACAACTTCTTCCTGCTGATCTTCCGTGCACTGCGCCATCGTCGTGTGCCGATTGCATTGCGCATTGCCAGCCATAACGTGATCCTGGTCGCCCTGGCCCTGGTGATCTATGCCGGCGTGATGGGCCTGCAGTTCAAGCAAGCCATGCACGAACAGGCCGATGCCCTGGGTCAGAGCCTGACCACCCAGACCGCCACCTCGGCCACCGAGCTGCTGGTGTCCAACGACATCCTCAGCCTCAACGTCCTGCTCAACAACCTGACCAAGAACCCGCTGGTGGCCCACGCGGCGATCTACAGCGTCGACAACCGCATCCTCGCCGAGGCCGGACAGCGCCCCAAGAGCAGCCTGCTGGGCGAAACCGAGGGCGTGTACCAGACCAAGATCACCTTTCAGGACGTGACCGCCGGCAACCTGCGGATCAGCCTGGACATGGCGCAGTTCCAGCAGCCAATGACCATCAGCCTGCAGAGCATGGGCATCCTCAGCGCCATCCTGCTGGCCCTGGCGCTGGCCCTGAGCCTGCGCCTGGGTCGCCATATCTCCACCCCGTTGCTGCAACTGCGTGTTTGGCTGCGGGACTTGGATGAACACACACCGGCCACTCAGCGCCAGGACGAGATCGGCGATCTGGCGCGCCAGCTGCACGCCCGCCTGGTGCCGGAAAAGCCCGAGCCAGAGCCTCAACCTGAGCTGGAAGACGAGGCCGACGAGGCCCCCGAGCCCGGGTTCGAAGTGCGCAACCTGCGCGATCCGAGCTTTGATCAAAGCGCGCCCGTAGCCGGCCTGAAGCCTGCTCCACGGCACTTGGTCAGCGCCGAGGAGGACGAACTGGACGAGGAAGATCCGTTCGCCGAGTTGCGTGATCACTCGTCGACACCCGCGCCCAAACCGGCGCTGCAACCGCAAACGCCCGCCCAGCCTCAGCACAGCGCGGTACTCGCGGTGCAACTGGGAGCCCAGGAACAACTGCGACGCCTGCCACGGGCACGCCTGATGGAATTGCTGGAGCGCTATCGTGACTGCCTGGATCAGGCCGCCTCGCTCTACCAGAGCGAGCTGCACACCCTGAATGACGGCAGCACGCTGATGCTGTTCCACAGCGAAGACAGCGGCGACGACTACCTGACCAACGCCATCTGCTGCGGCGAACTGCTGCGCGCCCTGGGCCATGCCCTGCAGATCGAGGTGGCGGACAGCGGCATCACCCTGCAATTGCAACTAGGCCTGACGCTGGGCGAAGACCTGTTTGGCCTGAGCCAGATCGACCTGCTGCTGACCGAAAGCGCCCAGGATGCCTTGGCACTGTCCCAGCACAGCCGCAACCTGCTGCTGGTGGAACGCCAGGTCAATGACGACGCCTTGATCCGTCAGCGCGCACGCATCCGTCCTATCGCCAGCCCGGAAGGCGCCTGCTGCGTTGAACGCCTGATGGAGCCCTACCCCTCCATGCTGGAGCGGCAACTGGCGCGCATGCATGAGACGCGGGCCAGGCTGTAAGGCAGCCCCCGAACACAAAAAAGCCCGCCAAGTGCGGGCTTTTTTGTGTTCGGCGGGCGGGCAACGTGGAGCCCTTCGCTGGCAAGCCAGCTCCTACAACAGCCCCGCAAACCCGGTAGGAGCTGGCTTGCCAGCGAAAAATGCCACCAGGCCTCGCCACCCCACTGCAGAAACGACAAGGCCCGCCAATGGGCGGGCCTTGTCTTGCAGCCACTTACGTCAGAACCGGAACACTTCCATATCCGTGCGGATCGGCGTGGCCATCGGAATCTTCGGCTGTTTCCCCTGCTCCACCGGCTTGGCCACCGGTGCCGGCGGCGCCTTGCGCGGCACTTCCGCCACGGCCGGCTGGTTGGCCAGGGGCTTGAGGGCGACCGACAGTTGCTCGGCCAGACGCTGCAACAACACGCCCTGAGCCTGGACCTGGGAAGCGGTGGTGCCCGCATGCTGCTCCTGCAGGTGCACGATGCGGTTATCCCGCACCTGACCGCGCCGATCGATCAGACGCCACTGCGCATCCAGCACCGCCGGCTGCGACTTGCCCGAATCCAGGCGAGTGATCGACAGCAGAACCTGTACATCCGGGGTGAAGCCGCTGGTCGCCGGCGCCAGCACTACGCGCTGGCTGTCCAGATGGCCGGCCACCTGGCGCAACAGCAGCTGGTCGATGTCCGAAGACAGGCTGCCCGCCCAACGACCATCGGTGGAGGCTTGCAGGCTGCCATCGTCCTGGCGTTGCAGGAGGGTTTCGCGTTGCAGGTAATCGGCGATCAGCACCGGTCCCAACAATACCGACATGCCGGCACTGGCCGGCTGGGCTGGACTTCCGCTGTCCAGCTGATACAGCGACACCGGCTGGTGCACGCTGCAACCCGCCAGGCCAAGAACGCCCGCGAGCAGAAAAACAAGAGGAAGGCGCAGAGCAGTCATCATCCCATCCAGGTGGCTGCCACAAGGCTGGCCACAGTGTAAATACTCAAAAAAATTGAATAACGCCGGCAAGGCCGGCGTTTGAAAGCGCATATCATCCGTGAATATGCGCCTTGACTCCAGTGTTCCAGCATCGATCCACTGCTTAAATCCAGGATCAAACGCTCTGGCCGACACTCAACTGAGAGGCTCTACCAACAACGCGTCGACCCGCTGGAATCCGCGCGGCAGTTTGTTGCCCCGGCGCCCGCGCTCGCCCTTGTAGTGCTCAAGGTCGTCGGCCTTCAGCGACAAGGTGCGCTTGCCCGCCTGCAACACCAGGGTCGCGCCATCCGGCAACACCGCGATATCGGTGACGTACTCTTCACGGCTGGCCACCCGCTCACCGGGAATGCCGATGATCTTGTTGCCCTTGCCTTTGCCCAACTGCGGCAGGTCGCTGATCTTGAACACGAGCAGACGCCCCTCGGTGGTCACCGAGGCCAGCCAGTTCTGCTCGCGATCGGCCACTGGCCGCGGCGCCAGAACCTTGGCGTTGTTCGGCAGACTCAGCAGCGCCTTGCCCGCCTTGTTCTTGGCCTGCAGATCCTCGCCCTTGACCACGAAACCGTAGCCCGCGTCGGATGCAATCACATACAGAGCCTCGTCATCCGGCAGCAGCACGCATTCGAAGGTCGCACCTGGCGGCGGCGTCAGGCGACCGGTCAGCGGCTCGCCCTGGCCACGGGCCGATGGCAGCGTGTGGGCCGCCACCGAGTAACTGCGGCCGGTGGAATCGATAAACACCGCAAACTGGTTGGAGCGCCCGGCAGCGGCGGTCTTGTAGCCGTCACCGGCCTTGTAAGACAGACCCGTGGCGTCAATATCATGCCCCTTGGCGCAACGGACCCAGCCTTTTTCCGACAGAACGATGGTCACCGGCTCGGTGGGCATCAGCTCGTTTTCCGAGAGGGCCTTGGCTTCCGCGCGAGCGACGATCGGCGAACGACGATCGTCGCCGTAGGTTTCCGCGTCTTGCAGCAATTCGGTGCGCACCAGCTTCTTCAGCTTGGTTTCGCTGTTGAGCAGGGCTTGCAGCTTGGCCTGCTCCTTGAGCAACTCGTCCTGCTCGGCCCGCAGCTTCATCTCTTCCAGACGCGCCAGTTGCCGCAGACGGGTGTCGAGGATGTAGTCGGCCTGGATTTCGCTGAGGGCAAAACGCTCGATCAGCTTGGCCCGTGGATGCTCCTCGGTGCGGATGATGTGGATCACTTCATCCAGGTTGAGGTAGGCGATCAGCAAGCCGTCCAACAGGTGCAGGCGACGTTCGACCTTGTCCAGGCGGAACTGCAGGCGACGACGCACGGTGGCCACCCGGAACTCCAGCCACTCCACCAGCAGCGCCCGCAGGTTCTTCAACTGTGGCTTGCCGTCCAGACCGATGATGTTGATGTTGACCCGGTAGGTCGATTCCAGCTCGGTGGTGGCGAACAGGTGCTGCATCAGCTCATCGGGATCGACCCGGTTGGAGCGCGGGATGATCACGATGCGGCAGGGGTTCTCATGATCCGACTCGTCTCGCAGGTCCGCCACCATGGGCAGCTTCTTGGCCTGCATCTGCGCGGCGATCTGCTCCAGCACCTTGGCCCCGGACACCTGATGCGGCAGCGCGGTGACAATGATGTCGCCATCCTCGATCCGATACACGGCGCGCATGCGCACCGAGCCGCGGCCGCTTTCGTAGATCTTCAGCAGATCGGCGCGCGGCGTGATGATCTCCGCTTCGGTGGGGTAGTCCGGACCCTGGATATGCTCGCAGAGCTGTTCCACCGTGGCCTTGGGCTCATCCAGCAGGCGCACGCAGGCCGAAGCCACTTCCCGCAGGTTGTGCGGCGGCACATCGGTGGCCATGCCCACGGCGATACCGGTGGTGCCGTTGAGCAGGATATTCGGCAAACGCGCCGGCAATACCAGCGGCTCCTGCAGGGTGCCGTCGAAGTTCGGTCCCCAATCCGCAGTGCCCTGGCCCAGCTCGCTGAGCAGCACTTCGGAATAGCGCGACAGGCGCGCCTCGGTGTAACGCATGGCCGCGAAGGACTTGGGATCGTCCGGTGCGCCCCAGTTGCCCTGACCGTCCACCAGCGTGTAGCGGTAGCTGAACGGCTGGGCCATCAGCACCATGGCTTCGTAGCAGGCGGAGTCGCCGTGCGGGTGGAACTTGCCGAGCACGTCGCCCACGGTACGCGCGGATTTCTTGTGCTTGGAATCGGCATCCAGCCCCAGCTCACTCATGGCGTAGACGATACGCCGCTGTACCGGTTTCAGGCCGTCGCCGATGTGCGGCAGAGCACGGTCCATGATCACGTACATGGAGTAGTTGAGGTAGGCACTTTCGGTGAAGTCAGCCAGTGACCGGCGTTCTACGCCATCCAGGCTGAGATCAAGGGAGTCGCTCATGCGGGCCTCATTGGTTCGTGGTCTGGCGCAGCAGCATGGTGCCGCCGCGCTGAGTAAATTCAAGTTTCTTCAAAGCGCTCATGCCCAGTAAAACCTGGTCGCCGTCGAGCCCCGGGGCCACCAGGGCCCGGACGTCCTGAAGGACGATATCCCCCAGTTGCAGACGCTCGATGCGGGTCCGATAGCCTGTGCTGCGCCCGTTGGCGGTACTCAGGGTCACCGGCACCCCGTGCTCCAGGCCCAGGCGCTCGGCCAGCCCGGAAGGAATCGAGACTTCGGTGGCCCCGGTATCGAGCATGAATTGCACCGGCTGCCCATTGATATGGCCGCTGGCGACGAAATGCCCCTGGCCGTTACCGACCAGCGTCACTTCGATGTAACCCTCATGTTGTTGCGAGCTGACGACAGTGTTGGGGTTCTCCTGACGCGCTTCCCAGTCGGCGAAGAACCGCGTGGCCAGGAACAGCGCCGCGGCCCAGGCCATGATCAGCATCACCCGCCCGGCGCTCTTGCCCGGTTGCTGACTCATGGCTTGGCACTCCAGCCGCCTTCAGGGGCGGCAAAGCGCCAGACGATGGGACGGGACTCGCCATCGGCGCGAGCGCCGTTGTTGTTGTCCAGCCCGATCCAGGCACCCTTGGCGTCCACCACCAGAGCCTCCGCCAAACCGTAAGGCTGTGGATAACGCCGGTGTTCCAGCAGCGCCTCGGCAGCAAAGGACCAGCACAGCTCGACCTTGGCGCTCTGCGCATCCCGACGGCAGATCTGGTAGGCATTGCGCTCCAGTGTGAACAGCTTGCCGTCGAACAGCGACAGGTCGGCAAAGTCCCGGGACACCGCCTTGGCGTTGGGCACCTGCGGTGGCTGCATTTCCGAGCCGGCTTCGCTGAGCAGCACGCAACCGCCATCACAGTCCCAGGTGGTCTGCCCGCGCTTGATCAACAAAAGCCCGCGCCGCTCACGCTCTGCCGCCAGCCAGATCCGGTCCCCGGCGGGGTTCACCGCCAGGCCTTCGAACAAGGCGTTGAAATGCAGGAGCATGCCGCTGGCCCGAGCTTCTCGGACCATGATCGGCGAAATTTTCAACCAGGCCGGAGCACCCTGCGCCGGTACTTTGAGCACCGTGGCATGGGCTTCGCTGACCACATATTTGTTGCCCGCGGCGTCGCAGGAGATGCCTTCGAAATCCAGGTCGCCGCCACGCACGAAAGACGCGGCCCAGGTCCGCGACTTCAAGCCCCAGGGCAAGTCAGTGTCCGGCACCGCCGGCACTTCCAGCTTGAGGGCCTCGGCCTGCCAGACGCTGTCGCGGGTATCGAGCTTGTAGATCTGATCGTCGTCGCGGTCGGAAACCGTCCACAACTCCTGGCCGCACAGCGCCAGCCCGGACAGATTGCCACCGCGCATGCCTTCCACAGGATGCTCGGACAGCAAGGTCAGTTCGGGCGCAGGCGCGGCCGCCACCGAGGTTGCCAATAGCGCTAGGGCCAGGGCAAAGCCTCTGTGCATCAGGCCTGCACCTCGGCCAGGTTGCCCTTGGACTCCAGCCAGGACTTGCGATCACCGGCGCGTTTCTTCGCCAGCAGCATGTCCATGACTTCTGCGGTGGCTTCAACGTCGTCCAGGGTCAACTGCACCAGGCGCCGGGTGTTCGGGTCCATGGTGGTTTCACGCAGTTGCGGCGGGTTCATTTCACCCAGCCCCTTGAATCGGGTGACCTGAGGCTTGCCACGCTTCTTCTCGGCCACCAGGCGATCGAGAATGCCGTCGCGCTCGGCCTCGTCCAGGGCGTAGAAAATCTCCTTGCCCAGGTCGATGCGATACAGCGGCGGCATGGCTACATAGACGTGGCCGGCATCCACCAGCGGACGGAAATGCTGGACGAACAGGGCACACAGCAACGTAGCGATGTGCAGACCGTCGGAGTCGGCGTCGGCAAGGATGCAGATCTTGCCGTAGCGCAGTTGGCTCATGTCCTCGGCGCCCGGATCGACTCCGATGGCCACGGCGATGTTGTGCACTTCCTGGCTGGCCAGCACTTCGCTGCCGTCCACTTCCCAGGTGTTGAGGATCTTGCCACGCAACGGCAGGATCGCCTGGAATTCCTTGTCCCGCGCCTGCTTGGCCGAACCGCCGGCGGAATCACCTTCCACCAGGAACAGTTCGGAACGCATCGGGTCCTGGCCGGCGCAGTCAGCCAGCTTGCCGGGCAGTGCCGGGCCCTGGGTAATGCGCTTGCGCTCGACCTTCTTGCTGGCCTTCAGGCGGCGGCCAGCGTTGCTGATGGCCAGTTCCGCCAGTTGCATGCCCAGCTCGGGGTTGGCGTTGAGCCACAGGCTGAAGGCGTCCTTGACCACACCGGACACGAATGCCGCCGCCTCGCGGGACGACAGCCGCTCCTTGGTCTGGCCGGAAAACTGCGCGTCCTGCATCTTCATCGACAGGACGAAGGCAATGCGCTCCCAGACGTCTTCAGGAGCCAGCTTCAGGCCGCGGGGCAGCAGGTTGCGGAATTCGCAGAACTCGCGCATAGCATCCAGCAGGCCTTGGCGCAGGCCGTTGACGTGGGTACCGCCCTGGGCCGTGGGGATCAGGTTGACGTAGCTTTCCTGAACGCTGTCGCCGCCTTCGGGCAGCCACAGCAGGGCCCAGTCCACCGCTTCCTTGTTGCCTGCCAGGCTGCCGCAGAACGGCTCGTTGGGCAGGCGTTCGAATTCACTGACCGCGTCCACCAGGTAGGAACGCAGGCCATCTTCGTAATGCCACTCGACCTTCTCGCCGCTGGACTTGTCCTCGAAGCTCACCAGCAGCCCCGGGCACAGCACAGCCTTGGCCTTGAGCACGTGCTTGAGGCGGCTGACGGAGAATTTCGGCGAATCGAAGTACTTCGGGTCCGGGGCAAAGTACACGCTGGTGCCGGTGTTGCGCTTGCCGACGGTGCCGACCACTTCCAGCTCGCTGGCCTTGTAGCCGTCGGCGAAGGTCATCTGGTATTCGTTGCCGTCGCGCTTGACCCGCACCCGCACCTGGTTCGACAGGGCGTTGACCACGGAAATACCCACACCGTGCAGGCCGCCGGAGAACTGGTAGTTCTTGTTGGAGAACTTGCCACCGGCGTGGAGCTTGGTGAGGATCAGCTCGATCCCGGAGACGCCCTCTTCCGGGTGAATGTCCACGGGCATGCCGCGGCCGTCGTCGGAGACTTCCAGGGAGTGATCGGCGTGCAGGATGACCTGTATCGACTTCGCATGGCCGGCCAGGGCTTCGTCGACGCTGTTGTCGATGACTTCCTGGGCCAGGTGGTTGGGCCGCGTGGTGTCGGTGTACATGCCCGGGCGTTTGCGCACCGGGTCGAGTCCCGAGAGGACTTCGATGGCGTCTGCGTTATAAGAGCTAGCGCTGGGAGTGGCCATGGGTTCTCGTCGTTAGTCGTTCAATGAATATGGGGCGAGGCTTCACAGTGCGGTGAAGTCAATCGCCTGGTACTGATCGGCAGTGATGCCGGCAAAATTCAATATCGCCGGCAATTGTCCGGTAAAACCTTGGAAACTATGATCGCCACCGGCCTGGATGCGCAAGGCGCAGGCGCGGTAGTAACGCTCGGCGCTGCGATAGTCCAGCGTCTCGTCCCCGGTCTGCAACCACACCTGATAACGCTGCGGGTCCTGGGGTGGCGCGACTTCCAGCGCCGCCAGCGCCGCCACGTGGTCGTGGGTCAGTTCCCAGGTTTCGTCGGTGTATAGGTTCTTCTGCGTGCCCAGATAACCGTCGAACATCCGGTGCGGGCTGACAGCAGGGTTGATCAGCAGGGCTTTCAGGCCATAGCGCTCGGCAAGGTGAGTCGCATAGTAGCCGCCGAGCGAGCTGCCGACCAGCAATGGACGACCGAGTTCGGCAATCGCCTGTTCCAGCTGGCCAATGGCCTGGCGTGGATGGTGATGCAGGGCCGGTACGCGCAAGTGATCGCCCAGCCCCAACTGCTCCATGACACGCCGCAACTGGGAGGCCTTGGTCGACGCGGGAGCACTGTTGAAGCCGTGGATATAAAGGATCGAACCGGACATGCGAACTCCCTGTGCACCTGGGCAAAAGCCGCAGTTTACAGGGATGACGGCAGCTAACGAAGCCGCTTCAGTAGCCGTTGCTGCCGTAATCGATGCGAAATGCGTAGCCGTGGACCCGTTGTACACCGGTTTCCAGCCGTCCATCGGGCAGCAGGCGCAGCCAGCGATAGCCGGGCACCTGCTCTTCGACCTTGAAATCGTCGCTACCGGGTTCGAACTGGATGCAGGTGGAGGGTGAGGCCAACAGCCGCACGTCGCCACGCAGGCGGTCGATCTCCTGATGCACATGCCCCCAGAGCAAGGCGCGAACCTGGGGGAAGCGGTCGAGCACGGCGAACAGCGCCTCTGCATTGCGCAGGCCGATGGGCTCCATCCAGGCGCAATCGATGGACACCGGATGGTGGTGCAGGCAAATCAGGTGATGACGTTCAGGCGCCTCGCCCAGGGCGCGGGCCAGCAATTGCAACTGGTCGTCCTGCAAATAGCCCGGCACCGAACCGGGCACCGACGAATCCAGCAGGGTGATGCGCCAGTTGCCGATATCGATGACCGGCTCCAGTAGATCGCTGTCCCGCGTCGCCAGTTGCATGACCTGCGGCTCGTCATGATTACCGGGCAACCAGCGGCCTGGTGCCGGAATCTGCCGGGTCAACTGACGAAAGCGCTGATAGGACTCCAGCGTGCCGTCCTGGGACAGATCGCCGGTGGCCAGCATCAGGTCGATCCGCGGCTGCTGCGCCAGCACCAGGTCGATGACCCGTTGTAGGCTGTCGGCGGTGTTCATGCCCAGCAACGCACCGTTGGTGTCGGCAAACAGGTGGCTATCGGACAGTTGCACCAGCAGCACCGAGTCGTCGGCAGTCAGTGCGGATACGCTTGGCACGGCGTTCTCCCGGTGCAAGGGCACACAGCATGATGAAGACGGCAATTATGCTGGGGGAAGCGAAAAAGAGGAAACTCGGGAAGCGGACCCAGTTCACATCTAGCGCACCGCTTCGAACTCATGCCCACAGGCCAGGCAATGGCTCAGCCACTCACCCAGAAATACATTCAACTGGGCCTTCTCGTCCGGCTGGTGCATGAAGGCATTCGGATAGGGATAGATGCTGCGAAAGCGCCGGGCATGCTCGGCACTGATGACTTCCGCCATGCGCGCGTCGTGATACACCTGCACCTCCAGTTGCGGCACTGGCAGCCAGGGCAGGCTGTGCTCCTGGCGCACCTGCAAGGTGGTGGTGTAAGGGCAGGCCAGCACCACTTCCAGGGCCAGTACGCCGAGCATCTGCTCGCCCTGGGTCACGGCGATGCGCCGCGCCACAGGCTGGTTGCGCATGTCAGGCAGCAGGCGCATCAGTCGGGCGTAGTTGGCCTCGCAGGAAGCTTGCAGCCCCGCGAGATCCACCCGATAGCGGTCGCGCACCTTGTTTACGACCATAACCCCCTCACTTCAGCGCGATTGAGCGCCAGCCACTGCAAGGCAATGATGCTGGCGGCATTGCATATGCGCCCATCGCGCATGGCCTGCTGCGCATCTTCATAAGCCATCACCGAAACCCGGATGTCTTCCGCCTCTTCCTCCAGCCCGTGCAAGCCGCCGGCAGCACTGCTGTCGCATCGCCCCAGGAACAGATGAACGAATTCGGTGCTGCCCCCTGGCGATGGAAAATACTCGATCATCGGCCACAGCGCCGAGATATCCAGGCCAGCTTCCTCCTGGGCCTCACGAAGCGCCACTTCTTCCGGCTGTTCGTCCTTATCGATCAACCCGGCCACCAGTTCCACCAGCCAGGGCGTGGCGGCCTTGCCCATGGCGCCGATGCGGAACTGTTCGATCAGCACCACCTCATCGCGCTGCGGATCGTACGGCAGTACGCACACCGCATCGTGACGCAGCAGAACCTCACGATTGATTTCCCGCCCCATGCCACCGGCGAACAACTCATGACGCAGTTGCAGGCGGTCGAGCCGGTAGAAACCCTGGAAGCAGTTCTCGCGCCGGATGATCTCGACGGCACTCGGCGTGGAGTTGGCAAAGTCAGTCATAGCAATCCTCGTGTACAGCCTGTTCGTCCCGAGGATCCCCCTCGACTTCGCGCCATCCTAACGCGCCCGCCGCTGCCGATGCAGCCCCTTTAGCCTCAGCGGGATAGACGGCGAGGGGCTAAACCTAATCTAATTGCCTGTATTGAGCTTAGTGGCGAACCGACTGCCTCGCAGACAGTCGAAGCCGGTAACTTTTGCCTCCCCCTGGTTTATGAAGGACGCCCATGTCGCTTGTCAAAATCGCCTCCGTGGCCTGTATCGCCCTGACCCTGGGCGCCTGCCAAAGCCTGTTTCAGCCAAGCTACAACACCCCGCTGGAAACCAAGCGCGAGAAGTCCGAGCAACTCAAGCCCGGCTGCAGCGGTGCCGACTGCCCGCTGGTCAACCTCGACACCGTGCACTTTCCCGCCGAGCCGCAGCTGGATGCCATCGTCGAAAAACGCCTGCTGCAAATGACCAGCACCAGCCCCGACGCAGCACTGCCGCCCAGCCTGGAAGCCTACCGCGAGCAGTTCCTGCGCAGCGCGCCGGACCGCCACGGCATGTACCTGCAATCCAAGGTACGCGAGCAGCATGACGGCCTGGTGATCATCGAGCTGGCCAGCTATCTGGACACCGGCGCCGCCAACGGCACTGCAGGCCGTGGCTTCGTCAACTATTCGCGCCAGCAGCACCGGGCGCTGAACCTGGCGGACATGCTGCTGCCTGGCCAGGAAGAGATGTTCTGGAAGGCCGCACGGGTCGCCCACAACAACTGGCTGATCAGCACCCACCTGGATCGCGAAGCCGAATTCGTGAAAACCTGGCCCTTCCAGAAAACCCCGAATGTGGCACTGACCCGCAACGCCGTGACGCTCAAGTACAACCTCACCACGATCGCGCCTTCGGCCCTGGGCCAAGTCGAGCTGCAGATTCCTTATGACCGCCTCAAGGGCGTGCTCAAGCCCGAGCTGTTTCCCGGGCACTGAACGCCCGGCCCAGTAGCCACTGCAACAGCCCTGCCAGCAGCAGCGACGGCAGGGTAGCTCCGACATCCGGATACAGGTTGGCCAGCAGGTGATAGGTGCTCACCCCGCCCAGCCAGGCCAGCAGCGCGGTCCAGCGCCAGGCTGACAGCGAATCATGCCCGCAGCGTCGACGCAGGATGAAGTGATCCACCAGCACCACGCCAAACAGGGGCGCGAACACCGAGCCGATCAACAACAGGAAGTTCTGGTACTGGGCCAGCGGCGCCAGGCAGGCGATCAGGGTGCAGAGCACGCCGATGGCCAGGGCCAGGTGCTCGACCTTGAGGCGCAGCAGAATGCCACTGGAAACCGCCGCCGAATGAATGTCGGCAAAGGCGTTCTCCGACTCGTCCAGCAGGATCAGCAGCAGCGGAATCCCCAGCCCGGCCCCGGCCAGCGCCAGCAGCAAGGCATTGACTTCACCACTGGGAGCGAACGCCAGGGTGTAGGCGACGCCCAGGCTCATCAACCAGAAATTGCCAATGAAAAAGCCCAGGGCCGTGCCGCCGAACACGCTCTTGGCGCGCTTGCCGAAACGCGAGTAGTCGGCGATCAGTGGCAGCCAGGACAGGGGCATGGCAATGGCGATGTCGAAGCCTGCGGCAAACGGCATCGAACCATCCCCGGCCTGAGCCCGGAGCGCCGCCAGGTCGGCCCGGGCAAACAGGTTCCAGGTCAGCCACAGGCACGCCGCGAGCAACAGCCAGATGCCCCACTTGCGCAGGATCCGGCGGACAAAGGTCAAGGGGCCGCTGACCGCCAGCAAGGTCGCCAGGGCACCGAAAAACAGGGTCCAGAGCAACGGGTTGGCCAGCAGGCTGCCTTCACTGAAGGCCCGGGTGCCCAGGAGGCTGGCGGCATCGCGCATGACGATGATCTCGAACGAGCCCCAGCCCACCAACTGCAGCAGGTTGAGCAACGCCGGCAGACTGGCGCCACGGTGGCCCAGGCTGAGCTTGAGCGCAGCCATCGAAGACAGGCCGGTGTCGCTGCCGATCACCCCCACCGCCGCCAGCAACAGAACGCCCACCGCGGTGCCAAGAAAGATCGCCAGCAACGCATGAGCCAGCCCCAGGCCCGGCGCCAACAGCGCACCGGTCTGCAGCACCATCAAACCGATGCCGAGGGAGAACCACAGGGAAAACAGATCGCGGGCGCCAAACACGCGCTTGTCGGCCGGCACCGCAAGATTGGGAGAGTAGGTACTTGGACTGCTCAAGGTTGTTATCTCGAAGGAATAAGGTCTGTAGGAGCGGGCTTGCCGGCGAAAGCGCCACCTCGTTGAGAGCGTGGCGCCTGGTTCGCGGGCAAGCCCGCTCCTACAGAGGGGGGGGTCAGACTTTCTTGTACAACTGGCTGCCTTCCTGCTTGAAGCGCTCGGCCTGCTCCGCCAGGCCCTTGGCGACGTCCACGTCCACCGCGTCGATGCGCTGGTTGGCCGCGTACTCGCGAACTTCCTGGGTGATTTTCATCGAGCAGAATTTCGGCCCGCACATGGAGCAGAAATGCGCCACCTTGGCCGAGTCCTTGGGCAGGGTTTCATCGTGGTACGAACGGGCAGTGTCCGGGTCCAGGCCGAGGTTGAACTGGTCTTCCCAGCGGAACTCGAAACGCGCCTTGGACAGGGCGTTGTCGCGGATCTGCGCGCCGGGGTGACCTTTGGCCAGGTCGGCGGCGTGGGCGGCGATCTTGTAGGTGATGATCCCGGTCTTCACGTCATCCTTGTTCGGCAGGCCCAGGTGCTCCTTGGGCGTGACGTAGCAGAGCATGGCGCAACCGAACCAGCCGATCATCGCCGCGCCGATGCCGCTGGTGATGTGGTCGTAGCCGGGAGCGATGTCGGTGGTCAGTGGGCCCAGGGTGTAGAACGGCGCCTCGTCGCAGCACTCCAGCTGCTTGTCCATGTTCTCCTTGATCAACTGCATCGGCACGTGGCCCGGGCCTTCGATCATGCACTGCACGTCGTGCTTCCAGGCAATCTTGGTCAGTTCGCCAAGGGTTTCCAGTTCACCGAACTGGGCTTCGTCGTTGGCGTCGGCAATCGACCCCGGACGCAGGCCATCTCCCAGGGAGAAGCTGACGTCGTAGGCCTTCATGATTTCGCAGATTTCGTCGAAGTGGGTGTAGAGGAAGTTTTCCTTGTGGTGCGCCAGGCACCACTTGGCCATGATCGAACCGCCCCGTGACACGATACCGGTCACCCGCTTGGCGGTCAGCGGCACATAGCGCAGCAGCACCCCGGCGTGGATGGTGAAGTAGTCCACGCCCTGCTCGGCCTGCTCGATCAGGGTGTCGCGGAACAGCTCCCAGGTCAGGTCCTCGGCCACGCCGTTGACCTTTTCCAGGGCCTGGTAGATCGGTACGGTGCCAATCGGCACCGGCGAGTTGCGGATGATCCACTCGCGGGTTTCATGGATGTGCTTGCCGGTGGACAGGTCCATCACCGTGTCCGAGCCCCAGCGGATGCCCCAGGTCAGTTTCGCCACTTCTTCTTCGATGGAGGAACCTAGGGCGCTGTTGCCGATGTTGCCGTTGATCTTCACCAGGAAGTTGCGGCCGATGATCATCGGCTCCAGTTCGACGTGGTTGATGTTGGCCGGAATGATCGCCCGACCGCGGGCGATTTCCTCGCGGACGAACTCGGGGGTGATTTCCTTGGGGATGCTGGCGCCGAAGCTGTGGCCAGTATGTTGCTGCTGCAGCAGGCCGGCGGCGCGGGCTTCCTGCAGCTTCATGTTTTCGCGGATGGCGACGTATTCCATCTCGGCGGTGATGATGCCTTTACGGGCGTAGTGCATCTGGCTGACGTTGGCCCCGGCCTTGGCCCGGCGCGGGTTGTTGACGTGGGCAAAACGCAGCTTGGTCAGTTCCGGGTCCGCCAGGCGCTGCTGGCCGAAATTGGAACTCAGGCCGGGTAGGCGCTCAGTGTCGCCACGGTCTTCGATCCACGCCGAACGCACATCGCCCAGGCCCTTGCGCACATCGATCACCACATTCGGGTCGGTGTAGGGGCCGGAGGTGTCATACACGGTCACCGGGGCGTTGATCTCGCCACCGAAATCGGTGGGGGTCACGTCCAGGGTGATTTCACGCATGGGCACGCGGATATCCGGGCGCGAACCCTGGACATAGATTTTTTGCGAGCGGGTAAAGGGCTGAACCGACTGTTGGTCGACTTGGGCCGACTCACTGAGGTTGCTAGCGTTTTTTAATGTTGTAGTCATCACGGGCTCTCCAGACAGCATCCAGGCAGTGGATTGTTGTCGGAGCGAACCTGTAACGGACGGACGCACCCTGCCTAGGCAACTAGTGAGTGCAGTGCTTGGTACTCGAGGGGGTGTTCGATTGTCGAACAACATCCCGGACGAAGCACAAGAGGACTCGCCGGGTGACGAGAAATCTTGTTCCCTACGCAGGCGCTAACCTGATCAGGTTCAACGGGATCCGGATTATCCGATCTCAGCCTCATAGCAAGGCACCCCGACAAGAACCGCGCCAGTCTAGACAAAGCCGGGACAGAACGCCAACACCGGTGCAATAAGCAGGATGAATGGCGTAATTGCAGGATTGTTGCGGTAGGTCAGCAGCTCTACACTCCCTACTCTATGTCGAATCTTGACGCTCCATGGACCGCGCCTTAGCCTTGGCGCCTGGATTATCTCCGTAATATCAACTCTAGGGATCGCCGAATGCTGCGCAAACTCTCACTGGCTGTTGCCGTGTCTTGTGCGTCCAATGGAATGGCCTGGGCAGCAGAAGCGCCTTTGACCACCAAGACCGACCTGGTCAGCGTCTACCAGGAAGCGGTGGACAACAACGCCGATCTGGCGGCTGCCCGCGCCCAGTACGGCGCCCAGAAAGAAGTGGTGCCCCAGGCCCGCGCCGGCCTGCTGCCGAACCTCTCGGCGGGGGCGGACATCAATAACACCCGCACCAAGTTCGATGAGCCCTCCATGGCCTCGACCCGCAGCGGCAACGTCTACCAGGCGACCCTGGCCCAGCCGCTGTTCCGCGCCGACCGCTGGTTCCAGTTGCAGGCCGCCAAGGACATCAACGAGCAGGCCTCGCTGCAGCTCTCGGCCACCGAACAGAACCTGATCCTGCAAAGCGCGGAAAACTACTTCGCGGTGCTGCGCGCCCAGGACAACCTGGCCTCGACCAAGGCCGAGGAAGCCGCCTTCAAGCGTCAACTGGACCAGTCCAACGAGCGCTTCGACGTGGGCCTGTCGGACAAGACCGACGTGCTGCAATCCCAGGCCAGCTATGACACCGCCCGGGCCAACCGGATCCTTGCCCAGCGCCAGGTGGAAGACGCCTTTGAAGCCCTGATCACCCTGACCAACCGCGAGTACAACTCGATCCAGGGCATCGTCCACACCCTGCCGGTACTGGCCCCGACACCCAACGACGCCAAGGCCTGGGTCGAGACTGCCGCCAAGCAGAACCTCAACCTGCTGGCCAGCAACTACGCGGTCAGCGCCGCCGAGGAAACCCTCAAGCAGCGCAAGGCCGGGCACGCGCCGACCCTGGACGCCGTGGCGCAATACAAGAAAGGCGACAACGACGCCCTGGGTTTCAGCAACCCCAACCCGTTGACGCGCTACGGCAGCGATGTCGAGCAGCGTTCCATCGGCCTGCAACTGAACATCCCGATCTACAGCGGCGGCCTGACCAGTTCCCAGGTCCGCGAGTCCTACTCACGCCTGAGCCAGAGCGAGCAGCAGCGTGAATCCCTACGTCGCCAGGTGGTGGAGAACACCCGCAACCTGCATCGCGCGGTGAACACCGATGTCGAACAGGTCCAGGCCCGACGCCAGTCGATCATCTCCAACCAGAGCGCGGTGGAAGCCACGGAAATCGGCTACCAGGTGGGCACCCGCAATATCGTCGACGTGCTCGACGCCCAGCGCCAGCTCTACACCTCGGTGCGCAACTACAACAACAGCCGCTACGACTACATCCTCGACAACCTGCGCCTGAAACAGGCCGCCGGCACCCTCAACCCGGGAGACCTGCAGGACCTGTCGCGCTACCTCAAGGCCGACTACAACCCGGACCGCGACTTCCTCCCGCCGGACCTGGCCAAGGCCGCACAGGAGCAGCTCAAGGCTCGCCCCTGAAGCCTGAAGCCATGAAAAAGGCCACCTTTGCGGGTGGCCTTTTTCATGCTGAGACGGCTGTGGCAAGGGCCCTTTGCCGCCGCTGCGCAGCCTGCGGCAGGCGCTGCAGGAAGACCATCAAGGCCTGTTCAAGAGGCGATCAAGACCATCCAGCAGCCGCTGCAAGGCGCCCTGATTGGCCTTGAGCACCTTGAGCCCGGCTTCGGCCATCTTCTGAGCATCCCGGGGCAACTCGAACAGGCGCTGCACCGCCACCGCCAGCCCCTCGGCGTCATCCACCTCCTGCAGGGCCCCGGCCTCGCGCAGCATCGCGGCGATTTCCAGGAAGTTGAACAGGTGCGGCCCGCTGATGACCGGCTTGGCCAGCGCCGCCGGCTCCAGCAGGTTATGCCCGCCATTGGCCACCAGGCTGCCACCGACAAAGGCGCTGTCGGCCAGGGCATAGAGGAACAGCAACTCGCCCATGGTGTCCCCCAGCAACACCGAGGTGGTAGCGTCCACCGGCTCCCCGGCAGAGCGGCGAATGGTCGTGAACCCCTGTTGCCGACACAGCTCGTACACCGAGTTGAAGCGCTCCGGGTGCCGTGGCACCAGAATCAGCAAGGCATTCGGGTAACTGGCCAGCAGTTGCCGATGGGCGTCGAGCACCACGGCGTCTTCACCCTCGTGGGTACTGGCGGCGATCCATACCGGGCGGTCCATGGCCTGCCACTGCTGGCGCAGCTCAGCGGCGCGCACCAGCAATTGCGGATCAATGCTCAGGTCGAACTTGATCGAGCCTGTCACTTCCACCGTCTCGGGACGCGCGCCCAGCTCCCGGAAACGCTGGGCCTCGGCCTCGGTCTGCACCGCGAACAGGCTCATCTGCGCCAGCATCGGCGCCGTCAGCCCGGCAAAGCGCCCATAGCCCTTGGCCGAACGCGCGGACAATCGGGCATTGGCCAGGGCCACCGGAATCCCGCGCCGAGCGCACTGGTCGATGTGGTTGGGCCACAGTTCGGTTTCCATGATCACCGCCAGCTTGGGCTGCACCCGATCGAGAAAGCGCGCAGCAGCGCAAGGCAGATCGTAAGGCAGATAGCAATGCTGGATGCGCGGCTCATGGGCGAACAGCGCTTGAATGCGCTCAGAGCCGGTGGGGGTCATGCAGGTCACGGTAATCGGCAGTTGCGGATGACGGGCCAACAGGGCCCGGATCATTGGCGCGGCGGCAATACTCTCGCCCACGGACACCGCATGCACCCAGATACCGCCGGTCTGCATGACCGGCAAGCCCAGAGAGAAGCGCTCGCCAATGCGCTTGGCATAAGCCGGGGCCTTGCGCGAACGCAGCCACAGGCGAATCGCTACCAATGGCAGCCCCAGGTAAAACAGTGCGGTATAGAGAGTTCTATTCATGGCGGCGGAGTTTATCGGTTTTTTAGCCGATCGCCTTCAGGTGCACGGCAAAACGTTCCGCCAGCCATCGCGCTGCCGGCCCCAGGGGCTCGTCGCGGCGCCAGGCCAGCTCCACCACCAGCGCCGGCGGTGTCCATTCGCTGACCAGTTCCACCATCTGATGCTGATAGGTCGGGTACTGCACCACATGCCGCGGCAACCAGGCCCAGCCAAGGCCACGCATCAGCCATTCGGCCATCACATAGAAACTGTCCGCCCGCCAGACCTGGGGGCTGACTTGCTCACCACCGGGATAACCACTGAGTTGCGGGGCGATCAGCAACTGCCGGTGCCGGGCCAGGAGCTGGCGATTGACCCGCTTTTCATGGGCCAGGGGATGCCCCACGGCACACACAGTGACCATTTCAACACTGCCCAGGGCCTGACGCTCCAGGGTTTCGGGCATCTGTTCATGGTGGAACAGCAAGCCCAGGTCGGCCCGGCGCTCCACCAGCTTGCGCGCCACATCGCCTTGGGCGCCGCTGGCCAGCTGCACCTCCAGACTGGGAAAGCGCTCGGCCAGGGCTTCCAGGCTGTCGAGCACCGGCTGGTAGGGCATCGCCTCGTCCTGGGCCAGGCGCAACCGCGCCTCCTGGCCCCGCATCAGGGCCAGCGCCCGACCGTTGAGACGATCGCATTGACGCAGAATCTCCCGCGCCTCCTGCAACAAGGCGCTGCCGGCCTCGCTGAGCTTGGGCTGGCGCCCGCTGCTGCGCTCGAACAGGCTGACCCCCAAATCCTCCTCCAGCAGAGCGATGGCGCTGCTGATGGCCGATTGCGCCTTGCGTTGCTGGCGGGCCACCGCGGAAAACGAACGCAGCTCGGCGACACTAACGAACAGTCGCAATTGCTCCAGGTTCCATTGCATGTTCATAGCGCAACCTATCTTCATAGCAGATAGGTAATGACTTTACCCCATCTGAGCAGCCTCTAGAATGCCGACCTCAGAAAGCAGCCCCAGACACGAGGAACCCTCCCATGAACGCTTACTACTACCTGGCCATCGCCATCTGCGCGGAAGTGATTGCCACTGTTTCAATGAAAGCGGTCAAGGGCCTGAGCACACCGCTGCCCCTGGCGCTGATCATCGTCGGTTACGGCGTGGCCTTCTGGATGCTGACCCTGGTGGTACGCACCGTCCCGGTGGGCGTGGCCTATGCGGTATGGGCCGGCATGGGCATCGTCATGGTCAGCATTGCCGCGCTGTTCCTGTACGGCCAGAAACTGGATATCCCGGCGATGCTGGGCATGGCGTTGATCGTCCTCGGCGTGGTGGTGATCCAGTTGTTCTCGAAAACCGCCGGGCATTAAAAAGCAGCCTCAAGCGACAAGCTTCAAGCGGCAAGAGTGAGTGCCATGCTTGCAGCTTGAGGCTTGAGGCTTGAAACTTGCGCCTTCGTTTTGTTTACCGAGGTCGCTGCATGCCATCCGCTATTTCCACCGATGTGCTGATTGTCGGCGCAGGCGTCGCCGGTCTCTGGCTCAACGCCCGCCTGCGGCGCCAGGGCTTTTCCACTGTGCTGGTGGAAAGCGCCAGCCTCGGTGGCGGACAGAGCGTGAAGTCCCAGGGGATCATTCACGGCGGCGCCAAGTACGCCCTGCACGGCGCCCTCACCGGCGCCTCGGAAGCCATCGCCGACATGCCCCGGCGCTGGCGCGAAGCCCTGGCCGGCAGCGGCGAGCTGGACCTGTCCGGCGTGCGCCTGCTGTCCGAATCCCACTATCTCTGGTCCCCCGGCACCCTGGCCGGCAACCTCACCAGCTTCTTTGCCAGCAAGGCCGTGCGCGGCCGGGTCGATCAGGTCAAGGGCGAGCAATTGCCTCCAGCCCTGCAGGACAAGCGCTTCAAGGGCAAGGTCTATCGGCTGGCCGAACTGGTGGTGGATGTGCCCAGCGTCATCCAGCGCCTGGCGGAGCTGGGCGGCGATAGCCTGCTGGCCGGGCAGAAGATCGAGCCACTGCTGGAGAGTGGTCAGCTGGTGGGCCTGCGGATCGACGAACGAGAGATTCGCGCGCAGCGCATCGTCCTCAGTGCCGGTGCCGGCAATGCCGAGCTGCTCCAGGCTCTCGGCCTGAGCCAGCCGGCCATGCAGCGACGCCCGCTGCACATGGTGCTGGTGAAGGGGCCAAGCCTGAAACCGCTGTACGCCCATTGCCTGGGCGGCGGCCCCAAGCCGCGGATCACCGTCACCACTCATCCGGCCGCCGATGGCCAGTGGGTCTGGTACCTGGGGGGCGATCTCGCCGAAGCCGAAGGTGTGGCCCGGGAACCGGCAGCGCAGATCGCCGCGGCGCAAAAGGAACTGGCACAGTTGCTGCCTTGGGTCGACCTGAGCCAGGCGCAATGGGCCACCTTGCGAGTGGAGCGGGCGGAACCGGCACAATCAGGCCTGACCCGCCCGGACAACGCCTTCCTCGCCGGACAAGACCGCCTGCTGGTGGGCTGGCCGACCAAACTGGCCCTGGCGCCGGACTTCGCCGACCGGGTCCTGAAGGCCCTGGAACGCGATGGCATTCGCCCTAGCCCCAGCCAGGCGCTCCCCGACCTGCCCAAGCCGCCCCTGGCGCAAACCGCCTGGGAGCAACTGCTGCCATGAGCCAGCCAACCCTGCACGACCTGCATCGCCCCTTCGGCAGCACCGGGCTGATGGTTTCGCCCCTGGGCCTGGGCACGGTCAAGCTGGGCCGTGACCAGGGCGTGAAATACCCCAACGGCTTCCAGATCCCCGACGACCAGGAAGCGCGCATGCTGCTCAAGCTGACCCGCGACCTGGGCATCAACCTGATCGACACCGCTCCAGCCTACGGCCGCAGCGAAGAACGCCTGGGCCCGCTGCTGCGGGGCCAGCGCCAGGAATGGGTGATCGTCAGCAAGGTCGGCGAGGAGTTTGCCGACGGTGTGTCCCGCCACGACTTCAGCGCCGCCCACACGCGTCTGTCCGTGGAACGCAGCCTGCAACGCCTGGAAACCGACTTCATCGACCTGGTGCTGGTGCATTCCGACGGCAACGACCTGGTGATCCTCGAGCAGTGCGAGGTGTACCAGACCCTGGCCCAGCTCAAGCAGGAGGGCAAGATCCGCGGCTTCGGCTTCTCCGGCAAGACCGTCGACGGCGGCTTGAAGGCATTGGAGCAAGGCGATTGCGCCATGGTTACCTACAATCTGAACGAACAGGCGGAGCGGGCGGTCATTGATTATGCCGCCGCCCAACACAAGGGCATCCTGGTGAAAAAGGCCCTGGCCAGCGGCCACGTGTGCCTGAGCCCGGGCACCGATCCGGTGCGGGCCAGCTTCGAGTTGCTGTTTGACCGGCCCGGTGTCGCCAGTGCTATTGTCGGGACCATCAATCCGCTGCACCTGGCCCATAACGTGGCGACCGTGGCACAGGTTCTGGGCCAGAACTGATGCCGCCGACGCGGCCGACCCCGACGCAAGAAGGAGCCGAGATGTCGCGACCGCTGATTAGAAAGAACCCCAGCAATTTCAAGACCCTGCCCCTGTTCGTCGAGGCGACTCCCGAAGGCCTGTGCTACCAGAGCGTCGGCATGCCGCTGAACTTCGCCCAGACCCTGCAGCGCCGACGCCCGGTGACCGTGGCCGATACCCAGCGTTTCGCTCTGGAACTGGCCAACCTCGGGGTCTCGGTGCGCCTGACCCTGCATTGGCAGAACCGCGATTACTGGGTACTGGTGCGCCAACGCCGCCAGGATCGCGGCGACGTGGTGCTCAAGCTGATCTCCGGCTACGTGCCGGCCCATGAACTGAACCTGCCGCTGCTGACCGCCATCCAGGAAATCGCCGAGGAGTGCCTGCTGGAAACCCCCGAAGGCTGGCTCGGCGGACGCTTCAACGACACCTGGCTGCCCGCCCCCTATGCTGGCGCCCTGCACTACCGCGAAGCCCTGCCCTTTCGCCTGACGCCGCTGTCCGGCGCGGCGCGCCCGGTGCGTTGCGCCAACCTGCAATTGCTCGAGCGTCCCCAGGCCTATGTGCACCTGCCCACGGCATCGCTGCAGTTGATCTACGACCTGCGCCTGGAGGTGCCCAGGGAAGCCAAGTCCCTGAGCCTGTTCCACGTCGACGAACGCCTGGAGGGCGATCAACTGGTGGCCCGCCTGGACCGCAAGCGCCCGGACCTGTACCTGATGCCCCTGGAGAATGGCGAACCTTGCGCCGAGCTCTACACCCTGAAAAAGGACCAGTTGCACCCGGCGAGCACCCGTGGCCTGTACCTGGCTGCGGATTTCGGAGCACCGTGACCGGCCGTTTCGGTTGATCGTGACCGGTCATTTCGCTAACGCGTGACCGCTCATTTCGGTAGCAACGTGACCGATTTTCCGCCTGTTCCGAAACAGGTGGTCACGGCTTACCGAAATCGCCGGTCACGACTTAGCGAAAGCCTTCCCCTTCGTTGCGCATGACCTGATGCGCCGCCATCCTCGACCGATTTCGGGAGAGGAAGATGGCGGCGCCGCGAGTAGCCATGCGAAACATCAAAGAATGTCTGCGCCTCAAGTTTGAGGCCGGCTTGTCCCACGAGAAGATTGCCCGTGCCTTGCAGCTGTCCAAGGGCGTGGTTAGCAAGTACATCGCGGCGGCGCGGGTGGCCGGGCTGGACTGGCCGGCGCTGGTGGCCATGGACGAGGCCGCGCTGGCGGCCGCCTTGTTTGCACCGACGTCGACGAACAAGCCGCGCGGTGAGCGAGTGCTGCCCGATGTGCTGAGCATCCACCGCGAGTTGCGACGCAAGGGCGTGACCTTGCAGCTGCTGTGGGAGGAATATCTCGCCGCGCATGCGGGCCAGCCGACCTACCGCTACACCCAGTTCGTCGAGCACTACCGGCGCTACGCCCAGACGCTCAAACGTTCGATGCGTCAGCTGCACCGTGCGGGCGAGAAGCTATTCATCGACTATGCCGGGCCGACGCTGCCGGTGGTCGACCCGGCCACCGGCGAAGTGCGCCGGGCGCACATCTTCGTCGCCGCCCTGGGCGCCTCGAATTACACCTATGCCTGCGCGACGCCAGGCGAAACCCAGGTGGACTGGCTGACCTCGCTGGGCCAGGCTCTGACCTACTTTGGCGGCGTGCCGGAAATGGTTGTGCCGGACAATCCGCGCGCCCTGGTCGCCCAGCCGGATCGCTACGAGCCGGGCCTGAACCGGGCCACGCTGGAGTGCGCGCGTCATTACCAGACGGTGATCCTGCCGGCACGGCCACGCAAGCCTCAGGACAAGGCCAAGGCCGAGGTGGCGGTGCAGGTGGTCGAGCGCTGGATCATGGCGCGGCTGCGCCATCGGCAGTTCTTCAGCCTGCATGCGCTTAACCAGGCCATCGCCGAGCTGCTGGAGGATCTGAATCGGCGCCCGTTCAAGCGGCTCGATGGCTGCCGGCGCGACTGGTTCGAGCGCCTGGATCGCCCGGCCTTGCGAGCGCTGCCGGTGCATCCCTACGAGGTCGCCACCTTCAAGCGCTGCAAGGTCAGCATCGACTACCACATCGAGGTCAATGGCAGCTTCTACAGCGTGCCCTCCGCCCTGGCCCGGCAGAACGTGGACGTGCGACTGACGGCACACACCCTGGAAGTGCTGCATGGCAACCGGCGGGTGGCCAGCCACCTGCTGCTGGGGCGACGCGGCGCTTACAGTACCCAGCGCGAGCACATGCCCGCGGCGCACCAGGCGCATCGCGAATGGACGCCACAACGCCTGCTCGACTGGGGCGCGCGGATCGGCCCCTACACGCGCCAACTGATCGATCACCAACTGACCCACAAGCCGCACCCGGAGATGGGCTACCGCGCCTGCCTCGGCCTGCTCTCGCTGGCCCGGCGCTATGGCAATGCACGCCTGGAAGCCGCTGCCGAACGTGCCGTACACCTGCGCGCCTTCACCGGGCGCAGCGTGCGCAACCTGCTCCAGCAAGGCCTGGATCAACAGCCGCTGCCCCAGCGTGCCGCCGAAACGACCTTACCCGGCGACCACGAGAACGTCCGTGGCGCCGACTACTACCAACCCCCGCAACAGGAGCTGTTCGATGATGCCGCAACACACCCTGAATCAACTGCACCAGCTACGCCTGGACGGCATGGCCCGCGCCCTGGAAGAGCAATGGACGCTGCCGGCCAGCCACAGCCTGAGCTTCGATGAACGCCTCGGCCTACTGCTCGACCGCGAACTGGCCTGGCGTGACAACCAGCGCCTGGTACGGCTGCGCAAGAAGGCCAAGCTCAAGTACGCCAACGCCTGCCTGGAAGATCTCGACCGCCGCACCGGACGCGCCCTGGACGAGCGTCTGATCGCCACCCTGGCCAGTGGCGACTGGATCCGCCAGCAGCACAACCTGCTGCTGACCGGCCCGACCGGTGCCGGCAAAACCTGGCTGGCCTGCGCCCTGGGCAACCAGGCCTGCCGCCAGGGCTATAGCACCCTGTACCTGCGCACCCCGCGCCTGCTGGAACAACTGCGCATCGCTCATGGCGACGGCAGCTTCGGCCGTACCCTGCAACAGCTGGCAAAGGTCGACGTCCTGGTGCTGGACGACTGGGCGCTAGCCCCGCTGGAGGAAGGAGCCCGGCATGACCTGCTGGAGGTGATCGACGACCGCGCTGGCAGCCGCTCCACCATCCTGACGAGCCAACTGCCCATCGAGCACTGGCACGGCTGGATCAACGACCCGACCCTGGCCGATGCCATCCTCGACCGCCTGGTGCACAACGCCTACCGACTGACGATGAAAGGCGAGTCGCTGCGCCGAAAAAAAGCCGAGGAACAAGCCGCATCGTGACCGATGCGATTACAATCCAGAACCCGCGCAACCGGGGTGGAAGCACCGGTCACGTATTAGCGAAACGCTCGGTCACGTTCACCGAAATCCGCACCTGGCAGAAAGCTTCGCCCAGCAGGAAGGCTGGGTGGTGCGCGACGAGCGGATTCGCTGGAAGGACTGGCTCAGGCAACGAGGCCTGAGTGAACCTGCGAAGGACTCGAAACTCTCGCGCCTGACCGGCAAGGCCCGGCAGATCCTGCGCAAGATGGTTCCGGCCAAAGCCGGACGCCAGGGCTGAGGCAAAAAAAAGGCGCCTGGAGTAGGCGCCTTTTTTTCACTGCGGCCGTTACTCGGCCTTGTCGGTCTTGCGGATCTTCTCGACGATGGCGGTGGTCGAGCTGTTCTCGACCAGCCCCAGCACCTTCACCGTGCCGCCATAAGCGGTGACGATATCAGCGCCCACTACCTGATCGATGCCATAGTCCCCGCCCTTGACCAGCACATCCGGCCGTACCTGGGTCAACAGGTTTTCCGGAGTGCCTTCAGGGAAACTGATCACCCAGTCCACGGCGCCCAATCCCGCCAGCACCGCCATGCGCCGGTCGACACTGTTGATCGGACGTCCAGGCCCCTTGAGGCGGCTGACCGAGGCATCGTCGTTGATCGCCACGATCAGCCGGTCACCCTGGGCCCGAGCCTGTTCCAGGTAGGTCACGTGGCCGGCGTGGAGAATGTCGAAGCAGCCGTTGGTGAACACAATCTTCTCGTTGTGCGCCCGGGCGTCATCAATTGCCAGCAGCAGTTGGTCGAGGCTCAGGACCCCACGCTCGGAACCTTCCTCGCGCTGGATCGCCCGACGCAATTCCGGTGCGCTGATAGCAGCTGTCCCCAGCTTGCCGACGACGATGCCCGCCGCCAAATTGGCCAGGCCCACGGCATGGGGCAGTTCCTCACCGGCAGCAATGGCAGCGGCCAGGGTAGAGATCACCGTATCCCCGGCACCGGTGACATCGAACACTTCACGGGCACGGGCCGGCAGATGCAGGGGCGGATGCTCCGGGCGCAACAGGGTCATGCCGTGCTCGCCACGGGTCACCAGCAGCGCTCCCAGCTCCAGGTCGTGCATCAGCTTGGCGCCCTTGCTCACCAGTTCGTGCTCATCGGCGCAGCCGCCGACGATGGTTTCGAACTCGCTGAGATTCGGCGTGATCAGGCTGGCGCCACGGTAGATGGAAAAATCCTTGCCCTTGGGATCGGCCAGCACCGGAATGCCCCGCGCCCGCGCCGCCGCGATCAGCACCTGATGGTTGCGCAGAGCGCCCTTGCCGTAGTCGGACAGCACCAGCACCTTGATCCCGTCGAGCAGGGCGTCGACCTCGGCCGCCAGGGCCAGGGCATCAGTGGCGAAGGGTTCTTCGAAATCGATACGCAGCAACTGCTGGTGACGGCTCATGACCCGCAGCTTGACGATGGTCGGCTGATGAGCGATACGCTGAAACAGCGCCCGTACACCCGCGCCTTTCAAGCTGTTGACCAGACTGTCGGCAGCCTCATCGTCACCGGTCACCCCCACCAGGGATGCCGGAGCGCCGAGAGCGGCGATGTTCAGGGCAACGTTAGCGGCACCACCCGGGCGGTCCTCGATTTGCTCGACCTTGACCACCGGCACCGGTGCCTCAGGGGAAATCCGTGAGGTACCACCATGCCAGTAACGGTCGAGCATGACATCGCCGACCACCAAGACAGGGGCTTGATCGAATCGCGGCATGGACAACTTCATGGAGCATCCCACATACAAAATGAACAGGGGCGCGATATTAACACAGGGTTGGCGCCGTCTCGTTTGAGAGCGTTACGCGGGATGTATCACGCACATTATCTGATCATTTTTTGAACACTCGACTCAAAACAAACTGCACCGCCTCGGACAATTCGATTTCATCGGTATTGATCTCGCAATCTGCCCGCTCTGGCGCTTCGTAAGGACTGTCCAGTCCGGTGAAATCCTTGATTGCTCCTTGCAGCGCAGCTTGATACAAGCCCTTGGGGTCGCGTCGGGCGCACACATCAAACGGCGTGCTGACATAGACCTCGAAAAACTGCCCCGGAGCAAACAACGCCCTGGCAATCGCCCGACCAGCACTGAAGGGCGAAATAGCCGAGACGATCACAATCAATCCGGCGTCGACCATCAGGCGCGCCACCTCGCCAATACGCCGAACATTCTCTTTGCGCGCCTCGATTCCCATCCCCAGATCGCTGCATAACCCGGTGCGCAGGTTGTCACCGTCCAGCACAAATGTATGGCGGCCCAGCTCATTGAGTTTGATCTCCAACGCATTGGCCAGAGTGGACTTTCCGGCACCCGACAGCCCCGTCAGCCACAGACAACAAGGCTGCTGGTGCTTTAACGCAGAGCGGGCATCCACTGACAACGATAGGGAAAAGGGACGGATAGCGGGAGCAACCCCAGTAGAGTTCGGAAAAACTGAAGAGTCACTCATAACCCAGGACCTCATAATCACGCTGATAAGCACGCCTGACCAAGCGCCGCGTACGCAAGGAGCAGAACTCCCTGACCGGCTCGTTTCGACGCTCAAGGGAAACATTCAGATGTGGCAATGATGTGTCCACTCCGAGTCGCTCACACAGATAGCGGAAATCTCGCTCGATATGCTCGTGCCGACCTAGAAAATCCATGGACATCCGCCCCATTTGATCAACAAGAAAGTCCGTCTGAGGCGCAAAGTGAAGCTGACGACGCAGGTTGTCCGGATGCAACCACTGCGCAACGAAATCGTCGAAATCTCGGTAACTGGCCACCAAGGCCTGAGCCTCATGGTCACGTCGACTCATGTTATTGCTCCGCAAGTAAGCGTATGCCGAATAAGCCCGCTCCAAGGGATCGCGGACGAAAGCGAACTTGAAACTGCGCGCGCAGTGTTCAGGGAACTGCTGCTGATACCAGTAATACGGTAAGTGCCCAGGCCACCGACCCTCTAGAAGCGCAGAGCACAGGCTACTGCCCCCGCATTTGGGCACGTGAATGAACACACACTTATGCGTCACAAAACTTGTTGGAAGCGTAATGATCGCAGACAGTGACTTGTTCACAGCCTGCCGATCAACCACTGACAAACGTCCCAGCAAGAAAGCCCTTTGATTCTTGGGAAGCAATTTCCACAACAGACGTTGCAACATCCGATTATCCACGCAAGAAGGTTGACCCTCTCGTTCATCATTCGAATCGAGAGGGCCAACATAACAAACGCCGGATAAGGAATTATTTAGCTTTGGTCAACCCTGTAAGGGCATTGATACAAATGCCCGAGCGCATTGCGCGCCCGGGAATATCAGACGATATCGGCCTCAGTCGGCGCGTCCAGCCCCATGGCGTGCAGCCGCGAGTAGTACCCGCCCATGGCCAGTAACTCGACGTGGGTACCACGCTCGACAATTTCGCCGTGGTCCATCACCAGGATCTGGTCAGCCTTCTCGATAGTGGACAACCGATGAGCGATAACCAGGGTGGTACGCCCTTTCATGACCTTGTCCAACGCCGCCTGAATATGCCGCTCCGACTCGGTGTCCAGTGCTGATGTTGCCTCATCAAGAATCAGCAACGGCGCATTCTTCAGCAACGCCCGGGCGATAGCCAAGCGCTGACGCTGGCCACCCGAAAGAAGCACGCCGTTCTCTCCGACTTCGGTATCCAGGCCCTGGGGCAGCTCAGCGATGAAGTCCATCGCATAGGCGTCTTGGGCAGCCTTCTCGATATCCGCACGCGGCGCACCGGCCAGGTCCCCGTATGCAATGTTGTTGGCAACGGTATCGTTGAACAAGGTCACATGCTGCGTGACCTGAGCTACGTGTCGGCGCAAGTTACGCAACCGGTAGTCTTCGACTTCCACGTCGTCGAGCAGAATTTCCCCGGTTTCATGATGGTAAAAACGCGGAATCAGGCTGGCCAATGTCGACTTACCACTACCAGAGCGCCCAACCAAGGCAATCATCTGCCCTGGCTCGGCACTGAAGCTAATGTTCTTGAGAACCTCACGCCCCGTCTCCGGATACGTGAAGCTCAAATTGCGAACTTCAAGACGACCACTGATACGATCCCGTTCGACCGTTCCGCTATCGACTTCAGGCTCAACATCCAGCTGCTCGAAGATACTTTCGGCACCCGCAACGCCCTTTTGAATCGTTGAGCTGACTTCCGACAACTGCCGAATCGGTTTAGGCAGCAAACCCGCGGCAGTGATATAGGCCACCAGATCACCTGCCGTTGCATCGCCCCGCAAGAACAACACCAAAAACATCAGTGAGGCCATGGCGGAGTAAATCACCAGTTGCAACATGGGGGTGTATACAGCGCCAGTCTTGGTCATGCGCAGCTGCTTTTCGGTGTTGCTCTGGCTAGCCGCAGCAAAGCGCCGCTGCTCATAGCCTTCACCACCGAAACTGCGCACCACTCGGTACCCCTGGATCGCTTCCGAAGCAACATGGGTCACATCTCCCATGGCGACCTGAATCTTTTTGCTCTGTTTACGAAATTTCTTGCTGGTACTGCCGACCATCAGGGCAATCACTGGCAGGATTGCCAACATCACCAGCGTCAGCTTCCAGTTCATCCACAACAGATAACCAAATAGAAAGACCACTGTCAGGCCTTCGCGAATGACCACTTTGATCGCGTCGGTGGCCGCCCCCGTCACCATAGTCACATTGAAAGTGATACGGGAAATCAGATGCCCAGAACTATGAGTATCAAAATAGCGATTGGGCAGAACTAACAGCTTGTTGAACAGTTCGACACGCAGGTCGTGGACCAGTCCCAAGGAAACCTTGGCCAGGTAGTAGTTGCCCAGAAAAGATCCCAAACCTTGCCACGCGGCGATCAGGACGATCAGCAGCGGAACAGCCATCAGCAACTTCAGGTCTCTCAAATACGGCACGTTGGGGAAGAACACCACATCGGGATTGCTCAAGCCATCAACGAAGTATTTGAGGATTCCCGCGAGCATCGGCTGGGTAGACGCAAAGATCACGAAGCCCACGATACTCAACAGAAACATGCCAAGGTACGGCCTTACATAGCCCAGCAGCCGGAAATAGATTTTCAGGCTGGAATCCTGTTCCGCTTTGGGCGGTGCGTCACTCATCATCGGGCTCACTGGTTAGGTAGAACGGCGAATTTTATCACAAGCCTCGGGCTTGCCCCGTGCCCAGACCAAAACGCTGGCCAATGCAATTGGAAACCAGGAGATGAACCACTCGGCACGAGGCGTACCGGTCAGGCTTGCAGCATCGAACTGCATCGCCAGAAATGAGAACACCCATATCCCGATGATGCCCTTGCCATATTGGGTATCACGCATCTTCCACGCTTGCCATAACACTCCGAACCACAGCCCACACCAAAGCAGCAGGCCCGGCAGACCGAGTTCGATGGTCACATGGGTGAACAGATTATGAGAGTGATCGAAATAGATGTTATCGGCAAAGACCTTGTAATCGCCGCCCAATCCCAAGCCGCCCCAGGGCCGCTCGGCAATCATGTGCAAAGCCGCCATGAAAATCTGAGGACGATAGGAAACGCCACGCGACAAGACCAGAGATTCCATTGCCCAGAACACCGCCAACGCGGTGACAACCGCCGCTGCGGCAATCAACGTACTGCGCCGGTCACGACACCAGATAGGCATAGCCACGATGCTCAGAAGCAGTGCCAGAGCGGCGCCTCTGCTTTGGCTCAGCACCACAAAGAGCGCGAGCAGCCCCATCGCCAACAACCAAGCCACCTGCATCCAACGGCCGCGAGGCACCCAGTGCAGCATCCACACCGCAGCCAAACCAATGACGTAAGCACCGAGAATGGGATGAGAAAGCTGGCCTAACCCTTCAAGACGGGCATACCAGGCATTTCCTTCAATGCCATAGAATTTGATCACTGCAATCAGCGACGACAATGCCAGTCCGAAACCTCCCCATTGCATGACTCGTATGACCCGCTCAGGCCGAGCATTGGCAAACACCGGGAAGAACAGCAGGAAGACGCCGATGTAAAGCAGGCGCTTGGCCTCACGGGAAGGATCTTCTGCGTTGGTCCAGAGCAAACTGATCCCGCCCCACGTCGCCAATAGCAGGATCATCAGGCAGATCCAAGGTTGCGAACGCCAGACTTCCTTGAGCCGATCACGGGCAGGCCAGGCAAAAACCAGGGCCGGCAACCAGAGAAAAAGCACCAGACCCTGCTGATAAATCTTGTTGGTCGGCGCAAATGCAATAGCCAGTAAGAACCATAACAGTCCACCGACCATCCATCCCTGCGCCCAACGACTTGCTTGCATTCCTAACTCCTCATCATGGCTAACCACCCTGCCCGGCATGGTTAAAACCCAAAACTTTCGGCATCATTACCGACCACTGTGCCCGCGACTCCGAGAAGGCTCCGACGATGCAATGTTCAAGGCTTTCCCAAGCCGCTCTAACTTCAATGACTGAAGGCGCCAGAATATTGGAAGCCGACAGCTACGGTCCTAAAGTCTACCTGCTGGCAGACGGTGACATCCTCAAACTGTTTCGCCGCAAACGCCTTTTTTCGTCAGCGTTGTTTCACCCCTACTCCAAACGCTTTATCGACAACGCAGCAGAGTTGCGCAAGCGTGGAATCCCCACCTTGACCGTACTCAAGTTCTTCGAGCTAAGCGCCCCCGGCATGACCGCGGTGCTTTATCGACCATTACCCGGGCAGACACTGCGTCAAATGGCCAGCCAGAAAGACTTTGACTGGCAACAAAACCTTGAGCCGCTGGTGGCGCTGATTCGTCGATTGCACGCGGCCGGCATCTACTTCCGCTCATTACACTTGGGCAATATCGTGATCACGCCCGAGAATGAAATGGGGCTGATCGATGTAGCCGATATGCGTTTCTTGCGGGCGCCGCTGCCTCCCAGGCTGATCAAGCGCAACTTGCAGCACTTCGCACGCTATATTGCGCGCGAAGAGCTGAACGAACGCTTTCCCATGCAAGCGCTGGAACAAGCGCTGTTACCGGGATGAAAACAGCCGCCGCGAGGTTTCAGTGAAATCTGTCCAGGCCCGCTCCGGCGCCAGTGCTCGAGACTGACCGTCAAGGATCACCTCGGCAGACGCTGAAAATGCGCGCTCCATGAGCTTGCTCCAGGCACCGGCATCGTCCGGCGGCGCGTACCAGCCGGCCTCAGCCAACTGCTCCCGGAATACCGCAAGCTCACTGGTGAGCACCGGAACTCCTGAGATCACCGCCTCTTGCAAGATCAGGCCCAGCCCCTCGTCCAGCGAAGGAATGGCTACCCAGTCAAACGCTCGATAAAGCGTCGCTGCCTCCGGCAAATGACCGGGGAGAGAAACTTTGCCACGCAAGCCCAAACGCTCGATGCCGGCCTCAAGGGCAAGCCGCTCGGGACCCTCGCCGACAATGACCAAGCGCGCATCGGGTCGATGTACCGACGCTGCAGCAAAGGCCTCCAGCAAACAGGCAAAGCCCTTGCCACTCACCAGGCGGCCTACCGCACCCAGCACTGGTGAGGCCTCCATTGGCACTCCCAAACGAGCTCGAGCCTGCTCACGAGGCAGTGACGCGGCACGAAAAGCGACCGGATCGTAGGCGCTGCGCAAGACCGCTACAGGCCGGTGCGTATCAGATTCAAGGGATTGGGCGAGGGTGTTCGACACCGCAACCAGCGTCAACTCAGAGTCCGAGAAACGCTCAAACAGTTTTAGATCGCTCCCGCGCAGTCGAGTGGTGCCATGAAAAATGACCACTGCACGCACCCCTGGCACAGTCCTGAGTACTGGCAGTAACGCTCGCGCAACACCGATGCCATCCAGAAGCACCACTTCCAGGTCTTTCGGCAGGGCCTTTTTAAAACGCGCGCGCATCCAGGGAGCCAGCAACTTCCAGATGCGCCGCTCCTTGAGCTGGTCAGAAGAAAGATTCCACTCAACGACTTGGTCGCCCAGATCGCCAATACCCGCACTTCCTTGAAGCAGCCAGGTATTGATCGATGCACAGTCCTCAACGCGAGAAAGTATCTGTTGATGTACCTTCTGCACCGAAGCAAAAGCGGAGCCGCCGGCCCACATGATGTTAAGAATGCTCATTGAAAAAATGACCTTGATACGTGGTTTCGCAAGCCCGCCATGTGCAATTCAGTGATGCCAGGTTGGCCATTGATCAAAGAACTGAATCCCGGCCCAAACAGTATCAAAAAGCCACTAAGCATTCCCGACAAGTTGATATCAAACACCCAGTCGCAACCGCAATCTCTCCACCAGACTCAAGGGAGCACGCGCTCTCAGGGGCGGTTGGAGCGCATCAACGATACGCCGGCCAATTTGCGCGAAACTGAACTGTTGGACTGCAAGTTCCTGTCCATTACGAGCAATATCCGCCGCCAGTAACGGATTCATGCGCAATTGGAGCAACTTCTCCTGCAACTGAGGGATGTCCTTGTAAAACACAACGTTGACCATGTCTTTGAACCCCAGGGCCTCATTCTCGGCAGCCCCTTGATCGAAGGCCAACAAAACACAGCCACAAGCCATTGCTTCAAAGTTCTTGATCATGTATTCGCCCATGCCCACATCGGCACTGACGAAAAAACGAATCCGATTAAGGGTCGCGCAGTACTCCTCCCCTGACTTGGTTCGCGTGACCACCAACGGTTCAACCCGCGCCAGTTCATCCAGCAGTGCCTTGCGGCCGCTATAGGCAACGCTGTTGGTACTGCCGACAAAAGCCAGTTCGATATCACGCTCCCGCCCTTGCTCCTGCAAAAGCGCCTGATCGTAACCCTTAGGTACGAACACCGCGTCGAAACCTTCCTCGCGCAAGCGCTCGGTCACCATATGCCCTGAACTGATCACCCGCGCCCAAGGCAAGCGGCGGTAATGGGCACTGAACTTGCCCGTGTACTTGCAGGGAATGTAATTCTGATAAGCATCGTGCTCGAGAATCACCAAGTTGGGCACAGTACGAATGAACCCGACCTGGCGTATCTCCTGCTTGAAACGCAGGAAGAAGATGATGCGGTCATAACGGGAAACATCGACCTCCCGCCGGAAGTAACGACGCAAGTTGCGTTGCTCGTCGCTGCTCAGCCAGCGCACATCGCATTCACAATTCTCGGCGACGCCTTCGTACAAACGATCCAGGATGGCTCGCTGTTCTTTCTGCACCAGAAATAAAACCTTCATCATCTTCCTTTCGAAGCTGAGCAGTCCGAGAAAAAATCGACATTGCCCTGTTGTCTTGGCACAAGGCAGTTTTAAAGCAGCGACTCACAAACGCCAGAACAACTCATGCCTGCGAACCGCCTTGCGGAAAAACTCATTTTCACCGTAGGTCGATCCTGAACGGCCGGCCAACCAACGCTGCAGGTATCGTCGTACACGTCGCTTGAAGGGCGCTGGTGGCTGCAAGTCATGCATCATCCCCAGCGCCATGGCCTTGTCAAACTGCTCGGCCCGGGACAGCGACAAGCACCACGGACGCAAGGCGGCCGTCGCATCGAAGAGTGGTGGCAAGGCAACGCCTGCCCCAGAATCGCCCATCGGCCAACGATCATTGTCATGCAGGTGATTGGCGTAGCCGAGCACGGTGGTCGGCTGCCAGTCCAACCCCTCAAGCGCCTGCATCACCGCCGCCTGGGCGCAGATATGGTCGGGATGCGGGTCCAGTGACGGGTGCGGCAGCACTATCACTTCAGGCCGGGCCTTGAGCAACAAGGCTCGCAGATCCGCCAGCAGGTTGTCCCAGGTCGGCAGGCCGTCCCGGTCGGCAGGCAAGGGGAATGGATTGAACTGGCGGAACAGGCGGATATCGCTCAACTGCGCCTCGCGCGAGGCCACCGGCTGCTGCGGATCGGCCTGCATGGCCGGCAGTTGCAGGCAGAAATACCCCAGTTGCACGCAGTGAGTCTCGGGCACACCCGCCCAGCGAGGCACGGCAATACTGTCCCAGGCCCGCAGGCGGCCCTTGATGCGCGCCGCCTCGACCGGGCTCATGCCCATGGCCTGATAATGTTCGGCCTCGATTTCACCCGCCGTCAGGGTCACGATCCAGGCTTCGTCAGCCTGGCTGTACAAGCCGAAGGCTGCCAGTTCGGCATCATCGGCATGGGGTGCGATCACCATCACCCGCTGACGCCGGTAGTCGGGGTCGCGCCAAGCCAGCAACCGAGGCTGGACCTGAATCCGGCAGAAGCGCCCACGCAGTTGCAGCTCGCCGCGAACCAGGGGACCGGCCAGGCCACTGAGGTTGAGATAGCGCAGGCCATTGACCCCGCGCTCGAACGCCTGGCGATCGGCGCTCGGGCCACCCAGCACTTCAATGGCCGGGTCGAGAAAACGCCCGATCCAGGAGCTCTTGACCTGTACTCCGAGAATCAGGGTTTCATTCGTGCCCAACTCAGGCGCCGAATCGAGCAACAGGCGTCCCGCCTCCAGGCGCACCGCGACCTGCTGGGCTTCATGGCCGAAGTCGTAGCAGTAGTCATCCTTGGGCGAGTAGAACAGGTGATCGGCAAACCAGGCCTCATGAGCCACCCAGCCAAGCACTGCCAACAGCAGCGGCAACCACCAGGCCACCAGTACACCCACCAGCAGCAACAGGACCAGCCCCACCAACAGGACGATTCGTTTGTTGCGCCGGTGGCGCTTGAGCAATTGCTGCTTGCGACTCATGGACGGACTCACACCTGGAAAACCGGCACAGGATTGCACCAACGATCCTTGTATTCACGATCGGCGCGACCGAAGGAAAAGCGCAGCGGCTTGTCCAGGGCCCGGGCCTGCTCCCAGGCGCTCTGGGTATTGAGGAAACTCAGCACACTGCCGGGGCTGAACTCCCGGGTCTCGGGATCGACACCGCCATTGACGTACTCAACGCTGATCCACTGCGGGGCTTCGACCCGGTAGATCAACTGCACGGCAATCGGCGCATCGTTGAGAAAGATCACCGAGCCGATCAGCAGCTCGCGCAGGCGCTCCAATACCTCGGCCATGCGCTCGGCGCCAGTGGCCGGAAAGCCCCAGCGGCGCTGGAACAGATCACAGTAGATCGCCGCCAGCTCGGCACTGGTGAAGTCAGCGACTGCACGCACCACGCCGCCAGCCTCCTCCAGCAGGCGCAGCTCGCGGCGCTGGTTGTAGCGAAACTTCTTCGACAGCTCTTCCGGGGTGCGGGCCATGGCCAATTGTTCGGCTTGCGGCCTGAGGGCGGTGAAGCGCCCTTCGTTGAGCGCGGAAAGGTAACGCCCGCGATGGCGCAGAACGGCCTGGGCATCCGCGGCGGCCGGCAGGATCAGCTCGGCATTGCCGATATCGAACAACCCCTTCTTGCCGGCACGCTTGAGCACGTCCTTGGACAGCGCCAGATCCCGCCCCCAAGTGGCGATGGCCGCCTGCAGCTGGCCGCCCTGTTCCCAGGCCAGATAACGCACGGGAATCTGCGCCAGGTCCGCCAGTTGCTCGACCACCAGCGGGTGAGTCGCCACGCTGCCACCAAAGCGCTGCCAGGCATCGGCATAGGTCGATGCGTCAATGACTGACCAGCCGCGTTCGCGCCAGCCTTGAAATCGATTGAGCATCAGCCCCTCGCGGTCAGATCGGTGACTTGCGGCAAACGCCAGAATACGTCGCGTACGGCACGGTCGGAGAAACGCTCACGCAGGCGATCAAGCATCAATTCGGCGCAGACCCGACGCTGATGATCATCCATCGCGGCCAGGTGCTGCAGGCCTTGCGCCATGTGCTCGACGTCACCCAGCGGAAACAGGATGCCCACGCCCTCGACCACTTCCTTCGCACCACCGCAGGCGGTGGCCAGCAGGGGCACGCCGGCGGCCATGGCTTCCAGCAGGACCATGCCAAAGGGCTCGTGATCGGAACTCAGGGCAAACACATCGAATGCGCGAAAGTAGCGCCGGGCCTGCGGCACCTGCCCGAGGAACAGCACGCGATCGGCGACACCCAGCTCCCGAGCCAGGGATTTCAGCTCCTTCTCCAGGCGGCCGGTGCCCAGGATCGCCAACTGGCTGTGCGGCGGCAGTTGCGGCACGGCGGCGGCAAAACCCCGCAGCAGAGTGGCCTGGTCCTTGTCCGGATGCAGGCGCCCGACATTGCCGACAATCCAGGCTTCAGCGGACAGGCCCAGCTCGCTGCGGGCCTGGGCTGCGCTCAGTTGTTCGGCCTGCAGTGCCTCAAGGTCGATTCGGTTGTACAGGGTCTGAATACGCTGTGCCGGCCATTTCGGCAGGCAGGCACGCATATCGTCACGCACCGCATCCGACACCCCGAGCAGGCTCAGGCGTTTGCGGAACAGCTGGGCGAACAGCTTGCGGCTGCCACGCTTGTAATCGGAAAACGCATGATGGACGCCAATCACCGGCAAGCCCGTGCCCAGCAGGGCAATGTAGATCGGCTTGAAGCGATGGGCGATGCACAAGCTGAAATCGCGCGAGGCGGCGATCTTGCGCAAGTCACGGATCGCGCCCAGCTTCAGGCCACGAATGGCCTTGGAGCTGTACTCCATGAACAGCACTTCATCTGACGCACAGCCCGCAGCGACATCGGCATCGGCGGCCCCGGTCAGAAACACCGTGGTCACCCGATAGCCGCTGCCGGCGAACAGATTGGCGTATTGCCGGGCGCAGTCCAGGAACGGCCCGTCATAGCCGTGACAGAACTGCAGCACATGGCGTTCAGCCGAGCGTGTCATAAGGGTCCACGCCGTCTTTGACCACCAGAATGTCTTCCATGATCAGGTACTGCAGATCGGACCCATAGAACATGTTCAAGGCGTCGGTAGGCGAGCAGATCATCGGCTCGCCGCGGCGGTTCAGCGAGGTGTTCAGCGACACGCCGTTGCCGGTCAGGACTTCCAGGGCCTTCATCATGTCGTAGTAGCGCGGGTTGTATTCGCGCTTGAGCACCTGGGCCCGGGACGTGCCGTCCTCGTGGACCACTTCCGGCACCCGGGTCTTCCACTCTTCAGCCACTTCGAAGGTGAAGGTCATGAACGGCGCCGGGTGGTCGACCTTGATCATTTGCGGACCAACGGTATCCAGCATCGACGGGCAGAAAGGCCTCCAGCGCTCGCGGAACTTGATCTGCTCGTTGATCCGATCGGCCACACCGGTGGCGCTCGGGCAACCGATGATCGAGCGGCCGCCCAGGGCCCGCGGACCGAACTCCATGCGGCCCTGGAACCAGGCCACCGGGTTGCCGTCCACCATGATCTTGGCGATGCGTTCCGGAGTGTTGTCGATCTGCCGCCAGGCCGGTTTGTTCGGGTGGCGGGCACAAGCGGCGATCACGTCTTCGTTGCTGTAGGACGGGCCGAGATAGACGTGTTCCATCTTCTCCACCGGCACCCCACGGGCGTGGGAAACATAGGCCGCGGCACCGACCGCGGTACCGGCGTCGCCAGAAGCCGGCTGTACGAACAGCTCCTTGACCTCGGGACGGGCAATGATCTTCTGGTTGAGCTTGACGTTCAGCGCGCAGCCACCGGCGAAGGCCAGCTTGCCGGTTTCCTTGAGGATGTCGCCCAGGTAGTGGTCGATCATCTGCAGGGCCAGCTTCTCGAACAGTGCCTGCATGCTCGCCGCGTAGTGGATGTACGGCTCGTCGGCGATGTCGCCTTCGCGCTTGGGACCCAGCCACTCGATGAGTTTTGGCGAGAAGTAGAAACCCTTGCCCTTCTCTTTGTAGCGGCGCAGGCCGATGACGTTGGCGTAGTCGGTGTTGATCACCAGCTCGCCGTTTTCAAAGCTGGCCAGACGCGAGAAGTCGTACTTGCTGGCATCGCCATAAGGCGCCATGCCCATGACCTTGAACTCGCCATCGAGCATCTCGAAACCGAGGAACTCGGTGATGGCGCCATAGAGGCCGCCCAGGGAGTCCGGATCGAAGAACTCCTTGATCTTGTGGATCTTGCCGTTCTCGCCGTAGCCGAAGAAGGTGGTGGCGTATTCGCCCTTGCCGTCGATCCCGAGGATCGCGGTCTTCTCCTTGAAGCCCGAGCAGTGGTAGGCACTGGAGGCGTGGGCCAGGTGATGCTCCACCGGCTCGATCTTGACCTTTTTCGGGTCAAAGCCCAGTTGCTCCAGGCACCAGACGATCTTCTTGCGGTAGCGCTTGTAGCGACGGTTGCCCATCAGGATCGCGTCCAGGGCGCGGTCCGGGGCGTACCAGTAACGCTTGGCGTAGTGCCAACGGGCCTTGCCGAACAGGCTGATGGGCGCGAAGGGGATCGCTACCACGTCAACGTCGGAAGGCTTGATACCGGCCTGTTCCAGGCAGAACTTCGCCGACTCGTAGGGCATGCGGTTCTTTGCATGCTTGTCGCGCACGAAACGCTCTTCTTCAGCAGCCGCGATCAGCTTGCCGTCGATATACAGGGCTGCTGAAGGATCATGGCTAAGGGCGCCGGACAGGCCAAGAATCGTCAATGCCACAGGGGTCTAGCCTCGTTTAGTCTGCATGCGGGCGCGATGCGCCTTGAAAATAAAGTGTGCTCGCAAGGGGCGAGAAACAACGAAAGGGCGCGATTATAACTGAAAAGCAGGGGCAAGCCTCTAGCGGCAAGCGGCAAGCCTGGGCGCCACGGCCAGCAGGGCCCGCAGCCGCTGCCGGCAACAGCGGCCATGGGTCGCAGGTCAGGCCTGGGTGGAATGGGCGGTCTTGGGCAAGCGCTGATCAATCACTTGATACAAATGGCTGCTTTCGGGCCAGTTGCGCATGAAGCGCGCGCGATCCCGGGCATAAGCCGGGGCGAAGCTGCTCAGGCTGGCGTGCTGGCACATGGAGTCAAGATCGATCAACGCCCAACGGTCCTCGTGCCAGAACAGATTGTGGCCCTTGAAGTCGCCATGGCTGATGCGTTCCCTGATCAGCTCGGCAAACAGCCGATCCAATGCCAGCAACTCCGACTCCGGCGCTTCGCCGCTGTCCACGAACGGCGCAAAACGCTCGATGATGTCCGGCCCCGGCAGGTATTCGGTGACCAGGTAGGCGCGCCGGCGCAACCAGAAAAAGCGCTGTTCCAGCAGTGCCAGGGGCTTGGGCGTGGCGATACCGAGAAACGCCAGGCGATTGCCTTCGCGCCAGGAGTGCCAGGCCCGGCTCGGGCGCCAGAAACGCTTGAGCCAATGAGCCAAGCCCTTGATGTTGTAGCGCTTGACCACCAGGGTCCGACCCGCCACCGCGACCCGGCCGACGCTGGCCGCTCCGCCGGTCTTGTACAGATGCCCCTGGTCCAGCAAGGCATCGGCCTGCTCCAGCACCGGCAGCATCGTCGCCTCTTCTTCGCGACGGATCGCCCGCAGGGCAAACGGCCCGCGCTGCACGCTGAACAGACTGCAGTCGCGGCCGACCTTGTTGAGAAAATCCCGCAGCCGCCAGCCACGCACCCTGTTCACCTGTTTTTCCAGGGCTTCCAGGGGCAAGGCATGCTCGGCATTGCCGAGCAGGTAGTGCACCAGCAACTCTTCGGTGAAGGGCTCCAGGCTCTTGGGCAACTGGGCGAAGAACACCCCGAGGTTCTCCAGCACCCTGGACCGGGACAGAGGCTTGCCGGCCTCTTCGACGCAAATTCCTGCGCCATCGATCAAATACAACTGGCCGCCATGGCGCAGCAGATTGTCCAGATGCAGGTCCTCTTGCCACAGGCCCTTGGCGTGCAACTGGGCAATCGCCCCGAGCGCCTCGGCCAGTACAGCCGTCTGCTCATCGGCCAGCACCGGCAGGTTCTCTACCCGCTGCCAGGCCTCGCCCAGGCTCTGCGAGTCTTGCAGAAACTCAAAGAGCAGCCAGCCGCCCTCGCCTTCCTGCAAGCCGTCGGCCAGCAGCAGAGGCGTGGTCAGGCCCTGTTGCGCCAACAGGCGCACGCCGTTCAACTCTCGCTGAAAATGCCGCGCGGCCTTGGGGCCCACCAGCAACTTGGCCAGCACCGGGCGGCCTCGCCAGACCCCGGCGCCCACATAGCGCTGCCCCGGTAGCACCCGCAGCAAGCTCAGCAACTGCAGTTGCGCCGGGCCGGCGGCATCCGCCAGCTCCAGGCTCAGGGGCAGGACCGGGCTGCGCCCGCTGTTCTTCAGCTCGGACAAACGCATCAGCGAGATTCCTTATGACTGCTGCGAGCACTGAGACGGGCTAGCCAGGCCTGTACCAGGGAACTGTCTGGAGACTGATCCAGGTACGCCGCCAGCAGCGCACGCACGTCGTCGACGCTCCACACCGAGGCCCGGCGCAGCAAAGGCTCAAGATCCTTGACCCGATCACGCTGCCCGAACAATAGAGGCCGGGTTTTCTCCAGGTCGATCAACTGCGCCTCATAGCCGTCGCCGTGGCTGCGCAGAAAAATATGCTTGGGATAGAAACAGCCATGCACCTGACGCAGGCTGTGCAGCTGCCGGGCCAGTTGCCCGCAAGCCTTGAGCACCGCCTGACGCTGCAGTTCGCCGAGCTCAGCCCAACGCAGCAGCAGCCCATCCAGGTCGTCCCAGCCATCCAGGGCCCGGGTCAGGAGAATCGCCCGGGACTCACCCGCCACCTTGCGCATGCCAAAGAACACCGCCTGCAGGGCCGGAATGCCCAGCAGCTGATAGCGCCGGATATTGCGAAACTCCCGAGCGAAACTCGGCTCGCCGAAAGGCCGGTGCAGGGTACGGGTCAGGTAGTTGGTCTGACGCTTGAGATAGAACCCCTGCCCTTCCACATCCAGGCGAAAGACACTGCTGCTGCCGCCGCGGCTGGTATTGGGCTCATCCACCGCAGCCAATTGCACGGCCCACAACTGGTCAAAAGTGCCGAGGCCGTTACGCTCCAACAGCGCACGCTCCTCGGGCGCCAGGAAATCAGTCATTCACGCCCCTCAAAAAATCTCACCACGTGGCGAATGCGCTCCTTGTCGGAGGCACTCAGCCGGTTGCGCTCGCGGTACTGCAGATAGAAACGCAGGCGCTGAGTGGCCGACAGATGATATTTGGCCACCTTGTCCAGGCAGGCCAGATCCTTGGTGATCCGGTACTTGAGCCAGAATCCACGCCAGAAATCGCCGTTCGGACAGTCGATCAGGTACAGGCGACCCTGATCGTCGACCAGCAAGTTGCGCCATTTCAAATCGTTGTGGGTAAAGCGATGGTCGTGCATGACCCGGGTATGAGTTGCCAGCTGCTGGCTGACGCCATCGACCCAACGCCGGTCCTTGAGCCGTGGATCATTGCGCTCGGCCAGCACCGAAAGATCCTCGGTACGCGGCAACTCGCGGGTGATCATCGCGCCTCGGGAATAGGCCAGGCAGCGCCGCTCCAGACCCCAGGCCACCACATCCGCCGTGGGAATGCCCCACTTGGCGAAGCGCTTGAGGTTCTGCCACTCGAACTTGACCCGGGGCTTGCCCAGGTAGCGCCGCAGGTTCTTGCCGGCGCCGGTGTAGCGCTTGACGTAATAATGAATGCCACCCCGTTCGACGCGAATCACTTCGGACAGCGGATCACGGGTCAGATGCTCGCCCTGCAGGGCGAATACCGCTTCCAGACTGCCGAAATCCTGCGTCAACTCCTGATAGGCGGGGTCCAGATTCCAACTCGCCATCAGAGTGCGTCTCCGTAACGTTGCTTGCGGGCGTAGAGTTTTTCCGCCTTGCCTTCGAGCCAGGACAGCAGCGCCGCTTCCTCGGCCAGAATCTGCCGCAGCGGCTGCTGGAAATAACCCTTGAGGAAGCGCAGCTTGTCGCGGCGCGTCAGACCGATGTCCAGGGCCGAGAAATACAGGGCCGCCAGGTCCTTGTTGCGCCAGCGCAAGGTGATCTTCGGCCGGGTCTGGGCCCGATGCAGATCGATCACCGAAAGCTTGAGGGTTTCTGGGGTGATGGGCCGATCAGTGTGCAGCAGGAAATGACAGATGTAGCAGTCGCGATGGTTGACCCCGGCGCGGTGCATCATGCCGGTCATGCGCGCCACCTCGGCGATCAGCGCCCGCTTGAGGGCCGGCGCCGGAGGCTGCTTGACCCAGTCGATGCTGAAATCTTCCAGGCTGACGGTCGGCGCCAGCTCTTCGGTGACGATGAACGAGTGCTGCTCCGCCGGATTGCTGCCGCGCTCGCCGTAGGCCACCGCGGTCATGGTTGGCACGCCAACCTGATGCAGACGCTCCAGGGCCCGCCACTCCTGACCGGCGCCCAGCACCGGCAACTTGGCGGTGACCAGGTTCTTGACGATTTCGCCCCAACCGATACCACGATGGATCTTCACAAAATAACCGCGGCCAGCGACCTCCGTACGCAAGGTACGGCGCGCTTCCAGCTCACGGTAGACCTGGCCCTCCAGGCCCTCGACAGCATCGAACGCATCGCGTCCGGCCCACAGGCTCTTGAAGGGTTCGGCAAGCATCAACTTCATCGGTGTTGCTCCGCCAGAATCACATCCGCAGCATGCTGCGGCATGCTGTAAAGGTCGGCCGTCTCGGCGAACGCCAGGCCATTACGGCTCCAGGTCGCGCGTGCTGCGTCGTCGGTCAACAGGGTATTGAGGTATTGATTGAGCTGGCTCTGCTCGAACGGCTCATCCAGCACCAGGCCGCTTTCGGCCTCGGCGATGTAATGGGCGTAGCCGCAGACCGCGCTCACCAGCACCGGCAGGCCAGCCACCAGGGCCTCAAGCAGTACGGTGCCGGTGTTTTCGTTGTAGGCCGGATGAATCAGCACATCGGCGCCCAGCAGGAACCGCGGGATATCGCTGCGCCCCTTCATGAACTGCACCTGATCGCTCAAACCCAGCGCCGCACTTTGCACCTGGAATACCTTGGGGTCGTCCTGGCCGATTACAAACAGCCGGGTGCGTTTTTTCAGCGCCGACGGCAATGCCGCCAGCGCCTTGAGACTGCGGTCCACACCTTTGGTCTTGAACCCGGAGCCGATCTGCACCAGCAGCAACTCGTCATCCCGCAAGGCGAACTCGCGACGGAACTCGGTGCGGATCTCGGCGGCATTGGGCGGGGCCCGACGGTCCTGGGCAATGCCCGGCGGCAGCAGGTGGAAGCGCTCCAGCGGGGTGTCGTAGTGCTTGATGAACAGCGGCTGCTGGACCTCGGAGATCATCAGGATCTCGGTCTTGGCATCCCGGGCAAATACCGCCCGCTCGTACTCGGCGAAATGCCGATAGCGACCCCAGCGACGGTACAGGGAATGGCGCAGGTTCTGCGCCTTGTCCTCGAAACAGCCGTCGGCGGCGTAGTACACATCCAACCCCGGCATCTTGTTGAAACCGATCAGTCGATCCACCGGACGCTTGGCCAGGTCGGCGGCCATCCAGGCACTGAGCTTTTCGTTGCGACGATGGTTGAACAAGGCCTTGACCGGCACCACCAGCACTTCGAAGCCGGGAGGCACATCGCCCTCCCAGATCAGGGTGTAGACGCGAATCTGGTGCCCGCGCCGCTGGCACTCCAGGGCAATGCGCATGAAGTCGCGCTGCAGGCCGCCAAAGGGAAAATACTTATAAAGGACAAAAGCCAATTGCATCAGAGCGGCTCCTCAGCCAGTAACAAGGCGCTCAGTCGGCTGGCGACACGCTCGGGGTTCAGGCGAGTGAAGCACAGTGGCCACTCGCGCTTGATGTCATAGCGCTGCTGGTCCACAGCGGAGGGCTGGTAGGTGCATTTTTTCTGCAGGCACGGCGCGCAGGGAAAGTTACTGCCCAGGTGGATCTGGACCTTGCCGTAAGCGCCGGTCAGGCCCGGATTGGTCGGGCCGAACAACGAGATGGTCGGCACATCCAGGGCCGCGGCAAGGTGGCCCAACCCGGTGTCCACGGCCACACAGGCCTGGGCATCGGCCAGCACCTTGGCGACTCCGGCCAGGTTCAGCTTGGGCAGCACCGTGGCATTTTTCAGGCCGTTGGCGATGCGCTCGGCCCGGGCTTTCTCGGCGGCGTTGCCCCAGGGCAGCTTGACCTCGACGCCAAGCATGCCCATGCGCTCGGTCAACTCGCGCCAATAGGCTTCGGGCCAGTGCTTGGTGTCCCAGGTGGTGCCGTGCAGGAACAGCACGAAGGGATTCTTGCGCGGCAGCTCCACCAGCTTTTCGACATTCAGACCGTAGTCGCCCAGGCCCTGCGGCAGGTCGTAGCCCAAGGCCACGGCGAACAGCTGTCGCACCCGCTCCACCGCGTGCTGCCCACGAGCCACGGCCAGGCGCCGCGAATAGAAACGCGACGCCAGGGGCTCACGGGCCGAGTTCTTGTCCAGCCCGGCCACCGGGGCGCGCACGTAGCGAGTCAACCAGGCGCTTTTCAGCAGACCCTGGGCATCGATCACCAGGTCGTACTTGGTCGAGCGCACGCTCTGCTTGAAGCGGCGCCACTCGCCGCTCTTGATGGTCTGCCAGATGTTCTTGCGCCAGCGACGGATCGCCACCGGAATCACCTTGCCGACCGCCGGATGCCAGGTGGGAATCTCGGCAAAGCCTTCTTCCACCACCCAGTCGAACTTGATCCCGGGGATGGCTCGCGCGGCATCGGTCAGCGCCGGCAATGCGTGAATCACATCCCCCAGGGACGAGGTCTTGATCAACAGTACCCGCAACTTATTGAACCTCGACCGGGGAGCCCTGCAAGCGCTGCAAGGCTTCATTCACCGGCTGCGGCAACAACTGGCGCAGGCAGTTGTAATGGCCGAAGCGACAAGTGCGGTCGAAACACGGGCTGCACTCGATGCCCAGGCGCACCACTTCGACCTGATCCGCCAGGGGCGGAGTGAAGCCCGGCGAGGTGGAACCATACACCGCCACCAGCGGACGATTCAGCGCCGCCGCGACGTGCATCAACCCGGAGTCGTTGGACACCACCGAGTCGGCACAGGACAACAGGTCGATGGCCTCGGCCAGGGAGGTTTCGCCGCTGAGATTGGTCGACTCTTCGCGCAGCCCGGGAATCAGTCGCCCGCGAATCTCTTCACCCACGGCATGATCGTTCTTCGAACCGAACAGCCAGACCTGCCAGCCCTCGCGGATCTTCGCCTCAGCCACCTGGGCGTAATGCTCGGATGGCCAGCGCTTGGCCTCGCCGAACTCCGCCCCCGGGCACAGCGCCAGCACCGGGCGATCGAGCACCAGGCCGAACTTGGCCAGGGCCGCCTCGCGGCTTTGCGGATCGATCTGCAGGCTCGGACGCGGATAAGGCCGGGGCAGTTCGGCGCCCGGCTCATGGGCCAGGGCCATGAAGCGCTCGATCATCAGCGGGTGGCGTTCTTTGTCGAGCTTGCGCACATCGTTGAGCAGGCCGTAGCGGAACTCGCCGCGCCAGCCGGTGCGCTTGGGGATACCGGCAAAGAACGGCACCAGGGCCGACTTCAGCGAATTGGGCAGCAGGATCGCCTGGTCGTACTGGCCGGCCAGGGACTTGCCGATCCGCCGGCGGGTAGCCAGTTCCAGGGCGCCGTGGCCCAGGGGAAAGCTCAAGGCCCGACGCACCTGGGGCATGCGCTCCAGGATCGGCCGGCTCCACTCGGGGGCCAGCACGTCGATCTCGCATTGTGGATGACGCTGTTTCAGGCACTCGAAGAGTGTCTGCGCCATCACCATGTCACCGACCCAACTGGGCCCAACGATCAGAATATTCATGTGGTTTCCATAAACGAGCCGGGGAGGCATACGCCTCCCCGCCTCGAGAATCCAGCACCGTGGCCTTCACCGCCGGTTCAGTTTGGGCGAGCCCACAAGGCTCGCCGAAATAGGAGTGACCCTGTCAGGCCGCTTAGCTTAGCCCCAGCTCGCGCCAAATCCGTAACACTTCCCGTCGTTCGGTCACGAATTGATCACCAGCAATGATTCCGGCCTCATTCTGCAATGCCTGTCGGTGAGCCGCGGAACGATAGGCCTTGTAGACCTCGCGCAGCAGACTGGCATCGCTCGCCGGCATCAGGCCGACCTGCTCCAGACCTTCCAGAATGCGGATGTTATCGGTGTAGCGCAGCAATGACGGGTGCTCTTCGGACCACGCCAGGGCCGCGTATTGCACCATAAATTCGATATCGACGATACCTCCGGCGTCCTGCTTGAGGTCGAACGGCGCCGTGGCTTCGAAGGCGTTGGCCGCCGTTCCGGCGGCGGTCAGGCGACTGCCCAGGTTGTCGCGCATCTTGGCCCGCATCTCGCTGACTTCCTGGCGCAAGGTCGGCAGGTCGCGCTTTTTGCCCAGCACCACGGCCCGGACCTGTTCAAAGGCCTGCCCCACATCCTGGCTGCCCACCAGCACCCGGGCCCGGACCAGCGCCTGATGTTCCCAGGTCCAGGCTTCGTTTTCCTGATAGCGGGCAAAGGCTCCCAGGGAGCTGACCAGCAGCCCCGACGCGCCGGACGGCCGCAGGCGCATATCCACTTCGTACAGCTGGCCGGAGTTGGTCTGGGTGGTCAGCAGATGGATGATGCGCTGTCCCAGCCGGGTGAAGAACTGTGCGCCATCGATGGGTTTGGGTCCGTCGGTTTCCGCCTGGGGGTCGCCATCATGGATGAACACCAGGTCCAGGTCGGAGCCATGGCCCAGCTCAATGCCGCCGACCTTACCGTAGCCGACGATGATGAAACCCGGGTCACACAAGGTGCCATCGCTGCGCTGTGGCGCACCGTACTTGGCCACGGTCTGGCGCCAGGCCAGGGCCAGCACCTGCTCCAGAATCGCCTCGGCGAGCCAGGTCAGGTAATCGCTGACCTTCATTAAAGGCAGGCTGCCGGCGATCTCCGAGGCGGCCACCCGCAGTCGGTGGGCCAGCTTGAAGTGGCGCAGAGCCTCCATCTGCTGTTCCAGGTCGTCCTCGGGAATCCGCGTCAGGCGCTCGCGCAGCTCGGCCGCCAGTTCCGGCGCCAGGGGCGGCTTGAACAGGCGCCCTTCATTGAGCAATTCATCCAGCAGCAGCGGAAAGCGGGTGATCTGCTCGGCAATCCAGGGGCTCGCCGCACACAAGGTCAGCAGGCGACGCAGAGCGCCCGGGTTTTCGGTGAGCAGCACCAGATAGGCCGAACGCCGGGCTACCGCCTCGACCAATGGCAGCACCCGCTCCAGCACCAGATCCGGATTGGCGTGCTCCACGGCCTGGGCCAGCAAGCGTGGAATAAAGGCATCCAGGCGCTCGCGCCCCAGACGCTGCATTGCCCGCAGCTGCGGGCTGCCACGCAAACTGGCCAGGGCTCGCAGGGCCTTGGGCGCATCGACAAAGCCGCCCTCCTGCAACTGTCGGCAGGCGGCCTCTTCGTCCTGTGCCTCCTCCCACAGCGGCAGCCACTCGCCGCCCACCACCACTTCGTTTTCCGCGCCGTCATCTTCATCGGGATCGGCAATCACCTGGCGGAAGTGCCATTCCACACGCCCGCGCCAGTACATCAACTGTTCATGGAAGGCGCTCCAGTCGGCAAAGCCGAGCATGAAGGCGATTCGCGCCTGGTCCTGGGGATTGTCCGGAAGCATCTGCGTCTGGCGATCGGCAATGGCCTGGATCGCGTGCTCGGTGTAACGCAGGAACTCGTAGCCCTCGCGCAGCTCGCTGATCACCGCCGCCGGCAAATAGCCCTGCCCCTCCAGCGTGCCCAGCACCTTTAATAAAGGACGCTGCTGCAAGCTCAGGTCGCGACCGCCGTGAATCAGCTGGAAGGCCTGGGCAATGAACTCGACTTCACGAATGCCTCCCGAACCCAGCTTGATGTTGTCGGCCATGCCCTTGCGCCGCACCTCCTGCTGGATCAGCTGCTTCATGGTGCGCAGCGCCTCGATGGCGGAGAAGTCCAGGTAACGGCGATAGACGAAGGGCCGCAGCATCTCCAGCAATTGCGCCCCGGCCACCTGATCCCCCGCGACCACCCGGGCCTTGATCATGGCGTAGCGCTCCCAGTCACGCCCCTGATCCTGGTAGTACTGCTCCAGGGCATTGAAGCTCAGCACCAGGGCCCCGGCGGAACCGTAGGGCCGCAGGCGCATGTCGACGCGGAACACGAAACCGTCGACGGTCATCGGGTCCAGGGCCTTGATCAGGCGCTGGCCCAGGCGAATGAAGAACTCCTGGTTATCCAGGGCACGCTTGACCCCCACCGTCTCGCCGCCTTCGGGGTAGGCGAAGATCAGGTCGATGTCCGACGACAGGTTGAGTTCCACCGCCCCCAGCTTGCCCATGCCAAGAATGACCATCTGCTGCGGCTCGCCGCTGCGCCCGCCGGTGGGCACGCCAAATTGCTGGGTATGACGCAGGTACAACCATTGATAAGCCTGGTCGATGCAGGCGTCGGCCAGGTCGGAAAGGTCGCGGCAGGTCTGCACCAGATCCGCCCGGCGGGTCAGATCGCGCCAAATGATCCGCACCTGCTGCCGGGTACGCTGGCGCCGCAGCACACGCCCTAGTTGATCGTCGTTCTCGGCGGTGTGCACGGCTGCGGCAATCTGCGCGCACAGTTCTCCGGGCGCGAAACCTCGATCGAGTTCGCCGCTGCGCACCAGTTCCAGCAACATCAAAGGGTCACGCAGACTCTGTTCAATGACGAAGTCGCTGGCGGCACCGACCCGGGCAAACTCGGCCCAGCGCTCGGCAGTCCAATCCGCGACTCCGGGGCTGTCTTCCAGGGCCGCCACCGCAGCGCGGAACGACTGCTCTGCACGGCTGACCAATGGCAGAAGAATCGCGGGAACGGGGGCAAGCTCGGGCAGACTCATGGGCTATCCTTGATCGGCGTGGAAACGGCAGGCGGAGAGGGATATCGAGGGCAAGCAGCCTGATGGACTGTCGAACAAAAGTTAGAAATAGCTGAAAATAGGTTTTTTTTGGCAGCCGGCATTAATTTTTTACCTATTCCCGTTAGTCACCGACCAACAGTAACGATTATTCTCACAACGCAGCAGGAGGCCATAAGCCGCTCTTCTGTAGTTTTACTACTCGTATATACATTCGAAAGGCTGAAATGGCCGACGATTTGTAGTAAAACTACACGCCGCCGGATCAACCTCCGGCAATCCAAGAATTTATAATCGTCTGCCCACAAGGCCAGTCGCAAACTCAGGCAACCGATTCTGGAAGCCTTTCCGCCCTGGAGCAAGCCATGCAAGACCTCGATCCCGTCGAAACCCAGGAATGGCTGGACGCCCTGGAATCGGTTCTCGACAAAGAAGGCGAAGACCGTGCTCACTATCTGATGACCCGTATGGGCGAACTCGCGACCCGCAGCGGCTCGCAACTGCCCTACGCCATCACCACGCCGTACCGCAACACGATTCCCGTCACCCACGAAGCACGCATGCCTGGCGACCTGTTCATGGAACGCCGCATTCGCTCGCTGGTACGTTGGAACGCGTTGGCCATGGTCATGCGTACGAACCTGAAAGATTCTGACCTGGGCGGTCACATCTCCAGCTTCGCCTCCAGCGCCACCCTGTATGACATCGGCTTCAACTACTTCTTCCAGGCCCCGACCGACGAACACGGCGGCGACCTGATCTACTTCCAGGGTCACGCATCGCCAGGCGTCTACGCCCGTGCGTTCATGGAAGGCCGCATCACCGAAGAGCAAATGAACAACTTCCGCCAGGAAGTGGATGGCAACGGCCTGTCGTCCTATCCACACCCTTGGCTGATGCCTGATTTCTGGCAGTTCCCCACCGTTTCCATGGGTCTGGGTCCGATCCAGGCGATCTACCAGGCGCGCTTCATGAAGTACCTGGAAGCCCGCGGCTTCATCCCGGCCGGCAAGCAGAAAGTCTGGTGCTTCATGGGCGACGGCGAGTGCGACGAGCCGGAATCCCTGGGCGCGATCTCCCTGGCCGGCCGCGAGAAGCTGGACAACCTGATCTTCGTCATCAACTGCAACCTGCAGCGCCTCGACGGCCCGGTTCGCGGCAACGGCAAGATCATCCAGGAACTCGAAGGCGTGTTCCGTGGTGCCCAGTGGAACGTCAACAAGGTGGTCTGGGGCCGTTTCTGGGACCCACTGCTGGCCAAGGACGTCGACGGCATCCTGCAACGCCGCATGGACGAAGTCATCGACGGCGAGTACCAGAACTACAAGGCCAAGGACGGCGCGTTCGTCCGTGAGCACTTCTTCAACACCCCTGAACTCAAGGCGATGGTTGCCGATCTGTCCGACGACGAGATCTGGAAACTCAACCGTGGCGGCCACGACCCGTACAAGGTCTATGCGGCCTACCACGAGGCGGTCAACCACAAAGAGCAGCCGACCGTCATCCTGGCCAAGACCATCAAGGGTTATGGCACCGGCGCCGGCGAAGCGAAGAACACCGCGCACAACACCAAGAAAGTCGACGTTGAAAGCCTGCGGCTGTTCCGCGACCGCTTCGACATTCCGGTGAAAGACGACGACATCGAAAACCTGCCGTTCTTCAAGCCTGAAGAAGGCAGCGCCGAAGCCCGCTACCTGAGCGAGCGTCGTGCTGCGCTGGGCGGTTTCGTGCCTCAGCGTCGCGCCAAGAGCTTCAGCATCCCGACGCCGCCACTGGATACCCTCAAGGCCATCCTCGACGGTTCCGGCGATCGCGAAATCTCCACCACCATGGCCTTCGTGCGGATCCTCGCGCAGCTGGTCAAGGACAAGGAAATTGGCCAGCGCATCGTGCCGATCATCCCGGACGAAGCCCGTACCTTCGGCATGGAAGGCATGTTCCGTCAGTTGGGCATCTACTCCTCCGTCGGCCAGCTCTACGAGCCAGTCGATAAAGACCAGGTGATGTTCTACCGCGAAGACAAGAAGGGCCAGATCCTCGAAGAAGGCATCAACGAAGCGGGCGCCATGAGCTCCTTCATCGCCGCCGGTACTTCGTACTCCAGCCACAACCAGCCGATGCTGCCGTTCTACATCTTCTACTCGATGTTCGGCTTCCAGCGCATTGGCGACCTGGCCTGGGCTGCCGGCGACAGCCGTACCCGCGGCTTCCTGATCGGCGGCACCGCCGGCCGTACCACCCTCAACGGTGAAGGCCTGCAGCACGAAGACGGTCACAGCCACATGCTGGCCGGGACCATCCCGAACTGCCGCACCTATGATCCGACCTACGGCTACGAGCTGGCGGTGATCATCCAGGACGGCATGAAGAAGATGACCGAAGAGCAACAGGACGTCTTCTACTACATCACCGTGATGAACGAGTCCTACCAGCAGCCAGCCATGCCGGCCGGTGTCGAGGAAGGCATCATCAAGGGCATGTACCTGCTGGAAGAAGACACCCGCGAAGCCGCGCACCACGTGCAACTGATGGGCTCCGGCACCATCCTGCGCGAAGTCCGCGAAGCCGCGAAGATCCTGCGTGACGAGTTCAACGTCGCTGCCGACGTGTGGAGCGTGACCAGCTTCAACGAACTGCGTCGCGATGGCCTGGCCGTAGAGCGCAGCAACCGTCTGCACCCTGGCCAGAAGCCTAAGCTGAGCTACGTCGAAGAGTGCCTGAACGGCCGTAAGGGTCCGGTCATTGCCTCTACCGACTACATGAAGCTGTTCGCCGAACAGATCCGCCAGTGGGTCCCTTCCAAGGAATTCAAAGTCCTGGGCACCGACGGTTTCGGCCGCAGCGACAGCCGCAAGAAACTGCGTCACTTCTTCGAAGTAGACCGTCATTTCGTGGTGTTGGCAGCCCTGGAAGCCTTGGCTGACCGTGGTGACATCGAACCCAAGGTCGTGGCTGAAGCCATCACCAAGTTCGGTATCAACCCGGAAAAACGCAACCCACTGGACTGCTGAGGAGACTTTCTGTGAGCGAACTCATTCGCGTACCTGACATCGGCAGCGGTGAAGGTGAAGTAATCGAACTGATGGTCAAGGTCGGCGATCGCATCGAAGCCGACCAGAGCATCCTGACCCTGGAGTCGGACAAGGCCAGCATGGAAATCCCTGCACCCAAGTCCGGCGTGGTCAAAAGCCTGAAAGTGAAGCTGGGCGACCGCCTGAAAGAAGGCGACGAACTGCTGGAACTGGAAGTCGAGGGTGCCGCCGCAGCGGCCCCTGCACCTGCCGCCGCTGCACCAGCACCCGCACAAGCAGCGCCAGCACCGGCTGCCGCGCCTGCCGCTGCCTCGGTGCAACAGGTTCACGTGCCGGACATCGGTTCGTCGGGCAAGGCCCAGATCATCGAGATCCAGGTCAAGGTCGGCGACACCGTCGAGGCTGATCAATCGCTGATCACTCTGGAATCCGACAAGGCCAGCATGGAAATCCCATCGCCGGCTGCCGGCGTGGTCGAGAGCATCAGCGTCAAGCTCAACGACGAAGTCGGCACGGGCGACCTGATCCTGGCCCTGAAAGTGGCCGGTGCCTCGGCGCCTGCCGCTGCCGCCCCGTCCCAGGCCGCAGCTCCGGCCGCCGCACCTGCGCCAGCCGCTGCACCCGCCGCCCCGGTGGCCGACAGCGTGCAGGACATCCACGTTCCGGATATCGGCTCGGCCGGCAAGGCCAAGATCATCGAAGTGCTGGTCAAGGCCGGCGACAGCGTGGTTGCCGACCAATCACTGATCACCCTCGAATCCGACAAAGCCAGCATGGAAATCCCATCGCCAGCCGCCGGCATCGTGGAAAGCGTATCGATCAAGCTGGACGACGAAGTCGGCACCGGCGACCTGATCCTCAAGCTCAAGGTCAAGGGCGCCGCTCCGGCAGCCGCTCCGGCACCTGCCGCCGCCCCTGCCCCGGCGAAAGCTGAAGCTGCTCCTGCCGCCGCTGCGCCTGCGCCTGCAGCTGCGGTTGCCGCGCCAGCCAAGCCAGGCGCGAAAGTTCACGCCGGCCCGGCTGTACGCCAACTGGCCCGTGAATTCGGTGTCGAGCTGAACGCCGTGAGCCCAAGCGGCCCACACGGTCGCATCCTCAAGGAAGACGTCCAGGTCTACGTCAAGGCCATGATGCAGAAGGCCAAGGAAGCACCGGCTGCCGGCGCAACCGGTGGCGCGGGCATTCCGCCGATCCCGGTCGTGGACTTCAGCCGCTTCGGTGAAATCGAAGAAGTGCCGATGACCCGCCTGATGCAAGCCGGTGCCGCCAACCTGCACCGCAGCTGGCTGAACGTGCCGCACGTGACGCAGTTCGACTCGGCGGATATCACCGAGCTGGAAGCCTTCCGCGTTGCCCAGAAGGCCGTGGCCGAGAAGGCCGGCGTCAAGCTGACCATCCTGCCGTTGCTGCTCAAGTCCTGCGCGCACCTGCTCAAGGAACTGCCTGACTTCAACAGCTCCCTGGCACCAAGTGGCAAGGCGATCATCCGCAAGAAGTACGTGAACATCGGCTTTGCCGTGGACACCCCGGATGGCCTGCTGGTGCCGGTGATCAAGAACGTCGACCAGAAGAGCCTGCTGCAACTGGCCGCCGAGGCTGCTTCCCTGGCCGAAAAAGCCCGGACCAAGAAGCTCTCCGCGGACGAGATGCAAGGCGCCTGCTTCACCATCTCCAGCCTCGGGCACATTGGCGGCACCGGCTTCACGCCGATCGTCAACGCGCCGGAAGTGGCGATCCTCGGCGTTTCCAAGGCCACCATCCAGCCGGTCTGGGACGGTAAGGCCTTCCAGCCGAAGCTGATGCTGCCGCTGTCCCTGTCCTACGATCACCGAGTGATCAACGGCGCGGCCGCCGCACGCTTCACCAAGCGTCTGAGCGACCTGCTGGCGGACATCCGCACCATTCTGCTGTAACCCGCGAACCGGCCCCCCCCGACATGGGTGGGCCGGCAACGCACGCTTTCCGAGCGCCACGCTCGTACCTCAACCCCGTCAACTTGGCGGGGCTTTTTTTGCCGGAAAAACGTCGCCAATCGCCCGTCATTTCATGAGGCAAAGCCCCAGAAAAGTAACTTTGCAGAAATCCTTCAGCCTGCCGATACAGGTTTATAGCACTTAGCCTTCATCTTACTTGTCAGTCGATGCGCCATGATGCAACCTTGCCGCAGGCAGCAGTAAAGAGGGCGCGAGCCCGGCGCGATCAGCAATTTCGAAGCGAGTTTCCCCATGAAAAGCCAACCCGATGCCGCCAGCCGTATGGCGGCCGAGGTAGTGACGCAGTTGCCTGTGCCCTCGCGGCTCGGCATGTTGCGTTTCGAACGGCTGAATGAAGCAAGCTGGGCGCTGCTATTTCTCGATCCCAATTGCGAACGCCAGTTCGGCCTGCCTGCCGTCGAACTCTGCGCCCTGGTGGGTTCGCCCTACGCCAGCCTGATGGAGCCCGAAGCGCGCTATCAGTTGCACGACACCATCCAGGAACAGCTGAGCAGCAGCCCCCATTACCTGATCCGCTACACCCTGCACACCGGCCAGGGCCCCTTGAGCATCCTGGAGCTGGGGGAAGCCTACAAACAGCACAACCGGCACCTGCTGCGCGGCTACCTGCTGGTCGTCGACGGCCTGTTCAGCGGCTCCGCGCCCATGCCGACCCAGGACCTGGAAACCCAGAACACCCGCCTGCAGATCGCCCTGGAACTCAACCAACGGGCCCAGCAGGAACAGCTACAGCACCTGGAACGGGTGCGCGCCCAGCAGGACCTGATTCTACTGCTGACCCGCCAGCGCTACAGCAGCGGCAACTCCCTGAAGGAAGCCGCCGAACTGATCACCCGCTGCGCCTGCGATATCTACCAGATCGACTGTGCCAGCATCTGGAACCTGGAAGACCGGCAACTGGTGCCGATTGCCGCCTACCATCGCGGTCCGCAGGAATACCGCATGCCGGAGTCCATCGACGCCAGCAGCTTTCCCGATTATCTGGAAGCCCTGCACAGCTCTCGCGCCATCGATGCGCAGAATGCCATGCGCGACCCGCGCACCCGGGAGATGGCCGAGAGCCTGCGTCCGCGGGACGTCAACGCCATGCTCGACGCCAGTATCCGCATCGACGGCCAGGTGGTCGGCGTCCTCTGCCTGGAACAGACCGGCATGACCCGCGCCTGGCAATCCGACGAGATCGCCTTCGCCGGCGAACTGGCGGACCAGTTCGCCCAGGTCATCAACAATCACAACCGACGCGCTGCCACCAGCGCCCTGCACCTGTTCCAGCGCGCCGTGGAACAGAGCGCCAACGCCTTCCTGCTGGTCAACTGCGACGGCGTGGTGGAGTACGTCAACCCGAGCTTCACCGCCATCACCCAGTACAGCACCGAAGAGGTCCACGGCCATCGCCTGTCCGAACTTCCGGCCCTGGAAAACCTCAGCGAACTGCTGTTCGATGCCCCCTCCAGCCTGGCCAAGAGCAACAGCTGGCAAGGCGAGTTCAAGAGCCGACGCAAGAACCTCGAGCCCTACTGGGGCCAGCTGTCGATCTCCAAGGTCTACGGCGACAATCGTGAGCTGACCCACTACATCGGCATCTACGAAGACATCACCCAGACCAAGCTCGCCCAGCAGCGCATCGAGCGCCTGGCCTACACCGACAACCTGACCAACCTTGGCAACCGCCCCGCGTTCATCCGCAACCTGGATGAGCGTTTCGCCCGAGACAGCGATACCCCGATCAGCCTGCTGCTGGTGGACATCGACAACTTCAAGCGGATCAACGACAGCCTCGGCCACCAGACCGGCGACAAACTGCTGATCAGCCTGGCCCGGCGCCTGCGCAACAGCCTGAACCCCAGCGGCAGCCTGGCGCGTTTTGCCAGCAACGAGTTCGCCGTGCTGCTGGACAACACCGACCTGGAATCCGGCCAACAGATCGCCAGCCAACTGCTGATGACCCTGGACAAGCCGATGTTCGTCGACAACCAGCTGATCAGCGTCACTGGCTCGGTGGGGCTGGCCAGTGCGCCGCTGCACGGCCGCGATCCCCAGACCCTGATGCGCAACGCCGGCCTGGCCCTGCACAAGGCCAAGGCCAACGGCAAGCACCAGGTGCAGGTGTTCACCGAGGCGCTCAACGCCGAAGCCAGCTACAAACTGTTCGTCGAGAACAACCTGCGTCGCGCCCTGACCCAGAACGAGCTGGACGTGTTCTACCAGCCCAAGCTGTGCCTGCGCAGCGGCCGCCTGCTGGGCATGGAAGCGCTGTTGCGCTGGAATCACCCGGAAAAGGGCATGATCCGTCCCGACCAGTTCATCAGCGTGGCGGAAGAAACCGGCCTGATCATCCCCATCGGCAAGTGGATCGCCCGTCAGGCCTGCCGCATGAGCAAACAGCTGACCGCCGCCGGCCTGGGCAACCTGCACGTGGCCATCAACCTGTCGCCCAAGCAGTTCTCCGACCCGGATCTGGTGGCCTCCATCGCCAGCATCCTCAGGGAAGAACAACTGCCGTCGTCACTGCTGGAGCTTGAGTTGACAGAGGGACTGTTGCTGGAAGCCACCGAGGACACCCACCAGCAGCTCGAACAACTGAAAAAGCTCGGCCTGACCTTGGCCATGGACGACTTCGGCACCGGCTATTCGTCCCTGAGCTACCTGAAGAAATTCCCCATCGACATCATCAAGATCGATCGCAGCTTCATCCATGAGATCCCGGACAACCAGGACGACATGGAAATCACCTCGGCGGTGATCGCCATGGCCCACAACCTGAAGATCAAGGTGGTCGCCGAAGGCATCGAAACCGCCGAGCAACTGGCGTTCCTGCGTCGCCATCGCTGCGACGTCGGCCAGGGCTACCTGTTTGACCGACCGATTCCGGGCACCGAGCTGATTGCCAAGCTCAAGCGCTATCCGCGCGGCCCAATTGCCTGACAGCGCTGTAACACTCGGGCAAACTGCGTGTCTATCTTCCTACTGACTCCCCAACCTGACTGGAGGACTGCCCCATGGTCTTGCGCTCGGAAATTCTGGTGAACAAAAACGTGCTTCCAACCAAAGAACAAGCCCTGCCCGGCCGTGAAACCCCTATGGCCGTGCCCGCCGAACACTACGTCAACGGCAACCCGCTACTGGGGCCTTTTCCAGGCAACGTGGAATTCGCCATCTTCGGCCTGGGCTGTTTCTGGGGCGCGGAGCGGCGCTTCTGGCAGCGCGAAGGCGTGTTCAGCACGTCCGTGGGGTATGCCGGCGGCTTCACCCCGAACCCGACCTACGAAGAAGTCTGCTCGGGCCTGACCGGGCATACCGAAGTGGTGCTGGTGGTGTATGAACCGGAGAAGGTCAGCTACCAGGAACTGCTGGCCATGTTCTGGGAACTGCACAACCCGACCCAGGGCATGCGCCAGGGCAACGACGTCGGCACCCAGTACCGCTCGGTGATCTACACCACCACCCCGACCCAGCTGGAGCAGGCACTGCACAGCAAGGACGTGTTCCAGGCGGAACTGACCAAGGCCGGCCTTGGCACCATCACCACTGAAATCGCAGAAGCGCCCACCGTCTACTTCGCCGAGGCCTATCACCAGCAGTACCTGGCGAAGAACCCGGAAGGCTACTGCGGCATCGGCGGCACCGGCGTGACCTGCCCAATCTGAGTTTTTCGCCGGCAAGCCGGCTCCTACAACCTCTCGTAGGAGCTGGCTTGCCAGCGAACACTTACTCCGCGATCAACCAGTCCATCTGCCAGCCGCCCTGGGTCTGACCGAGCTTCTTCGACAGCCAGGGCAGCAGCTCGCGCAACTCCTCCTCCAGGCCCCACGGCGGGTTGGCGATCGCCAGGCCAGAGCCGTTGAGGCTGTTGGGGGTATCCAGCGGATGCACCAGCAATTCCACCCGCAGCAGTTTCGGCGCGCCGGTGCCGGCCAGGTCCTGGTAGAAGCGCCGCAGGGCGCGCTGGTCCTTGACCGGGTACCAGATGGCCGCCACGGTCTGGCGCATGCGGCCAATGGCCTCCTTGAGCGATGCGGCGCAGCGCTGCATTTCGTCCAGTTGCTCGAAGGGCGGGTCGATCAGCATCACCGCGCGCTTCTCCGCCACCGGCAGCAAGGCCCGGGCCACATGCCAGCCCTCACCGAGGTGCACCGCCACCCGGCGATCACCCTTCATGTTGTCCTTGAGCAGCAGGCCGTCTTCCGGGTGTTTCTCGTTGAGCAGCACCCGATCCTGGGAGCGGGTCAGGCGCCGCGCCAGCTCCGGCGAGCCTGGGTAGTAACGCAGCTCGCCATCGGGGTTCATCTTGTGCAGCACCCGCATGTAATCGGCGGTCAGCGCCGGCAGATCCTGCTCGCCCCACAAGCGGGCGATGCCTTCCAGGTACTCGCCGGTCCGGCTCGCCTGGTCGCCCTTGAGGTCATACAGACCGATGCCGGCGTGGCTGTCGAGGTAGGCGAACGGCTGCTCCTTGCGCGACATCAGGGCGATGAGGCGGGTCAGGGTCAGGTGTTTGAAGACGTCGGCGTGATTGCCGGCGTGGAAGGCGTGACGATAGTTCATGGTTGCTCCTGCGCAGGAGCGCAAGTTTACCTTGTGCCGCAAGGCTCGTCAGGACAGACCATCGCATTGCCCCGGTACTGCCATCTTGCCCAAGCGCCGCACCTATTGGACACTGACCCGCCCGCCACCGAGCGGCGGATACAGCAAGCGGTTGCTGGCGACTCAGACACACGGGACCACTGACTGCTGCACTCAATAATGGATGAATGCTGAGTCGAGGATTTATGAAAGACGCAACGATTGCGCTGCACCATGGATTCAAGTCGGACCCGACCACCAAGGCCGTGGCCGTGCCCATCTATCAGAACGTCGCCTTCGAGTTCGACAACGCCCAGCACGGTGCCGACCTGTTCAACCTGGATGTGCCCGGCAACATCTACACCCGCATCATGAACCCCACCAACGATGTGCTGGAACAGCGCATCGCCGCCCTGGAAGGCGGGATCGCCGGGCTGGCGGTGGCCGCTGGCAGCGCCGCGATCCACTACGCGATCCAGACCCTGACCCAGGCCGGCGACAACGTCGTCTCGACGCCACAGCTGTACGGCGGCACCTACACCCTGTTCGCCCACCTGCTGCCGAGCTTCGGCGTCGAAGTGCGCTTCGCCCGGGACGATTCCCCTGCCGCCATCGCCGAGCTGATCGACGACAAGACCAAACTGGTGTACTGCGAAAGCATCGGCAACCCGGCGGGCAATATCGTCGACATCGAGGGCCTGGCCCAGGCCGCCCACGCCCGCAACGTGCCGCTGATGGTGGACAACACCGTGGCCACGCCGATCCTGTGCAAGCCGATCCAGTTCGGCGCCGACATCGTGGTGCATTCGGTGACCAAGTACGTCGGCGGCCACGGCAACTCCCTGGGCGGGGTGATCGTCGACAGCGGCAACTTCCCCTGGGCCGAGCATCCGCAGAAGTTCGCCAGCCTCAATACCCCGGAGCCGGCCTACCACGGCGTGGTCTACACCGAGAAATTCGGCCCGGCGGCCTTTATCGCCCGGGCCCGCACCGTGCCGTTGCGCAACACCGGCGCGGCGCTGGCGCCGATGAACGCCTTCCTGCTGCTGCAAGGCCTGGAAACCCTGGCCCTGCGCATGGAGCGCCATACCGATAACGCCATCAAGGTCGCGCAGTTTCTCAAGGACCACCCGCTGGTGGCCTGGGTCAGCTACGCCGGCCTGCCCGATCACCCGCACCATGAACTGGCGCGCAAGTACATGCAGGGCAAGCCGTCGGCGATCCTCTCCTTCGGCCTCAAGGGCGGCTACGCCGCGGGCGTGCGATTCTATGACGCCCTGCAGATCTTCAAGCGCCTGGTGAACATCGGCGACGCCAAGTCCCTGGCCTGCCACCCGGCCTCCACCACCCACAGGCAGATGAACGAAGAAGAGCAGGCCAAGGCCGGGGTCAAGCCGGAGATGATCCGTCTCTCGGTGGGCATCGAAGCCATCGAAGACCTGCTCGAAGACCTCGATCAGGCGCTGCGCCAGGCCTGAGCCCTGGGCCCGCCGCCTGAGGCTGGCGGGCCCTTGCCCCGAACTCATTCGCGTCGGCACCGACGCGCCCTCCCCCCAACAGCCCCCAGGACCCTCCCTTACCCGCAAAGGACTCAACCATGATTGTGCGTTACGTAAAGATCACCATGACCCTGGCTGTCGCGGCCTTCGCGCTGCTGGTGGCCTACAACAACATCAGCGACTACGGCTCCAACTTCGCCTTTGTCCAGCATGTGCTGAGCATGGACAGCGTGTTCCCCGACAACACCGCCACCGACCGCGCCGTGACCCTGCCGCTGCTGTGGAATCTCGGTTACTGGCTGATCATCGGCGGCGAAGCCCTGACCGGGGTGCTGCTGGTGGTCGGCGCGCTGCGCCTGTGGCTGGCACGGCACGGCGTCGCCAGCTACTTCAACCGCTCCAAGGGCTGGGCGATTGCCGGTTTCTGCCTGGGCTTCTGTGTCTGGTTCTTCGGCTTCATGGTGGTGGGCGGCGAGTGGTTCATGATGTGGCAGTCCAAGGTCTGGAACGGCCAGGACGCCGCCTTCAAGTTCTACATGGCGATCCTGGGGGTGCTGATCTTCCTCAACCAGCCCGACGCCGAGCTGCACTGACCCTCTGCACCGCAGAGCCACGGCGAGGCCACGCCAGCGGCTAGCCGAAGCGCAAAAAAAGCGGCCCGCTGCGGTAACGCAGCGGGCCGTTGTTCAGCGCCCTGGGAAGTCAGGGCCAGGCATTCGCACTCAGTGGTTGAGCTTGAAGTCCTTCTCGGCCGCTTCGAAACGCTGAACCATGCCAGCGGTCGGCGTGCCCATCTTGCTCACCAGCAGGATCGCCAGGCTGGCGAAGATGAAGCCCGGGATGATTTCGTACAGGCCCAGCAGAGCGAAGTGCTTCCACAGGATCACGGTGACGGCACCGACGATGATGCCGGCCAGCGCGCCGTTGCGGGTCATGCCTTTCCACATCACCGAGATCAACACCACAGGACCGAAGGCGGCGCCGAAACCGGCCCAGGCGTAGCTCACCAGGCCCAGTACGCGGTTTTCCGGGTTGGCCGCCATGGCGATGGCGATCAATGCCACCACCAGCACCATGGCACGACCGACCCATACCAGTTCCAGCTGCGAGGCGTGCTTACGCAGGAATGCCTTGTAGAAGTCTTCGGTCAGGGCGCTGGAGCACACCAGCAGCTGGCAGCTCAGGGTACTCATCACCGCCGCCAGGATGGCCGACAGCAGTACACCGGCAATCCACGGGTTGAACAGCAGCTTGGCCAGTTCGATGAACACCCGCTCAGGGTTTTCGCTCACAGGGCCGGCCACGTCCGGATGCGCCGAGAAGTAGGCGATGCCGAAGAAGCCCACGGCCACGGTGCCGCCCAGGCACAGGATCATCCAGGTCATGGAGATGCGACGCGCGTTGGCGATCGACTTCACCGAGTCCGCCGCCATGAAGCGCGCCAGGATGTGCGGCTGGCCGAAGTAGCCCAGGCCCCAGCCCATCAGCGAGATCACGCCGATGAAGGTGGTGTTCTTGAGCATGTCGAAGTTGGTCGGATCTTGAGCCTCGATAGCCAGGAAGGTGGTATCGACGCCACCGGTGGCCAGCAGCACGATGATCGGGGTCAGCAGCAGGGCGAAGATCATCAGGGTGGCTTGTACGGTATCTGTCCAGCTCACCGCCAGGAAACCACCGACAAAGGTGTAAGCAATGGTCGCGGCCGCGCCGGCCCACAGGGCTGTCTCGTAAGGCATGCCGAAGGTGCTTTCGAACAGACGGGCGCCGGCAACGATGCCGGAGGCGCAATAGATGGTGAAGAACACCAGGATCACCACCGCCGAGATGATCCGCAGCAGGCCGCTCTTGTCTTCGAAACGGCTGGAGAAGTAGTCCGGCAGGGTCAGGGCATCGCCGTTGTGCTCGGTCTGTACCCGCAGGCGACCGGCCACGAACAGCCAGTTCAGGTAGGCGCCGACGATCAGGCCGATGGCGATCCAGCTTTCCGACAGACCAGACATGTAGATGGCGCCCGGCAGGCCCATCAGCAACCAGCCACTCATGTCGGAAGCACCGGCGGAAAGCGCGGTCACCACGCTGCCCAGGCTACGGCCGCCCAGAATGTAGTCGGAAAGGTTGTTGGTGGAGCGATAGGCCATGAAACCGATCAGCACCATTGCTGCGATGTAGATCACGAAGGTGATCAGGGTGGGATTGCTTGCACTCATTGAGTTACGCCCTGGCTTTGTTTTTATGGTGCGGCGGTCACTGCCCGCCGCCGCCAAACGATGGTATTTGGCAGACGGTCAGGCGAGCCGCGCATTTATGACTGATGTTTCCCCAGGAAAGCCATCAGCCGATGAACCACCCCGAAAAGGGGGGCGGTTGCACCTTGGGCGCGAATCCTATGCAACAAAATGAACAAGGTGCAACCAATTTGCGGCGTTTAAGTTGCACCTTGTCGAATAATCGGCCACCGACGACGCTTTTGCCCCTTTTTGGAGCAAGAAAGCGATTTTTCAGAAGTAAATGCACCATCAGGAGGCAGGGCGGATCAGGCAGGAATTTTATTCCTGACAAGCTGCGGTTTTTTCCGTCTGAAAATGGGTTGCACCCGGTTGCACCTATTTCGGCGCACGGATAATCTTGCCGCCAGCTGATGCCACACGTGCGTGGCAAACATGAGGATAAAAATATGGCTACCACCACCCTCGGGGTCAAACTCGACGACCCAACCCGCGAGCGCCTCAAGGCCGCCGCGGCCTCGATCGATCGTACGCCGCACTGGCTGATCAAGCAGGCGATTTTCAATTACCTGGAAAAACTCGAGGGTGGTGCAACCCTGTCCGAGCTGAGCAGTGTCACCGCCAAAGACGGCGATGACGCCGGCGAGGTGCAGACCGATCACGCTCATCAATGCTTCCTCGAATTTGCCGAGAGCATCCTCCCGCAATCGGTACTGCGCGCCTCGATCACCGCCGCCTACCGGCGTCCGGAGCCGGAAGTGGTGCCAATGCTGCTGGAGCAGGCGCGCCTGCCGGCCGCCACCGCCGAAGCCGCGAACAAGCTGGCCGCCTCGATCGCCGAGAAGCTGCGCAACCAGAAGAGCGCCGGCGGCCGTGCCGGGATCGTCCAGGGCCTGCTGCAGGAATTCTCCCTGTCGTCCCAGGAAGGCGTGGCCCTGATGTGCCTGGCCGAAGCCCTGCTGCGCATCCCCGACAAGGGCACCCGTGACGCGCTGATCCGCGACAAGATCAGCACCGGCAACTGGCAGCCGCACCTGGGCAACAGCCCGTCGCTGTTCGTCAACGCCGCCACCTGGGGCCTGTTGCTCACCGGCAAGCTGGTGTCGACTCACAACGAGGCCGGACTGACCTCCTCCCTGAGCCGCATCATCGGCAAGAGCGGCGAGCCGATGATCCGCAAGGGCGTGGACATGGCCATGCGCCTGATGGGCGAGCAGTTCGTCACCGGCGAAACCATCGCCGAAGCCCTGGCCAACGCCAGCAAGTTCGAAGCCAAGGGCTTCCGCTATTCCTACGACATGCTCGGCGAAGCGGCACTGACCGAGCACGACGCGCAGAAATACCTCGCCTCCTACGAGCAGGCCATCCATTCCATTGGCAAGGCCTCCCACGGCCGCGGCATCTATGAAGGCCCGGGCATCTCGATCAAGCTCTCGGCCCTGCACCCGCGCTACAGCCGCGCCCAGTACGAGCGCGTGATGGAAGAGCTGTACCCGCGCCTGCTGTCCCTGACCCTGCTGGCCAAGCAGTACGACATCGGCCTGAACATCGACGCCGAGGAAGCCGACCGCCTGGAGCTGTCCCTGGACCTGCTGGAGCGCCTGTGCTTCGAGCCGCAGCTGACCGGCTGGAACGGTATCGGCTTCGTGATCCAGGCCTACCAGAAGCGCTGCCCATACGTGATCGACTACGTGATCGATCTGGCCCGCCGCAGCCGTCACCGCCTGATGATCCGCCTGGTGAAGGGCGCCTACTGGGACAGCGAGATCAAGCGCGCCCAGGTCGAAGGCCTGGAAGGCTATCCGGTCTACACCCGCAAGGTGTACACCGACGTTTCCTACATTGCCTGCGCACGCAAGCTGCTGTCGGTGCCGGAAGTCATCTACCCGCAGTTCGCCACCCACAACGCCCACACCCTGTCCGCGATCTACCACATTGCCGGTCAGAACTATTACCCCGGCCAGTACGAGTTCCAGTGCCTGCACGGCATGGGCGAACCGCTGTACGAGCAAGTGGTGGGCAAGGTCGCCGATGGCAAGCTGAACCGTCCGTGCCGCGTGTACGCACCGGTCGGCACCCACGAAACCCTGCTGGCCTACCTGGTTCGCCGCCTGCTGGAAAACGGCGCCAACACCTCGTTCGTCAACCGTATTGCCGACCAGTCGATCTCGATCCAGGAACTGGTGGCCGACCCGGTGGCGCAGATCGAGCAGATGGCCACCCTGGAAGGCGGCTTCGGCCTGCCGCACCCGCGCATTCCGCTGCCGCGTGACCTGTATGGCAGCGAACGCGCCAACTCCGCGGGCATCGACATGGCCAACGAACACCGCCTGGCATCGCTGTCCTGCGCGCTGCTGGCCACCGCCCACAACCACTGGAAAGCCGCGCCGATGCTCGGTTGCGCCGCCAGCAACGAAACCCCGGCGCCGGTCCTCAACCCGTCGGACCATCGCGATGTGGTGGGCCACGTTCAGGAAGCCACGGTCGAAGATGTCGACAACGCCATCCAGTGCGCCCTGAATGCCGCGCCGATCTGGCAGGCCACGCCGCCGGCCGAACGCGCCGCGATCCTCGAACGCGCCGCCGACCTGATGGAAGGCGAGATCCAGCCACTAATGGGCCTGCTGGCTCGCGAGGCCGGCAAGACCTTCGCCAACGCCATCGCCGAAGTGCGTGAAGCCGTGGACTTCCTGCGTTACTACGCGGTGCAGGCACGCAACGACTTTAGCAACGACGCCCATCGTCCGCTGGGCCCCGTGGTGTGCATCAGCCCGTGGAACTTCCCGCTGGCGATCTTCAGTGGCCAGGTGGCCGCCGCCCTGGCCGCCGGCAACCCGGTACTGGCCAAGCCGGCCGAACAGACTCCGCTGGTGGCGGCCCAGGCCGTGCGCCTGCTGCTGGAAGCCGGGATTCCCGAAGGCGTGCTGCAACTGCTGCCGGGCCAGGGCGAAAGCGTCGGTGCCCGCCTGGTGGGTGACGAACGCGTCAAGGGCGTGATGTTCACCGGTTCCACCGAAGTCGCGCGCCTGCTGCAACGCAACATCGCCGGGCGCCTGGACAACCAGGGCCGGCCGATCCCGCTGATCGCTGAAACCGGCGGCCAGAACGCAATGATCGTCGACTCCTCGGCCCTGACCGAACAAGTGGTCATCGACGTGGTGTCCTCGGCCTTCGACAGCGCCGGCCAGCGTTGCTCGGCCCTGCGCGTGCTGTGCCTGCAGGAAGATTCCGCCGACCGCGTGATCGAAATGCTCAAGGGCGCCATGGCCGAAAGCCGCCTGGGCAACCCGGAGCGCCTGTCGGTGGACATCGGCCCGGTGATCGACGCCGAAGCCAAGGCTGGCATCGAGAAGCACATCCAGGCCATGCGCGACAAAGGTCGCAGCGTGTACCAGATGGCCATTGCCGACAGCGAAGAATGCAAGCGCGGCACCTTTGTCATGCCGACCCTGATCGAGCTGGAAAGCTTCGACGAGCTGCAACGCGAGATCTTCGGTCCGGTGCTGCACGTGGTGCGCTACAAGCGCAAGGACATCGACCAGCTGATCGCCCAGATCAATGCTTCCGGCTATGGCCTGACCCTGGGTGTGCACACCCGGATCGACGAAACCATCGCCAAGGTGGTGGACAACGTCCACGCCGGTAACGTCTACGTCAACCGCAACATCGTCGGTGCCGTGGTCGGCGTGCAGCCGTTCGGCGGCGAAGGCCTGTCGGGCACCGGCCCGAAAGCCGGCGGCCCGCTGTACCTGTACCGCCTGCTGTCGACCCGTCCAGTGGACGCCATCGAGCAGTCCTTCGCCCGTGCCGATGCCGAGAACGCCCCGGACCTGCGCCTGCGCGAAGCCCTCGGCAAGCCGCTCAATGCCCTGCAAGCCTGGGCCGAGAGCAACAAGCTGGCGGAACTGGCGACCCTGTGCAAACAGTTCGCCGGCCAGTCGCAAAGCGGCATCACCCGCCAACTGACCGGCCCGACCGGCGAACGCAACAGCTATGCGATCCTGCCTCGCGAGCACGTGCTGTGCCTGGCGGAAATCGAAGGCGATCTGCTGGCCCAACTGGCGGCGGTGCTGGCGGTTGGCGGTTCGGCGGTGTGGCCCGAAAGCGACCTCGGCAAGGCATTGTTCGCCCGTCTGCCGAAGGACGTGCAGGCACGCATCCAGCGTGTGGCCGACTGGACCAAGGACGAAGTGGTATTCGACGCGGTCCTGCATCATGGCGACTCGGACCAACTGCGCGGCGTTTGCCAGCAAGTAGCCCAGCGCGCCGGCGCCATCGTCGGCGTCCAGGGCCTGTCCCAGGGCGAGACGGCGATTGCCCTGGAGCGCCTGGTGATCGAGCGCGCCCTGAGCGTCAACACCGCGGCGGCCGGCGGCAACGCCAGCCTGATGACCATCGGCTGATCGCCGAAGGTTCTGCTGCATCGATGGGCGCCCTGACCGGCGCCCATTTTTTTGCCCGTCCTCTGTAGGAGCCGGCTTGCCGGCGAAGAGGCCCTTGAGCCCTGCATCGCCCTCCCATGAAGCCTTCGCGGGCAAGCCCGCTCCTGCAGAAGCCGACGCCTATCGAGGTTTTTTGGGCTTTTCATCACCGAAATCAATCTTGCTATTCAGCGTTTATTCACGCGACTAGACTCGGCCCATTCCCTATCCCACAGGTATGCCGCCATGTCCGAGACGCTGCTCAGTTCCCGCAATCTGGCCTTTGAGCTGTACGAGGTGCTCGACGCCGAGGGCCTGACTCAGCGCGAGCGGTTTGCCGAGCACAATCGCGAAACCTTCGACGCCGCCATCGGCACCGCGCGCAGCATCGCCGAGAAGTACTTTGCCCCGCACAACCGCAAGGGCGATGAGAACGAACCACGCTACGAAGACGGCCAGGCGAGGCTGATTCCTGAAGTGAAACCGGCGGTGGATGCCTTCCTTGAGGCTGGCTTTCTCAATGCAGCCCGCAGTTTCGAGGCCGGCGGCATGCAGTTGCCAACCCTGTTGTCCCAGGCCTGTTTCGCGCACTTTCAGGCAGCTAACGCGGCCACAACCTCCTATCCGTTCCTGACCATGGGCGCGGCCAACCTGATCGAGAGCTTCGGCACCCAGGAGCAGAAACAACGCTTCCTGCAGCCGATGATCGACGGGCGCTTCTTCGGCACCATGGCCCTGACCGAGCCCCATGCCGGCTCCTCGCTGGCCGATATCCGCACCCGTGCCAAACCGGCTGCCGACGGCAGCTACCGGCTCAAGGGCAACAAGATCTTCATCTCCGGCGGCGACCATCCGCTGTCGGAAAACATCGTGCACATGGTCCTGGCCAAGCTGCCGGACGCGCCCCCCGGGGTGAAGGGCATTTCGCTGTTTATCGTGCCCAAGTTCCTGGTCAACGACGACGGCAGCCTGGGGCCGCGCAACGACGTGCTGCTGGCCGGGCTGTTCCACAAGATGGGCTGGCGCGGCACCACCTCCACCGCGCTGAACTTCGGCGATAACGGCCACTGCGTCGGCTATTTGGTGGGCCAGCCGCACCAGGGCCTGAGCTACATGTTCCAGATGATGAACGAGGCACGGATCGGCGTCGGCATGGGCGCGGTGATGCTCGGTTATGCCGGCTATCTGTATTCCCTGGAATACGCCCGCGAACGCCCGCAAGGTCGCCTGCCGGACAGCAAGGACCCGAGCACCGCGCCGGTATCGATCATCCAGCACGCCGATGTCAGGCGCATGCTGCTGACCCAGAAGGCCTACGTCGAAGGCGCCTTCGACCTGGGGCTGTATGCGGCGCGGCTGTTCGACGACACCACCACCCTGGCCGACGAGGCCGAGCGCCGGCAGGCCCATGAATTGCTGGACCTGCTGACCCCGATCGTCAAATCCTGGCCGTCGGAGTTCTGCCTCAAGGCCAACGAGCTGGCGATCCAGATCCTCGGCGGCCACGGCTATACCCGGGAATACCCGGTGGAGCAGTACTACCGCGATAACCGCCTGAACCCGATCCATGAAGGCACCCACGGCATCCAGTCCCTCGACCTGCTGGGACGCAAGCTGGCGCAGAACGGCGGTGCCGGGCTCAAGCGCCTGATCCGCCTGATCGCCGAGACGGGCGAGCGGGCCCGCGCCCATCCGTCGCTGGATGCCCTGCGTCAGCCTCTGGAGCAACTGGTGTCGCGCTTGCAGAGCGTGACCCTGGGTCTGCTGGGGGACCTGGCCAGTGGCAAGGTCACGGCGACCCTGGCCAACTCGGCGCTGTATCTGAAGGTGTTCGGCCACGCGGTGGTCGGTTGGCGCTGGCTGGAGCAAGCCATCAGGGCCGAGGAAGGACTGGCCCGCGACGTGGCGGCGGATCGGGATTTCTATCGGGGCAAGTTGCAGGCCGCACGCTACTTCCTGACCTGGGAAGTGCCGGCCTGCCAGCATGAACTGACCCTGCTGGAAGCGCGGGACGCCACCTGCCTGGAGATGCAGGACGCCTGGTTCTGAGGCCGAGGCGGCCTGACATACCGCGCGCTATTCGCTGGCAAGCCAGCTCCTACCAGAAGGTTCACACCACACCCGTAGGAGCCGGCTTGCCGGCGAAAGCGTCCCTCCTGACACACCGCAGCGCGCGGTTCGCTGGCAAGCCAGCTCCTACCAGAAGGTTCACACCACACCCGTAGGAGCCGGCTTGCCGGCGAAAGCGTCCCTCCTGATACACCGCAGCGCGCGGTTCGCTGGCAAGCCAGCTCCTACCGGAAGGTTCACCCCCACCCGTAGGAGCCGGCTTGCCGGCGAAAGCGGCGGGCCTGGCACACTGCAGCATGCGGTTCGCTGGCAGGCCCGCGCCTCTGGCGGTCAGTGCAGCTTGAAGCCGCCCACCTGGCGCACCAGATCCTCGGCCAGGCGCTGCAGGGTCCGGCAATCTTCACGACAGCCATGCACTTCGCCCGCCGTGGCCCGGGCCAGATCGGAAATCCCCCGCACCGTGCGGTTGATCTCTTCGGTCACCGCCGACTGCTGCTCCGTGGCCGTGGCCACTTGCTGATTCATGTCGCTGATGCGCTCCACTTGCCCGGTGATCGCGGTCAGCGAGGCGCCGGTACGCTGGCTGGATTCAACACCGGTGCCCGTCGCGGTCTGCCCGGCATGCATCGAGGTCACCGCGTTCTCCGCCCCTTGCTTAAGGCTCTGGATCATCTGCTGGATTTCATCGGTGGAGGCCTGAGTACGCTGGGCCAGGGTGCGCACTTCATCGGCAACCACGGCAAAGCCGCGACCCATGTCGCCAGCCCGGGCCGCTTCGATGGCGGCATTGAGGGCCAGCAGGTTGGTCTGTTCGGAAACCCCGCGAATCACCGCCAGTACCTGATCGATGGAGGCCACCTGTTCCGCCAGCTCGCCCACGGCGCCTGCGGCCAGCGCGATTTCCCCGGACATGCTCTCGATATGCCGGATCGAACCGCCCACCACTTCCTGGGCCTGCTGGGCTTCATCCCGAGCCGCCTGGGAAGCGTCCGCCGCCTGCCCTGCATTGCGCGCAATGTCCTGGACCGTCAGGCCCATCTGGTGCACCGCGGTGGCCACCGTGTCGGTCATCTCCTGTTGCTGTCCGGAGCGCTCGGCGGTGTTCTCCACCACCGCCGCCACCTGGCGCACCGAGGAACGCAGGCGTTCGGTGGTGGCCAGCACCTCGCCGATCATGCCGCGCTGGCTGTCGAGGAAGCGGTTGAACCCCCGGGCCAGGTCCCCCAGTTCGTCGGCGCGGCTGGCGTCCAGGCGCAGGGTCAGGTCACCGCCGCCGCTGCCGATGGCCACCAGCCCCTCGGTCACTTGCCGGACCGGACGCACCAAGCCGCGGGCCAGCAGCACCACCAGCACCAGGCAGACCGCGGCAATGCCCAGGCCGATCAGGCTGGTGAGCCAGATCGCGCGGTGCGCCTCGGCGTAGATCTGCGCCTGCGGCACCTCGGCCACCAGGCTCCAGCCAAAGCCGCGCAGGGGCAGGCTCAGGGCCAGGTAATCTTCGTCGTCGCGCTGGAAATGAGTGCTGGTCAGGCCTTCATGCCCCATCAGCGCCTCGGCGGCGGTCGCGCCGATCTGCTCGGACAACTGTCGCTTGCCACTGAACTCGGCGTCCGGATGCACCTGGATCAAACCATCGCTGCGCACCAGGAACACCCGGCCGCGCTCGCCAAAGCTGTAGTCGTGAATCAGCCTGGATAGCTCGGTCATGCGCAAGCCCAGGCCGGTGACGCCCACCAGCTCACCGTCTTTCTCGACCCGGTAGTTGATGAACAGCGCCAGCTCGCCGCTGGCAACGTCGATATCGATGTTCAGCACCCGCGGCTTGCCGCCGTCGATGAAGCGATAGAACCAGACGTCCTTGGGGTTATCCCGACTGAGGGTCCGGTCCAGGCCTTTCTGGTTGTAATAATGATGGCTGAGCGGGCTGGCCATCATGGTGGTGAAGGCCTGGTTCTCGGCGCGGATATCTTCCAGGTAGCTGATGTACTGCGGCGCCTGGGCCGGGTCTTCGCCCGCCGCCAGCCAGTCGCGCAGCATGCCATTGCCGGCCAGGTCGCGGGCGGCGGTCAGCGGCTGGGTGAGAATGCGCTCGATATCGTTGCGCATGGCTTCGATGCTCGAAGGTAGCGCCCTGTCCACCAGGTAGTTCTGGGTCAGGTGATTGATCAGTACCGTGTAGATGGCTACTACCACCAGCAGGCTGACCAGCAGGGCCGATCCCATGCTGAGGATCAGCTGCCATTGAATACTGCGTCGCCAGAATTGCATGGAACACCTCTTTCTTATGGTTATAAGAGGCTGAGATACCGCGCCAGCCGCGGAAGGTTGTATACAAACAATGACTCTGCTTGTCCAACCCATCACCCGCAGGCTGTGTGCACTTCCATCAATTCTGTTGAATGGTCTTGGCGATCACCTCGACGGTGGCGCTCACCTGCTCCTGATAGCGCTCCAGCTCCTGGGCATGCTGTTTTTTCATTTCGATCTGCTGCGAACACAGGTTCATCGCCGCCAGCACCAGCAGGCGCTCGCCGATCAGCGTCGGGTATTTGCGCTTGGTGTCGGCCAGGGCCGCCTTGAGCATCAGCGCGGCGTCCATGAGGGTCTGCTCCTCGCCGGCCGGGGCCTTGATCGAGTAATCCTCGCCCAGGATCGAGATCACCTTGACCCCATCGATAGGGTGCCTCATGGGGTGACCGGACCTGCGCTGACGCGCTCAACCAGGGCCTGGATACGGGCGGCGGTCGCGCCTTGTTTCTCTTCCTGCTCCATCAGGCTCAGTTGCAGGCTTTCGTTTTCATCCTTGGCCTGGCTCAGTTGTTCCTTGAGGGCTGCGTTCGTGCCAAGCAGCTCCTGGTTCTGTAGCACCAGGTCGCTGACCAGCTGTTCCAATTGGCTGAGGGATGCTTCCAACATTTTGATCTTCCAGGCTTTTTGCAAAGGGCGCGTACGATAAAGAAAAGTCACCTCGGATACCAGGGCTATCCGGGCGCAAGGCCTTGATTTTACTGGCGATGACCCTTCCGCGAGAGCTGCTAGAGACTGTCATTCGTCCCCTGGGTTCCTGACACTCCGTCGGTCGATCAGGACTTTTCTGACATTTCCCAACGAGCACTCAGATTTTTCTGAAACTGCTCCTGACGATTCAAGAAGCACTTTTTCAACGCGATAGCACAGGTACTTCCCAGCCCCACACGCGCAAGCCGCGCACATCCGAGGTAGGTTCAATGTCCCTGCGTACCCTGAATATCGCTCCGAGGGCATTCCTCGGCTTTGCCCTGATAGGTTGCCTGATGCTGTTTCTGGGGATCTTTGCCCTGAACCAGATGAGCAAGATCCGCGCGGCGACCGAACGCATCACCCAGGACACCCTCCCCAGCATCAAGAGCGTCGACGACTTCACCCAACTGAGCCTGCGCCTGCGGGTCCAGGCCTATCGATTGCTGCTCAACCGCGATCCCCAGGAGCAGCAGCAGACCCTGAACGCCATCAACGAGCGCAATCGGAAAATCGACGAAACCCGGACCCAGTACCTGCCCCTGATCAGCAGCCCGGACGAGCAGGCCGTTTACGATCAGTATGTCGAGCTGCTGACCCATCATCGCCAGCTGGAACAGCAACTGATCGAGCTTTCGCACGACAATCAGCTCGACAGCATGCAAAAACTGCTGAACCACGAACTGATGGACAGCGCCGAGAAGATCAGCGCGACCCTCAACCAACTGGTGCAGATCAACACCCAGTACTCCAGCACCGCCGATCAGGAGGCCGCCGCGCAATACCGCACCGCCGTCAATCTGGTGGTGACCCTGCTGGTGCTGGCCAGCGCCCTGACCCTGCTGTTCGCCTGGCGCCTGATTCGCAGCATTACCCTGCCGATCGCCAATGCCCTGCATGCGGCCGAAACCATTGCCGAAGGCAACCTGAGCCAACCGATCCGCGTCGATGCCCGGGACGAAGCCGGCCGCCTGTTGCAGGCCATGCTCACCATGCAGGAAAAACTGCGCGACACCCTGCAACGCATTACCGCCTCCGCCGGCCAGCTGGCCTCGGCGGCCGAGGAGCTCAACAGCGTCACCGACGAAAGCGCCCGCGGCCTGACCCAGCAGAACAACGAAATCGAACAGGCCGCCACCGCGGTCAATGAAATGACCAGCGCCGTGGAAGAAGTGGCACGCAATGCCGTCAGCACTTCTGAAGCCTCGCAGAACGCCACCCAGTCCGCCGGCGACGGACGGGACATGGTTCAGGAAACCGTCGCCGCCATCGAACGCATGACCGGCGACGTGCAAAGCACCGCCAGCCTGATTGGCGACCTGGCCAACGAGTCCCGGGACATCGGCAAGGTGCTGGACGTGATCCGCGGCCTGGCCGATCAGACCAACCTGCTGGCCCTCAACGCGGCCATCGAGGCCGCCCGGGCCGGTGAAGCCGGTCGCGGCTTTGCCGTGGTCGCCGACGAGGTCCGCGCCCTGGCCCACCGTACCCAGCAGTCCACCAGCGAAATCGAACGCATGATCGGCAGCATCCAGAGCGGCACCGAGCATGCCGTGAACTCGATGCGCAACAGCACCGAGCGCGCCGAATCGACCCTGAACATCGCCCGTGGCGCCGGCCTGTCCCTGGACACCATCAACAGCGCCATCATCCAGATCAACGAACGCAACCTGGTGATCGCCAGCGCCGCCGAAGAACAGGCCCAGGTGGCCCGGGAAGTGGACCGCAACCTGGTGAACATCCGCGACCTGTCGGTGCAATCCACCACCGGGGCCAACCAGACCCGTTCCGCCAGCAGCGAGTTGTCGGTCCTGGCCGTCGATCTGAACAATCTGGTGACCCGGTTCCAGCTGTAAAACCGCCTGCCTGCCCGGCTCCAGCTCTCTATTGCGGGGCTGGTGCCGGCATCGCCGGTGGTAGGCGCCCCCGGGACGGGGCGCAACCAAGCGGCTAAATCCGCGGCAAGACTCAAGACTTTAGTCGTACGACCGATAAGTCACGGTAGATCAGTCTCAAGCCCCGCACGGATGCGCCTTCTTTGGTACCTACCATGTCCCTTCGCAATATGAATATCGCTCCGCGGGCCTTCCTCGGCTTTGCCATGATCGGCGGCTTGATGCTGATCCTGGGAGTGTTCGCCCTGAACCAGATGAGCAAGATCCGCGGTGCCGCCGAGGACATCACCCGGAGCAGCGTGCCGAGCATCAAGAGCCTCGATGAGTTCACCCAGCTGACCCTGCGCCTGCGGGTGCTGTCCTACCGTTTGCTGGTCAACCGCGAGCCGGATGTCCAGCAAAAGACCGTGGAACTGCTGGATATGCGCAACCAGCAGATCCGCACGGCCCAGACCACCTATGAAAAGCTGATCAGCAGCCCGGCGGAAAAAGCCGCCTACGACCAGTACGTGCAGCTGCTGGGCCAGTACCGGCAGATCGAAGAGCGGATGAAGAGCCTGTCGCGCAGCAATCAGGTGGACGAGTTGCGCAACCTGCTCAACACCGACCTGCTGAACAACTCCGAAGCCATGAACACCGTGCTCAACCGCCTGCTAGAGATCAACACCCAGCAGACCCTGGACACCAACCAGCAAGCCGCCGAGCAGTACTCCTCGGCCTTCACCCTGGTGGTGACGCTGCTGGTGCTGGCCACCGCCCTGACCCTGCTGTTCGCCTGGCTGCTGACCCGCAGCATCACCTTGCCGATCGCCAACGCCCTGAGCGCCGCCGAAGAGATCGCCGAAGGCAACCTGACCCGGCCGATCCGGGTCGACGGCAGCGACGAGGCCGGGCGCCTGTTGCAGGCCATGGCCAAGATGCAGGAAAAACTGCGCGACACCCTGCAACGCATCTCCGGCTCCGCCACCCAGTTGGCCTCGGCAGCCGAAGAGCTCAACAGCGTCACCGAGGAAAGCGCCCGCGGCCTGACCCAGCAGAACAACGAGATCGAGCAAGCCGCAACGGCAGTCAATGAAATGACCAGCGCCGTGGAAGAAGTGGCGCGCAACGCCGTCAGCACCTCCGAAGCCTCGAAGAACGCCACCACCTCGGCCGGCGATGGCCGCGACCTGGTGCAGGAAACCGTCGCGGCCATCGAACGCATGAGCTCCGATGTACAGAGCACCGCCAGCCTGATCGGCGACCTGGCCAACGAATCCCGGGACATCGGCAAGGTACTGGACGTGATCCGCGGCCTGGCCGACCAGACCAACCTGCTGGCCCTCAACGCGGCCATCGAGGCCGCCCGGGCCGGTGAAGCCGGTCGCGGCTTTGCCGTGGTCGCCGACGAAGTGCGAGCCCTGGCCCATCGCACCCAACAGTCCACCAGCGAAATCGAACGCATGATCGGCAGCATCCAGAGCGGCACCGAGCATGCCGTGGACTCGATGCGCAACAGCACCGAACGCGCCGAATCGACCTTGAACATCGCCCGTGGCGCCGGCCTGTCCCTGGACACCATCAACAGCGCCATCATCGAGATCAACGAACGCAACCTGGTGATCGCCAGCGCCGCCGAGGAACAGGCCCAAGTGGCCCGGGAAGTGGACCGCAACCTGGTCAACATCCGCGACTTGTCGGTGCAGTCGGCCACCGGTGCCAACCAGACCAGTGCAGCCAGCAACGAGCTGTCGCGCCTGGCCGTTGACCTCAACAGCCTGGTGGCGCGCTTCAGCCTTTGAAGCGCCGGACCAGGCTCGGCAAAGCCCCGGCGCACAGCTGTTGCGCCGGGTCGGCCGCGGTCATTGAAAGCTTTTTGACAGCGGCACATTTCAACAGGTTAGAATCGCTGGCACGCAGACTGCATGGTCAGTTTGCGCCCGCCTTTTACACCCTGGAGTACTGCCTTTGAATGCGACGACCATCAACAGCCTGTTCTTGATCGGCGCGTTGCTGGTAGGTGCGAGCATTCTGGTGAGCTCACTTTCGTCGCGCCTGGGCATCCCGATCCTGGTGATCATCCTCGCCGTGGGCATGACCGCCGGGGTCGACGGCGGCGGCATCATCTTCAACAACTACCCGACCGCCTACCTGGTGGGCAACCTGGCCCTGGCCGTGATCCTGCTGGACGGCGGCCTGCGCACCCGGGTCGCGAGTTTCCGCGTGGCCCTGTGGCCGGCGCTGTCCCTGGCCACGGTGGGGGTGCTGATCACCACCGGGCTGACCGGCATGGCCGCGGCCTGGCTGTTCGACCTCAACCTGATCCAGGGCCTGCTGATCGGCGCCATCGTCGGCTCCACCGACGCCGCGGCGGTGTTCTCGCTGCTGGGGGGCAAGGGCCTCAACGAACGGGTCACCGCCAGCCTGGAGATTGAGTCCGGCAGTAACGATCCGATGGCGGTGTTTCTCACCGTGACCCTGATCGACATGCTCGCCAGCGGCCACACCGGCCTGCACTGGGGCCTGCTGGGGGACCTGATCCGCGAATTCGGCATCGGCGCGGTGATCGGCCTGGGCGGCGGCTGGCTGATGCTGCAACTGGTCAACCGCATCCACCTGGCCAACGGCCTGTACCCGATCCTGGTGATCGCCGGCGGTCTGGTGGTCTTTGCCCTGACCAACGCCCTGCACGGCAGCGGCTTCCTGGCGGTGTACCTGTGCGGCCTGATGATCGGCAACCGCCCGGTGCGCAGCCGCCACGGCATCCTGCACATGCTCGACGGCATGGCCTGGCTGGCACAGATCGGCATGTTCCTGGTGCTGGGGCTGCTGGTTACCCCGCACGACCTGCTGCCCATCGCCCTGCCGGCCCTGGGCCTGGCGCTGTGGATGATCCTGTTCGCCCGGCCGCTGTCGGTGCTGGTGGGCCTGGCGCCGTTCAAGGCCTTCCACGGCCGGGAAAAGGCCTTTATCTCCTGGGTCGGCCTGCGCGGCGCGGTGCCGATCATTCTCGCGGTGTTCCCGTTGATGGCCGGGCTGCCCAACGCCCAGCTGTACTTCAACCTGGCGTTCTTCATCGTGCTGATCTCGCTGCTGGTGCAGGGCACCAGCCTGCCGTGGGTGGCCAAGTGGCTGAAGGTCACGGTGCCGCCGGACCCGGCGCCGATCTCCCGGTCGGCCCTGGAAGTCCATGTCACCAGCGAATGGGAGATGTTCGTCTACCGCCTGGGAGCGGAGAAATGGTGCATCGGCGCCGCCCTGCGGGAACTGAAGATGCCCGAGGGCACGCGGATCGCCGCGCTGTTTCGCGGCCAGCAACTGCTCCATCCGTCGGGTAGTACCGTGCTTGAAGCCGATGACTTGCTGTGCGTGATCGGCCATGAACACAACCTGCCGGCCCTGGGCAAACTCTTCAGCCAGGCGCCGGAACGTGGCCTGGACCTGCGCTTCTTCGGCGACTTCGTCCTCGAAGGCGACGCCCAGCTGGGCGCGGTGTCGGCGCTCTACGGGCTCAAGCTCGACGGCCAGGACGCGGACATGCCGCTGGGGGCGTTCATCGCCCAGAAGGTCGGCGGCGCGCCGGTGGTCGGCGACCAGGTGGAATGGAACAACACCATCTGGACCGTGGCGGTGATGGACGGGAACAAGATCGGCAAGGTGGGCGTCAGATTCCCCGAAGGAAGTCGCCCCGGCCCCGGACTCTTCCTCTAAACTCGGGAGCGCATCAGCCGCCAGTATGGCGCTCCCCCTTTTCCTGATTGCCTGACCGACTTCTATGCCTACCCTGCAGAAACTTTTCGCCATTGCCCTGCTGGGCCTGAGTCTTTCCGTTGGCGCCGCACAGGGCGGCGACCCGCCCAGCACCGAAGCGGTGCAACAAAGCCTGGACAAGATCGCCGAGCGCAAGCTGCCGGAGGCCGATCAGAAGGCACTGCAAACGGTGTTGCAGAACACCCTGAACCAGCTCAACAACAAGCAGGACTACGAGCGGCGCCTGGCCGAACTCAAGCAGCAGTTGCTCAATGCGCCACGCCTGACCAGCGAAAACCAGCGTGAACTGGTGCGCCTCAAGGCCAGCAAGGTGCTGCCGGTGGCGCAGCGCTACGCGGCAATGTCGGTGGCCCAACTGGAGCAGTTGCTGGCCGAACGCAGCACCAACCAGAGCGACCTGCAAAAGGCCCTTTCGGACGCCAACAGCCTGATCATCACCGCCCAGACCCGCCCCGAGCGGGCCCAGGCCGAGATCAGCAACAGCCAGACCCGCATCCTGCAGATCAATGCCGCGCTCAAGGCCGGCAGGGACGGTGGCAAGCTGCTCAGCAGCGACCAGCGCAACCTGCTGAATGCCGAGCTGGCGGCGCTCAATGCCCTGATTCCGCTGCGCCGCCAGGAACTGGCCGGCAACAGCCAACTGCAGGACCTGGGTAACAGCCAGCACGACCTGCTGGTGGAGAAGACCGCGCGTCTGGAGCAGGAAATCCAGGATCTGCAGACCCTGATCAACCAGAAGCGCCTGGCCCAGTCCCAGGAAACCGTGACCCAGCAGTCGATCGAGGCCCAGAAGGCCGGCAGCAGCAGCCTGCTGGCCACCGAGAGCGCCACCAACCTCAAGCTCTCCGACTACCTGCTGATGAGCACCGACCGCCTCAACGAGCAGACCCAGCGCAACCTGCAGACCAAGCAGCAGCTCGACAGCGTGACCCAGAGCGACGCCGCCCTGGACGAGCAGATCAGCGTGCTCAAGGGCAGCCTGCTGCTGTCGAAGATCCTCTACAAGCAGAAGCAGGCCCTGCCACGGCTGAAACTGGACCGCGGCCTGGCTGATGAAATCGCCGATATCCGCCTCTATCAGTTCGAGGTCAACCAGCAGCGCGAACTGCTCAGCAGCCCCAGCACCTACGTCGATAACCTGCTCAAGAGCCAGCCGGCCGAGCAGGCCACGCCGCAGTTGCGCAAGACCCTGATCGACCTGGCGACCACCCGGATCGACCTGCTGGACCGCCTGAATCGCGAGCTCAGCGCCCTGCTCAACGAATCCATCACCCTGCAGCTGAACCAGAAGCAGCTGCTGGTCACCTCGCAGAACCTGCGGGCCACCCTCGACGAGCAGATGTTCTGGATTCCCAGCAACAAACCGCTGGACGCCGAATGGCTGCACGACGTTCCCGAGCGCCTGCAGAACCAGGTGACCACCCTGCCCTGGGCATCCAGCTTCAGCGAGCTGACCGACGGCCTGGTGCAGCGACCGCTGCTGTTCCTGCCGCTGCTGCTGGTGATCGGCGCCCTGCTGTGGCGCCGCAAGAACCTCTATGCGCGCCTGAACAAGGTGCACAAGGACATCGGCCACTTCAAACGCGACAGCCAGTGGCACACGCCCCTGGCGATCCTGGTGAACATTCTGCTGGCGATGCCGGTGGCCCTGGCCCTGGCCCTGTGCGGCTATGCCCTGCAGATCGACGCCCGCGGGCAGAACGCCACACTGGGCGCGGCACTGCTGCAGATCGCCCAGGCCTGGCTGGTGTTCTACACCTCCTACCGGATACTCGCCCCCGGCGGCGTGGCCGAACTGCATTTCCGCTGGGAGAGGCCCCAGGTGGAGTTTCTCCGCGGCTGGATCCGGCGCCTGGGACTGGTGGTCCTGGCCCTGGTAGCGGTGGTTTCGGTGGCCGAGCTGCAACCCGCAGCACTGGCCGACGACGTGCTGGGCATCGCCGTGGTGCTGACCTGCTACGCGCTGATGGCCTGGCTGTTGAGCCGGTTGCTGTTGAGCAGCCCGACCCACCAGAACGCCTCGCTGTTCCGCAAGGCGGTGGGCGTGCTTTTCACCCTGCTGCCCATCGCCCTGTTCATCGCCGTGTGCTTCGGCTACTACTACACCGCGCTGAAACTCAGCGACCGCCTGATCAACACCCTGTACCTGCTGATGCTCTGGCTGGTGGTCGAGGCCACTTTCGTCCGCGGCCTTGCCGTGGCGGCGCGGCGCCTGGCCTACCAGCGGGCGCTGAGCAAGCGCCAGGCGGCCAAGGAAGCGGGGGAAAGCGGCGAGGCCGTGGTCGAGGAACCGACCATGGACATCGAGAAGGTCAACGAACAGTCCCTGCGCCTGATCCGCCTGGCCCTGTTGGGCGGCTTCATGGTGGCGCTGTACTGGGTCTGGGCCGACCTGATCACCGTGTTCTCGTACCTGGACCGGGTCACCCTGTACGAATACACCAGCGGCACCGGCGCCAACATGAGCATGGTGCCCATCAGCATCGGCGATATGCTCGGGGCGCTGATCATAGTCGGCATCACCTTCGCCCTGGCGCGCAACCTGCCGGGGCTGCTGGAGGTGCTGGTGCTGTCCAAGCTGAACCTGGCCCAGGGCAGCGCCTACGCCACCACCACCCTGCTGTCCTATGCCATCGCCGGGATAGGTTTCGTCGCCACCCTTTCGACCCTCGGGGTCAGCTGGGACAAGTTGCAATGGCTGGTAGCGGCCCTATCCGTCGGCCTGGGCTTCGGCATGCAGGCGATCTTCGCCAACTTCATCTCCGGCATCATCATCCTGTTCGAGCGGCCGGTGCGGATCGGCGACACCATCACCATCGGCAACCTGTCGGGCACGGTGAGCAAGATCCGCATCCGCGCCACCACCATCACCGACTTCGACCGCAAGGACATCATCGTCCCCAACCAGACCTTCATCACCGGGCAGTTGATCAACTGGTCGCTGACCGACACCGTGACCCGGGTGACCCTCAAGCTCGGCGTCGACTACGGCTCGGACCTGGACCTGGTCAAGGAACTGCTGCTCAAGGCCGCCCGGGACAACCCGCGGGTGCTCAAGGAACCCGAGCCTCAGGTGTACTTCCTCAACTTCGGCGAAAGCACCCTGGACCACGAACTGCGCATGCACGTGCGCGAGCTGGGGGATCGCAACCCGGTGGTGGACGAGGTCAACCGCTTCATCAACCGCGAGTTCAAGAAGAACCACATCAACATCTCGTTCCGGCAGATGGAGGTGTACCTGAAGAACCTCCACGGCCAGGAGTACAAGATGGTGCCGATCGAGGCCGACGGCAGCATCGCGTCCAAGGACAAGAGCGCACCCGAACCACCACCGAGCAAACTCGACTAAGGCGTCTTTGCCCAGCAGAATGCTCGGACATTCTGCTGGGAGATGGCCGTTGAAAGCCCTCGACGAACTGACCTTCGACAACCGCTTCGCCCGCCTGGGCGACGCCTTCTCGACCCACGTACTGCCCGAACCCCTCGACAACCCCAGGCTGGTGGCCGCCAGCCCGGCGGCCATGGCGCTGCTGGACCTGGACCCGGCCGTGGCCGAAAGCCCAGTGTTCGCCGAGCTGTTCGGCGGGCACAAGCTGTGGGCCGAGGCCGAGCCCCGGGCCATGGTCTATTCCGGGCATCAGTTCGGCTCCTACAACCCGCAACTGGGGGACGGTCGCGGCCTGTTGCTGGGCGAGGTCTACAACCAGGCGGGGGAACACTGGGACCTGCACCTGAAGGGCGCCGGACAGACGCCCTACTCGCGCATGGGCGATGGTCGCGCCGTGTTGCGCTCGTCGATCCGCGAGTTCCTCGCCTCCGAGGCCCTGCATGCCCTGGGCATTCCCAGCAGCCGCGCGCTGTGCGTGATTGGCTCCGACACCCCGGTATGGCGCGAGAAGCAGGAACGCGGGGCAATGGTCCTGCGCCTGGCGCCGAGCCATGTCCGCTTCGGCCATTTCGAGTATTTCTACTACACCAAGAAAGCCGAACAGCAGAAGCAGCTGGGGGAGCATGTGCTGGCCCTGCACTTCCCCGAGTGCCTGGAGCAGCCGGAACCCTACCTGGCGATGTTTCGCGAGATCGTCGAGCGCAATGCCGAGCTGATCGCCAAATGGCAGGCCTACGGTTTCTGCCACGGTGTGATGAACACCGACAACATGTCGATCCTGGGCATCACCTTCGACTTCGGCCCGTTCGCCTTCCTCGATGATTTCGACGCCCATTTCATCTGCAACCACTCCGATGACCAGGGGCGCTATTCCTTCAGCAACCAGGTGCCCGTCGGCCAGTGGAACCTCAGCGCCCTGGCCCAGGCCCTGACGCCGTTCATCAGCGTAGAGGCGCTACGGGAAAGTCTCGGCCTGTTCCTGCCGCTGTATCAGGCCCACTATCTGGACCTGATGCGTCGGCGCCTGGGCTTCACCCAGGCCGAGGACGACGATCAGAAACTTGTGGAACGCCTGCTGCAACTGATGCAGAACAGCGGCGTGGACTACAGCCTGTTCTTCCGCCGCCTGGGGGACGAGGCACCGGAGCTGGCGCTGGCCCGGCTGCGGGACGATTTCGTCGACCGCAACGGCTTCGATGCCTGGGCCGGGCAATACCGGGAACGGGTCGCCCGGGATCCGATCCAGAGCCAGGACCTGCGCCGGCAGCGCATGCACGCGGTCAATCCGCTGTACATCCTGCGCAACTATTTGGCGCAGAAAGCCATCGACGCCGCCGAGTCGGGGGACTACTCGGAAGTGCGGCGCCTGCATCAGGTGCTGAGCCGGCCTTTTGAGGAGCAAGAGGGCATGCAAGGGTATGCCGAACGTCCCCCAGAGTGGGGCAAGCACCTGGAGATCAGTTGCTCGTCCTGAGTCAGACGAAGATCTCCATCGACACCTTGAAGCGCTCGGCCAGCCAGCGGATTTGCCGCAGGTTGAGCTGGCGCTTGCCGCTGAGCACTTCCGACACCACCGATTGCGCGCCCACCCCGGGCAGGTCGCTTTGAGACAGGCCATGTTCACGCATCAACGAACGTAGAACCTCCACCGCACTGACCGCCGGCATCGGATGATGCTCTTCGTCGTAGGCCTCGATCCAGTCACCGATGATGTCCACCAGCGAAGCCAGTGGGTGCGATTCGTCTTCGCCCATGATGTCCAACAGCTCATCGAGTGCCAGGGCCAGGGCGTCGTAATCGGCCTCGCTCTTGGGCTTGCGCAATATGGGCGCAACGAACTGCCAGTGCTCCGCCGCTTGCCTAACCTGAAGACTCATTGTGATTCCTCCTTCCACAGCCCCTTGTCGTATTCGCCGTGATCCAGCACATGCCTGATATAGAGGCGCTGCCCTCCATAACGCACGATTGCGATCAGTCTCAGTTTGTTGCCGCCAATATCAAAAACATGAAAGCGCCCGACCTTGTCTAGCACCGGGAACAAAGCCTTCATGTCGGAGAAATCAGCCGGCCTGGCGCCTTTGGCCTTGCGGTACCAGGTATCCAGTGCCCGCGCGACTTGCGGCCATTGCTCCTTGGCCTGCCGGATACGTTTTGCGGTGATGATGTGCATGCAATGTCCCTATCGCATAGTGCTATTAACGTTAGATGCGAGCATTAGGTATCTCAAGATGCTATGCCCGCGGCCAGACCAGCGGCGCTCACGTGCTTAAAGCCTAGACAGCCAACGAACGGGCTTGCCGAGCAGTGTGTGAGCGATTGCGACGGACTCATGAGCTTCGACCAACGCCTCGGCCGTGGTGCAGAAAAGCGCCAAACACAAGATGGCGCATGGACCCGTCGGCAGCGGATACGGATAATGCGCCCCCCGGATGTCCAGTGCCTGCAAGGATGCGCATGAACCTGTTTCTCAACCCGGTCATCGTGGCTTTGCTGGTCGTCAGCCAGGGGGCGGTCGTCATCTGCCTGAGCCGCCGCCCCAAGCACCGCCTGGCCCCGTGACACGCCGACGGCCTGCCCACTCCACGCCGCGAGCCCTGCTCCCGTCGATCCCCTGCAAGAGCCCACGATGAAACCTCGCTACCTGCTGCTGTTGCCCCTGCTGTTCGTCCTGACCGGGTGCAAGGAAGACTTCGCCACCCTGCACTTCCAGGACTCGGTGCGCTCCGACCCCAAGGCCGGCCCGCAATACTCCGATCAGTTGGTGCACGAGGCGTACAAGCAGAGTATTTACACGGCGCTCGGCGCCCAGGGCCTGGACCCGGATGCCATCGCCCTGGAACGCGACAAGGACGATGACAAAGTGATCCACCTGCGCCTGGTGGACTATTCCCTGAGCCCGGAACAGAGGGGCCGTCTCAGGGCGGTCTTCGAACGAGTCACCGAGGCGCGCAAGGCCAGCTCGATGAACCTGCACCTGGAACTGGACAACGCCCAGGCCAAGGTCACTCCGTCGGGCAGCAGCGACTTGCCGGACAGCATCGACGCCAGCCTGGCGTTCGAGCCGGAGTTCGGCATGCTGCTGGACCGCAGCTACGAAGACAGCATGCAGGCCATCGTCAACGCGAGGGAAATCGAAGGCCCGGTCAGTTGCAAGATCACCGCGCGCCTGAGCATGCCTATGCCCTTGAAACTGGTCGCCTACGAAGCCCTTGAACAGGACAACAGCGAGCGCGGCCTGATCTCCTTGCTGACCCGCAGCGGCAGCATTGCCAAGGTGCCGCTCAAGGTGCATTTCGATGACCCGGACCTGAACCGCCTCATGCAACAAAAAACCGTCCAGGCCTGGCCATCCAGCTCGAAAGTCACCCGGCCCGCCCCCGTGCCCCTTGACGAATTCGCCATTGTCATCGGCTCCATCGGCGTCCAGACCCTGACCTCGGCCCTGCCTTTCGACACCCGCAAGGACGAGCTGCAGGAGCTGTGCAATCAGAAGATGCAGGCCACAGGCCGGCCATTCACCTTTCACATGGGCCGCAGCCTGGATCGCCTGGTCAGCGTCGAACTGGCCGCGCCCAGCCGGTGAACCCGGGGCGGGGGCCAACTTGATATTCACCCCGGGCGCCGCCATCTAAGGCGCTCTACCTATTTGCGGAGCCCATCATGTCCGAGCCACTGCTGATCCCCTGCCCGCACTGCAACGGCCTCAATCGCATTCCCGGCGAACGCCTGGGCGATCACCCCAAGTGCGGACGCTGCAAGGCCGAGGTCTTGCTGAGCAAGCCTTTTGACTTGAAACAGGGCGACTATGCCAGCCAGATCAAGGGCGACCTGCCGTTGCTGGTGGACGTCTGGGCCGACTGGTGCGGACCGTGCAAATCCTTTGCGCCGATCTTCACCCAGGCCGCCGCGCAACTGAGCGGCCGATGCCGGCTGGCCAAGCTCGACAGCGAAGCCAACCCGCAACTGTCGGGGCAATTGGGCATTCGCTCGATTCCCAGCCTGATCCTGTTCAAGAACGGCCGGGAAGTGGCCCGGCAAAGCGGCGCCTTGCCTTTGCCACAACTCTTGGGCTGGTTGCGCAGCCAGGGGATCTGAGCCGCAGGGCCGACCCTGCGCTCACGACAGGTTGAAGATCAGGAGTTTTCCAGCAGGTTGTGCAGGTCGACGAACTGCTGGGTCAGCTTGTGCCGTGGGTCGAGATGGATCAGCGGCATGCTGGCCTGATGCGATTCACGCATGCGCACCGAACTGCCCAGGTACACCGGCAGCACCGGCAGGCCCTCGCTGATCAGCTCGTCGAGCATCTGCTGCGGCAGGCTGGCCCGAGCCTGGAACTGGTTGACCACGATGCCCTCGACCTCCAGCTCCTCGTTGTGGTCTTCCTTCAACTCTTCGATCTCCGCCAGCAGGCCATACAGCGCCTGCCGGGAAAAACTGTCGCAGTCGAAGGGAATAAGCACGCGATCAGCGGCGATCAGCGCCGATACCGCGTAGAAATTCAGGGCCGGCGGGGTGTCCAGGTAGATCCGGTCGTAATCCTCGGCCAACTCGTCCAGCAATTTGCGCAGCTTGTTGATCTTGTGCTTGGCCTCCAGCTTGGGCTGCAGGTCCGCCAGTTCCGCGGTGGCCGTGACCACGTGCAGGTTGTCGAAGGGCGTTTCGTAGATATCCACCTGGTTCTTCTTGGCGAACGGCCCCGACGACAGGGTCTGCTTGAAGAAGTCGGCAATGCCCATGGGAATGTCCTCGCCGGTCAGGCCGGTGAGGTACTGGGTCGAGTTGGCCTGGGCATCCAGGTCCACCAGCAAGGTGCGATAGCCCTCGCTGGCGCTGACCGCCGCCAGATTGCAGGCAATGCTGGATTTGCCGACGCCACCTTTCTGATTGAACACCACACGCCGCATGTCTAGACCTCCCTGTATCAAAGATCACCGAGTGTAGTAGGCCTCGTCTGCCCTTAGCTACCTCGACAGCGCAAGAGTTTGCGCAGTCCCGGCGCCGCTGGGCCGGGCCCGACAAGGGCTTGGCCACGGCGGCTTGCGCCCGGAGCGGACCTCGATAGTGGCAAATAGACACATTCGCTCAGGGTGCATTCGGCGCTTTTGCGACCAACAACCCAAGCAGCATTTGCTACAAGCCAGTCGCACCGGGATAATGCGCGCCACTGACGCCTTCGCGTCACTCAGGTCAATCGCCAATCGAAGCGATACACCGCGTCAAGGAAGCCCGCAGGGGCGGGATGAAATCAAGTGATCAAGTTCAACATCGCTCAATGGCGTGCGTGGGCCCCTGGGCTCGAAAGCGTGGACGCCTGGCAGGCCTGGAGCCACCAGCCGACCCTGCCGCAAAGCAGCGATGCCGCTCCCGATGTGTCCTTTCTGCCCGCCATGCAACGGCGGCGCCTCAGCCGCCTGGCGCGCATGGCCTTCAGCGTCGGCTGGCCCCTGGCCGAGGGCCTGGAACAGTTGCCGCTGGTGTTCATCTCCCGGCATGGCGAAACCCCGCGCACCTTCGAGATCCTCAGCGACCTGGCCGCCGAGCAGCCGCTGTCGCCCACCCAGTTCAGCCTGTCGGTGCACAACGCGGTAATCGGCCTGTGGTCGATCATGCGCGGTGAAACCAGCGAGATGACCGCCCTGGCCGCCGCCGGCGATGGCCTGGAACACGGCCTGCTGGAAGCCGCCACCCTGCTGGCCGAGGGCGCGCCCCACGTGCTCCTGGTCATCACCGAGGAACAGCCGCCCGAAGCCTATGCCAACTGGATCGACGACGTGCCCTTTCCCTACGCCCTGGGCCTGCTGCTGACCCCAGGCGACGACTGGCAGCTGTCCCTGGGCAGCGACGACGGTCAAACCCCCAAGGCCCCGTGGCCCCACGCCTTGAACCTGCTGCGCCTGCTGCTCGGTGCACAGAACACTTGCCAACATGCCTGGATGAATCGTGTATGGACCTGGCAACACCAGCACTGAGCGCCAAGGGCCGCAATGCCTACTACTGGCGCCTGATGGCCACCGCCCTGAGCTTTGCCCTGTTCGGAATAGGTGGTTTGTGCCTGCGCCTGGTGATTTTCCCGCTGCTCGCCTGCCTGCCCGGCGATGCCCACAGCCATCGCCAGCGGGCGCGCAACACCGTCAGCCGACTGTTCTGGCTGTTTATCCGCTTCATGGCCAGGAGCGGCGTGCTCACCTATGAGGTGCAGGGCGCCGAGCGGCTCGGGCGACCGGGGCAGATGATCATCGCCAACCACCCGTCGCTGATCGACGTGGTGTTCCTCATCGGCCTGGTGCGCGACGCCAACTGCGTGGTGAAGCAGAGCCTGTGGAGCAACCCCTTCACCCGCGGCCCGGTGCGCGCCACCCAGTACATCAGCAACGACGGCAGCATGGACATGCTCGATGCGGCCTCCGGGGCACTGCAGGAAGGCCAGACCCTGATCGTCTTTCCCGAAGGCACCCGCACCCAGCCCGGCAGCGCCCCGGCCTTTCATCGGGGAGCCGCGGCCATCGCCCTGCGCGGTGCGAAAATCATCACTCCGGTAGTGATCCGGGTCAGCCCCAGCACCCTGACCAAGGCCGAGCCCTGGTACCGCATCCCATCACGCCGTGTGCACTTCAGTTTTCACGTCGGTGCCGATATAGACCCACAGACCTTTGCCGCCCAAGGCCCGGCGCCCCAGGCTTCGCGCAAGCTCAATGAGCACTTGCACCACTACTTCATTAAGGAGCTCGCCAGAGATGAGCGATACACACCCGGACCTGATGCTTGAAATCAAACTGCTGATCATCGACGCCCTGGGCCTCGAAGACATCAGCGCCCAGGACATCGGCAACGATCAGACGCTGTTCGGCGAAGGCCTCGGCCTGGACTCGGTGGACGCCCTGGAACTGGGCCTGGCGATCCAGAAAAAGTACGGCATCAAGATCGATGCCGACGCCAAGGACACCCGCAACCACTTCAGTAACGTGGCGAGCCTTGCGGCGTTCGTCACTGCAAAACAGGCAGCTTGAGAACCGACCATGCAAACCCGTGACGACATCTTCAACACCCTGCGCGATGCCCTGGTCGAACTCTTCGAACTGGAACCCGAGAGCATCAGCCTGGACTCCAACCTGTACCAGGACCTGGAAATCGACAGCATCGACGCCGTCGACCTGATCGACCACATCAAGCGTCAGACCGGCAAGAAAATCGCCGCCGAGGAATTCAAGTCGGTGCGCACCGTCAACGACGTGGTCGAGGCGGTCTACCGTCTGGTCCAGCCGGCCGCATGAGCCGCCTGATCGGCCTGGGCTTGTTGCTGGCCGGCCTGCTTTACCCCTTCGCGGTGTACTTCGGCATGGAGCACTTCGCTCCCTGGCAGTTCGGCCTGCTGCTGGGCGGCCTGTGGCTGGCCCGGGCGCTGACCGGCGAACGCCGCCCCGGCAGCCTGTGGATGGCCCTGGCAGCGATCGTCTTCTGCCTGCTCCTGGCCTGGTTCGACAACCCGGCGCTGCTGCGCTGGTACCCGGTGCTGATCAGCAGCTTCATGCTCGGCCTGTTCGGCCTGAGCCTGAAATATGGCCCGCCGGTGGCGGAGCGCCTGGCGCGCCTTGGCGAGCCGGACCTGCCGGAGAAAGCCATACGCTATACCCGCCAGGTGACCATCGCCTGGAGTGTGTTTTTTCTCTGTAACGGCGTGCTCGCCGCGGCCCTGACCCTGTGGGCGCCGCTGAGCTGGTGGACGTTGTACAACGGCCTGATCGCCTACGGGCTGATGGGTCTGCTGTTTGCCATTGAATGGCTTTTACGACAACGGGTACGAGGCCGTAGATGAACTGGATTGCCCTTGAGCGGCTGTTGCTCAGGACCCAAGCACCGCGAGTGGTCAGTGCCCAGCCCGGGATCGACCTGCAGAATCTGCAGCAACAGGCCCTGAGCCTGGCCGGCGCCCTGCAACAGCGCGGCGTGACCCGCTTGGCGCTGCACCTGGAAGATGCCGTGGACCTGGCCGTGGCCTTGCTCGGCGCCTGGCGTGCCGGGGTCAGCGTGCTGCTGCCCGCCGACCTGCAGCCCCAGACCCGCCAGCGCTGGGCGGCGGACGTCGACCTGTGGCTGACCGATCAGGACACACCGCTGCAACAGTTGCAGGCCCAGCCCCTGGAACCGGCCGAGCTGGACCTGGACGCCTGCCAGTTGAGCCTGTGCACCTCCGGCTCCAGCGGCGAGCCCAAGCGCATCGACAAAAGCCTGCGCCAGCTGGCCAACGAGGTCAGCGCCCTGGAGCAACTGTGGGGTGCCGACCTGGGCCCGGCCTGGATCATCGGCAGCGTCGCCACCCAGCACATCTACGGCTTGCTGTTCCGCGTGCTCTGGCCGCTGTGCGCCGGACGCCCCTTCGTGCGCCGCCAACTGCCTTTCCCCGAAGACCTGCAACGGGCCAGCCGCGAATGCCCGGCCTTTGCCTGGGTGGCCAGCCCGGCGCTGCTCAAGCGCATGGGCGATAACCTCGACTGGCCGGCCCTGAGCCAGGTACGGCGGGTATTTTCTTCCGGCGGTGCCTTGCCCGCCGACGCCGCCGCCAGCCTGCAACAACGCTTGCAGCAATGGCCAACGGAGATCCTCGGCAGCTCGGAAACCGGCGGCATTGCCTGGCGCCAGGGCGACACCCTGTGGCAGCCCTTTGCCGGTGTCCAACTGAGCCAGGACAGTGACGGCGCGCTGCTGATCGCCTCGCCCTATCTGCCGGCCGGGCATGTCGAACACACCGCCGATGCCGCGCGCATAGCCGCCGACGGTCGCTTCGAACTGCTGGGCCGCCTGGACCGCATCGTCAAACTGGAAGAAAAACGCATCTCCCTGCCCATGCTGGAACAAGCCCTGGAGAGCCACGACTGGGTGGCGGAAGCGCGCCTGGGGGTGGTCGAAGACAATCGCGCCTACCTCGGTGCCCTGCTGGTGCTTAGCGAGTCCGGCCTGCATGCCCTGCGCAACCAGGGCCGGCGTCACCTGACCCAGGCCCTGCGCCAGCACCTGTCCCGGCATTGTGAGGCCCTGGCCCTGCCACGACGCTGGCGCCTGGTGCGGCAACTGCCGCTGAACAACCAGGGCAAGCTGCCCCAGGCCGAGGTCCAGGCCCTGTTGCTGGCGCCGCGTCCGCAAGCCCCGGAAGTGCTGGAGCAGGTGCAGCACGCCGACGAATGGCAACTGCAACTGGCGGTGCCGCCGGACCTGGCCTACTTCAGCGGGCACTTCCCCGCCACCCCGGTGCTGCCGGGGGTCGTGCAAGTGGACTGGGCCCTGGCCCTGGGCCAGCAACTGCTGGAGCTGCCGGGCCGCTTCGCCGGCATGGAAGTGCTGAAGTTCCAGCAACTGGTGCGCCCCGGTGATCGCATCCAGCTCAACCTGCGCTTCGATGCCCAGCGCCAGAAACTGTATTTCGCCTACCTCAATGACGGCGTTCCCTGTTCCAGCGGGCGCATCGTGCTGGAGGCCAGCTGTGGATAAGTTGTCGGGCGTTGAACCCGGGATTCGCTGGCCAGCCAGCGCCTACCGTGCAGGGGCCCGCCTCCATGCATAATCCCTGCGCCGTCATCCCGGTCTACAACCATGAAACCGCCGTGCCCGCGGTAATCGACGCGCTGTTGGCCCGGGGCCTGCCCTGCGTGCTGGTGGACGATGCCAGCAGCCCGGCCTGCGCGGCGGTGCTGGAACAAATGGCCGAGCGCGAGCAGGTGTTCCTGATCCGCCTGGCGATCAACCAGGGCAAGGGCGGCGCGGTCATGGCCGGCCTGCGCGAAGCCGCGCAGCTGGGCTTCAGCCACGCCCTGCAAGTGGACGCCGACGGCCAGCACGACCTCACGGATGTGGATAACTTCATCCAGCGCTCCCAGGCCGATCCCGAGGCGCTGATCTGCGGTTATCCACAGTACGACGCCAGCGTGCCCAAGGGCCGCCTGTATGCCCGCTACCTGACCCATGTCTGGGTCTGGATCAACAGCCTGTCACTGCAGATCCCCGATTCGATGTGCGGCTTCCGGGTCTATCCCCTGCCTGCGGCGCTGGCCCTGATCGACTCGGTGCAACTGGGACGACGCATGGACTTCGACCCGGAGATCCTGGTGCGCCTGTCCTGGCGCAACCAGCCCATGCACTGGCTGCCGACCCGGGTGCACTACCCGCAGGACGGCCTCTCGCACTTTCGCCTGTTCCACGACAACGCGCTGATCTCGAAGATGCACGCCAAGCTGTTCTTCGGCATGTTGGCACGCCTGCCGCTGATCCTCTGGCGCCGGTGGCGCCCATGAGCCAGACGCCTCCCAACCAACATTGGGCCGAGCACCAGGAACGCGGCAGCTTCTGGCTGATGAAGCTCACCGCCTTCGGCGTGCGGGTCCTGGGACGCCGCATCCTGAGCCCGGTGCTGTACGTCATCGTGTTCTATTTCTTCCTGTTCGGCCGCCGCGCCCGGCGCAGCATCTGGCAGTACCAGCAGCGTCTGGCGCAATGGAGCGGACGCGCGGAATTGCACCCCAGCCACTGGCGGGTGTTCGCTCAGTTCATGGCCTTTGCCGATGCCCTGCTGGACAAGCTCGACGTATGGAACGGCAAGCTGCGCATCGAACAGATCGAGATCATCGACCCGGCGATGCTGCGCCACCAACTGCGCGGTGAACGCGGGCAACTGCTGGTGGGCGCGCACCTGGGCAACCTGGAAGTGTGCCGGGCCCTGGCCGAGCTGGGGGAGCAGGTGACCATGAACGTGCTGGTGCACACCAAGCACGCCGAACGCTTCAACCGCCTGCTGGGCGAAGCCGGGGCCAGCCACCTGCGGCTGATCCAGGTCAGCGAGCTGGACCCGGCGATCATGCTGCAACTGAGCCAGCGCCTGGATCGCGGCGAGTGGCTGGCGATTGCCGGCGACCGTGTGCCGCTGCACGGCGGGCGCAATGTGCGGGTGGATTTCCTCGGCCATCCGGCGGCCTTCCCCCAGGGGCCCTGGCTGCTGGCGGGGCTGCTCAAGTGCCCGGTCAACCTGCTGCTGTGCCTGAAACAGCAGGGCCGCTATCAGGTGACCCTCGAACCCTTCGCCGAAGCCGTGCAGTGGAAGCGCAACGACCGCCAGCAGGTGATCGCCCAGTGGACCGCCCGCTACGCCGAGCGCCTGGGCCAGTACTGCCTGCAGGCACCGCAACAATGGTTCAACTTTTACCCATTCTGGAAGACCGATGACGACCTCGACCCATGAGCCGGTAACCTTCGGCGAACACCCCTTGCGCATCGAAGACGTGCTGGCCCTGGCCAACCGCCAGGCGCCGACCCGCCTGCAAGACGACGCCGCCTGGCGCCAGCGGATCGCCAAGGGCGCGCAGTTCCTCGATTCCCTGCTGGACAAGGAAGGGGTGATCTATGGCGTGACCACCGGCTATGGCGACTCCTGCGTGGTGGCGGTGCCGCTGCAACACGTCGAGGCCCTGCCCCGTCATCTGTATACCTTCCACGGCTGCGGCCTGGGCAAGCTGCTGGACGCCCAGGCCACTCGCGCGGTGCTGGCGGCACGCTTGCAGTCGCTGTGCCACGGTGTGTCCGGGGTGCGGGTGGAACTGCTGGAGCGCCTGCAAGCCTTCCTCGACCAGGACATCCTGCCGCTGATCCCCGAAGAGGGCTCGGTGGGCGCCAGCGGCGACCTGACGCCGCTGTCCTATGTGGCGGCGACCCTGTCCGGCGAACGCGAGGTGCTGTTCCGTGGCGAGTGTCGTCAGTCCGCCGACGTGCACCGCGAGCTGGGCTGGGAGCCTTTGGTGCTGCGGCCCAAGGAAGCCCTGGCGCTGATGAACGGCACCGCGGTGATGACCGGGCTGGCCTGCCTGGCCTTCGCCCGCGCCGACTACCTGCTGCACCTGGCGACCCGCATCACTGCCCTCAACGTGGTGGCGCTGCAAGGCAACCCGGAGCACTTCGACGAGCGCCTGTTCGCCGCCAAGCCGCACCCGGGGCAGATGCAAGTGGCCGCGTGGCTGCGCCAGGACCTGGCGATCGACGCGCCGACCGCGCCCCTGCACCGCCTGCAGGACCGCTACTCGCTGCGCTGCGCGCCCCATGTGCTGGGGGTGCTGGCCGACAGCCTGAACTGGCTGCGGAGCTTTATCGAAACCGAACTCAACAGCGCCAACGACAACCCGATCATCGACGCCGAAGCCGAGCGCGTGCTGCACGGCGGGCACTTCTATGGCGGACACATCGCCTTTGCCATGGACAGCCTGAAGAACCTGGTGGCCAACGTCGCCGACCTGCTGGACCGGCAACTGGCGCTGCTGGTGGACGTGCGCTACAACCACGGCCTGCCGAGCAACCTGTCCGGCGCCAGCGCCGAACGCGCCATGCTCAATCACGGCTTCAAGGCGGTGCAGATCGGCGCCAGCGCCTGGACCGCCGAAGCCTTGAAGAACACCCTGCCGGCCAGCGTGTTCTCGCGCTCCACCGAGTGCCACAACCAGGACAAGGTGAGCATGGGCACCATCGCCGCCCGCGACGCCATCCGGGTTCTGGAACTGACCGAACAAGTGGCCGCCGCCACCTTGCTCGCGGCCAACCAGGGGGTCTGGCTGCGCAGCCAGGAAGCCGACGCCCGGCCACTGCCGCCGGCCCTGGATGCCATGCACCGGGAACTGGCCGCGGACTTCGCGCCGGTGATCGAGGACCGCGCCCTGGAGCGCGAACTGCGCCTGTGCCTGCAGCGCATCAGCGAACAACACTGGAGGCTGCATGCGTAGCAAGGGAGTGATCCACGCCGACACCCAGATCCTGGTGCCGTTCTTCGACGTCGACACCATGCACGTCGTCTGGCACGGGCATTACGTCAAGTACCTGGAAGTGGCCCGCTGCGCCCTGCTGGACAAGCTCGGCCACAACTACAACCAGATGCTCGAATCCGGCTACGCCTGGCCGGTGATCGACCTGCAACTGCGCTACGTGCGCGGCGCGGTGTTCGGCCAGACCCTGAACGTGCGCGCCAGCCTGGTGGAGTGGGAGAACCGCCTGAAGATCAACTACCTGATCACCGACCTGGCCAGTGGCGAGCGCCTGACCCGCGCCAGTTCGGTGCAGGTGGCGGTGGAGATCGCCAGCCGGGAAATGCAGCTGGCCTCGCCCAAGGTCTTCACCGACGCCGTGGCGAGGGCCCTACCGTGACCGTAGGAGCGAGCTTGCTCGCGAAAAGCGTCGGTCGGTCTGTCCGCTGCATGAGGCTGATTACCGTGGTGCGGCGGTTCGCGAGCAAGCTCGCTCCTACGCTATTGGTGTTGTTGGCTGTGCCGGGGTTGGCCCGGGCCTTCGATCTGCAACAGTTGAGCGACCAGCTGTCGCGGCCGGAGGTGATCCACGGCCGCTTCATCCAGGAAAAACACCTGCGGGCCCTGCCCCAGCCTTTGACCAGCAAGGGCCACTTCGTCCTGGCGAAAAACCACGGCCTGCTGTGGCTGCTGCAAACCCCGCTGCAGCAGGACTACCGCATCACCGCCGCCGGCATTGCCCGGCGCGATGCCAGCAGCTGGCAGATGCTCCCCGGCAAGAGCGCCGGGGCCGAGCAGAACCGGCTGTTCCTGGCCGTGCTGCAAGGCGACAGCAGCGGCCTGCAACGGGACTTCGAGCTCAAGCTGCAAGGCAGCGCCGAAGACTGGCACCTGCAGTTGATCCCCCGCTCCCTGCTGCTGAAACAGATCTTCAACCAGATCAACATCGACGGCGGCGCACTGGTGCAACGCATCGAGCTGCTGGAAGCCCAGGGCGACCGCACCCTGCTGATCATGCAGGACAGCAGCAGCGCCCTGCCCTTGAGCGAAGCGGAGCAACATGATTTTGCCGAGTGAACGCTGGCTGCCCCGTGTTTTCCTGATCCTGCTGCTGGCGATACTGGCCCTGGGTGCCTGGCAGTGGCGCCACGGCGCGCCGCTGTCGGCCAACCTCATGGAGCTGGTGCCCGGCACCGCTCCCGACGCCCTGGAGCTGCTGGCCGAACAACGCATGCAAGAGCCGCTGAACCGGGAAATCCTGGTGCTGGTGGGGCACGCCGAGCGCCCGCAGGCGGTGGACATGGCCCGCCAGCTGGCCGAGCAGTGGCAGGCCAGCGGGCTGTTCGACAAGGTGCAGTGGAACCTCCAGGCCGACCTGCCGGCCTTGCGCAAGCAATTGCTCCAGGGACGGCTGGCGATGCTCGCGGCCAAGGACCGGGAGCAGTTGATCAACCAGCCCCAGGCGTTCATCGAGCAGCGGGTGCAAAGCCTGTTCGACCCCTTTGCCGGCTTCTCCCTGGTGCCGAGCCAGGACGACTGGCTGGGCCTGACCGGACGCATCCAGAACAACCAGCCGCAACATGGCGCGGTGCAGCTGGATATCGGCAGCGGCGCCCTGGTGGCCGAAGCCGAGGGCCGGCACTGGGTGCTGCTGCGGGCCCATACCCGCGGCAACGCGTTCAACATGCAGTTGCCCCTGCAAGTGGCCGAGCTGCTGCGCCACAGCCGGGAACAGGCGAGCCAGGGCGATGTCCAGCTGCTGGCCGCCAGTGGCCTGCTGTACGCCGCCAACGGTCAGCAGCAGGCCAGCCGCGAAATCACCTGGGTTGGCGGTGGCGCGACGTTGGGGATCCTGTTGCTGCTGCTCCTGGCCTTTCGCCGCTGGCGCGCCTTGCTGGCCTTCGTCCCGGTGCTGGTGGGCATGCTGTTCGGCGCGGTGGCCTGTGTCGCCCTGTTCGGCCACATGCACGTGATGACCCTGGTGCTGGGGTCGAGCCTGATCGGCGTGGCCGTCGACTACCCGCTGCATTACCTGTCCAAGAGCTGGAGCCTGAAACCCTGGCGCAGCTGGCCGGCCCTGCGCCTGACCCTGCCGGGGCTGAGCCTGAGCCTGATCACCAGTTGCATCGGCTACCTGGCCCTGGCCTGGACCCCGTTTCCGGCCCTGACCCAGATCGCCGCGTTCTCCGCCGCCGGCCTGCTGGGGGCCTACCTGTCGGCGGTGTGCCTGCTGCCGGCGCTGCTCAAGGGCGTCGAGCTGCATCCGGCGCAATGGCCGCTGCGGGTCGCCGAAACCTTGCTCAGCGTGCGCGAGGCGCTGCTCAAGCGTGTGCCGAGCCCGGTGCTGCTGGCCCTGCTGGCGCTGTTCTGCGCCGGCGGCCTGTGGCAACTGGAAAGCAAGAACGATATCCGCCAGTGGGTCGGCGCGCCGCCGCAACTGCTGCAAGAGGCCCAGGCCATTGCCCGGATCACCGGCTATCAACCCACCAGCCAGTTCTTTCTGGTGCGCGCCGCCGACCAGCCACAGCTGTTGCAACGCTTGAAAAGCCTGGACGAACGCCTGCAACAGCTGGTGAACCTGGGCAAGCTCAAGGGCTACCTTTCTCTGGAGCAACTGCTTGGCCAACCCGCCGAACAGCAGCAGGTACGCGAAGCGCTCAAGCAACTGCCGAACGTCTGGCAGCCGCTGCTGCAACTGGGGGTGCCACTGGCGGCGCTGCAGGCCGAATTGCAGCAGCTGCAGGACTTGCCCGTAGCCGATATCGACAGCGCCCTGGCCGGGCCCCTGGCCGAGCCTTATCGCCCATTGTGGCTGGGGCCCAATGCCGACGGCGTGGCAGCCATGGTCAGTCTGCAAGGCCTGAACGACGCTGCCCTGCTGCAGGTCCAGGCCCATGACCTGCCCGGGGTGCAACTGGTGGACCGCCTCGGTGAGTTGAACCGGGTGTTTGCCGCAACCCAGGTCAGCGCCGCCGAACTCAAGCTGGCCTCCTGCGTGCTGATCGTGCTGCTGCTGATCCTGCCCTTCGGCGTCGGCGGTGCCTTGCGTCTGGTGGCGCTGCCGTTGCTGGCAGCCTTGTGCAGCCTGGCCAGCCTCGGCTGGCTGGGGCAGCCGCTGACCCTGTTCAGCCTGTTCGGCCTGTTGCTGGTAACCGCCATCAGCGTCGACTACGCGATCCTCATGCGCGAGCAGATCGGCGGTGCCGCCGTCAGCCTGCTGGGCACCCTGCTGGCGGCCCTGACCACCTGGCTGTCGTTCGGACTGCTGGCGGTATCCAGCACCCCGGCGGTGAGCAACTTCGGGCTGGCGGTAAGCCTGGGGCTGGCCTTCAGCTTTATCCTCGCGCCCTGGGCCGGGCACACGCCGCACCCGACGCCCGAGGCGGAGCGCAACCCATGCTGATCCTGCTGTTCTGGCTGCTGGCCCTGGGGCTGTTCGCCCTGGCCACCTATCTCGGGCGGCACCTGGGCCTGATTCCCATCGTCAGCCAACTGCTACTGGCGACCTTCGGCCTGCCGCTGCTGATGCTGCTGTGGATCGAGCCGCACTGGCAGCTCAGTGGCGCGCAACTGGTGGCGCCGCAATGGCTCAAGCACCTGTACGGCCTGAGCTTCGCCCTGTTGCTGGGGCATATCCTCAGCGACGTGATCGACCTGCGCCTGGACCGCCAGAGCCTGAAGATCGCCGTGCCGAGCTTCGGCATTCCCTTCGCCTGCGGCCTGGCCACGGCCTTCTGGCTGCTGCCGGCGCAACCCTGGATCAGCTCCCTGGCGCTGGGCCTGCTGTTCGCCATCACGGCAATCCCGGTGCTCTACCTGTACCTGCGGCACATCCAGTACCCGCCCACCGCCACCCGACGCCTGGTGCAGACGGCGATCCTCATCGACCTGATCTGCTGGAGCCTGTTCGCCCTGGCCCAGGGCAGCCTGCACCTTGCCAGCCTGCTGCTGCCCCTGGCCGGCGCCTGCCTGCCGTTGCTGCTGCGTGGCCTGGGCCTGCGCCAGCCGCTGCTGCACAGCCTGGGGTTCTTCGGCCTGCTGGTGGTGGCCGAGCACTACAAGCTCAATGCGCTGATCTTCGGCATCGGCTACCTGCTGTGCATGGCCGCCCTCAAGCTGCCGCTGGTGCTGCCGTTAAAGGCTGCCTGGATGAACCGTTTGCAGACCTTTGTCGCCATCCCGCTGATCCTCACGTTCGGCATCGTGCAGATCAATGTGCACAGCGCCATGGACAGCCTCGGCTGGGTGCAACTGGCGGCGCTGCTGGTGCTGCCGATTGCCAGCAAGCTGCTGGGCAACTGGCTGGGCCTGCACTGGGCCGGCGCCTCCTTCGCGGGCGCCAGCCGCTGGCGGGAAAGCCTGCTGCTGAACATTCGCGGTTTGAGCGAGATCGTCTTTCTCAACCTGCTGCTGCAACAACAGCTGATCAGCCCGGCGCTGTACTTCGCGCTGATGCTCATGGGCCTGATCGCCACCCTGCTGCCGGCCCTGGCCGGGATGCACCGAACGCCCCAGGCAACGCCACACGTCGCCCCCTTGAATCTGAACATCGCCAAACCGGCAAGGAGCCCCAGTGCCAACAGTTGAAATGCAACGTCGCCAGGTCGTGGTGATCGGTGCCGGCCCCTCCGGGGCCATCGCGGCCGCGCTGCTCAAGCGCCAGGGCCACGACGTGCTGATCGTCGAGCGGCAACATTTCCCGCGGTTCTCCATCGGCGAAAGCCTGCTGTCCCACTGCCTGGATTTCGTCGAGCAAGCCGGGATGCTGGAGGCGGTGCAGGCTGCTGGATTCCAGCTGAAAAACGGCGCGGCATTCGCCTGGGGCGAGCACTACAGCACCTTCGATTTCGGCGACACCTTCAGCCAAGGCAAGCCCACCACCTTCCAGGTGCAGCGCGCCGATTTCGACAAGTTGCTGGCCGATCAGGCGGCGCTGCAAGGGGTCGAGATCCGCTACGGCGAGGAGATCATCGCGGTGGACCTGGAGCGGCCGTTGCCACAGCTCGACTGCCGTCGCGAGGACGGCAGCCAGTACTGCATCGAGGCCGATTTCATCCTCGACGCCAGCGGCTACGGCCGGGTGCTGCCGCGCCTGCTGGAGCTGGAAGCGCCGTCGAACTTCCCGGTACGCCGGGCGGTGTTCACCCATGTCGAAGACCGTATCGACTGCGAGCATTTCGACCGCGACAAGATCCTCATCACCACCCACCCGCAACACCGCGACATCTGGTTCTGGACCATCCCCTTCAGCAACGGCCGCTGCTCGGTGGGCGTGGTGGCCGCCGATCAACACTTCGCCGGACGCGATGGCGACCTGGACGCCTGCCTGCGCGACTTCATCGAGCAAACCCCGAGCCTGGCCAGGGTCCTGGAAAACGCCGAGTGGGACACCCCGGCGCGGACCATCGGCGGCTACTCGGCCAACGTCACTACCCTGCACGGCCCGGGCTTTGCGCTGCTGGGCAATGCCGCGGAATTCCTCGATCCGGTGTTCTCCTCCGGAGTGACCATCGCCATGCGTTCATCGAGCATGGCCGCCGCCGTGCTGCACCGGCAATTGCAGGGCGAACGCGTCGACTGGGCGAGCGAGTTCGCCGAGCCGCTCAAGCGCGGCGTCGATACCTTCCGCTGCTACGTCGAGGGCTGGTACGCCGGCACCTTCCAGGACGTGATCTACCACCCGGGCAGCTCGCCGGAGATCCGCCGCATGATCAGTTCGATCCTCGCCGGTTACGCCTGGGATGAACGCAACCCCTTCGTCAGCGAGCCCAAGCGCCGGCTCAAGGCCCTCTCGGAAGTCTGCGCGAGGGACGTGGCATGAGCGAGCAGAGCAGCCAGTACCTGAGCCCCAGCTACGTCGAGGAAACCCGCTTCGGCTTCTGGTTCCTGCGCAGCCACACCTGGCAGCACCATGTGCTGCGGGTGGCGATCAACGACCTGCGCTCGTTGTTCGACGGCGAGCCGCCGGCCCATCCGGTGCTGCTGGATGCTGGCTGCGGCCAGGGCAAGTCGTTCCAGCACCTGCGCCAGGTGTTCGCCCCGCAGCGCCTGATCGGGATCGACGCCGACCCTCACAGCCTCAAGCTCAGCGCCGAGGAAGCCCAACGCCAGCAGTTGCCGGTGGAACTGATCGGCAGCGACTGCGCGACCCTGCAACTGGCCGACGCCAGTGTCGACCTGCTGTTCTGCCATCAGACCTTCCATCACCTGGTGGAACAGGAAAAGGCCCTGGCCGAGTTCTACCGGGTGCTCAAGCCCGGGGGCTACCTGCTGTTCGCCGAATCCACCGAGGCCTACATCGATACCTGGGTGATCCGCTGGCTGTTCCGCCATCCGATGCATGTGCAGAAAAGCGCCGCCGAATATTTGCAGATGATTCGTCGGCAGGGCTTTGAATTCGGCCCGCAGAACGTGTCTTATCCCTACCTGTGGTGGAGCCGCGCCAAGGACTTCGGCCTGCTGGAGCGCCTTGGCCTGCGCCAGCCGCCGCCGGTGGGCCAGCGCGAGGAAACCCTGGTCAACGTAGTGGCCCGCAAGCCCCTGGAACCCGCCGCTGTCGAGGAAGGCCTGCCCGCATGATCCGCGCCCTGCTGCTCGGTTGTGTCTTGTTGTTGAGCGCTTGCGTCAGTCAGGCGCCGCTGCCCGAGCACACGCCCTCGCTGGCCCTGCCATTGCAACTGCACGTGCAGCGCCAGGCCGGGGATCAGCGCCAGGACTGGCTGCTGGTGATCCAGGCCGAAGGCCCGGACCTGCGCTGGTCGCTGATGGACCCATTGGGCATTCCCCAGGCCCGTCAGCGCCTGGTGGCCGGCCAGTGGCAGGCCGATGGTCTGCTACCCCCCAACCCAGAGGCCCGGGAACTGTTCGCAGCGCTGCTGTTCGCCCTCACACCCGAGGCGGAACTGGCCGCCAACTACCCGGGCGCCCGTCAGCAAGGCGCTCAACGTACCCTCGGCCCACGCTGGCGGATTGACTATCAACAACCTCTGGATTTCGAGTTGAACCTGCCTCAAGGCCCGCACTACCACATCACTGCACTGAGTACCGAGGCCAGCCCATGACGGCCTACCTCAATGCCCTCGGGGTGATCTGCGCCCTGGGCCGCAATCGCCGGGAAGTCGCCCGCAGCCTGTTTGCCGGCGACTGTTCAGGCCTGCGCGACGAAAGCCACTGGGTGCCCGAACGCACTTTGCCGGTGGCGGCGGTGCGCGGCGCGCTGGCCAGCATGCCGGCCGGCCTGCAAGCGCAGAGCAGCCGCAACAACCAGCTGTTGCTGGAGGCCACGCTGCAGATCGAGGACGACATCCGCCAGGCGATCCAGCGCTACGGCCATGGCCGCATCGGCATCGTCCTGGGCACCAGCACCTCGGGCATCGACGAGGCCAGCCGCGGCATTGCCCGTTACCTGCAGGACCGGCAATTCCCGGCGGACTACGACTACCGCCAGCAGGAGCTCAGCGCGCCGGCGAACTTTCTTGCCGAGTGGCTGCAACTCCGTGGCCCGGCCTATGTGATTTCCACCGCCTGCACCTCCAGCGCCCGAGCCCTGATCAGCGCCCGACGCCTGCTCGACCTGGGCCTGTGCGACGCCGTGCTGTGCGGCGGGGTCGACAGCCTGTGCAAGCTCACCCTGAACGGCTTCAGCGCCCTGGAAGCGGTATCCGGGCAGCGCTGCAATCCGTTCTCGCGCAACCGTGACGGGATCAACATCGGCGAGGCGGCCGTGCTGTTCCTGATGAGCAGGGAGGCCGCCGGCGACGCCCCTGTGGCCCTGCTCGGCGGTGGCGCCAGCTCCGATGCCTACCATATTTCCGCCCCGGCCCCCGATGGCCGCGGTGCCTTGCAGGCCATGCGCCTGGCGCTGCGCAGCGCCGGCCTGCAACCGCAGCAGATCGACTACCTGAACCTGCACGGCACCGCCACCCAGCACAACGACGCCATGGAAAGCCTGGCAGTGGCCCAGCTGTTCCCCGAGGGCCTGCCCTGTTCCTCGACCAAGCCCATGAGCGGCCACACCCTGGGCGCCGCCGGAGCCCTGGAAGCGGCGTTCTGCTGGCTGGCCCTGAGCGCCGACAACCCCGACCAGGCGCTGCCACCCCATGTCTGGGACGGCGCGGCCGACCCGGCCCTGCCGCCCCTGCACTGGGTGACCCCGGCCGACCGGCTGGCGGCGCATTCACCACGCCACCTGATGAGCAACTCCTTCGCCTTCGGTGGCAACAACGTCAGCCTGATAATCGGAGACGCCCCATGATCGACTGGCCGCTCGCCGAACTGCTGCCCCACGCCGGGGACATGATCCTCATCGATCAGGTCCTGGCCTTTGATGAAGAGCAGATCCGCACCCGCCTCCAGGTTCGCCCCGGCGGCCTGTTCAACCGCCCCGACGGCAGCCTGCCGGCCTGGGTCGGGGTCGAGCTGATGGCCCAGAGCGTGGCCGCCTACGCCGGCTGTCGCGCGCGCCAGCAGGGCCTGCCGGTGGAGCTGGGATTTTTGCTGGGCACGCGCAAGTTCGAATGCAATGTCGAGCACTTCCCGGTCGACAGCCTGCTGGAGATCCATGCCCTGCGCTCCCTCGAAGACGACAACGGCATGGGCGTGTTCGAATGCCACCTCAGCGGCCCCGGCATTGCCGCCACGGCGCGCCTGAACGTGTACCGTCCACCCCAGGCCGCCGACTATCTGCATGAAACACCTGCCTCTTCTACAGGAACTCCCTCATGACTGACTCCGTACTGGTCACCGGCTCCAGCCGTGGCATCGGCCGCGCCATCGCCCTGCGTCTGGCCCGGGCCGGTTATGACCTGGTGCTGCACTGCCGCAGCGGCCGCAGCGAAGCCGAAGCCGTCAAGGGCGAGATCGAAGCCCTGGGCCGCGGCGCCCGCATTCTGCAATTCGATGTAGCGGACCGGGAAGCCTGCCGGACGGCCCTGGAGGCCGACGTCGAAGCCCATGGCGCCTATTACGGCGTAGTGCTCAACGCCGGGCTGACCCGCGACGGCGCCTTCCCGGCCCTGAGCGAAGACGACTGGGACCAGGTGCTGCGCACCAACCTCGACGGTTTCTACAACGTCCTGCACCCGGTGATGATGCCGATGATCCGCCGCCGCGCCTCCGGGCGCATTGTCTGCATCACCTCGGTGTCGGGGCTGATCGGCAACCGCGGCCAGGTCAACTACAGCGCCTCCAAGGCCGGGCTGATCGGCGCGGCCAAGGCCCTGGCCATCGAGCTGGGCAAGCGCAAGATCACCGTCAATTGCGTGGCACCGGGGCTGATCGACACCGCCATGCTCGATGAGAACGTGCCGGTGGACGAGCTGATGAAGATGATTCCCGCGCAGCGCATGGGCACCCCGGAAGAGGTGGCCGGGGCGGTGAACTTCCTGATGTCCGCCGAGGCCGCCTACATCACCCGCCAGGTGCTGGCGGTGAACGGGGGCCTGTGCTGATGAAACGCGTGGTCGTCACCGGCATGGCCGGCATCACCGCCCTGGGCAACGACTGGGCCAGCATCGCCGAGCGCTTTGCCGCCAACCGCACTGGCATCCGGCGCATGGACGAATGGGATCGGTTCAGCGAGCTCAACACCCGCCTGGCCGGCCCCATCGATGACTTCCAGGTGCCGAGCCACTGGACCCGCAAGCAACTGCGCAGCATGGGTCGGGTGTCGCGGCTGGCGGTCGGCGCCGCCGAGCAGGCCCTGGCCGATGCCGGGCTCTTGGGCGAGCCGTCGATCAGGGACGGGCGCATGGGCGTGGCCTGCGGCTCTTCCACCGGCAGCACCGACGAGATCAAGGCCTTCGGCAACATGCTGCTGAACTCGGTGGCCGAGGGGCTCAACGCCAACTCCTACGTGCGCATGATGCCCCACACCACCGCGGCCAATATCAGCATCTTCTTCGGCCTCACCGGACGCCTGATTCCCACCTCCAGCGCCTGCACCAGCGGCAGCCAGGGCATCGGCTATGCCTATGAAGCGATCAAGTTCGGCCGTCTGCCGCTGATGCTCGCCGGCGGCGCCGAAGAGCTGTGCCCCACCGAAGCCATGGTGTTCGACGCGCTCTACGCCACCAGCCTGAAAAACGATGCGCCACACACCAGCCCCAGGCCCTACGACACCGACCGCGACGGCCTGGTGATCGGTGAAGGCGGCGGCATGCTGGTGCTCGAAGAGCTGGAGCACGCCCTGGCCCGTGGCGCGCGCATTCACGCGGAAATCGTCGGTTTCGGCAGCAACGCCGACGGCCAGCACACCACCCGTCCCGAGCAGAGCACCATGCGCCGGGCCATGGAGCTGGCGCTGGAAGACGCGGCCCTGGCCCCCTCGGCCATCGGCTATGTCAACGGCCACGGCACCGCCACCGAGCAGGGCGATATCGCCGAGACCCTGGCCACCAGCAGCCTGTTCGGCAGCCGCATGCCCATCAGTTCGCAAAAGAGCTTTCTCGGCCACACCCTGGGCGCCTGCGGCGCGCTGGAATCCTGGTTCAGCATCGAGATGCTCAACCGCGACCTGTACGTACACACCTGCAACCTGGACCAGGTCGATCCGCGCTGCGGCGAGCTGGACTACCTGCAGGGCGGCTTCCGGGCCATGAGCCACGAATTCGTGATGAACAACAACTTTGCCTTTGGCGGGGTCAACACCTCGTTGATCTTCCGCCGCTGGACTTGATGCCCAACCCCACTGGAGAAATGGAATGTCTTCCCTGTTTCGCGCGACGCTGATCGTCCTGGCCCTGCTGAGCACGGCCGCCTGTACCAGCAAACCGATGTACACCCCGAACCGGGTGATCCCGGCCACCATCCAGGCCAGCCAGGAGCAGGTCAAACAGGCGATCCTGAAGAACCTGGTGGCCCGCAAGTGGACCGTGCAGCGCATCAGCCCGGAGCTGATCCAGGCCGAGATCACCGTGCGCGGCCAGTTCCACGCCGAGATCGATATCCCCTACAGCGCCAGCACCTACAAGATCGTCTACCGCGACAGCCGCGACCTGGACTACAAGGACGGCAAGATCCACAAGAACTACATCCGCTGGGTGCGCCTGCTGGACAAGGGCATCCTGCGCGAGCTGCGAGACAACCAGAACGAGCGGACCGCGCAACAACTGTCGGACGCTGCGACCAAGAGCTTCCCGGCCGGCCAGTGATCCTCCCCCTGTGACCGCGGTCACCGGGCTGCTTTGCCCCCTTTTCCAGTCAAGGAGACTGCGATGCGTTTGAACACCCTGGCGGCTACCGCCACCCTGCTGCTGTGCACCCTGCCCGGCGTCAGCCAGGCCCGCGACACCGCCCTGTTCCTGCCGTTCGACAAGGTGGTCGCCGAGGCCATCAGCACCGGCAAGATCGACGGCAGCGTGAAGTTCTACCTGGCGGGCAACAAGCCGGCCGGCAAGGTCAGCGTGCTGAGCCCCGGCGCCGTGACCAACAAGAAGACCAACGCCTTCGGCAAGGCCGATCAGGTGGCCTGCGAGTGGGCCTTGCAGTCGGCACTGATCACCCTGCATGAAGCGGCGAAGAAAGTCGGCGCCAATGCCGTGACCGACATCGCCAGCTTCTACAAGAGCCGCGAGCGCAAGGACGCCACGACCTATGAGTGCCATGCCGGCGCGATCATGGCGGGCGTGGCGCTGCGCGGGGATCTGTCCAAGGTGCAGTGAGCTGTTGCGGACCACGAAGGGCGCCTTGAGGCGCCCTTTTTTGTCGGCTGCGAACGTCCCCTGCATGACAATCGTCTGATGCTGCACCGCCGGCAAGTCCCCCTCAGGACACGCCCCCGGTCTTGCGCGTCAGGAGTTCGACAAAGGCCCTGGCCATGGGTGAGCACTGATCCTGGCGCTGCACCAGCCACACCGCGGTCATGGCCTCGGGGTCGAGCAGGCGGCGGTAGACCACGCCGTCGATGCGCATGCGCTGGTAGGACGCCGGCAGCACCGAAACACCGAGGCCCGCCGCCACCAGGCCGATGATGGTCATGGCCTCCGCCGCCTCCTGGGCAAAATGCGGGGTGAAACCGGCGTCTCGGGACAGGTTGAGCAATTGGGCATACAGCCCGCTGCCGTAGCTGCGGGGAAAGAACACAAAGGGCTCCTGGGCCAGCGCCGCCAGGTGCAGCCCCTCTTCGCTGCCGCCCGCCAGCGGGTGCTTGGAACTGAGCACCGCCACCAGCGGCTCGCGCAGCAGTTCCACCACCGACAGCGAGTCCGGCAATGGCAGGGGCCGCATGATGCCGACCTGGATCGACTGGTCCACCAGCGCCTCGGCCACCTGGGTGCTGCTCATTTCCTTGAGCTTGAGGTGCACCGCGGGAAAGCGCTGGCGGAAGGCGAAGATCGCCTGGGGAATGGTCGAGTTGAACGGCGCCGAGGAGGTGAAGCCGATCTTCAGTTCCCCCAGCTCGCCCAGCTGCGCGCGCCGCGCCACGTCCGCCGCCTTGTCCACCTGGGCCAGCACCAGGCGCGCCTCTTCGAGGAACAGGCGGCCGGCTTCGCTGAGCTCGACCCGACGATTGGTGCGCTCGAACAGGCGGGCGCCCACCTCCTGTTCCAGGGCCTGGATCTGCTGGCTCAGCGGTGGCTGGGAAATGCCCAGGACCTGGGCCGCGCGGCCGAAGTGCAGCTCTTCGGCCACGGCGATGAAGTAGCGCAAGTGACGCAATTCCATGGGGCGGCTCCATTGAGTCGTTAAAGCTATCAAACAGGTCGAACAATATATTGGAAAGGAACATTAGCCAGCTATATGCTTTTTTCCATTGCCTGACCGGCTGCGCTCCCCCGAGGTTCCCCGTGAAATCCGCTGTCGCCCCCCTTGCCCACGAAATCCCCTCCACGCCCCTGGACGAGGTGGTCGCCCAGCTCAGCGAGGTCTATATCGAAAAAGGCACGCCGCTGTTCATGCGCACGGTGCTGGCGCTGTTCTCCGGCGGTTTTGCCACCTTTGCCCTGCTGTACTGCGTGCAGCCGATGATGCCGCTGCTGTCCCGGGACTTTGCCATCAACGCGGCCCAGAGCAGCCTGATCCTGTCGGTCGCCACCGGCATGCTGGCCATCGGACTGTTGATCACCGGGCCGATTTCCGACCGCATCGGCCGCAAGCCGGTGATGGTCACGGCCCTGCTGGCCGCCGCCCTGTGCACCATTGCCAGCACGCTGATGCCGAGCTGGCATGGGGTGCTGCTGATGCGTGCGCTGGTCGGCCTGTCCCTGAGCGGACTGGCGGCGGTGGCCATGACCTACCTCAGCGAAGAAATCCATCCCCAGCACATCGGCCTGGCCATGGGCCTGTACATCGGCGGCAACGCCATTGGCGGCATGAGCGGGCGGCTGATCACCGGCGTGCTGATCGATTTTGTCAGCTGGCACACGGCGATGCTGGTGATCGGCGGCCTGGCATTGATCGCCGCCACGGTGTTCTGGCGCATCCTGCCGGAGTCGCGCAACTTCCGCCCGCGCTCGCTGCACCCGCGCAGCCTGCTGGACGGCTTTGCCATGCACTTTCGCGACGCCGGCCTGCCCTGGCTGTTTCTCGAAGCCTTCCTGCTGATGGGGGCCTTCGTCACCCTGTTCAACTACATCGGCTATCGCCTGCTGGCCGAGCCCTACCACCTGAGCCAGGCCCTGGTCGGCCTGCTGTCGGTGGTCTACCTGTCGGGCATCTACAGCTCGGCGAAGATCGGTGCCCTGGCCGACCAACTGGGCCGGCGCCGGGTGCTATGGGGCACCATCGTGCTGATGCTCGCGGGCATTGCCCTGACCCTGCTCGCGCCACTGGTCCTGGTGCTGGTCGGAATGTTGCTGTTCACCTTCGGCTTCTTCGGCGCCCACTCGGTGGCCAGCAGCTGGATCGGCCGCCGCGCCACCAAGGCCAAGGGCCAGGCCTCCTCGTTGTACCTGTTCAGCTACTACGCCGGGTCGAGCATTGCCGGCACCGCGGGCGGGGTGTTCTGGCACCTGGCGGGGTGGAACGGCATCGGCCTATTTATCGGCGCCCTGTTGCTCGGGGCACTGCTGATTGCCCTGAAGCTGGCGAAACTGCCGCCGTTATAGCGCCTGGCCAGCTCCTACACGGATCGGGTCTGTGCCGGCGGGCCCTTGTAGGAGCTGGCTTGCCAGCGAAGGCGGCCGACAGGCAGGCGCAGGTCTCGAGGGCCTATTCGCCAGCAAGCTGGCTCCTACAGAAAGGGTTCGCCAATGAAAACGCCCGGCAGGTGCCGGGCGTTTTTTATGGGGTGGCGCTTATGCGTGGTATTGCGCCGACAACTCGTGCACCGCCTCCAGGAAGGCACCGGCGTGCTCCGGCTTCACTTCCGGGGTGATGCCGTGGCCCAGGTTGAACACGTGGCCGCTGCCCTTGCCGTAGCTGGCGAGGATACGCGCGACTTCGCCGCGGATCGCCTGGGGGTTGGCGTAGAGCACGGTGGGGTCCATGTTGCCTTGCAGGGAAACCTTGCTGCCCACGCGGCGGCGGGCTTCGCCGATATCGCAGGTCCAGTCCAGGCCCAGGGCATCGGCGCCGGCATCGGCAATGCTTTCCAGCCACAGGCCGCCGCCCTTGGTGAACAGGATCACCGGCACCTTGCGCCCTTCGTGCTCGCGGATCAGGCCGCTGACGATCTTGCGCATGTAGGCCAGGGAGAACTCCTGGTAAGCCGCCGACGAAAGGCTGCCGCCCCAACTGTCGAAAATCTGTACCGCCTGGGCACCGGCGAGGATCTGCCCGTTGAGGTAGGAAGTGACCGACTGCGCCAGCTTGTCCAGCAGCAGGTGCATGGCTTGCGGGTTGTCGTAGAGCATGGCCTTGGATTTGCGGAAGTCTTTCGACGAACCGCCTTCGACCATGTAGGTAGCCAGGGTCCAGGGGCTGCCGGCAAAACCGATCAACGGCACGCGGCCATTGAGTTCGCGACGAATGGTGCTGACCGCATCCATCACGTAGCCCAGGTCCTTTTGTGGATCAGGGATCGGCAGGGCTTCGATGTCGGCCAGGGTGCTGACCACTTTCTTGAAGCGCGGGCCTTCGCCGGTTTCAAAATACAGGCCTTGGCCCATGGCGTCGGGAATGGTCAGGATGTCGGAGAAAAGGATCGCCGCATCCAGCTGGGGATAGCGGTCCAGAGGCTGCAGAGTGACTTCGCAGGCGAACGCCGGGTTCATGCACAGGCTCATGAAGTCACCGGCGTTGGCACGGCTGGCGCGGTATTCAGGCAAGTAGCGCCCAGCCTGACGCATCATCCACACCGGGGTGACGTCTACGGGTTGCTTGAGCAGGGCACGAAGGAAACGGTCGTTCTTCAGGGCAGTCATGTCGGCATCCGGAAAAAAAGTGGGGGCATTTTCTCAGAGCCGGGCATAAAAGGCACGGCAAGAGCCGTTTCTTTATGTCTATGGGGTCAATTTGTCGCGCCACAACCCAAGGACCTGTAGGAGCGAGCTTGCTCGCGATGGGGGCGTGTCCGGCAACCTCCGTGGTTGGCTGATACACCGCTATCGCGAGCAAGCTCGCTCCTACAAGGGGTCGCTATCAGACGCCCAGGTAGTCGAGGATGCCTTCGGCGGCGTTGCGCCCTTCGAAGATCGCCGTCACCACGAGATCAGAACCACGCACCATGTCGCCACCAGCGAAAATCTTCGGGTTGCTGGTCTGGTGCTTGTACTGACCTTGCTCAGGTGCAACGACCCGGCCCTGGCTGTCGGTCTGGATCTGGAACTGCTCGAACCACGGCGCCGGGCTCGGGCGGAAACCGAAGGCGATGACCACGGCATCGGCCGGGATGATCTCCTCGGAACCGGGGATCGGCTCGGGGCTGCGGCGGCCACGGGCGTCCGGTGCGCCGAGACGAGTCTCGACCACCTTCACGCCTTCGACCTTGTCTTCACCGACAATGGCGATCGGCTGGCGGTTGTAGAGGAATTTCACCCCTTCTTCCTTGGCGTTCTTCACCTCTTTGCGCGAGCCGGGCATGTTGGCTTCGTCACGACGGTAGGCGCAGGTCACCGACTTGGCGCCCTGGCGGATGGAGGTGCGGTTGCAGTCCATCGCGGTGTCGCCACCGCCCAGCACCACGACTTTCTTGCCTTTCATGTCGACGAAATCTTCCGGCGACTTTTCAAAGCCCAGGTTGCGATTGACGTTGGCGATCAGGAAATCCAGGGCGTCATACACCCCCGGCAGGTCCTCGCCGGCGAAGCCGCCCTTCATGTAGGTGTAGGTGCCCATGCCCATGAACACCGCATCGTATTCGGCGAGCAGTTGCTCCATGGTCACGTCCTTGCCCACCTCGGTGTTGAGGCGGAACTCGATGCCCATGCCAGTGAAGACTTCGCGACGATTGCTCAGCACGGTCTTCTCCAGCTTGAACTCGGGGATGCCGAAGGTCAGCAGGCCGCCGATTTCCGGGTTCTTGTCGAACACCACCGGGGTCACCCCGCCGCGCACCAGCACGTCGGCGCAACCCAGGCCCGCCGGGCCCGCGCCGATGATCGCCACGCGCTTGCCGGTGGGCTTGACCTTGGACATGTCCGGGCGCCAGCCCATGGCGAAGGCGGTGTCGGTGATGTACTTCTCCACCGAACCGATGGTCACCGCGCCAAAGCCGTCGTTGAGGGTGCAGGCGCCCTCGCACAGACGATCCTGGGGGCAGACCCGGCCGCAGACTTCCGGCAGGGTGTTGGTCTGGTGCGACAGCTCGGCGGCGGCGAGGATGTTGCCCTCGGCCACCAGCTTGAGCCAGTTGGGAATGAAGTTGTGCACCGGGCACTTCCATTCGCAGTACGGGTTGCCGCAACCCAGGCAGCGGTGGGCCTGGTCGGCCGACTGCTGGGGTTTGAAGGGCTCGTAGATTTCCACGAACTCCTTCTTGCGCTGACGCAGCAGTTTCTTCTTCGGGTCTTTGCGCCCGACCTCGATGAACTGGAAGTCGTTATTCAGACGTTCAGCCATTTTCAAAACCTCTATACAGCAGCTGCAAGCTCTAGGCTGCAAGCCGCAAGTCGATCACGTATGCCCGGCAAACCTCGCACTGCTTCACTTGCAGTTTGAGGCTTGCCACTTGCAGCTGCTTTATTGCGGGTTGGCACGAGTACTGGAGAGCAGGGACTTCAAGCTCGCCGCCTTGGGCTTGACCAGCCAGAAGCGACGCAAGTAGTCGTCAAGGTTCTCGGCAAGTTCACGCCCCCACTCGCTGTCGGTTTCCGCAACGTACTCGTTCAGCACGTTTTGCAGGTGGCTGCGATAGGCTTCCATCGCTTCGCCGCTGATCCGCTGGATTTCCACCAGTTCGTGGTTGACCCGGTCAACGAAAGTGTTGTCCTGGTCGAGCACGTAGGCGAAACCGCCGGTCATGCCTGAGCCGAAGTTGTAACCGGTCTTGCCCAGGACGCAGACGAAACCACCGGTCATGTACTCGCAGCAGTGATCGCCAGTGCCTTCCACCACGGTGTGGGCACCAGAGTTACGCACGGCAAAACGCTCGCCCGCGGTGCCGGCGGCGAACAGCTTGCCGCCGGTGGCGCCGTACAGGCAGGTGTTGCCGATAATGGCGCTGTCCTGGGTCTTGTAGACGCTGCCCTTGGGCGGAACGATGACCAGCTTGCCGCCGGTCATGCCCTTGCCCACGTAGTCGTTGGCATCGCCTTCCAGGTACAGGTTCAGGCCGCCGGCGTTCCACACGCCGAAGCTCTGGCCCGCCGTGCCCTTGAAGCGGAACGTGATCGGCGCCTGGGCCATGCCCTGGTTGCCATGGAGCCGGGCGATCTCGCCGGAGATCCGCGCGCCGATGGAGCGGTCGCAGTTGCAGATGTCCAGGTCGAACTCGGCACCGCTCTTGTCGTTGATCGCCGAGCGCGCCATGTCGACCATTTTTTCCGCCAGCAGGCCCTGGTCGAACGGCGGGTTGCGGTCCACTTGGCAGAACTGCGGCTTGTCCGCCGGGATATGGTCGCTGCCCAGCAACGGGGTCAGGTCCAGGTGGTGCTGCTTGGCGGTCTGGCCTTCCAGCACCTCCAGCAGATCGGTGCGACCGATCAGCTCCTCCAGGGAACGCACGCCGAGCTTGGCCAGCCACTCACGGGTTTCTTCGGCGACGTAGGTGAAGAAGTTCACCACCATGTCGACGGTGCCGATGTAGTGATCCTTGCGCAGCTTCTCGTTCTGGGTGGCAACGCCGGTGGCGCAGTTGTTCAGGTGGCAGATGCGCAGGTACTTGCAGCCCAGGGCGATCATCGGCGCGGTGCCGAAGCCGAAGCTTTCGGCGCCGAGGATGGCCGCCTTGATCACGTCGAGGCCGGTTTTCAGGCCACCGTCGGTCTGCACCCGAACCTTGCCCCGCAGGTCGTTGCCGCGCAGGGTCTGGTGGGTTTCCGCCAGGCCCAGTTCCCACGGCGCGCCGGCGTACTTGATCGAGGTCAGCGGCGAAGCACCGGTGCCGCCGTCGTAGCCGGAAATGGTGATCAGGTCGGCATAGGCCTTGGCCACACCGGCGGCGATGGTGCCGACGCCGGCTTCCGCCACCAGCTTCACCGAAACCAGGGCCTGAGGGTTGACCTGCTTGAGGTCGAAGATCAGCTGCGACAGGTCTTCGATGGAGTAGATGTCGTGGTGCGGCGGAGGCGAGATCAGGGTCACGCCCGGCACCGCGTAGCGCAGCTTGGCGATCAGGCCGTTGACCTTGCCGCCGGGCAGTTGGCCGCCTTCGCCGGGCTTGGCGCCCTGGGCCACCTTGATCTGCAGCACTTCGGCGTTGACCAGGTATTCCGGGGTCACGCCGAAACGGCCAGTGGCCACTTGCTTGATCTTGGAGCTCTTGATGGTGCCGTAGCGCGCCGGATCTTCGCCGCCTTCACCGGAGTTGGAACGCGCGCCGAGGCGGTTCATGGCTTCGGCCAGGGCTTCGTGGGCCTCGGGCGACAGGGCGCCCAGGGAGATGCCGGCGGAGTCGAAGCGCTTGAGGATCGACTCCAGTGGCTCGACTTCGCTGATGTCCATCGGCGTGTCCAGGGTCTTCACCTGGAACAGGTCGCGAATCATCGATACCGGGCGGTTGTCCACCAGCGCGGTGTATTCCTTGAACTTGGCGTAGTCGCCCTGCTGCACGGCGGCTTGCAGGGTGTTGACCACGTCCGGGTTGTAGGCGTGGTATTCGCCACCGTGGACGAACTTCAGCAGGCCGCCTTGCTGGATCGGCTTGCGCGGGCTCCAGGCTTCGGTCGCCAGGGCTTTCTGCTCGGCTTCGATGTCGACGAAACGCGCACCCTTGATCCGGCTCGGCACGCCACGGAAGCTCAGGTTGCAGACTTCCTCGGACAGGCCGATGGCTTCGAACAACTGCGCGCCCCGGTAGGAGGCGATGGTGGAGATGCCCATCTTCGACAGGATCTTCAGCAGGCCCTTGGTGATGCCCTTGCGGTAGTTCTTGAACACCTCGTAGAGGTCGCCCAGCACTTCACCGGTGCGGATCAGGTCGCCCAGCACCTCGTAGGCCAGGAACGGATAGACCGCCGAGGCACCGAAGCCGATCAGCACCGCGAAGTGATGCGGATCGCGGGCAGTGGCGGTTTCCACCAGGATGTTGGAGTCGCAGCGCAGGCCTTTTTCGGTCAGGCGGTGGTGCACCGCGCCGGTGGCCAGGGAAGCGTGGATCGGCAGCTTGCCCGGAGCGATATGGCGGTCGCTGAGGACGATCTGGGTACGACCGGCGCGCACCGCCTCTTCCGCCTGATCGGCGACGTTGCGGATCGCCGCTTCCAGGCCGACGCTCTCGTCGTAGTTGAGGTCGATGATCTGCCGCTCGAAGCCCGGGCGGTCGAGGTTCATCAGCGAGCGCCACTTGGCCGGAGAGATCACTGGCGAGCTGAGGATCACCCGCGAGGCGTGCTCGGGCGATTCCTGGAAGATGTTGCGCTCAGCACCGAGGCAGATCTCCAGGGACATGACGATGGCTTCGCGCAGCGGGTCGATCGGCGGGTTGGTGACCTGGGCGAACTGCTGGCGGAAGTAGTCGTAAGGGGTGCGCACGCGTTGGGACAGCACCGCCATCGGCGTGTCGTCGCCCATCGAACCCACCGCTTCGTAGCCTTGCTCGCCCAGCGGACGCAGGACCTGGTCACGTTCTTCGAAAGTGACCTGGTACATCTTCATGTACTGCTTGAGCTGGTCGACGTCGTAGAAGGCCGAACCGTGGTCGTTGTCTTCCATGGTGGCCTGGATGCGCAGGGCGTTCTTGCGCAGCCATTGCTTGTACGGATGGCGCGACTTCAGGCGGTTGTCGATGGCGTCGGTGTCGAGGATCTGCCCGGTTTCGGTGTCCACGGCAAAGATCTGCCCCGGGCCGACCCGGCCCTTGGCGATCACGTCTTCGGGCTGGTAGTTCCAGACGCCGATTTCCGAAGCCAGGGTGATGAAGCCGTTCTTGGTGGTGACCCAGCGGGCCGGACGCAGGCCGTTGCGGTCCAGCAGGCAGACGGCGTAGCGACCATCGGTCATGACCACGCCGGCCGGGCCGTCCCAGGGCTCCATGTGCATGGAGTTGTATTCGTAGAACGCCCGCAGATCCGGGTCCATGGTTTCGACGTTCTGCCAGGCCGGCGGAATGATCATGCGCACGCCGCGGAACAGGTCGATGCCACCGGTGACCATCAGTTCGAGCATGTTGTCCATGCTGGAAGAGTCGGACCCCACGCGGTTGACCAGCGGCCCGAGTTCTTCCAGATCCATCAGATCGTTGCTGAACTTGGTGCGCCGGGCCTGGGCCCAGTTGCGGTTACCGGTGATGGTGTTGATCTCGCCGTTGTGGGCGAGGAAGCGGAATGGCTGGGCCAGCGGCCATTTCGGCAGGGTGTTGGTGGAGAAGCGCTGGTGGAACACGCAGATCGCGGTTTGCAGGCGCGGATCACCCAGGTCCGGATAGAAGGCGGCGAGGTCCGCCGGCATCATCAGGCCTTTATAGATGATGGTCTTGTGGGAAAAGCTGCAGATGTAGTGATCGGTGTCGGCAGCGTTGGCCACCGAGGAGCGACGACGGGAGCTGAACAGCTTGACGGCGAAATCCTGATCGCTCAGGCCTTCGCCACCGATGAACACCTGCTCGATCTGCGGCAGGCGCTCCAGGGCCAGACGCCCGAGCACACTGGTATCGATCGGCACTTTGCGCCAGCCCACCAGCTGCAGGCCGGCGGCCAGGATCTCGCGGTTCATGTTTTCGCGAGCGGCTTCGGCCTTGGCCGGATCCTGGTTGAAGAACACCATGCCCACGGCATATTGCTTGGGCAGGTCGGTGCCGAAGTGCTCCTTGGCGACAGCGCGCAGGAACAGGTCGGGCTTTTGCATCAGCAGACCGCAACCGTCGCCGGTCTTGCCGTCCGCGTTGATCCCACCGCGGTGGGTCATGCAGGTCAGGGCCTCAATGGCCGTTTTCAACAGGGTATGACTGGGTTCGCCCTGCATATGGGCTATCAGGCCGAAACCACAGTTATCCTTAAATTCATCTGGTTGGTACAGACCTGCTTTCATAGACACTTTCTCACCAGGCTGCCTCTTTTCGAGACAAATTTCTTTTCAATTCAACCACTTACCATCCACGCCGAACGTACGCCGACTTTGCGGGGGCAAAAGGGAGGTCATTGTACACACCGACACAAAGGCCCACAAATTTAGCGACGATCTATCGCAAATTTATGTCGTATTTATGAACGTTTTAAAGCGATATGCTGTGCTAGTCAAAAAGTTTTATTTTTGACCGCCGCGACTCAAAAACTACTGTGACGCAGACACCACAAGGCACGCGGCCTGTAAGGCAGCATGCCGATGCGGAAATTTGAGGTTGCCGGGAGAGGCGGCCTGGGTAAGGCCGCCGAATCTTCAGCGAGTTGTTGCCAGTTCTTGTTGAACGCTAGCGACAGTGCGAGGCCAAGGTTTACCAGCCTGAACCTTCGCTGGCAAGGATTTGATGGCGCTGACCGCGGCATCGCGGCTGGAGAAGTTGCCGTAGGTGATCACATACAGCGGCTTGCCGTTGAGGACTTTCTTGAAGTAGCGGTACTCGCCGCCCTGCTCCTTGACGAAGCTCTGGGCCGTGGCTTCCGAACTGGTGCCAAGGATCTGCACCACGTAGTTGCCCGGCGCTTGACCGGCGTACCAGCTGCCACCGGCGGCCTTGGCCACGGTGACCGGCTTCTCCGCCGGCTTGGCGGCTGGAGCAGGCTTGGCGGCAACCGGTTTCTCCACCGGCTTGGGCGCTGGCGTCGGCTTGGCGGTGGCAACCTGGGTCGGCGCCGGGGTTGGTCGCGCTGCCGGAGTCGGTGCTGGACCAGCTACGGCGCCGGCAGGTGGCGCGGTGGTGGTCACAGTGGGCGGAACCGCGCTGGAGCCTGCCACCGGAACCCCGTCATCACCCTCGGTAATACCGCCCGCGGCTTCCGCCAGAGGGCCACGCATCACCGGCTGCGACTGGCCGACCAACGGCAGAGGCATCGGCTGGGATGAGCCGGCGAACTCCACTGATGGACTGCCATTGGCATTTGGCGTCGGCGTCTGCCCCAGAGGCAACTGCGCCTGTTCATTGGTCGGCGTACCGCTGGTCGGTGCCTTGCTGCGCCCCGGCATCAGCCAGGCGGCAGCCACGGCCACCACCACTACAGCGGAAATGGCCAATACGTGTTTCTTCGGCATGTTGAACCCCATACTTGGACGCTTGACCGCAGAGCGGCTGGCGATCATGGCTTCGATCATTGCATCCCTGGCGACCTGGTTGATGTTGCCCGGCCAGCCATCGGAGCTTTCGTGAATATCACTGATCTGATCTGCGGAGAAAAGTTCGATGCCCTGACCCGCGCCTTCGAGGCGCTGGGCCAGATATTCACGGGTTTCCTCTTCGGTGTAGGGCTGCAGTTCGATGACGTGGAAGCGTTCTTCCTCGGTGCTCAACTGGTCCAGGGTGGCGATCAGCGACGACTCGCCGAACAGGAAGACATGCGGGCGGCCTTCCGGAGCACCCGCCGCCAGTGCCAGCAGCGCCTCGAGCGCGGACTCGTCGAGCTGCTCGGCATCATCCACCAGCAGATAGACCTCCTGGCCGGTCAGGGCCAGTTGCACCACCTGGGCCAGAATTGCGCCGATCTCGGCCTGGGCCACATTCAGCGCCTGGGCCACCTGGCGCAATACGCCGGCGGCATCGCCGGCACCGCGGGCGGAAACCACCACGCTCTGTACCGACTGCTTGTTGGTGCTGGCGACCAGCGCCTGGCGCAGCAGGGTCTTGCCGCTGCCCTGGGGACCGGTAACCACCAGCAACAACTGGCTATAGCGAGCCAGGTGATGCAACTGCCCCAACACGGGCTTGCGTTGGGCAGGAAAGAATTTGAAGCCAGGAACCCGGGGAGCGAAAGGATCATGGCTCAACTGGTAATGGCCGAGGAAAGCCTCGTCGGCGTGCAAACTAGTCATCGGGATTTTATTAACCTTTAAGCTGAGCCAGGGCGCGGTAATCCGCTCCCAGCGTGGCCTGTAAAACCTCTTTCGGATAATCGTCGGTCACTACGGCTTCGCCCATGCGGCGCAACAGCACCAGACGCAAACGACCGTCGATCACTTTCTTGTCAATTGCCATGTGTTCGAGAAAATCCGCTTCAGTCATCTCTTCAGGCGGGATGACCGGCAGGCCCGCGCGCTGGAACAAGCGAATACCGCGATCACGCTCCTGGTGGGTGATCCAGCCCAGGCGCGCAGACATTTCCAAGGCCATGACGGTGCCCGCGGCAACCGCCTCGCCATGTAGCCAGACACCGTAGCCCATATGGGTTTCGATGGCATGGCCAAAGGTGTGACCCAGGTTGAGGGTGGCGCGCACCCCAGACTCACGCTCGTCGGCCCCCACCACGGCGGCCTTGGCCGCACAGGAGCGTTCGATGGCGTAGGTCAGGGCCTGCTGGTCCAGGGCCCGCAGGCGGTCGACGTTTTCTTCCAGCCAGGTGAGGAAGGGTTCGTCGCAGATCAGGCCGTACTTGATCACCTCCGCCAAACCCGCCGACAACTCCCGGCTGGGCAGGGTATTGAGGCTGGCGGTGTCGATCAGCACCACGTTCGGCTGATAGAAGGCGCCGACCATGTTCTTGCCCAGCGGGTGGTTGATACCGGTCTTGCCACCCACCGAAGAGTCCACCTGGGACAACAGGGTGGTCGGGATCTGGATGAAGTCCACACCGCGCTGATAGCAGGCAGCGGCAAAGCCGGCCATGTCACCGATTACCCCGCCACCGAGGGCGATGAGGGTGGTGCGCCGATCATGACGCGCGGTCAGCAGGCCATCGAAGATCAACTGCAGGGTTTCCCAGTTCTTGTGGGCCTCGCCATCGGGCAGGACCACCGAGATCACCGAGTATTGCTCCAGGCTGCGGGTCAGGCGCTCAAGGTACAGCGGCGCGACCGTCTCATTGGAAATGATCGCCACTTGCCGCCCGGCGATATGTGGCACCAGCAGCTCGGGCCGGTCCAACAGTCCTTCACCAATGTGAATCGGGTAGCTGCGCTCGCCTAGATCGACCTTAAGTGTCTGCATGTGTCCCCACAGTGAAGATGGAAGCAGGCGTTGTGCCTTGTATTGACGATGGGCCTCGTCAGGTCTTCTGACGCTGCCCGATAGCTCTGCGCCACACCCTGGCGGTCATGGCGCGACGCCGAGAATAGCGCATTTCGCTCGACGCATTAACGGGGTGGCAGCTGCTGCAGGCGCTCCAGGATGTCCAGCACCACCATTCGCGGCGGCCGCTCATCGGTTTCCACCACTAGATCGGCGATTTCCCGATAGAGCGGATCGCGGACTTCCAGCAAGTCGCGCAGGGTCTTGGCCGGATCGGCGGTGCGCAGCAAGGGACGATTGCGGTCCCGGGCAGTCCGACCGACCTGTTGCTCCACCGAGGCGTGCAGATAGACCACTCGTCCGCCGGCATGCAACGCCCGACGATTGGCTTCGCGCATGACCGCGCCACCACCAGTGGCCAGGACCACGCCGTCGGTACCACAGAGCTCGGCGATCATTGCCTGCTCGCGATCGCGAAAGCCCGGCTCGCCTTCCTTATCGAAGATCCACGGGATGTTCGCGCCGGTACGCAGTTCAATTTCCTTATCGGAATCTTTGAATGGCAGGCGCAGCTCTTTGGCCAGTAAGCGGCCTATGGTGCTTTTTCCAGCCCCCATCGGCCCAACAAGAATCAAATTTCGCACAGAATCAACGACTCACAGCAATCGCCTGGTTGTTCATGATACGCGGAGTGAGAAATACCAGCAGCTCGGATTTTTTCTCCGACACCACGTCACGCCGGAAAAGGCGGCCAAGATACGGCACATCGCCAAGAAATGGCACTTTATCTACAACCTTGCTCTGGGTATTGGAAAAAACCCCGCCAATGACAATGGTTTCACCATCACGGACCAAGACCTTGGCATTGACCTCGTTCTTCTTGATCGGCGGCACATCCTGGACCTTGTTCAGGTAGTCCGGCTCGTCCTTGGTGACCTTGACCTCCATGATGATGCGGTTGTCGGGGGTAATCTGCGGCGTCACCTCAAGGGACAGCGAGGCCTCGCGGAATGACACGGAAGTGGCGCCACTGGAACTGGCTTCCTGATAGGGAATCTCGGTGCCCTTGAGGATCCTCGCGGTCTCCTTGTCGGAGGTGACTACCCTGGGCCGGGAAACGATCTCGCCATTGCCGGTCTTCTCCATGGCGCTCAGCTCCAGATCCAGCAGCACGTTGTCGGTGATGTAGGCGATGCCGATGCCCGAGGTGTTGGCCACGGCCCCGAGGTCGACGAACGGCGCGCTGCTGTCCGGCGCCCCGACGATCGATGAGCCGCCTCCGCCCGGCACTCCGGAAGCCTGCCAGTTGCCCCTTTTGTGCAGCGAACCGCCCCAGCGCACTCCCAGGCTCTTATTGTAATCAAGGTTGGCCTCGACGATCCGTGCCTCGATCATTACCTGGCGCACCGCGACGTCCAATTGACCAACGATGCGCCGCAGCTCATCGAGCCGTTCCTGGGTCTGGTAGGCAATGATGTTGTTGGTGCGCTCGTCCACGGTGATCGAACCCTGCTCGCCGGCACGGTCCTCGACGCCGGTCACCGAATGGAACAGCTTGGCGATGTCCGCGGCCTTGGCGTAGTTGACCTGTAGCAGCTCCCGGCGCAGCGGCGCCAGGTCCTGCAACTGCTTCTGCGACTCCAGTTCCTGGCGTTCCCGGGCGGCCATTTCATCCGCCGGGGCCACCAGCAAGACATCCCCCACCTGGCGCTTGTCCAGGCCCTTGGTCTTGAGCACCAGATCCAGGGCCTGATCCCAGGGCACGTGCTGCAGACGCAGGGTGATGCTGCCTTGCACCGTGTCGCTGGCCACCAGGTTGAGGCCCGTGAAGTCGGCGATCAGTTGCAGCACCGAACGCACTTCGATGTCCTGAAAGTTCAACGAAAGCTTGGCGCCACCATAAGCAGGCCGGGTCACAGCGCCGCCGATCGAGTGCGTCGGGGTTGCGGCCCCTGCCTGAAGCGGCGCGGATACCCGAGCAGCCTCACCGGCCGAGGTGGTCGTGAGCTCGGCGGCGCCGATCAGCGGTGCCAGCAGCGCCATCCATAGCACCACACCGCTGGCTGAAACAGTCCTGTTCATTGTGCGGATTCCACCTAAGAGTGTTTTTTCAGCAGCAACGTCCGTGGTCGCTCCTGCCAGCCCCCCGCCCCATCGGCAACAATTTCCACTACCTCTACCCGAGACTCGCTGATCGCCACGATCCGACCTTCGCTTCGCCCCAGGTAGTCGCCAATCTGCAAAGGGTGGACACCATCGGCGCTGCGCAACAGGGCGAAGCTTGCGCTGGCGCCGGACAAGGTTCCGACCATCTGCAACTGCTCGATATCAAAGCCCTCCAGACGCTGCCGGGGTCGCTGCGGATCGGGCCGGACTGCGCGCGCTCCCCGCCGACGCTCGACTCGCTCGACGCTCTGCGGGGGCTGGAATGGGCTGCGCAACCCGCTGGCGTCATAGATGAATGCAGGGTAGGACCGAATGACCGGCAGCGGCTCAATCGGCTCCGGCGCTTGTCGGAGCATCTGGTTCATGTATGCCTGGGTTTCAGCCAAGTCTGCGACTCCCTCGCACCCACACAAGCCCAGACCAACGCAAGCGCCCAGCAGCCAGCGCCAGCCCCTCATGATTGCGGTTCCGGTCTGTCGTACCTGTAGGTTCGCGCCCCGATGCTCAAGCGCAATCGTGCAGGATCACCCGGCTCCAGGGGCCTGAGCTGAAAATCATGCAAGGTGACGATTCGCGGCAGGCCGGCGACGCCACTGACGAAGGTCGCCAGATCGTGATAGCCCCCCGTAACCGTGATCTGGATCGGCAGCTCGACATAAAACGGCCGCGGCACTTGCGGCTGCAGCTTGATCTCCTCGAACGCCAGGCCACCGCCCATGCCCAGGCGACTGATGTCTTCAAGCAACCCCGGGACTTCACTATCGCTGGGCAACTGACGCAGCAACTGCTCGAAACTGTTGCGCAGGGCCGCAAGCTGCTCCCGATAAAGCTCGAGATTGGCCACTTGCCGGGCCTTGCTGGCGAACTGCTGTTTGAGACGGGTTTCTTCTTGGCGCACCTGCTGCAGTTGCCGCAGATGAGGGCTCAGGTACAGGCCATAGCCTGCAGCCAGAATCACCAGCAGTAGCAAGGCCGCCGTCAGCGCCCGCAACGGCGTCGGCCAGGAGCCGAGGTTGCTCAGCTCCAGCTCTCGCAGATCGGTGCCTCGCAGCTGCGCCAGCCACCCGCTCGGCTTCATCGCTTCGCCTCCTCAGGCAACAGCATCAAGCCGACGCTGAGCCGAAACAGATTGCTCGGCTGCGGCTGCACTTCGCTGGCCTTTTTCACTTCGGCCAGGCTGGGAGCGGCAAAACCGGCGGCCGCTTGCAGATTGCGCAGCAAGTCGGCAATCCGGCCATTGGCCTGGGCAACCCCACTGATGCTCAAGTTCTGCCCCTGCAGATCGGCCTCGGTGAAGTGCAGGCCATCGGGCACGCTGCGGGTCAGCTCCTGGAAAATCCGCACACGGGTCGGACGGTTGCCTTGCAGGTCCTCGATAACCCTCATGCGCTCAAGCAGTTGCTGGCGCCGGGCCTTGAGCTCGCGAACAGCGGCAATCTGCTGATCCAGGCCCACGTTCGCTTGTTCCAGGTACTGGTTGCGGGCCTGCTGCCGAGCATTCAAGCGCTCGATACCGACATCGGCCAGCAGCACCAGCCCCAATCCCAGCAGCATGATGACTGCCAGTGCCTGCAGAAAGCGCCGATGCTGCTGCACCCGCGCAGTCTCCCGCCAGGGAAGAAAGTTGATCCGGGCCATCAGTCGAACCCTCTCAGGGCCAGGCCGCAGGCTAGCAGCAGCTCCGGCGCCCGCTCGGCAAGGGCCTGGGCATCGACCCGAGGCCCGACGCTCATGCCGACGAACGGATTGGCAAGGGCCGTGGCTATCCCCAATTGCCGCTCGATCCGCCGCGCCAGCCCGGCAAGGCGACTGCCCTCGCCAGCCAGCAGCAACCACTGCACCGGTTGCCGCTGTGGCGACTCGGCGAACAGTTGCAGGGCGCGCTGGACATTCTGCAGCACGTCCCGCTCAAAGGACTGCAGCGCCTCCTCGATACCGACTGGCGAGCAACCTCCCTGGTGCTCGGCTTGCAGCACCTGATCCAGGGTCAGCGAAAAACGCTGCTCAAGGAACTGGCTCAGCGGTCGGCTACCGAACAGTTGCTCGCGGCTATAAATGATTCGCTGGTCGCGCATCACACTGAAACTGCTCACGCTCGACCCCACGTCCAACAACGCCAACGCAGACTGCGCAGCCAGCGGATTCTGCGCCGTCATCAGCGCCAGGCAACGCTCCAGGGCCAGGGGCGCGCTCTCCACCACCTGTGGCGTCAGACCCGCCTGGGCCAGCAGCGCCTCCGCGGCTTCGACCGTCTCGTGGCGACAGGCCACCAACAGCACCTGGACCCGCCGGGGATTGCCCGGCACCCTGCCCTGCACCTCAAAGTCGATGGCCACCTCTTCCAGGGGGTAGGGAATGTACTGGCCTGCTTCCAGACTGAGCTGGCACTCCAGCTCCGCCTCATCCAGCCCCGCCGGCATCTCGATCAGCTTGCTGATCACCGCTTCACCAGGCACCGCCACCGCGACTGCCTTGAGACGACTGCCGCTGGTGCGCCAGGCCCGGGACAGCGCCATGGCCTGCGCCTCGGGATCGATACCGCCCGATTCGAAAACTGAGTCGAGGGCCAGGTCTTGCCAGGCATAAGCCTCGACCCGATAGCCCCGGCCATCCCGGCTCAAGGACAGGAGCCTGACCGATGTGGCGCCGATATCGACCCCCAGGAGGGAACTCGACTTTCTGCTGAAGACTCCAAGCACACCAATTCCCTTTGACTATCCGTGACTTACGAACCCCACGAGCAGCAGCGCATTGAATCGCCACACCTTGACAGACGGGCAAATGACGCTCTCGGCGGAAAATGCTTATAATGCCCAGCGTTTTTTCCCGCTTTCCCTGCTGCGTGGGTCGGTCCCTGATTACCTTGAATGCCCTGACGCCTAATTCATTCCTTTCTCTGGAAATCCAAAAGCCTTGATTCGTCTGCTGAAGTTTTTCGGGTGGTCCATCGTCGCTGTGTTCTGCGGGCTGCTTCTCGCCCTCTCCGGTGCGTTTCTCTATCTTAGTCCCGGCCTTCCATCGGTTGAGGCCCTGAGAAGCATCCAGTTGCAGATTCCTCTGCGGGTGTACAGCAGCGACGGCAAGTTGATCGCAGAATTTGGCGAAATGCGCCGCACACCCATACGTTTCGCCGAAATTCCCCCCAACTTCATCAATGCGTTACTAAGTGCTGAAGACGACAACTTCGCTAACCATTACGGGGTTGACCCCAGCAGCCTGATGCGCGCCGCGACCCAATTGGTCAAGAGCGGACACATCCAGTCCGGCGGCAGCACCATCACCATGCAGGTGGCGAAGAACTTCTTCCTCAGCAGCGAGCGCAGCTTTTCGCGCAAGACCACCGAGATTCTCCTGGCCCTGCAGATCGAGCGGCAGCTGACCAAAGACGAGATCCTCGAGCTGTACGTCAACAAGATCTACCTGGGCAACCGCGCCTACGGGATCGAGGCGGCAGCCCAGGTGTACTACGGCAAGTCCATTCGTGACGTGAGCCTGGCACAGATGGCGATGATCGCCGGCCTGCCCAAAGCCCCTTCGCGTTTCAACCCGCTGGCCAATCCGGCGCGCAGCAAGGAGCGCCGCGACTGGATCCTCGGCCGCATGTACAAGCTGGGCAAGATCACCGAAGCGGCCTACACCGAAGCCATCAACGAACCGCTGAACGCCAGCTACCACGTGCCGACGCCGGAGGTGAACGCGCCTTACATCGCCGAGATGGCCCGCGCCGAGATGGTCGGCCGTTATGGCAGCGACGCTTACACCGAAGGTTTCCGCGTCACCACCACGGTGCCCAGTGACCTGCAGGAAATGGCCAATACCGCGGTCCAGGAAGGCTTGATGACCTACGACCAGCGCCACGGCTACCGTGGTCCCGAGTCGCGCCTGCCCGGCAAGACCCATGCCGCCTGGGCCACAGAGCTGACCAAGCAGCGGACCATCAGCAGCCTGGAACCGGCGATCGTCACTCAGGTCGAGAAGAACGGCATCCAGGTGCTGACCCGCAACGGCGAGGAACATGTGGCCTGGGAGAGCATGAAATGGGCCCGGCCGTTCCTCAACACCAACAGCATGGGCGCTGCTCCTCGCCAGCCGGCGGACGTGGCCCAGGTCGGCGACCTGATACGTGTGCAGCGCCAGGCGGACAATTCCCTGAAGTTCAGCCAGGTTCCGGTCGCCCAGGGCGCCCTGGTAACCCTGGACCCGCAAAACGGTGCGATCCGCGCCCTGGTCGGTGGTTTTGCCTTTGAGCAGAGCAACTACAACCGCGCAATGCAAGCCAAGCGCCAGCCCGGTTCGAGCTTCAAGCCGTTCGTCTATAGCGCGGCCCTGGACAATGGCTACACCGCGGCCAGCCTGGTCAATGACGCGCCGATCGTGTTCGTCGACGAATACCTGGACAAGGTCTGGCGGCCGAAGAACGACACCAATACCTTCCTCGGCCCGATTCGCATGCGCGAAGCGCTGTACAAATCGCGCAACCTGGTATCGATCCGCCTGCTGCAAAGCATGGGCGTGGACCACACCATCGACTACATCAGCAAGTTCGGCTTCAACAAGCAGGACCTGCCGCGCAACCTGTCCCTGGCCCTGGGCACCGCGACCCTGACCCCCATGGAGATCGCCACCGGCTGGAGTACCTTTGCCAACGGCGGCTACAAGATCACCCCGTACATCATCGACAAGATCGAAAGCCGCAACGGCGAGCTGCTGTTCAGCGCCAACCCGCCCAGCGTCCCCACCGGGAACACGGCCAGCAGCGGCATCGCGGCGCCAGAGCACAACTTCACGGTCAACACCGTGGCCGGCGAAAGCCCGGTCCAGGCTCCGGTACAGACGCCTGCCGTCGCCGAACGAATCATTGACGGACGCACCACCTACATCCTCAACAGCATGCTCGAGGACGTGATCAAGCTGGGCACCGGCCGCCGAGCCCTGGCCCTGGGCCGCTCGGACCTGGCCGGCAAGACCGGTACCACCAACGAGTCCAAGGACGCCTGGTTCTCCGGCTACAACGCCGACTACGTGACCACGGTCTGGACCGGTTTCGACCAGCCGGAAAGCCTCGGACGTCGCGAATACGGCGGCACTGTGGCCCTGCCGATCTGGATGAACTTCATGGGCGCCGCGCTCAAGGGCAAGCCTGCGCACACCCAGGCCGAACCGGAGGGCATCCTCAGCCTGCGGGTCGACCCGGTCAGCGGCCGCGCCGCCACTCCGGGCACGCCGAATGCCTACTTCGAGCTGTTCAAGAGCGAAGACACCCCACCCTCGGTCAACGAGCTGGGCAATGGCGTCGCACCGGGCAGCCCGCTGCCGGCGGACGAAGCGGCGCCGATCGACCTCTTCTAAGGGCAGCGGCAAGCTGCAAGTGATCAGCGGCAAGCAAGAGCGCGCCCTGCTCTTGCAGCTGGAAACTTGGAGCTAGCCGCTGATTGCTTGCCCATAAAAAAACCCGGCTCGATGGCCGGGTTTTTTCATGGGCGGCTGTTAGCCGTTGAACACATCATCCACGTTTTTGAGCGGGTAGTTCTTCGGATACGGCAGGGTCGCCACGCCAGTCTCGATAGCGGCCTTGGCCACGGCATCGGAGATCACGGTGATCAGGCGGGCATCCATTGGCTTCGGAATGATGTACTCACGACCGAATTCCAGCTTGATGCCACCGTACGCGTCGCACACTTCCTGCGGTACTGGCAGCTTGGCCAGCTCGCGCAGGGCGTTGGCCGCGGCGATCTTCATTTCTTCGTTGATGCGCTTGGCGCGAACGTCCAGGGCACCACGGAAGATGAACGGGAAGCCGAGCACGTTGTTCACCTGGTTCGGGTAGTCCGAACGACCGGTGGCCATGATCACGTCGTCACGGGTGGCGTGAGCCAGCTCTGGAGCGATTTCCGGATCCGGGTTCGAGCAAGCGAACACGATCGGGTTCGGCGCCATCGACTTCAGGCCTTCAGCGCTCAGCAGGTTCGGACCGGACAGGCCAACGAACACGTCGGCGCCTTGCAGTGCATCGGCCAGGGTGCGCTTGTCGGTGGTGTGGGCGAAGACCGCCTTGTACTGGTTCAGGTCGTCACGGCCAGCGTGGATAACGCCGGTACGGTCAACCATGAAGATGTTCTCGATCTGCGCGCCCATGCTCACCAGCAGCTTCATGCAGGAGATGGCGGCCGCACCGGCGCCCAGGCAGACGATTTTGGCATCGGCCAGGGTTTTGCCTGCGATTTCCAGGGCGTTGATCATGCCGGCGGCGGTCACGATCGCGGTGCCGTGCTGGTCATCGTGGAACACCGGGATGTCGCACTGCTCGATCAGAGCGCGTTCGATCTCAAAGCACTCTGGCGCCTTGATGTCTTCCAGGTTGATGCCACCGAAGGTGATGGAGATGCGCTTGACGGTGTCGATGAAAGCCTGCGGACTCTCGGAGTCGACTTCGATATCGAATACATCGATACCGGCGAAACGCTTGAACAGCACGCCCTTGCCTTCCATCACCGGCTTGGAGGCCAGTGGGCCGAGGTTGCCCAGGCCGAGAATCGCGGTGCCATCGGAAATGACGGCAACCAGGTTGCCTTTGCCGGTGTACTTGTAGGCCAGTTCCGGATCGCGAGCGATTTCGCGTACCGGCTCGGCTACGCCGGGGCTGTAGGCCAGCGCCAGATCACGAGCGGTAGCAGTGGCCTTGGTGAGCTCGACACTCAGCTTTCCTGGACGAGGATTGGCATGATATTCGAGAGCGGCAGTTTTCAAATCAGACATGTGGGCATTCCGCTTTTTACTGTTGGACAGACGGACCGCCGAGGATACGCGTGTCGCATAGTCCCTACAAGACTGCCCAGTCACCCCTGTCAAGGCCCGTAGCGTACGACTTTGGGCCAAGAGCCACGGGGTACAAGGCTTTCAACTGTTCACAATCCAATTAAAAAATGTCTACAATTTTTCTTTATCAGAGAAGTCTGACCATGGAAACGTCGGTCAGCGACAACATCCAGCCTGCCCCGCTCGACCTGAAACCGCCGGAACGCGAACGTACCCGTACCCAGCCCCGAGCCTCGATCCGCCGCCCGACAAGCCCCTTGAGCCACTGACGATCGAAACGCCCCAGAACATTGGGTGCAACACGCAATACAACTGCACCGCGCAATGTGATCCAAACCCCGCCACGATTGCGTTCGACCTTGCTCACACGCCCCTCGAGCACGACAAAGCCCGAACGGCGGATCTGCTCCGCTTTCAGTACAGTTGAGCGTCGCCAGAGCCCCAGCCCCGCTCGACGCGCGTGCTTTTCCGCAGCCTGCTGACAAGCGACCAGGGCGACGTTCGGCACGATGGCGATCTGATAGGCAAGCCCCTCGGCAATCAATTGGGCTTCCAGATTGGTCCCGTTGACGTCATAGACATGGGCCAGCGTCCGACCGTGGCGATCGTGCCGCTCACGCCCGGGCAGCAAGCCGACCCGACCACCGCTCTGCGCCACCAGGCGCTGCAAACGTTGCCGCGCCGCCACCGCAAAAGGCTCGGCCGGGCGCCCCCGACGGGCCAGCTCCGGCGCATTGAGGCCGATCATCCGCACGCTGCGACCATCCTTGAGACGCAAGGTATCGCCATCCACCACCCGCTGGACCGTTGTAGGAGTCAGCCCCTCTGGAGCCGGGCAAAACGCCTCGGCGGCGGTCAGCCAAATCGCAGACACAAAAAAGGCGCCCACATGGGACGCCTTTTTTATCAGCGAGGAAAGTCGGTATCGGCTTTCCAGAACGATCAGCCTCAGGCCTTTTTCGTTGCGCCGAAAGCACCGAAGCGCGACTTGAACTTGTCGACACGACCGCCAACGTCCAGAGTCTTTTGCTTACCGGTGTAGAACGGGTGGCACTCGTTGCACACGTCCAGGCTCAGAGGCTTGGCCAGGGTGGAGCGAGTTTCGATGACGTTACCGCAGCTGCAGGTAGCGGTAACGGCTTCGTATACTGGATGGATATCGGCTTTCATGGTGTATTCCTCAGGCTAGCGTGCCGCCACCCAACACTATTGTTGAATACCGCACGAATTAGGGCGCGGATTCTACCAGACCGCGTCAAACGCGCAAGAGATCCTGAGTACCCCCCATCAGAAAAAGCCGGCGAAACCTTGACAGCCCCGTCTTTGCCACGCACCCAACTGCAGCGCCACCTCGGCCGCGGGAAAACCTCCACAGACCAGGACGCGCGCACGCTTATACAGGACACCCCACGGCTCGTCTGTTAGGCTCCGGAGCCTATTTACCGTCTGCTCATCGAGATTGTCCCGCGTGCCCGACGCCATCTTGCGCCTCGCCCTGCCTTCGCCTCTGCGCCGCCTCTTCGACTACCGTGCCCCAGCCGGTGTGCTGCGCGCCCAGCTGCATCCGGGGATGCGCTTGCGAGTGCCCTTCGGCCGCCGGGAAATGATCGGCATCCTGGTGGAAGTGGCGGATCACAGTGAAGTTCCGGCCGACAAGCTCAAGCCGGCCCTGGCCCTGCTGGACCCCACGCCACCACTGCCCCCAGCCCTGTTCAAGCTGTGCCTGTGGACCGCCCAGTACTACCAGCACAGCCTCGGCGACACCCTGAGCTGGGCCTTGCCGGTGCTGCTGCGCCAGGGCGAGCTGGCCGAGGCCCGTCAGGAACGCTTCTGGTCGATAGCCCCAGGCGCCCGCCTTGATGACCCGCGCATCGCCCGCGCCCCGCGTCAGCGCGAAGCGCTGGCCACCCTGGCCCAACACCCCCATGGCGTGCCCCACGCCCTGCTGAGCAAGCTGATGCTGAGCAAGGACAGCCTGGACCTGTTGCTGGCCAAGGATCTGGTGCAGGTAGAAGTGCGCAAGCACGCCCCGGGCGTGCGCCATGAGCATTGGCTGGCCCAGCCCGAACTGCCGCTCAACAGCGAGCAACGCGCCGCCTATGAAGCGATCCGCGCCGGGTTCGACAGCTACCACGCCTTTCTTCTGGCTGGGGTCACCGGCAGCGGCAAGACCGAGGTCTACCTGCAGTTGATCCGCGAAACCCTCGAAGCCGGCAAACAGGCCCTGGTGCTGATCCCGGAGATCAACCTGGGGCCGCAAACCCTGGCGCGCTTCGAACAACGCTTCAACGCCCGCATCGCCCTGCTGCACTCGGCGGTCAACGACCGCGAACGCCTGGATGCCTGGCTCGCCGCCCGGGATGGCGAGGCCGATATCATCATCGGCACCCGCTCGGCGCTGTTCACACCGATGAAGAATCCCGGACTGATCATCATCGATGAGGAGCACGACGGTTCGTACAAGCAACAGGAAGGCCTGCGCTACCACGCCCGGGACCTGGCCCTGGTGCGCGCCCGCCAGGAAAACATTCCCATCGTCCTGGGCTCGGCCACACCGTCTCTGGAAAGCCTGCACAACGCCTACACCGGCCGCTATGGCCTGCTGCGCCTGAACGAGCGAGCCGGCGGCGCCAAGCAACCGCGCTTCCTACGCCTGGATGTGAAGAGCCGCCCTCTGGACAGCGGCATTTCCGGCCCCATGCAGCAGGCCATCGGCCAGACCCTGGCCGCCGGCCAGCAAGTCCTGGTATTCCTCAACCGCCGCGGCTTCGCCCCGACCCTGCTCTGCCACGACTGCGGCTGGATGTCCGAATGCCAGCGCTGCGACGCTCGCATGACGGTGCACCAGCGCTCCGGCGAACTGCGCTGCCACCATTGCGGCCATGTGGAGCGGGTGCCCCGGCACTGCCCGCAATGCGGCAAGGTCGACCTGCGTCCCGTGGGCGCCGGCACCGAGCGCGCGGAAGAACGCCTGGGCATTCTGTTTCCCGACTACCCGGTATTGCGGGTGGACCGCGACAGCACCTCGCGCAAGGACGCGATGAACCAGCTGTTTGCCACCATTCAGAAAGGTCATCCGTGCATCCTGGTGGGCACCCAGATGCTGGCCAAGGGGCACCACTTCCCCCGGGTCACCCTGGTGTCGATCCTCGATGCCGACGGCGGCCTGTTTTCCGGAGACTTCCGCGCCAGCGAGCGCATGGCGCAACTGATCGTCCAGGTCGCCGGACGCGCCGGGCGTGCCGAAGAGCCCGGCAAGGTGATCATCCAGACCCACCTCGCCGACCACCCGCTGCTGGTGCAACTGACCGAACAGGGCTACTTCGCCTTTGCCGAACAGGCCCTGAGCGAGCGCCGCGCCGCCGGCCTGCCACCCTTCGCTCACCTGGCCCTGCTGCGAGCCGAGGCGCACAAGCCGGGGCAAGCCGAAGGTTTTCTCGATGAAGCCTGCAGCGAGGCCGAACGCCTGCTGGCGGAACAGAACCTGGGGGGCATCGAGCTGCTGGGACCGGTTCCGGCACCGATGGAACGGCGCGCCGGGCGTTATCGTGCGCAGTTACTGCTGCAAGCCAATGCCCGGGCACCGCTGCATCGGCTGCTGAGCAGTTGGCTGCTGGTGCTGGAGCAGATGCCCAGCGGACGCCAGGTGCGCTGGTCGCTGGACGTGGACCCGGTGGATTTGTATTGATCGATATCGCGTTTTCGCGGGCTAGCCCGCTCCTACAATGGGGCGGTATCAAACCCGTAGGAGCGGGCTCGCCCGCGAACAGGACCGAATAGCCACCACCGATCCACCAGCAGCCCTCTATAGTTGGCAAGGCCGTTCCAGCAACGGATAATGCCCAGTTTTTCCACCCGCGCACCAACGCGCCGCCGCGCCAGCGGTCGAACGAGAAGACCATGAAAGACACCATTCGCCAGCTCATCCAGCAAGCCATCACCCAACTCGTCACCGAAGGTGTGTTGCCAGAAGGCCTGACGCCGGCGATCCAGGTCGAAAACACCCGCGACAAGACCCACGGCGACTTCGCCAGCAATATCGCCATGATGCTGGCCAAGCCCGCCGGCATGAAGCCGCGTGACCTGGCGGAAAAGATCATCGCCGCGCTACCGGCCCATGAGGACCTGAGCAAGGCGGAAATCGCCGGCCCGGGCTTCATCAACTTCTTCCAGAACACCCAGGCCCTGGCCGCGCGCCTGGACGCCGCCCTCGGCGACGAGCACCTGGGCGTGCGCAAGGCCGGCCCGGTGCAGCGCACGGTGATCGACATGTCGGCACCGAACCTGGCCAAGGAAATGCACGTTGGCCACCTGCGCTCCACCATCATCGGTGACGGCGTGGCACGGGTCCTGGAGTTCCTCGGCGACACGGTGATTCGCCAGAACCACGTCGGCGACTGGGGTACCCAGTTCGGCATGCTGATGGCCTACCTGGAAGAGAACCCGATCACCAGTGACGAGCTGTCGGACCTGGAGAACTTCTACCGCGCCGCCAAGCAGCGCTTCGACGAATCCGAAGCCTTTGCCGACCGTGCCCGTGGCCTGGTGGTCAAGCTGCAAGCCGGCGACCCGGACTGCCTGGAGCTGTGGACCAAGTTCAAGGACATCTCGCTGTCCCACTGCCAGAAGATCTACGAGCTGCTCAACGTCAAGCTGACCATGGCCGACGTCATGGGCGAGAGCGCCTATAACGATGACCTGATCAACGTGGTCAACGACCTCAAGGCCCAGGGCATGCTGGTCGAAAGCAACGGCGCCCAGTGCGTGTTCCTCGACGAGTTCAAGAATGCCGAAGGCGAGCCGCTGCCGGTGATCATCGTCAAGGCCGATGGCGGCTACCTGTACGCCACCACCGACCTGGCCGCCGTACGCTACCGCAGCGGCACGCTCAAGGCCGATCGCGCCCTGTACTTCGTCGATCAGCGCCAGGCCCTGCACTTCCAGCAAGTGTTCGCCGTGGCCCGCAAGGCCGGCTTCGTGACCCATCCGATGGAGATGGAACACATGGGCTTCGGCACCATGAACGGCGCTGACGGCCGTCCGTTCAAGACCCGCGACGGCGGTACGGTGAAGCTCATCGACCTGCTGACCGAAGCCGAAGAACGCGCCTACGCCCTGGTCAAGGAGAAAAACCCGCAACTGCCGGAAGCCGATCTGCGCAGCATTGCCAAGGTGGTGGGCATCGATTCGGTGAAATACGCCGACCTGTCCAAGCACCGCACCAGCGACTACAGCTTCAACTTCGACCTGATGCTCAACTTCGAAGGCAACACCGCGCCGTACCTGCTGTACGCCTACACCCGCGCCGCCGGTGTGTTCCGTAAGCTGGGCAAGGATTTCAGCGAAGTCGGCGGCCAGATCGAACTGCACGCGCCCCAGGAACTGGAGCTGGCGGCCAAGCTGGCGCAGTTCGGCGAGATCCTCAACAACGTCGCCGACAAGGGCACGCCGCACATCCTCTGCACCTACCTGTACGACGTGGCCGGCCTGTTCTCCAGCTTCTACGAGAACTGCCCGATCCTGGCGGCCGAGACGCCGACGCAGATGCACAGCCGCCTGCGCCTCACCGAGCTGACCCGCCGTACCCTCAAGCAAGGTCTGGAACTGCTGGGCCTCAAAGTCCTGGAGCAAATGTAAGTTGGCTGCCAAGAAAAAACCTGCACCCAAGCGTGGCGCCAGCCGCTACCAGGCCCCGGCCAAGAAGCCGATCCCGGGCTGGCTGTGGCTGGCCATCGGCCTGACCATTGGCGCCTTCATCGTGTTCCTGATGAAGCTCGAACCGGGCAAGGGCGGCGACAGCGTCAAGCGCGAGAAGATCGAACAGCAGAAAGCCAGCAAGATCGCCGAGGCCAACAAGACCCCGCCGAGCCCGCAGCAACCGGTGAAGCCGAAGTACGACTTCTATACCCTGCTGCCGGAATCGGAGGTCATAGTGCCGCCGGAAGCGGTGCCGGAGAAAACCCTGCCGACGCCTCAAGTGCCACCGGTGCCGACCACCCCGGTAACCCCGGCGGAAGCGGCGAAGATCGACACCGCGCGGGCCCAGGCCGCCCTGGCCGGCATCACCCCACCACCGGCGCCACCGGTGGCCAAGGCGGCGCCGGTGACCAAGTTCTTCCTCCAGGCCGGTTCGTTCCGCAAGCAAGCCGATGCCGACAAGGTACGGGCGCAGATCATCCTGCTGGGCCAGTCGGTGGCGGTGGAATCCGGCACGGTGAAGGAAGAAACCTGGTACCGGGTATTGGTCGGGCCGTTCAGCAACCGCGAACAACTGACCGTGGCCCAGAAGCAACTGGCCGGCGCCGGTTTCAGCAACCTGCTGTTACAACAGCGCCAGAGCCGCTAAGCCAACGGCTAGACGATCGATCGCGAACAAGCCCGCTCCTGCACAACGCGCCGCAGGAGCGGGCTTGCCCGCGAAGCTCTTGCAGCTTGCAAAAAATACCGTCGGTCCCCCGCTACAACCTCCGGTTGAAAAACGCCCAGCCACCCCCATATGAGTTTCCATCAGGGCACTTTCGCCCCGCTGTGTGGAGACTTCCCCTTGACCACCATCGTTTCAGTCCGCCGCCACGGCAAAGTCGTCATGGGCGGCGACGGCCAGGTTTCTCTCGGCAACACCGTGATGAAAGGCAACGCGAAAAAAGTCCGTCGCCTGTACCACGGCCAGGTTATAGCCGGTTTCGCCGGGGCCACCGCTGACGCCTTCACCCTGTTCGAACGTTTCGAAGGCCAGCTGGAGAAACATCAGGGTCACCTGGTGCGCGCTGCCGTCGAACTGGCCAAGGAATGGCGCACCGACCGCTCCCTCAGCCGTCTGGAGGCCATGCTGGCCGTCGCCAACAAGGACGCCTCCCTGATCATCACCGGCAACGGCGATGTGGTTGAGCCCGAAGATGGCCTGATCGCCATGGGCTCCGGTGGCGCCTACGCCCAGGCCGCGGCCAGCGCCCTGCTGAAAAAGACCGACCTGTCGGCTCGCGAAATCGTCGAGACGGCCCTGGGCATTGCCGGCGACATCTGCGTATTCACCAATCACACTCAAACCATCGAGGAGCAGGATCTCGCGGAATAAGCCTGTTGCGGCGCTCGCGCCACGGCATTCATTCTTGCTTGAGGACCGCCAATTACTATGTCCATGACACCCCGCGAAATCGTCCACGAACTCAACCGCCACATCATCGGCCAGGACGATGCCAAGCGCGCCGTCGCGATCGCCCTGCGCAACCGCTGGCGCCGGATGCAACTGCCGGCCGAACTGCGCGTTGAAGTGACGCCCAAGAATATCCTGATGATCGGCCCCACCGGTGTCGGCAAGACCGAAATCGCTCGCCGCCTGGCCAAGCTGGCCAATGCACCGTTCATCAAGGTCGAAGCCACCAAGTTCACCGAAGTCGGTTATGTGGGTCGCGATGTCGAATCGATCATTCGTGACCTGGCCGATGCGGCGATCAAGATGTTCCGCGAACAGGAAATGATCCGGGTTCGCCACCGCGCCGAAGACGCCGCCGAAGAACGCATCCTCGACGCCCTGCTGCCGCCGGCGCGCATGGGCTTCAGCAGCGATGAAGCGCCGGCCCAGGACTCCAACACCCGCCAGCTGTTCCGCAAGCGCCTGCGCGAAGGCCAGCTGGACGACAAGGAAATCGAGATCGAAGTGGCGGAAGTCACCGGTGTCGACATCTCCGCGCCACCGGGCATGGAAGAGATGACCAACCAGCTGCAGAACCTGTTCGCCAACATGGGCAAGGGCAAGCGCAAGAGCCGCAAGCTCAAGGTCAAGGAAGCGTTGAAGCTGGTGCGCGACGAAGAGGCCAGCCGCCTGGTCAATGACGAAGAGCTCAAGGCCAAGGCCCTGGAAGCGGTCGAGCAGCACGGCATCGTGTTCATCGACGAAATCGACAAGGTGGCCAAGCGCGGCAACTCCGGCGGCGTCGATGTGTCCCGCGAAGGCGTGCAGCGCGACCTGCTGCCGCTGATCGAGGGCTGCACCGTCAACACCAAGCTGGGCATGGTCAAGACCGACCACATCCTGTTCATCGCTTCCGGTGCCTTCCACCTGAGCAAGCCCAGCGATCTGGTTCCGGAGCTGCAAGGGCGCCTGCCGATCCGCGTCGAACTCAAGGCGCTATCGCCGGAAGACTTCGAGCGCATCCTCAGCGAGCCTCACGCTTCGCTGACCGAGCAATACCGTGAGCTGCTCAAGACCGAAGGCCTGAACATCGAGTTCCTGCCCGAAGGCATCAAGCGCCTGGCGGAGATTGCCTGGCAGGTCAACGAGAAGACCGAGAACATCGGTGCCCGTCGCCTGCACACCCTGCTCGAGCGCCTGCTGGAAGAGGTGTCGTTCAGCGCCGGCGACCTGGCCAGCGCCCACAGCGAAGAGCCGATCCGCATCGACGCGGCCTACGTCAACAGCCACCTGGGCGAATTGGCGCAGAACGAAGACCTGTCCCGTTACATCCTCTAAGCGACAAGCTCAAAGCCTCAAGCTGCAAGTTGACCGCGGTCATCTTGTAGCTTGCGGCTGGCAGCTTTAAGCTGCCGTCATGACTAAACTCCCCACCGGCATCAACCTGCACAAAGCCTCGAAAACCCTGACCCTGACCTACGGGCCGGACGAGGTCTATCACCTGCCTGCAGAGTTCCTGCGGGTGCACTCTCCCTCCGCCGAGGTCCAGGGCCACGGCAAACCCATCCTGCAGTTCGGCAAGCTTGGCGTGGGCCTGAGCAAGGTTGAACCGGCGGGCCAGTACGCACTGAAATTGACCTTCGACGACGGCCATGACAGCGGGCTGTTCACCTGGGACTACCTGTACCAGTTGGCTCAGCGTCAGGACGAGCTGTGGAGCGATTATCTGGCAGAGCTCAAAACGGCCGGAAAATCCCGCGATCCGAATGAGTCGATAATCAAGCTGATGCTCTAGTCCGAGCCTCCGGCTGTTTAGAGGGCATTTTCTAATTTCATCTGTTTGAATGCTGGGCTGTATGGCCAATGAATGGCCTGCTTGCGAAAAAAATTAAACTCGGGTAACCAATGGAACTGGCAAGTTCCCTGCAGAGTTCTCTGCACTTTTAAAGCAGCGGTACGCAATCAACGGTCACCCGAGCAGTAGTACCTGGCATCGTGCTGTGTGACTGCACAGCAGGTCCGGTACTCGTCTCAGGACAATGGAGCGTCGTAGATGAGTAACAAGAATATCGATGACCTGAAACGCCAAGCCTCGGAAAACACACTGGGGCTCAATCCGGTCATCGGCTTGCGTAGAAAGGATCTGCTTACCTCTGCTCGAATGGTGCTCGCCCAGGCCATCAAACAACCCATCCACAGCGTCAAGCATGTCGCCCATTTCGGCCTTGAGCTGAAGAACGTGATGTTCGGCAAGTCGACCCTGCAACCGGAGAGCGACGACCGTCGCTTCAACGATCCGGCCTGGAGCCAGAACCCGCTGTACCGACGCTATCTGCAAACCTACCTGGCGTGGCGCAAGGAACTTCACGACTGGATAGGCGACAGCAACCTGTCCGATCAGGACATCAGCCGCGGCCACTTCGTGATCAACCTGATGACCGAGGCCATGGCCCCGACCAACAGCATGGCCAACCCCGCCGCGGTCAAGCGCTTCTTCGAAACTGGCGGCAAGAGCCTGCTGGACGGCCTGTCCCATCTGGCCAAGGACTTGGTGCAGAACGGCGGCATGCCCAGCCAGGTCAACATGGACGCCTTTGAGGTGGGCAAGAACCTCGGCACCAGCGAAGGCGCGGTGGTGTTCCGCAACGACGTGCTGGAGCTAATCCAGTACCGGCCGATCACCGAACAGGTGCATGAGCGCCCACTGCTGGTGGTGCCGCCCCAGATCAACAAGTTCTACGTCTTCGACCTCAGCCCGGACAAGAGCCTGGCGCGCTTCTGCCTGCGCAACAACGTGCAGACCTTCATCGTCAGCTGGCGCAACCCCACCAAGGCACAGCGGGAATGGGGCCTGTCGACCTACATCGAGGCCCTGAAGGAGGCGGTCGACGTGGTCACCGCCATCACCGGCAGCAAGGATGTGAACATGCTCGGGGCCTGCTCCGGCGGTATCACCTGCACCGCACTGCTGGGCCACTACGCCGCGCTCGGAGAAAAGAAGGTCAATGCCCTGACCCTGCTGGTCAGTGTTCTCGACACCACCCTGGATACCCAGGTGGCGCTGTTCGTCGACGAGCAGACCCTGGAAGCGGCCAAGCGCCACTCCTACCAGGCCGGCGTGCTCGAAGGTCGCGACATGGCCAAGGTATTTGCCTGGATGCGCCCCAACGACCTGATCTGGAACTACTGGGTCAACAACTACCTGCTGGGCAACGAACCACCGGTGTTCGACATCCTGTTCTGGAACAACGACACCACCCGCCTGCCCGCGGCGTTCCACGGCGACCTGATCGAAATGTTCAAAAACAACCCGCTGGTACGCCCCAATGCACTGGAAGTGTGCGGCACGCCCATCGACCTGAAACAGGTGACCGCCGATATCTTTTCCCTGGCCGGCACCAACGATCACATCACCCCTTGGAAGTCCTGCTACAAGTCGGCGCAACTGTTTGGCGGCAACGTGGAGTTCGTGCTGTCCAGCAGCGGGCATATCCAGAGCATCCTGAATCCGCCAGGCAATCCCAAGGCGCGCTACATGACCAGCACCGAGATCCCGGCCTGCCCCGATCAATGGCAGGAAAACTCGATCAAGCACACCGACTCCTGGTGGCTGCACTGGCAAGCCTGGCAGGCGGAGCGTTCCGGTGAGCTGAAAGCGGCTCCCAGCACGCTGGGCAACAAAAAGTACCCCGCCGCCGAGGCCGCACCGGGGACCTACGTCCACGAGCGCTAAGGCAAGGCATTCAACGACGCGACGCCAGGAGGCGTCGCCAAGCCCTATTCTTGGTACGAGGCCCGGCCTCGGAAAATCCGGACGACGCCCGGGACGGCGTCGCCCATGGTTCAATTCACAGGGCTATGGCATGCCACACTCTTTCATCTTTCGCACCGTTGATCTGGATGGACAGACCATCCGCACGGCGGTACGCCCCGGCAAGCCGCACTTGACGCCGCTGCTGATCTTCAACGGTATCGGCGCCAACCTGGAGCTGGTCTTTCCCTTTGTCCAGGCCCTGGACCCTGACCTGGAAGTCATTGCCTTCGACGTCCCCGGCGTGGGCGGCTCCTCGACCCCAAGCCGGCCCTATCGCTTTCCCGGCCTGGCCAAGCTGACCGCCCGCATGCTCGATTACCTGGACTACGGCCAGGTCAATGCCGTGGGTGTGTCCTGGGGTGGAGCCCTGGCCCAGCAGTTCGCCTACGACTACCCCGAGCGTTGCAAGAAACTGGTACTGGCGGCCACTGCCGCCGGCGCCTTCATGGTTCCCGGCAAACCCAAGGTGCTGTGGATGATGGCCAGTCCACGGCGCTACGTGCAGCCTTCCCACGTGATGCGCATCGCGCCGCTGATCTACGGCGGCGCCTTCCGTCGCGATCCGAACCTGGCCGCCGAACACGCCGCCAAGGTCCGCTCGGCCGGCAAGCTGGGCTACTACTGGCAACTGTTCGCCGGACTGGGCTGGACCAGCATCCACTGGCTGCACAAGATCCACCAGCCGACCCTGGTGCTGGCCGGCGACGATGACCCACTGATTCCCCTGATCAACATGCGCATGCTGGCCTGGCGGATTCCCAACGCGCAGTTGCACATCATCGACGACGGCCACCTGTTCCTGATCACCCGGGCCGAGGCCGTCGCCCCGATCATCATGAAATTCCTCCAGGAAGAGCGACAGCGCGCCGTGATGCACCCGCATCCACTGCCATCGCACCCAATGAAATAAAACAACGCTGCCGACAGGGTCGTCGCGCGCAAGAAAGGCCAGGAGCGACTATGTTGTCTGTCTTGGATTGGTCTGCTTGTTAGTGGTTTGACGAAGGAGTGTTGACTCATGCAAGACAAGCCTGCACAGGGTTCGCTTCCGGCCCCTGCGGCCTACATCAACGCACAGAGCGCGATCACCGGTCTGCGCGGCCGGGATCTGTTCTCTACATTGCGCAGCATTGCGGCCCACAGCTTGCGCAACCCATTGCACAGTGCCCGCCATACCCTGGCCCTGGGTGGCCAGCTGGGACGCGTACTGCTGGGGCAAACCCTGCATAAACCCAGCCCCAAGGACAACCGCTTCGCCGACCCGGCCTGGACCCTAAACCCCTTTTACAAACGAGGCTTGCAGGCCTATCTGAGCTGGCAGAAGCAGGTTCGGCACTGGATCGATGACAGCGGTATGAGCGAGGACGACCGGGCCCGGGCGCACTTTGCCTTCTCCCTGCTCAACGACGCGGTGTCGCCCTCCAACACTCTGCTCAATCCCCTGGCCCTCAAGGAAATCTTCAACACCGGCGGCAATAGCGTGGTGCGCGGCATCGGCAACCTGCTGGACGACCTGTTGCACAACAACGGACTGCCCAGCCAGGTGACCAAGCACGCCTTCGAGATCGGCAAGAACCTGGCCGTGACCCCAGGCTCGGTGGTGTTTCGCAATGAGCTGCTGGAACTGATCCAGTACAGCCCCATGAGCGAGAAACAGTACGCCAAGCCGTTGCTGGTCGTGCCGCCGCAAATCAACAAGTACTACATCTTCGACCTCAGCCCGCACAACAGCTTCGTCCAGTACGCCCTGAAGAACGGCCTGCAGGTGTTCATGATCAGCTGGCGCAACCCGGACGTGCGCCATCGCGAGTGGGGCCTGTCGAGCTACGTAGAGGCTACCGAAGAGGCACTGAATGTCACCCGGGCCATCACCGGCAGTCGGGAAGTCAACCTGGTAGGTGCCTGCGCCGGCGGCCTGACCATCGCCGCCCTGCAAGGTCACCTGCAGGCCAAGCGTCAACTGCGCCGAGTCGCCAGCGCCACTTACCTGGTGAGTCTGCTGGACAGCCAACTGGACAGCCCGGCCACCCTGTTTGCCGATGAAAAAACCCTGGAAGCGGCCAAGCGTCGCTCCTACCAGCAAGGGGTGCTCGATGGCCGCGACATGGCCAAGGTGTTTGCCTGGATGCGTCCCAACGACCTGATCTGGAACTACTGGGTCAACAACTACCTCTTGGGCAAGGAGCCGCCGGTCTTCGACATTCTCTACTGGAACAACGACAGCACCCGCCTGCCCGCCGCCTTGCACGGCGACCTGCTGGACTTTTTCAAGCACAACCCGCTGAGCCACGAAGGCGGACTTGAAGTCTGCGGCACCCCGATCGATCTGCAGAAGGTCACGGTGGACAGTTTCAGCGTGGCCGGCATCAACGATCACATCACCCCCTGGGATGCGGTGTATCGCTCGACCCTGCTGCTGGGCGGGGAACGACGCTTCGTGCTGTCCAACAGCGGGCATGTGCAGAGCATTCTCAATCCCCCGAGCAACCCCAAGGCCAACTACGTGGAAAACCACAAGCTCAGCAGTGATCCGCGAGCCTGGTATTACGACGCCAAGCATGTCGACGGCAGTTGGTGGGGCCAGTGGCTGAGCTGGGTCCAGGAGCGCTCGGGAGCGCAGCGGGAAACCCTGACCACCCTCGGCAACCAGAACTATCCGCCCATGGAGGATGCTCCGGGCACCTACGTGCGCGTGCGCTGAAAACACTTTGCTCCACGACTCCATGCTGGAGTCGTGCCCCCAATGGACCGACAAGAAGTCAGGATGAAGACCCGCGACCGGATACTCGAATGTGCCCTGCAACTGTTCAACCAGAAGGGCGAGCCCAACGTCTCCACCATGGAGGTGGCCAACGAGATGGGCATCAGCCCCGGCAACCTCTACTACCACTTCCATGGCAAGGAGCCTTTGGTGCTCGGCCTGTTCGAACGTTTCCAGAACGAGCTGACACCGCTGCTGGATCCGCCGTCCGATGCCCAGCTGGCACCGGAAGACTACTGGCTGTTCCTGCACCTGATTGTCGAACGCCTGGCCCACTACCGCTTCCTGTTCCAGGATCTGTCCAACCTGGCGGGACGCTTACCGAAACTGGCCAAGGGCATTCGCAACCTGCTCAACGCCCTCAAGCGAACCCTGGCCTCGCTGCTGGCCCGACTCAAGACTCGGGGACAGCTGGTCAGCGGGACCCAGGCCCTGGGCCAACTGGTGGAGCAGATCACCCTGACCCTGCTGTTCTCCCTGGACTACCAGCGGATTCTGGATCGCGAAGGGGAAGTGCGCCTGGTGGTCTACCAGATCATGATGCTGGTGGCACCGCACCTGTTGCCGCCGGCGAAGCTGGCCACCGAACAAATGGCATTGCGCTACCTGGAAGAACAGGGCTAGGCGCAGCTGGCGAGTAGCGAATTCGGCCCAATAAAAAACGCCCGGCCTTTACAGACCGGGCGTTCTTTATGCCCGATGCAATCAGGACTGGCTGCTTGGTGTCGCTGGAGCTGGCGCAGCAGTCGGCGCGACCGCCGGGCTCGGGGCTGCGGCGGAGTTTGCCGTACTGGCCGAAGCCGTCGGCGCTGTCGCTGCAGGCTTGGCCACTACCGCGGGCTTGGCAGCAGGCTTCTTGGCAGCAGGCTTTTTCGCCACCGCCGGCTTAGCCGCGGGTTTGGCGGCGGCTTTCACCGCTGGCTTGGCGGCGGGCTTGGCCGCAGGTTTTGCTGCAACCGGCTTGGCAGCGGGTTTGGCAGCAGCGGTTTTCGCGGCGGGCTTGGCGGCGGGTTTCGCTGCAGCTTTGGCCGCTGGTTTGGCCAGAGGCTTGGCTGCAGGTTTAGCCGCAGGCTTGGCAGCGGCGGTTTTGGCCGCAACCGGCGTGACCTTGGCACCTGTGAGTTTTTCAATCTGCTTGGTCAGGGTATCGACCTTGTCATGCAGCGCTTTCACCTCATTGCGGCTCGGTACGCCCAGACGCGAGATGGCACTGTTCAAACGCTTGTCGAAAGCGCCTTCCAGTTCGTCCCACTTGCCCAGGGCGCGGTCCTTGACGTCGCTGATGCGCGACTTGGCCGAACTTGCGGAGTCTTTGGCGGCATCAACTTTCTTGCCGACTACGCTCTTGGTCAGTTTCTCGGCTTTCTCACCGTCCTTGACCAATGTCTCGAAAAGCTTGCTGCCGTCAGAGTCGATTTTCGAGTACACGCCTAAACCAGCAAGCCAAATTTTACGGGAGTACTCTTCGACTTTCCCGATCCACGAGCTGCCTTCTTTTTCAGTATTCTTTTTACCAGCCATCCCGTTCTCCTTAATGTTTACGCGCGACACGTTCGAGCAACGCCGTCAGCTCATCGAGCTTAGCAGAGAGTGTCTCAACGTCATGTTTAGACGGAATGCCGATGCGATTCAAGGCACTGGCGACGCGCGTGTCAAAGGCCTTTTCGACCTTGTCCAGTTGCACTTCGACCTTGCCTTTAAGCGTACTGACATCCCCTTTAACGCTATCTATCTGACTGTTGGCGGCTTCAAGTTGTTCAGTGACAACTTTTTTGCCTTTCTTTTCAACGGATTGACCGGCCTTGATCAACTCCTGGAAGTATTCGCTGCCCTCATGACCGACTTTGGCGTAGGCACCCAGGCCAGCCAGCCAGATCTTGCGGGCATAGGATTTGACTTCGCTCAGAGCAGTCGATTGAACATCAACTTTTTTCTTCAGAATCACTTTGGCCATGGTGCACCTCACGCGCGGAAGGTTTGAGGAACTGTCCTCGGAACGAGGACCTGAGACACAACCTAAAGGGAAAAATTAGAATCGGCACCCTAACGAATGTCATCAATTGATGTAGGAGCCGGTTCGCCGGCGAGGCTCTTGAGCATGGCGCCATTGCAGTACCTGCAATTTGCCTGCAGCCGGCGCCTGGGGATCGGGGGTCAGGCCAGGGCCTTGTCCAGGGCTTTTTCAATTTCGGACTTGATGGTGCCGCTCATGGCCGACATCAACAGCCCCAGTTCCACATCGATCCGGATCGACGCCTCACCCACATGCACAGCGCCTTTGACCCCGGAGCGCTTGAGGTTCAGCGTATCCCCCGCCCATTGCGGCTCCAGGCCATACTGATCGGCGAGTTTCTGCGCCAGTTTGTCGGCCTTTTCACGGGCTACCTGCTTACCCAGGCCATGGGCGCGTTCAACACTAATACGGGCCATCGAAGGACTCCTGCTGTTTCCGGACTTGCCTGAAGCATCTTGACCCTGCGTGCGTCAAAACGTCCCGGCGGTTCGCTATCTTACATTCAGCCTTGCCAAGACAAAGGCCGCCACCGGGATTAGAATGTCGCGCATTCTCTTTTGGTGACAGCGATATGACTGATCAGCGCAAAGGCAGCGATGCCGAACCCACCACGCACTTCGGCTTCAAGAACGTTCCTGAAAGCCAGAAAGCGGAAAAAGTCGCAGAAGTGTTCCACTCGGTAGCGGCCAAGTACGACCTGATGAACGACGTACTGTCGGGCGGCATGCACCGTTTGTGGAAACGCTTCACCATCGAGCTCTCCGGCGTGCGCGCCGGTAATCGCGTGCTGGACATCGCCGGCGGCACGGGCGATCTGACCAAGCGTTTTTCCCACCTGGTAGGCCCTACCGGCCAAGTGGTGCTGGCCGATATCAACGAATCCATGCTCAAGGTCGGCCGTGATCGCCTGCTGGACCTGGGTGTGGCCGGCAACGTCGAATTCGTCCAGGCCGATGCGGAAAAACTGCCGTTCCCGGACAACCATTTCGACTGCGTGACCATCGCCTTCGGTCTGCGCAACGTCACCCACAAGGAAGACGCCCTGCGCTCCATGCTGCGGGTGCTCAAACCCGGCGGCCGCCTCTTGGTGCTGGAATTCTCCAAGCCGACCAACGCCCTGATGTCCAAGGTCTACGACGCCTATTCGTTCGCCTTCATGCCCCTGGCCGGCAAGCTGATCACCAACGACTCGGAAAGCTACCGCTACCTGGCCGAATCGATCCGCATGCACCCCAATCAGGAAACCCTGAAGTCGATGATGGTCGAGGCCGGTTTCGACCGCGTGACCTATCACAACATGACCGCAGGCATCGTCGCCCTGCACCGCGGCATCAAGCCCTGATGTTGCTCAGCGGCCTGCTCGCCAGCGTCGAGACCGGCATCAACCGGGTGCTGCGCCTGGACAGCACGGCCCTGCCGCGCCTGCAGCACCTCAATGGCAAGGTGATCGCCGTCGACTGCCGCAGCCCGGCGTTGCAGCTGTTTATCCTGCCCAGTGATGAAGGCCTGATACTGGCCAGCCAGTGGGCCGCCGACCCTGACTGCACCCTCCGCGCGCCGGCATCGAGCCTGGTACGCCTGGCCCTGAGCAAGGACAAGACCGCTGTCCTGCACGCACCGGAGGTGGAGCTGGAAGGCGACAGCGGCGCGCTGCTGGACCTGGCGGCCATCCTCCAGGACCTGGAGCTGGACTGGGAATACGAACTGTCGCGCTGGCTGGGGCCGGTGGCCACCCAGCTGTTCAGTGGCCATGTGCGCAGCCGCGCACGCTGGTATCAACAGGGCTTTGCCAGCCTGAATCAGAACCTTGCCGAATTCCTTGCCGAAGAATCGCGGACCCTGGTGGGTCAGCGCGAAGCCGAAGCGCGCTTTCGCGAACTGGATCAGGCCAAACTCGACCTGGAACGCCTTGAGGCGCGCTTCGAGCGCCTTTCCCGCTCCCTTGACCCAAGCGATAACGCATGAAGCTGCTTGCCGTCCGCCGTCTGTTGCGCATCCAGCGCGTCGTGATCCGCTACCGCCTCGATGACCTGCTGTTCGCCCTGCCCCTGCCCTGGTTTCTCCTGGCCCTGCGCTTCGCCCTGCCCTGGCGCTGGTTCCCGCGCAAGTCGCTGGACCTGAGCCGCGGAGCCCGACTGCGCCTGGCGCTGCAGGACCTGGGCCCGATCTTCATCAAGTTCGGGCAGATCCTTTCCACCCGCCGCGACCTGCTGCCGGAAGACATCGCCGACGAGCTGATGCTGCTGCAGGACCGGGTGCCACCCTTCGACTCGCAAAAGTCCGTGGCCCTGATCGAGGAGCAACTGGGCAAGAAGATCAGCGACGTGTTCAGCCGCTTCGACATCGAACCCCTGGCCTCGGCCTCGGTGGCCCAGGTTCACGCCGCCAAGCTCAAGACCGGCGAAGAAGTGGTGGTCAAGGTGATCCGCCCCGGGCTCAAGCCGATCATCGCCCAGGACCTGGCGTGGCTGTTCATCCTCGCTCGCGCCGCGGAAAAGCTCTCCGCCGACGCGCGCCTGCTGCATCCGGTGGACGTGGTCAGCGACTACGAGAAGACCATCTACGACGAGCTCGACCTGCTGCGCGAGGCGGCCAACGCCAGCCAGCTCAAGCGCAACTTCGAAGGCTCGCCGCTGCTGTATGTGCCCCAGGTCTACTGGGACTGGTGCCGGCCGAAAGTGCTGGTGATGGAGCGCATCTACGGCATTCAGGTGACCGACCTGGCCACCCTGGCCGACCAGCGCACCGACATGAAGATGCTCGCCGAGCGCGGCGTGGAGATCTTCTTCACCCAGGTATTCCGCGACAGTTTCTTCCACGCCGACATGCACCCGGGCAACATCTTCGTCAGCACCGTGCAACCCTGGAGCCCGCAGTACATTGCAATCGACTGCGGCATCGTCGGCAGCCTGACCCCGGAAGACCAGGACTACCTGGCGCGCAACCTGTTCGCCTTCTTCAAGCGCGACTACCGCCGCGTGGCCCAGCTGCACATCGACTCTGGCTGGGTCCCGGCACAAACCAAGCTCAACGAATTCGAGGCGGCGATCCGCACCGTGTGCGAGCCGATCTTTGAAAAACCGCTGAAGGATATTTCCTTCGGCCAGGTGTTGATGCGCCTGTTCCAGACGGCCCGGCGCTTCAACATGGAAGTGCAGCCACAACTGGTGCTGCTGCAGAAGACCCTGCTCAATATCGAAGGCCTGGGCCGCCAGCTGTACCCGGACCTGGACCTGTGGAATACCGCGCAACCCTTCCTGGAACGCTGGATGCGCGAGCGGGTCAGCCCCAAGGCCGTGATCGGCAATATCCACAGCCAGATCGAGCAACTGCCGCACCTGGCCAACATGACCCGTGACCTGCTGGAGCGCATGTCGCAGCCCCACGTCGCCGACCCTCCGGCGCCCTGGCAGCGACGCAAGGACGACTGGTTCCTGCGCTTGCTGGGCACTGCCCATCTGGGCGGCGGCGCCGTTCTGGCCGCCGGCGGCCCGCTGCAGGAACTGGGGCACTGGCCTGCCGGCGTGATGATCGCAGTGGGCCTGTATCTGATCGTGCGCCGATAGCCAGTGGCGCGACCTGCTGGCAAACTGTCGCAATCGCCGAGGCGCCACCAGCGGGTTGTGCCCGGTTGTCGGAGTCGAACATGAAAGATTGGCTGGACCAGATCAAATGGGACGCGGACGGCCTGGTGCCGGCCATCGCCCAGGACCACAAGACCGGGCGCATACTGATGATGGCCTGGATGAACCGCGAGGCCCTGAGCCTGACCGCCACTGAGAACCGCGCCATCTATTGGTCACGTTCCCGTGGCAAGCTATGGCGCAAGGGCGAAGAGTCCGGGCACGTGCAGAAGCTGCATGAAATGCGCCTGGACTGCGACGCCGACGTGATCATCCTGATGGTCGAGCAGATCGGCGACATCGCCTGTCACACCGGCCGCCACAGCTGTTTCTACCGCGTCTACGAAGACGGCGAGTGGAAAACCGTCGAACCGGTCCTCAAGGACCCGCACGCGATTTATTCTGCAGGACACTGACATGAGCGATACCCTCACCCGTCTGGCCCAGGTGCTGGAAGAACGCAAAGACGCCGCAGCCGACAGCTCCTACGTCGCCAGCCTGTATCACAAGGGCCTGAACAAGATCCTGGAAAAGGTCGGCGAAGAGTCGGTGGAAACCATCATCGCCGCCAAGGACGCCGCCATCAGCGGCGACTGCAGCGACCTAATCTACGAAACCGCGGACCTGTGGTTCCACACCATGGTCATGCTGGCGCAGCTGGGACAGCACCCCCAGGCCGTGCTCGATGAGCTGGACCGCCGCTTCGGTCTGTCCGGACACGCCGAGAAAGCCTCGCGCCCGTCCGCCTGAACAACTTTCTAAGAGGAAACGCAGCATGGGCATTTTTGACTGGAAACACTGGATCGTCATCCTGGTGGTCGTGGTACTGGTATTCGGCACCAAGAAGCTCAAGAACCTGGGCACCGACGTCGGCGAATCGATCAAGGGCTTTCGCAAGGCCATGAACGACGACGAAAAACCGGCCGAGCCAGTGGTCCCTCCAGCGGCCCAACCGGTACCACCGGTTCAGCCCCAGCACACTGCGCCACTGAACCAGCCGCACACCATCGACGTGCAGGCCCAGAAAGTCGAAGAGCCGACCCGCAAAGACTCGTGAGCACTGACTAATGTTTGGTATCAGCTTCTCTGAACTGCTGCTGGTGGGCCTGGTGGCCCTGCTGGTGCTCGGCCCCGAGCGCCTGCCCGGCGCTGCGCGCACCGCCGGCCTGTGGGTCGGGCGCCTCAAGCGCAGCTTCAACGCGATAAAACAGGAAGTTGAACGGGAAATCGGGGCCGATGAAATTCGTCGGCAACTGCACAACGAGCACATTCTGTCCCTGGAGCAGGAGGCGCGAAAAATCCTCGCCCCGACCCAGCAGCAACCCACTCCAGTGGAGCCTGTGGCCGAGCAGACGATCCACGCGCCAGGCACCACACCGCAGGCCGAAGCCGCGCCAGTCAGCGAAGTGCCCGCCCCCGCGACAGCGACGTCGGCACCGACCGCAGAGCCAGCAGCCCCGGTGGCAACACCCGCCACCACGGCCCCCCACGACTCCACCTTGCCGCCGCGAGCACCATGAGCGATATCCCAGAGAACGACCAACACATGCCGCTGGTATCGCACCTCACCGAGCTGCGTACCCGCCTGCTGCGCTGCGTAGCGGCGATCTTCATCATCTTCGCCGGGTTGTTCGCCTTCACCCAGCAGATCTACACCATCGTCTCCACCCCGCTGCGCCAGTACCTGCCGGTCGGCGCGACGATGATCGCCACCGACGTCGCCTCGCCGTTCCTGACGCCGCTGAAGCTGACCATGATGGTGTCGCTGTTCCTGGCCATTCCGGTGATCCTGCACCAGATCTGGGGCTTTATCGCACCAGGCCTGTACAAGCATGAGAAACGCATCGCCGTGCCCTTGCTGGTATCGAGCATCCTGCTGTTCTACGTCGGCATGGCCTTCGCCTACTTCCTGGTGTTCCCGCTGATCTTCAAGTTCTTCGCTGCCGCCACCCCGGCCGGCGTGGAAATGATGACCGACATCACCAGCTACCTCGATTTCGTCATGACCCTGTTCTTCGCCTTCGGCGTGGCCTTCGAGATCCCGGTGGCCGTGGTCCTGCTGGTGTGGATCGGCGTGGTCAACGTGGCGTACCTGCGCAAGATCCGCCCCTACGTGATCATCGGCTGCTTCGTGGTGGGCATGATCCTCACGCCGCCGGACATCTTCTCCCAGACCCTGCTGGCCGTACCCATGTGGTTGCTGTTCGAGATTGGCGTGCTGTTCGGCGGGCTGATCAGCAAGCGCGGCGAGCATCCGGACGACGCCCCGGTCGACGATCACAACGACCAGCCGCCAGCGACCCAAGCGTGAACCTGCTGCTTCTGGAGGAGGCCGACTTCATCGCGGCCGACCGAGTGGTGCTGCGCGATCGACGCCTGACCCACATGCAGGAAGTGCATCGGGTAGCCGTGGGCGACAGCCTGCGCGTGGGGCGCATTGGCGGCTTGATGGGCAGCGCCCGGGTCCTGCGCCTGGAAACAGGCGAAGCCGAACTGCAAATCAGCCTGGAGCAAGCGCCACCGGCGAAGCTGCCCCTGACCCTGGTGCTGGCCCTGCCGCGGCCGAAAATGCTGCGCCGGGTGTTTCAGACCGTAGCCACCATGGGTGTGCCCCGGCTGGTGCTGGTCAATAGCTACCGGGTCGAAAAGAGCTTCTGGCAGACCCCGTTCCTTGAACCCGAAGCCATTCGCGAACAACTGATCCTTGGCCTGGAGCAGGCACGCGACAGTGTGCTGCCCGACGTGGTGATCGAGAAACGCTTCAAGCCCTTCGTCGAGGACCGCTTGCCGGCCCTTTGTACCGGCACCCTGGGATTGGTGGGTCACCCGGGCCAGTACCCGCCCTGCCCACGCGACGTGGATCGGCCGGTGACCCTGGCCATCGGCCCGGAAGGCGGCTGGATTCCCTACGAGATCGACCTGCTGGGCAAGGCCGGATTGCAACCGGTGCAACTGGGCGAACGCATCCTGCGGGTGGAAACTGCCGTCACCGCCCTGCTCGCCCGTCTGTTCTGAGGATGGACCCGGCCACAGCCGGGTCTGTCGCGCGCAATATCAAACCGCCATTATCGTTACAGAATCCAGGGTTCCCGCCGATAGCCTATGGTTAAGCCCATATTGCTAAAAGGGAGTTCGCAGCATGTACGGTTGGCTAGCCAAAAATCTGGGAAACCTGAGCGTCAGCCTCAAGCTCGGCATCGGCTTCGGCCTGGTACTGCTGCTGACCCTGTTGATCACCGCCACCGGCTGGACGGGCTTGGCGGGAGTCATCGATCGTGGCGATAAGCTGGGCAACATCTCCACCCTCTACGCCATGACCAAGGACCTGCGCATCGCCCGCCTCAACTACGAGATGCTCCATGGCGAACAAGGTCCCGATGCCGTCAACGGCATGCTCCAACAGCTCGACGAGGGCCTGCGCGCCGCCCGCCAACAGTTGCAGCAGCCCGAAAGCATCGCCATGGTCGAGCAGCAACTGGATGCCGTTGCCGAGTATCACCGGGCCTTCAACGACATGACACGCGCCACCGCCGCCCGTGAGGCCGCCCGCTCCCAGCTCGGCGCCAGCGCGGACAACGCCGCGGCCCGGGTCGCCGAAGTCGAGAAGTCGCTGCTGCAAGGCGACAGCGTGACCCAGTTCAACAACGTCATCGAGCTTTCCAGGCTGATCCAGCAGGCACGCTTCCAGGTTCGCGGCTACACCTACAGCGGCAAGCCCGAAGCCAAGCAGCCGGCCCTGGACGCCATCGACAACGCCCTGAACAACCTCACCGGCCTGCCTTCGCGCCTGCCGGATCAGCATATCGCCAACCTGCAACAGGCCAGCGACTCGCTCAAGGCCTACCGCGCGGCGGTCAGCGCCTTCAGCGACGCCGAGGAAGCCAGCGCCGCCGCCCTCAAGCGCATGGCCGCCCAGGGCGACCGCCTGATGAACCTGAGCAAGCAACTGACCACTGCTCAGACCGCCAAGCGTGACAGCGAGGCTGGCCAGGCCAAGAGCACCCTGTTGATCGCCACGCTACTGGCTCTGGTATTCGGCATGGTCGCTGCCTGGGCCATCACCCGGCAGATCATCCAGCCCTTGCAACAGACCCTCAAGGCCGCCGAGCGCGTGGCTTCCGGCGACCTCAGCCAGGACCTGGCAGTCGATCGCCGCGACGAGATGGGCCAACTGCAACGCGCCATGCAACGCATGACCCTGGGCCTGCGGGAGCTGATCGGCGGCATCAGCGACGGCGTGACCCAGATCGCCAGCGCCGCCGAACAACTGTCCGCCGTCACTGAGCAGACCAGCGCCGGGGTCAACAGCCAGAAAGTCGAGACCGACCAGGTGGCCACAGCCATGAATGAAATGGCCGCCACGGTGCAGGAAGTGGCGCGCAACGCCGAAGAGGCTTCGGAAGCGGCCGTAGCCGCCGATCAGCAGGCACGCGAAGGCGACCGGGTGGTAAACGAAGCCATCGCCCAGATCGAGCGCCTGGCCAGCGAGGTGTGCGGATTTCGGAGCACCGTGACCGGCCGTTTCGGTTGATCGTGACCGGTCATTTCGCTAACGCGTGACCGCTCATTTCGGTAGCAACGTGACCGATTTTCCGCCTGTTCCGAAACAGGTGGTCACGGCTTACCGAAATCGCCGGTCACGACTTAGCGAAAGCCTTCCCCTTCGTTGCGCATGACCTGATGCGCCGCCATCCTCGACCGATTTCGGGAGAGGAAGATGGCGGCGCCGCGAGTAGCCATGCGAAACATCAAAGAATGTCTGCGCCTCAAGTTTGAGGCCGGCTTGTCCCACGAGAAGATTGCCCGTGCCTTGCAGCTGTCCAAGGGCGTGGTTAGCAAGTACATCGCGGCGGCGCGGGTGGCCGGGCTGGACTGGCCGGCGCTGGTGGCCATGGACGAGGCCGCGCTGGCGGCCGCCTTGTTTGCACCGACGTCGACGAACAAGCCGCGCGGTGAGCGAGTGCTGCCCGATGTGCTGAGCATCCACCGCGAGTTGCGACGCAAGGGCGTGACCTTGCAGCTGCTGTGGGAGGAATATCTCGCCGCGCATGCGGGCCAGCCGACCTACCGCTACACCCAGTTCGTCGAGCACTACCGGCGCTACGCCCAGACGCTCAAACGTTCGATGCGTCAGCTGCACCGTGCGGGCGAGAAGCTATTCATCGACTATGCCGGGCCGACGCTGCCGGTGGTCGACCCGGCCACCGGCGAAGTGCGCCGGGCGCACATCTTCGTCGCCGCCCTGGGCGCCTCGAATTACACCTATGCCTGCGCGACGCCAGGCGAAACCCAGGTGGACTGGCTGACCTCGCTGGGCCAGGCTCTGACCTACTTTGGCGGCGTGCCGGAAATGGTTGTGCCGGACAATCCGCGCGCCCTGGTCGCCCAGCCGGATCGCTACGAGCCGGGCCTGAACCGGGCCACGCTGGAGTGCGCGCGTCATTACCAGACGGTGATCCTGCCGGCACGGCCACGCAAGCCTCAGGACAAGGCCAAGGCCGAGGTGGCGGTGCAGGTGGTCGAGCGCTGGATCATGGCGCGGCTGCGCCATCGGCAGTTCTTCAGCCTGCATGCGCTTAACCAGGCCATCGCCGAGCTGCTGGAGGATCTGAATCGGCGCCCGTTCAAGCGGCTCGATGGCTGCCGGCGCGACTGGTTCGAGCGCCTGGATCGCCCGGCCTTGCGAGCGCTGCCGGTGCATCCCTACGAGGTCGCCACCTTCAAGCGCTGCAAGGTCAGCATCGACTACCACATCGAGGTCAATGGCAGCTTCTACAGCGTGCCCTCCGCCCTGGCCCGGCAGAACGTGGACGTGCGACTGACGGCACACACCCTGGAAGTGCTGCATGGCAACCGGCGGGTGGCCAGCCACCTGCTGCTGGGGCGACGCGGCGCTTACAGTACCCAGCGCGAGCACATGCCCGCGGCGCACCAGGCGCATCGCGAATGGACGCCACAACGCCTGCTCGACTGGGGCGCGCGGATCGGCCCCTACACGCGCCAACTGATCGATCACCAACTGACCCACAAGCCGCACCCGGAGATGGGCTACCGCGCCTGCCTCGGCCTGCTCTCGCTGGCCCGGCGCTATGGCAATGCACGCCTGGAAGCCGCTGCCGAACGTGCCGTACACCTGCGCGCCTTCACCGGGCGCAGCGTGCGCAACCTGCTCCAGCAAGGCCTGGATCAACAGCCGCTGCCCCAGCGTGCCGCCGAAACGACCTTACCCGGCGACCACGAGAACGTCCGTGGCGCCGACTACTACCAACCCCCGCAACAGGAGCTGTTCGATGATGCCGCAACACACCCTGAATCAACTGCACCAGCTACGCCTGGACGGCATGGCCCGCGCCCTGGAAGAGCAATGGACGCTGCCGGCCAGCCACAGCCTGAGCTTCGATGAACGCCTCGGCCTACTGCTCGACCGCGAACTGGCCTGGCGTGACAACCAGCGCCTGGTACGGCTGCGCAAGAAGGCCAAGCTCAAGTACGCCAACGCCTGCCTGGAAGATCTCGACCGCCGCACCGGACGCGCCCTGGACGAGCGTCTGATCGCCACCCTGGCCAGTGGCGACTGGATCCGCCAGCAGCACAACCTGCTGCTGACCGGCCCGACCGGTGCCGGCAAAACCTGGCTGGCCTGCGCCCTGGGCAACCAGGCCTGCCGCCAGGGCTATAGCACCCTGTACCTGCGCACCCCGCGCCTGCTGGAACAACTGCGCATCGCTCATGGCGACGGCAGCTTCGGCCGTACCCTGCAACAGCTGGCAAAGGTCGACGTCCTGGTGCTGGACGACTGGGCGCTAGCCCCGCTGGAGGAAGGAGCCCGGCATGACCTGCTGGAGGTGATCGACGACCGCGCTGGCAGCCGCTCCACCATCCTGACGAGCCAACTGCCCATCGAGCACTGGCACGGCTGGATCAACGACCCGACCCTGGCCGATGCCATCCTCGACCGCCTGGTGCACAACGCCTACCGACTGACGATGAAAGGCGAGTCGCTGCGCCGAAAAAAAGCCGAGGAACAAGCCGCATCGTGACCGATGCGATTACAATCCAGAACCCGCGCAACCGGGGTGGAAGCACCGGTCACGTATTAGCGAAACGCTCGGTCACGTTCACCGAAATCCGCAAGGTGGGCAACTCCACCGAAGCCATGGGCCACCTCAAGCAGGAAAGCGACAAGATCGGCAGCGTGCTGGACGTGATCAAGTCCGTGGCCCAGCAGACCAACCTGCTGGCCCTCAACGCCGCCATCGAAGCCGCCCGAGCCGGTGAAGCCGGACGCGGTTTCGCCGTGGTCGCGGACGAGGTGCGCAGCCTGGCCCAACGCACCCAGCAATCCACCGAGGAAATCGCCGAGCTGATCGTCGGCCTGCAAAGCGGCACCCAGCAAGTGGCCAGCACCCTGGACACCAGCCGCAGCCTGAGCGACAGCAGCGTCGAGCTGACCCGCCGGGCCGGCGGTTCCCTGGAGAACATCACCCGCACCGTGTCGGCGATCCAGGCGATGAACCAGCAGATCGCCGCCGCCGCCGAGCAGCAGAGTGCCGTCGCCGAAGAGATCAATCGCAGTGTGTTGAATGTGCGGGATGTGTCCGAACAGACATCATCGGCCAGCGAGGAAACCGCGGCCTCCAGCGCCGAGCTGGCACGCTTGGGGATTCACTTGCAGAGCCTGGTGGGGCGTTTCCGGGTCTGAGTCGCTTTGCCGGCAAGCCGGCTCCTACATCCCCTGTAGGAGCCGGCTTGCCGGCGAAGGCCTACAGCACCTGACGCAGGAAAGCCTGGGCCCGAGGGTCTTTCGGCGCCTCGAAGAACACATCCGGCGCCGCATCTTCCAGCAGCTTGCCGTGATCGAAGAACAGCACCCGATTCGCCACTTCCCGGGCAAAGCCCATCTCGTGGGTGACGCAAACCATGGTCATGCCTTCCTGGGCCAGGGTCTTCATCACGTCCAGCACCTCGCCGACCATTTCCGGGTCCAGGGCCGAGGTCGGCTCGTCGAACAGCATCACCTTGGGCTCCATCGCCAGGGCCCGGGCGATCGCCACCCGCTGCTGCTGACCGCCGGAAAGCCGTGAAGGAAACTCATGGGCCTTCTGCGCGATACCGACCTTCTCCAGCAGCGCCAGGGCCTTGGCCTCGCGCTCCTGCTTGCCGCGCTTGCGCACCACCTTCTGCGCCAGGCAGAGGTTTTCCAGCACGGTCATGTGGGGAAACAGGTTGAAATGCTGGAACACCATGCCGACTTCCCGGCGATAGGCGTTCACGTCGGTCTTGGGATCGGCCAGTTGCAGGCCGTCGATGCTCACCGAGCCCGAGTCGAACTCCTCCAGGCCATTGAGGCAGCGCAGGAAGGTCGACTTGCCGGAACCGGAAGGACCGATCACCACCAGCACCTCGCCCTTGGCCACTCGGGTGGTGACGTTATCCACCGCGCGCACCACCTGGCCGCGGGTGTCGAAGACTTTTACCAGATCGCGGACTTCAATCACTTTGCGCGAGCCTCCGCTCAAGCCGGCTGGCCATCTTCGACAGCGGCAGGTTGATCAACAAATACAGGCCCGCCACACAGAACAGGATTTCGAACGGCGAGAACGAGGTGGTGATGACTTCCCGGCCGCTCTTGAGCAGCTCGGTGATGGCGATCACCGACACCAGCGAGGTGTCCTTGACCAGGCTGATGAACTGCCCGGCCAGGGGCGGCAGCACCCGCTTGAAGGCCTGGGGCAGCACCACATGGCGCATCGACTGGCCGGCGCTGAGCCCCAGGGAGCGGGCGGCTTCGTTCTGGCCGCGGGCGATGGACTGCACCCCGGCACGGACGATCTCCGCCACATAAGCCCCGGTGAACAGCGACAGCGCGGCGATCCCGGCAAACTCCCGGGACAGGTTGAGCACCGTGCCGATGAAGAAATAGAAGATGAAGATCTGCACCAGCAGCGGCGTGCCCCGCACCAGCTCGACATAGATCGTCGACAGGTCGCGCAGGGTCGGGTTGTTCGACAGGCGGCACAGGCCGGTGCCCAGGCCGATGATCAACCCCAGCACCCCGGACACCACCGACAACCACAGGGTGGTCCACAGGCCCCACAACAGCGGCCCCGCGGCCCAGTGCCGGGTCACGCCGATGACATCGCCCTCGGCCACGTCATCGCCGTTGGCCACCTGCAGGCTGCTTTCATCGACGCTCAGATGCTGCTCGGCACCCGACTCACCGCGCAGGGTGACCTGTGCCTTGCCACCCTGGCGCACCACTTCGGCGACGGTGGATATCTCCGCCGCCCGCTGGGACTCTTCAGCCTGATAGGCGAAGTACTGGGGGACGCGGTTCCAGCGCCATTCGTAGGACATCAACGAAGTGGCGTAGTACAACGCGCCAGCCAGACCGATCAGCACCAGCACGGTCAGCACGTGCCAGGGCCATTGGGCTTTTTTCTGTTTGTTCACTTTGCAGGTTCCAGCGGTTTGCAGCGGGGGGAGGTTCGGCAGAGCCCAGGCGGGCCTCATCGCGAGCAAACTCGCTCCTACAAAAACGCGGTACGCCCTGTAGGAGCGAGCTTGCTCGCGATCAACCGCACATCAGTTACCTGATACCTATTCCATGTCCTTGAGCCACTCGGTGCTCTTGAACCACTTGTCATGGATGCGATCGTAGGTGCCGTCTTCGTGAATCTGGTGCAGGAAGTTGTTGATGAAGTTGATGCTGTCGTAGTCGCCCTTCTTCAGACCGAAGGCCAGCGGCTCGTAGGTGAACGGCTTGTCGAGGAATACCAGCTTGCCATTGCCTACCTTGTTGACGGCCACCACGTTGTACGGGGCGTCATAGATGAAGGCGTCGGCCTTGCCGTTGACCACGTCCAGCACCGCTTCCTGCTCGTTGTCGTAGCCGTGGTACTTGGCCTTGGCGATCAGCTTCTTGGCGACCATTTCACCAGTGGTGCCCAGTTTGGAGGTGATGCGGTAATCGGCGCTGTTCAGGTCCTTGTAGGACTTGATGGTGCCTTCCAGCTCCTTGCGGATCAGCAGGGTCTGGCCGACCACGATGAAGGGTTCGCTGAAGTTCAGGCGCAGGTTGCGTTCCTGGGTCAGGGTCATGCCGCTGCCGATCATGTCGAACTTGTCGGTCAGCAGGGCCGGGATGATGCCGTCATAGCCGGTGGAAACCATCTCCAGCTTGACCCCCATGGACTTGGCCATGGCCTTGAGCAGATCGACTTCGAAGCCGATGATTTCGCCACGCTTGTTGGTCATTTCGAACGGCATGTAGGTCGGGTCCATGCCGACTTTCAGCGTGCCGCGCTTGACCGCATCATCGATGGCGCCGGCCTGGGCGGTATTGACCGCCAGCATGGCGGCAGCGCCTGCCAGCAGCAGCGAAAGATACTTCTTCATCTCAAGTCCCCTGAAGCCATTTTATTGTGGTGTCTGCACGCGGCGGGCCTGGAAAGGAAAATCCCCGACGATCAAGCCGTTATCGATCACGCACAGAAATTTGCGGGTGCGATGCTAACGCACTCGGCCATTTGCACAAGGATTTTTGTTGCCTGCCAAGGGGACGAAGACGATTGGCCGCACACAGCAAAACGCCCTTGAGCAGGAGCTCAAGGGCGTTGGCTTCAGGCCGGTTGCGGCACCGCGTTCAGCGGCTGCAACGGTAGCAGGGGGGCATGGGGATCGGTATCCACCGACTGGCGCCAGGCGCTCAGCCATTCGCTATGGCCCTCGCTCCAGACCTGCTCGTGCAGGCGTCCCAGGGCCACCGGATCGCTCAACAGCGCCAGGCGCTCGCTGTTGTTCAAGGCCGCCGGCCCGGCTTTGAGGGCGTGGCGCACCCGTTCCTGACGCAGCCATTCGATCGGCTCGGCCTGGGTATGACGGGACGTCGCCAGGGCACAGGCCAGGGCGTTCTGCTGCGGATCGACCACGGCCCGGATAAAGCCGTCGTTGAGCGCATGCCAGCGGTTCTCGTGGGTGTACTGGTCGGTGGCCAGCAGCGCCTGGGGCGGAGCATATTCCTCGGGGATCAGGAACAGGCTTTCGTCACGGGACTTCAGGCCCAGGCCGACTCGGCTGGAGATCACCGACACCGGGATCGACAACATCAGCGAACCGACGATCGGCACCAGCCACCAGAGGAAGCTCGGGTTCAGCCAGATCACCAGCAGTGCCCAGCAGAAGCCCAGCAGGGTCTGCGGACCATGGCGGCGCACCGCTTCGCTCCATGGCGTGGAGTCGTCGTCACGCTGCGGCGAGTTCCAGGTCGCGGCCCAGCCAAGGAACGCGGCCAGAACGAAACGGGTGTGGAAAATCATCCGCACCGGCGCCAGCAGCATGGAGAACAGCATCTCCAGGAGCATCGACAGGGTCACCTTGAACTTGCCGCCGAACTCTTTCGCGCCCTTGGCCCAGATCAGGATGATGCTCAAGAGCTTCGGCAGGAACAGCAGCACGATGGTGGTGGAGAACAGCGCGATGGCCTTGTCCGGGTGCCACTGCGGCCACAGCGGATACAGCTGCCGCGGTTCGAGGAAGTACTGCGGCTCCATCAGGGTGTTGACCGCCAGCAGGGCCGTGGACAGCACCAGGAAGAAGAACCACAACGGCGCCGACAGGTAGGACATCACCCCGGTGAGGAACACCGCGCGGTGCACCGGGTGCATGCCCTTGACCAGGAACAGGCGGAAGTTCATCAGGTTGCCGTGGCACCAGCGACGGTCACGCTTGAGCTCGTCCAGCAGGTTCGGCGGCAGTTCTTCGTAGCTGCCCGGCAGGTCGTAGGCAATCCACACACCCCAACCGGCACGGCGCATCAGCGCAGCTTCGACGAAGTCGTGGGACAGGATCGCACCGGCGAAGGCACCCTTACCGGGCAACGGCGCCAGGGCGCAGTGCTCGATGAACGGCTGCATGCGGATGATCGCGTTATGGCCCCAGTAGTGGGACTCACCCAACTGCCAGAAGTGCAGGCCAGCGGTGAACAGCGGGCCGTAGACCCGGGTGGCGAACTGCTGCATGCGCGCATACAGGGTGTCCATGCCCGAGGCCCGTGGCGCGGTCTGGATGATCCCGGCGTCCGGCGTGGCTTCCATCAGGCGTACCAGGCTGGTCAGGCATTCGCCGCTCATCACGCTGTCGGCGTCGAGCACCACCATGTATTTGTAGTCGCCGCCCCAGCGACGGCAGAAGTCGTCGAGGTTGCCGCTCTTGCGCTTCACCCGGCGACGGCGCCGGCGATAGAAGATCTTGCCGAAGCCCTTGGCTTCGCGGCAGACATCCAGCCAGGCCTGCTGCTCGGCGACGCAGATATCGCTGTCGTTACTGTCGCTCAAGACGAAGAAGTCGAAGCGATCCAGGTCACCGGTGGCCGCCACCGACTCGAAAGTCGCCCGCAGGCCGGCAAACACCCGCGGCACGTCTTCGTTGCAGATCGGCATGACCAGGGCGGTGCGCGCATCCTTGGGGATCGGCTCGTTGCCGGCACTGGCCCCGGAAATGCGGTACTTGTCGTGACCGGTCAAGAGTTCCAGGAAGCCCATCAGGGCGGTCCAGAAACCTGCAGAAACCCAGCAGAACAGAATCCCGAACAGAATCAGGATGCTGGTCTGCAGGGCATAGGGCAGCACTTGCTGGGCGGTCTGCATCAGCGGCTGGTGCATGACCTCTTCCAGGTCGACGAACGACCAGCCCTGGTACGGCATGATGCCTTTCATGTACCAGCCGGCGACGATGGTCTGGCCAAGCATCAACAGCAGCAGGATGTAGCGCCGGATCGACCCCACGGTGCGCCAGCGGGCAGCCGGCAGTACGCGCTCGTCCTTCTTCGGCGCTGGCGGGTTGCTGCGCCCGGTCAGGCGCCGCCAGCCACGCACCAGGATATTGGTGCGCCATGGCTCCGGCACCACCTTGGTGCGGCGGATAGGCGGCGTGGCCTTGAGGCAGACCCGGCCTTCGGCGTCGACACCGAGCATCTCCGCCTCTTCAAGTTCGGCGGCGGTGCTCATGTTCAGGCGCTGGCCCACCGAGGCCTGGGCGGCATCGGTGGGAGCGTCGAAGGTGCCTGACGACAGGCGTTGGTGCAATTCGCTGAAGGACTGGCAGCCCGCGAGTTCCGCGCGCTGCTGGTCCGACATCGGCAGGTGCGCCAGGTACTCGGCAAGAGACTCTGGCTGTAGTTGAGAGTTACTCATCGGCAGGCAACTGATAGCTCCAGGTCTCGGTCAGGACTTGTTCAGTTTTAACCGGTTCCGGTGTGGCAGGGGCCGCTTCGGCAGCAGCAGGCTGCTTGGCGTCTTTGTGGTCCTTGTCCTTGGCGCTCTTGGCATCCTTGGCCGGTTTGGCTTCAGCCAGCTTGGCGGCGGCTGCGGCGGCTTCCTTGTCCTTCTTCTCCTGCTGCTTGGCGGCGAGTTTGTCGGCCTTGGCCACAGAAGAGTTGGAGTTCGGCATCGAGGCCTTGGCCGGCTCGGGCTGGGCAATGTCACGGACCAGGGCGGCGCGCATCTCGGTGGACTTGCTCGCGTCCTTGATCTTCATGCGCAGAGTCAGGCGCCAGCCCTTGGTTTCCGGGTTGTAGCGCACGCTGTTTTCCACCAGCTCGGCGTTGTCGCCGACGCTGACCTGGCTGCGAACTTCGGCGTTCTCCGGCAATGCCGCCAGGGACGGGCCCTGGAAGTCCACCAGGTAAGCCACGCTGCCATCGGGTTGACGGATCAGGTTGGACTGCTTGACGTCGCCGGTGGAACGCAGGGTCTGTTGCACCCAGGCGCTGTCCGGGGAATGCAGGGCGGCTTCGTCGATAGTCCAGTGCAGACGGTAGGCGTAGTCCAGCGGCTGGCCTGGTTCCGGCTGTTTTTCCGGGTTCCAGAACGCCACGATGTTGTCGTTGGTTTCGTCCGCTGTCGGGATCTCTACCAGGTCGACGGTGCCCTTGCCCCAGTCGCCCTTCGGCTCGATCCAGGCACTTGGACGCTTGTCGTAGCGGTCGTCGAGGTCTTCATAGTGGCTGAAGTCGCGGCCACGCTGCAGCAGGCCGAAACCACGCGGATTTTCCACCGAGAAGTTGCTCACGGCCAGGTGTTTCGGGTTGTTCAGCGGACGCCAGATCCACTCGCCATTGCCGGCATGGATCGACAGGCCGCTGGAGTCATGCAGCTCGCGACGGTAGTTGAGGACTTTCGACGGCTGGTTGGCGCCGAACAGGTACATGCTGGTCAGCGGGGCCAGGCCCAGCTTGCCGACCTTGTCCCGCAGGAACACCCGGGCCTTGACGTCGACGATGGTGTCGGCGCCCGGACGCAGGGTCAGGCGATAGGCGCCGGTGGCCCGTGGCGAGTCCAGCAGGGCGTAGATCACCAGGTGCTTGTCGGTCGGCTTGGGCTGCTGGATCCAGAATTCGCTGAAACGCGGGAATTCTTCGCCGGACGGCAAGGCGGTATCGATCGCCAGGCCCCGGGCGGACAGGCCATAGGTATGACCCTTGCCGACGACGCGGAAGTAGCTGGCGCCGAGCATGGTCATGATTTCGTCTTGCTTGTCAGCCTTGTTGATCGGGTACAGCACACGGAAACCGGCGTAGCCGAGCTTCTCGGTGGCCTTGGGATCGAACTTCACGTCGCCGAAATCGAAACGGTTCGGGTCGTACTTGATCTCGGATACGGTGTTGGCGCTGATCTCGTTGATCTTCACCGGCGTGTCGAAGTGCATGCCCTGGTGATAGAACGACAGCTTGAACGGGGTCTTCTGATCGGCCCATTCGGCTTTTTCGCTGAGGAAGCGGATTTTCTGGTAGTCCGCGAACTTCATCTCACGGAACTCGTTCGGCAGGTTACTGCGCGGGGCCTCGTACTTCTGCCCGGCCAGGTCCTTGGCCTTGGCCGACACATCATCCAGATTGAATGCCATGAGTTGACCGGCACCGAACAGGCAGACCAGCGCAGAGCCCGTCACCAGTGCGTTTCGTAACCGTTTGGCAAACAAGTTTGGTGCATTACAGGGACTAACAATCACGAGCAACCCTCGCCGAAAACAGATCAAAAAACCAACGGCCAGCTATCTATATGCCAGGTTGGCGAGCATTGTTCCGACTCCGATGGGGCTAAATGATTCCCCAAGCGGCCGTGGACAAGTCTCTACTTAAGTCAAAATGGACCAACGAACGCTGATCCCCGTAGCGCGCGATTATCTAGTAGCCCGCGTTACAACGCATCAGGGGTAACAAAGTATTTATCGCGAAAAACAGCTGTTTGCGCCGCAATTCGGTGGAAAAAGCTGTTTCAGGCGTTTTCAGGTCTGTAACAGGAAGGTTACCGGGCCGTCATTGACCAGATGCACCTGCATGTCCGCGCCGAAACGCCCTGATGCCACTTTGCCATGCAACTGTTGCGCCTTCACTACCAGATAGTCAAAAAGCTCCTCGCCAAGGGCGGGTGGCGCGGCCGTGGAAAAGCTTGGACGCAACCCGCTCTTGGTGTCCGCTGCCAGGGTGAATTGCGACACCAGCAGCAACCCGCCCTGCACATCGGTCAGGGACAGGTTCATCTTGCCTTCAGCATCGCTGAACACCCGATAGTTAAGCAGCTTATGCAGAAGTTTGTCGGCGCTGGCCCGAGTGTCCTCGGGCTCCACCGCCACCAGCACCAGCAACCCCTGGTCCACCGCGCCGACGATTTCCCCGGCCACCTCGACCCGCGCGCCGGTTACGCGTTGCAACAGCCCCTTCATGCTTCTTCGGGCGGCAGGTCGAGGAGGCGCCGTGCCATCTGATCAGTGGCACGCACCAGGGCATCGGTGATGCCCGGCTCGGACGCAGCGTGACCTGCGTCGCGTATCACCTGCAGTTCGCTGTTGGGCCAGGCCTGATGCAGTTCCCAGGCATTGTCCAGCGGGCAGATCACGTCGTAGCGACCATGCACGATGACCCCGGGCAGATGGGCGATCTTGCCCATGTCGCGGATCAGCTGGTCGGGTTCGAGGAAGGCATTATTGATGAAGTAATGGCATTCGATCCGGGCGATCGACAGCGCTCGCTGCGGCTCGGAGAAACGGTCCACCACCAACGGATTGGGACGCAGGGTCGCGGTGCGCCCTTCCCAGCCGGACCAGGCCTTGGCCGCATGCATCTGGGCGATCTGGTCGGTGCCGGTCAGGCGCTTGTGGAAGGCACTGACCAGATCGTGGCGCTCCTCCAGGGGAATCGGCGCCACATAGTCCTGCCAGTAGTCGGGGAACAGGCGGCTGGCGCCACACTGGTAGTACCACTGGATTTCCTGGGGACGGGCCAGGAAGATCCCCCGCACGATCAGCCCCAGCACCCGATCAGGATGGGCTTGCGCGTAGGCCAGGGCCAGGGTCGAACCCCAGGAACCGCCAAACAGCACCCATTTGTCGATGCCCAGGTGCTGGCGAATCCGCTCAAGGTCGGCCACCAGGTCCCAGGTGGTGTTGTTTTCCAGGCTGGCGTGAGGGGTGGAGCGCCCGCAACCGCGCTGGTCGAAGGTGACGATACGGTACAGGTTCGGATCGAAGTAGCAGCGGCTGGAGGCATCGCAGCCGGCCCCCGGCCCGCCATGAATGAACACCACCGGCAAACCTTCCGGTGAACCGCTTTCGTCGACATACAGCACATGGGGCTCGTCGACAGCCAGATCGTGCCGGGCATAGGGTTTGATCTGCGGGTACAAAGTCTGCATTACGCGCTCCGTGGAGGTCGGGTTCATCCCTGGTGGGACTTCATTTATTCTGCCGTTCGGCATCATAAACCCGAATCACGCAATCAGCATGTCCTTGAAGAAAACAGGGTTGTTCAGGGGCATGCGACGAGTCGCGCAGGGCATTTCGCGAGCAAGCTCGCTCCTACGCAAAGGCGTGAAACCGCGGTAGGAGCCAGCTTGCTGGCAAAAGCAATGTCAGCGGTAATGCTCCTGGCCCCAGGTCAGCAGCCCCTGCAGCAATGCCTTGAGCACCACCTGGGTCGGTGCCGCCAGATCCTCGCGATAGCGGAACGGCTCGAACTCCTCCATGTAGGCGCTCTGCGCCAGCTCCAGTTGCACCGCATGAATGTGCGCGGCCGGGTTTCCGTAATGCCGGGTGATGTGCCCGCCCTTGAAACGGCCGTTGAGCACGTGGGTGTAATCGCCATGGGCCGCGCAAATGCTCTCCAGGCGGCCGGCCAGTTGCGGATTGCAGCTGGCGCCATTGAAGGTGCCGAGATTGAAATCCGGCAGCTTGCCCTCGAACAGATGCGGAATCAGCGAGCGGATGGAATGGGCATCGAACAGCAGGGCGTAGCCGAACTCGGCCTTGAGCCGCGCCAGCTCCTCCTGCAGGGTGCGGTGATAAGGCACCCAGACCTGTTCCAGGTAGTGCTGCCGATCTTCTTTGGACGGTGCCTGCCCCTCGACGAACAAGGGCTGGCCATCGAACAGCGTCGCCGGATACAGCCCGGTGGTGGCGCCCGCGTACAGCGGCTTGTCATCGGAGGGCCGGTTCAAGTCGATGACGAAACGCGAGTACTCGGCGGCCAGGGTGCTGGCCCCCATCTCCTCGGCAAATTCATACAACCGCGGGATGTGCCAGTCGGTATCCGGCAGGCTCTGCGCCTGGGGCACCAAGCCGGCCGCCACTTCCGGGGTCAGGCGCGTACCGGCGTGGGGCATGCTGATCAGCAGCGGCACCCGGCCTTGTTTGAACGTCAGAACCTTATCCACAAGCCTTCTCCTAAACAGTCACTTCAACCCCGTGTCGCACGACGCGCTTTTCCAGGTCGCCGCCCAACCAGTAAGCCAGGTCGGCGGGGCGCTCGATCTGCCAGGCGACGAAGTCCGCCACCTTGCCCGCTTCCAGCGAACCATGGGTCTTGTCCATGCCCAGGGCCTGGGCCGCGTGCAGGGTCACCCCGGCCAGCGCCTCCTCGGGGGTCATGCGCAAACAGGTGCAGGCCATGTTCAGCATCAGGCGCAGCGACAGCACCGGCGACGTGCCGGGATTGAGGTCGCTGGCCACTGCCATCTTCACCCCATGCTTGCGCAAGGCGGCCATCGGCGGCAGCTGGGTTTCCCGGAGGAAATAGAACGCTCCCGGCAGCAACACCGCGACGGTTCCCGAGGCCGCCATGGCGATCGCATCGTCCTCGGTCATGAACTCCAGGTGATCGGCGGAAAGCGCCCGGTAGCGTGCCGCCAGGCTCGAACCATGCAGGGACGACAGTTGCTCGGCATGCAACTTGACCGGCAGTCCGAGCTGCTGCGCAGCGATGAATACCCGCTCCACCTGGGCCGGGGAGAACGCCAGGTATTCACAGAAGGCGTCCACCGCATCCACCAGCCCTTCGGCCGCCAGGGCCGGGAGCATTTCCATGCAGATGTGCTCGATGTAGTCGTCGCTGCGCTCGGCGTATTCCGGCGGCAGGGCATGAGCCGCCAGGCAGGTGCTGCGCACGCTGACCGGCAACTCTTCGCCCAGGCGGCGGATGACCCGCAGGAGCTTGCGCTCGCTGGCCAGGTCCAGGCCATAGCCGGACTTGATCTCGACGCTGGTGACGCCATCGCGCAGCAGGCTCAGCAGTCGCTTGCGGGCGCTGACGAACAGTTCCTCTTCCGAGGCGGCGCGAGTGGCTCGCACGGTGCTGGCAATCCCGCCACCGGCGGCGGCGATCTCGGCGTAGCTCACGCCCTGCAGGCGCTGTTCGAACTCACCGCTGCGGTTGCCGCCAAACACGATGTGGGTGTGGCAATCGATCAGCCCAGGGGTGACCCAGGCACCGCCCAGGTCCTGGACCTGGGAATAATCGGCGACCGGCGCCGCCTGGCGCCGGCCGATCCACTCGATGTGCGCCCCTGACGTCACGATGGCCGCGTCCTCGATGATCGAGTAAGTGCCCTGGGCCATGCTGGCGACGTTGCAGTGTTGCCAAAGAGTTTTCATCCAAGGCCTCCGTTAATGATCAGTAGGTAAAGAAGAATCGACGCGGATCTGCTGAGCCTGTCCCGCCGCCGGTTTGACCCACAACAGATAGGCCACCACCAACAGCACGATCCACACCGCGCCCACCAACAGCGCCGCTTGAGTTTTCGGGAAGTAGCCCAGCACGCCAAAGATGAACAGCATGAAGGCGATCGCCGCCGCAGGCGCCCAAGGCCAGAACGGCACCTTGAACTGCAACCTGGCTACCTGCTCGGCGGTCATGGAGCGGCGCATGGCCACATGGGTCAGCAGAATCATCAGCCACACCCAGACCGTGGCGAACGTGGCCAGGGAAGCGATCAGCAGGAAGATGTCTTCCGGGATCAGGTAGTTCAGCACCACGCCGCCCAACAGGGTCACGGCCATCACCACCACGGTCATCCACGGCACCCCGGCCTTGGACACCTGGGCAAAGCCCTTGGGCGCCTGCCCTTGCTGGGCCAGGCCGTACATCATGCGCCCAGCGCCGAAGATGTCGCTGTTGATGGCCGACACTGCCGCCGAAATCACCACGATATTGAGGATGGTGGCCGCCGAGCTGATGCCCAGGCTGTCAAAGATCTGCACGAACGGACTGCCCTGAGTGCCAATCTGTGGCCAGGGGAAAATCGACATCAGCACGAACAGAGTCAGCACGTAGAACAGCAGGATGCGCAGAGGCACCGCGTTGATCGCCTTGGGAATGACCCGCTGCGGATCCTTGGCCTCACCAGCGGTGACGCCAATGATCTCGATGCCACCGAAGGCGAACATCACCACCGCAAAGGAGGCGATCACCCCGCTGATGCCATTGGGCATGAAGCCGCCATGGGCCCAGAGGTTGCTGGCGCCGGTGGCCTGCTCGGTGAAGGCGCTGCCCATGCCGAACAGCATGATGCCGAAGCCGCCGAGGATCATCGCGATGATCGCCCCGACCTTGAGCAGCGACAGCCAGAACTCCATCTCGCCGAAGACCTTGACGCTGCACAGGTTCAGCCCGCCGATGAGCAGGACGATGCCCAGCACCCAGATCCAGCGTGCCACCTCGGGAAACCAGAAGCCCATGTAGATACCGAAGGCCGTGACGTCCGCCAGGCAGACGATGAGCATCTCGAAGGCATAGGTCCAGCCCAGGATGAAGCCCGGCAAGGGCCCCAGGTACTGGCTGGCGTACTGCCCGAAGGAGCCGGACACCGGGTTGTGTACCGCCATCTCCCCCAGGGCGCGCATCACCATGAACACCGCCGCGCCACCAATCAGGTAGGCCAGCAACACAGCCGGGCCAGCCATCTGGATGGCGGAGGCCGAACCGTAGAACAATCCGGTGCCGATGGCCGACCCCAGGGCCATGAAGCGTATATGGCGAGCTGTCAGCCCCCGACGTAATCCAGTCTCTTGCGATTGCATGTCATCGTCCCTTTTATTGTTATCGGACACATACGCCCCGCGCAGGTGCGCGAGGCAGAAGAAGCAGGCGCTCCGCGCCTGTCTTGCAGATACAGCAAACCCACGAGGGCCGCCATTGGCCGAACACGGCGTTGTCTGGCGGCCCGGCGTGCATTACAGGCTCGGCAACAACTGGGCTGGCAACAGCCCATTCAGGCACCGCGAAGCCAACAACTCGCTGGCCGCGTTGATATCCGGTGCAAAGAAACGGTCCTTCTCGTAGTACGCCACTTTCTCGCGCAGGGTGGCGCGAGCTTTTTCCAGGGTCGGCGAGGTTTTCAGGCCTTCGCGCAGGTCCAGGCCCTGGCAGGCCGCCAGCCATTCCACGGCCAGCACACCGCGGGTGTTCTCGGCCATTTCCCACAGACGCTTGCCGGCGGCCGGCGCCATGGAAACGTGGTCTTCCTGGTTGGCGGAAGTGGGAATGCTGTCCACCGAGTGCGGGTGGGCCAGGGCCTTGTTCTCGCTGGCCAGGGCCGCAGCGGTCACCTGGGCGATCATGAAGCCGGAGTTGACCCCGCCATTGGCCACCAGGAACGGCGGCAGCTGGGACATGTGCTTGTCCATCATCAGCGAGATACGGCGCTCGCTCAGGGACGCGATCTCGGCAATGGCCAGGGCCATGTTGTCGGCCGCCATGGCCACCGGCTCGGCGTGGAAGTTGCCGCCGGAAATCACGTCGCCTTCGGCAGCGAACACCAGCGGGTTGTCGGACACGGCGTTGGCTTCGACCACCAGCACTTCAGCGGCCTGGCGGAACTGGGTCAGGCAGGCGCCCATCACCTGAGGCTGGCAACGCAGGGAGTACGGGTCCTGAACCTTGTCGCAGTTCTGGTGCGAAGCGGAAACCTCGGTGCTCTCGCCCAGCAACGCCCGGTAGGCCGCGGCGGTATCGATCTGCCCGCGCTGACCGCGAGCGGCATGAATCCGTGGGTCGAACGGCGAGCGCGAACCCAGTACCGCTTCCACGGTCAGGCCACCGCAGACCAGGGCACCGGCGAACAGGTCTTCGCCTTCGAACAGGCCACGCAGGGCGAACGCGGTAGACACCTGGGTACCGTTGAGCAGCGCCAGGCCCTCCTTGGCGGCCAGGGTCAAGGGCTTCAGGCCAGCGATTTCCAGGGCTGCGGTGGCGTCCAGCCACTGGCCCTTGTAGCGCGCCTTGCCCTCGCCCAGCAGCACCAGGGACATGTGCGCCAGCGGCGCCAGGTCGCCGGAAGCGCCCACCGAACCCTTGAGCGGAATATGCGGATAGACCTCGGCATTGATCAGGGCGATCAGGGCGTCGATCACCTGGCGGCGGATGCCGGAGAAGCCGCGGCTCAGGCTGTTGACCTTGAGCACCATGATCAGACGCACCAGATCGTCGCTGATCGGCTCGCCCACGCCGGCGGCATGGGACAGCACCAGGGAGCGCTGGAGGTTTTCCAGGTCGGCGCTGGCGATGCGGGTCGAGGCCAGCAGGCCAAAACCGGTGTTGATCCCGTAGGCGGTGCGGTTCTCGGCAAGGATCTGCTCGACACAGGCCACGCTGGCGTCGATCTGCGCCGAGGCGCTGTGGTCCAGGGTCAGGGTCAGCGGCTGCTGATAGATGGCCCGCAGTTGGGCCAGGGTCAGTTGGCCGGGAATCAGATTAAGCGCAGTCACATTCATGCTCCTTTTGAGAGTTTTGTAATAACTACCAGTCGCTCCGGAAGTTTCCGTTATCCGTCGTCATTTGCGGTTCTGCGCGAGTGACGCCTTGGCACGCTGGTGATGGAAAAACCGTTTATTGCACCTTGGAAAAACGTTTGTGCAGCAGCTCCGGGTCCTTGAGCAGCGCCGCCGCGCTGGCAATGTCCGGCGCCAGCCAGCGGTCCTGGTCATAGGCCGGGACCCGCTCGCGCAACAGGCACCAGGCGATACCGGTGCCGGTGCCGAAGCGCTGCGCCTTGAGAAATTCGAAAGCCTGGGCTGCCAGCAGGTACTCGATGGCAAGGATCTGGGTGCAGTTCTCCAGTACCTGATGCAACTTCAGGGCGGCATTGGTGCCCAGGCTCAGGTGGTCTTCCTGCAGACCCGAGGTCACGTAGTTGTCCAGCACCGCCGGCTGGGCCAGCTGACGGTTCTGGGCACACAGCGAGGCGGCCACGTACTGCACGATCATCATCCCGGAGTTGACCCCAGGCTCGCTCACCAGAAACGCCGGCAAGCCACTGACATGAGGGTTGATCAGGCGGTCCAGGCGGCGCTCGGCAATCGAGCCGATCTCGGCCATGGCGATCGCCAGCAGATCCGCCGCCAGGGCCACCGACTGCCCGTGAGGGTTGGCCTGGGACACCACCCGATAGCGGTCCGGAGTGCCCAGCAGCAACGGGTTGTCGGTGGCGCCATTGAGTTCGATTTCCACCTGCCTGACAGCGTGGGCCAGTTGATCCCGGGCAGCGCCATGCACCTGGGGAATGGAACGGATGCTCAAGGCGTCCTGGGTGCGGATGCCACGGCTGGCGGCGATCACTTCGCTACGGTCGAGCAAGGCCCGCAGATTGCTGCCCACCACCTGCATGCCGGGGTGCGCCTTGAGGGCAATGATCTGGGCATCGAAGGCGTCGATCTGGCCGCGCTGGGCCTCGAAACTCATGGCGCCGATCACATCGGCCCACTGCAACAGGCGGCTGGCGTCGGCCAGGGCCAGGCAGCTGAGGCCGGTCATGCACGGCGTGCCGTTGACCAGGCACAGGCCATCCTTGGCTCCCAGTTGCACCGGCTGCAGCCCTTCCTCGGCCAGGGCCTGTTCGGCGCTGACAAGACGTCCGCGATAGCTGACCTGACCGACACCCAGCAAGGCGATACCGATATGGGCCATGTGGGTCAGGTAACCCACCGAGCCCTGGGACGGCACTTGCGGGGTGATGCCGCGATTGAGCAGGTTCAGCAGCGCCTGGACCACCTGGCGGTGGATACCGGACTTGCCGTGGCTGTAGTTGATGATGGCGGCGCAGAGAATCGCCCGGGTCTGTTCGTCGGCCAACGCCGGCCCGACCCCGCAAGCGTGGCTGAGCAAGGTGTTGCGCGACAGCTGGCTGAGTTGCTCACCGGCCAGCAGCACGTTGCACAAGGCGCCCAGACCGGTGCTGATGCCATAGGCGCGCTCGCCGCTGTCCACCACCTGGCGGACGATGGCCTGGGCATTGTCGATACGCGCCCAGGCCTGGGCCGACAGTTCAAGCTGCGCGCCATGACGGGCGACGGCGACTACATCCTGCCAACCCAGGGGGGCGTCGGCGATAACGATTTTTTCAGCCTGGGACATCGGGGACCTCTTCTTGCAAACCTTGGGTTGTCTGCCGCTTTGCCGGACCTTACGCCGGCAAGCCGGCTCCTACACCGTCGCGGCGCGACGCTGGACGAAACGATCGACATACTCGTCCGCCGGCGAATGCAGGATCTCTTTCGGCGTACCGACCTGGATCAGGCGGCCGTCCTTGAGGATCGCGATGCGGTTGCCGATGCGCACCGCCTCGTCCAGATCGTGGGTGATGAAGACGATGGTCTTGTGCAGGGTCTTCTGCAGCTCCAGCAACTGGTCCTGCATCTCGGCGCGGATCAGCGGGTCCAGGGCGCTGAAGGCTTCGTCCATGAGGATGATGTCGGTGTCCGCGGCCAGGGCCCGGGCCAGGCCGACCCGCTGGCGCATGCCACCGGACAGCTGGTGCGGGTACTTCTTCTCGTAGCCCTTGAGGCCCACGGTGTTGATCCAGTGCAGGGCCCGCTCGGCGCACAGCGCCTTGCTCTCGCCGCGCACCTTGAGGCCATAGGCGACGTTGTCCTGCACGTTGCGGTGGGGTAGCAGGCCGAAGCTCTGGAACACCATGCTGATCTTGTGCCGGCGGAATTGGCGCAGGGCCTCCATGTCGTATTGCAGGATGTCTTCGCCGTCCACCAGGATCGCGCCACTGGTGGGGTCGATCAGACGGTTGAAGTGGCGCACCAGAGTCGACTTGCCGGAACCGGACAGGCCCATGATGACGAAGATCTCACCAGTGCCGATGCTCAGCGACAAGTCATTGACCCCCACCACGCAGCCCGTCTGGGCCAGTACCTGATCCTTGCTCTGGCCCTGGCGGATCATCGCCAGCGCGTCAGCGGGGCGGTTGCCGAATATCTTGAAGACGTTCCTGACTTCGATCTTGCTCACGGCAGCACTGCTCATTTGCTCACCTCATGACGTGGACGACCGTAGGCCTGGGTAATGCGGTCGATCACCACCGCCAGAATCACGATCGCCAGCCCCGCTTCCAGGCCACGCCCGACGTTGAGGGTCTGGATGCCCACCAGCACATCCTCGCCCAGGCCACGGGCACCGATCATCGAGGCGATCACCACCATCGACAGAGCCATCATGGTGGTCTGGTTGATCCCGGCCATGATGCTCGGCAAGGCCAGGGGCAGTTGCACGCCGAACAGCTGCTGCCAGCGGTTGGCACCAAAGGCGTTGATCGCCTCCATGACTTCACCATCCACCTGGCGGATGCCCAGGTCGGTGAGACGGATCAGCGGCGGAGCTGCGTAGATCACCGTGGCGAAGATCGCCGGCACCTTGCCCAGGCCGAACAGCATCAGCACCGGGATCAGGTACACGAAGCTGGGCATGGTCTGCATGATGTCCAGCAGCGGCATCAGCACCGAACGCAAGCGGTTGCTGCGGGCTGAAAGGATCCCCAGGGGGATGCCGATCAGCACCGAGATCAGCGTCGCCACCAGCATCAGGGCCAGGGTCTGCATCAGCTTGTCCCACAGGCCGACGGCGCCCACCAGGAACAGCAGGCCGACGATCACCGCCGTGGTCAGCAGCTTGCGGGTCGCATGCCAGGCGATGCCGCCGACAATCGCCAGCATCAGCCACCAGGGCGCCAGGCGCAGCAACCCCTCAAGATTGACGATAGCCCACAGCAGGGTGTCGGAGATGTGCCGGAACACGTCGCCGTATTGGGTCACCAGGGCGTCGACCCAGCCGTTGACCCAGTCGGCGATGGAAAAAGTGAAGCGGTCTGGAAACATAAGAAACTCTCGATCTAAGGAGGTTGTGGTCCGGCTTCCGGCGGTGCTTGCGAACCGCCGGAAAGGCTCGACCTACAAGGCCGCGTCGATTTTCCTGGCTGCGTCTTCACTGACCCATGGGTGCCAGACTTCAGGATGTTCCTTGAGAAAGAGTTTCGCCAGTTTCGGCGACTCGATGCGTTCCTTGGTCATCCGCGCCAGATTCTGATTGAGCAGGTCGATGGGCAGGTTGGCCTTTTCCAGCACCGCCACCAGTTCCGGGGCTTCGTCGTGGAAGGTCTTGGACAGGCCGACCTTGATGCTCACGCTCTTGTCGACACCGGGCTTCTCGTCCAGCTTGACCAGGTCCACCTGGCCCATCAGCGGCGTCGGCGACCAGTAATAGAAGAGGATCGGCTCGCCACGCTTGTAGCTCGACAGCACCGCCGCATCCAGGGCCGGGCCGGTGCCCGGACGGAAGTTGGTGTAGCTGCTTTCCAGGCCGTAGCTCTTGAGCATCTCGCTGTTGTCCAGCTCGCAGGTCCAGCCGGCCGGGCAATTGTAGAAACGGCCCTTGCTCGGTTCTTCCGGGTCCTTGAACACGCTGGCGTACTGGCCCAGGTCGGCGATATTTTTCAGGTTCGGCGCCTTGGCTTCTAGCTTGCGCTTGGCATCGCCCTCGATCACATAGCGCGGCACGTACCAGCCTTCGATGGCACCCACCACCGGCGCGCCGACGCCCACCACCTTGCCGGCCTTCTCGGCCTTGTTCCACACCTCGCTGCGGCCCACCCATTCTTCGGCGAAGACCTGGATGTCATTGCTGCCCAGGGCGTTTTCCATAGTGATGGAGTTGCCCGGCAGGCTGTCGGTCTTGCAGTCGTAGCCCTTCTCCAGGACGAACTGCAGAACGTCGGTGAGCAACATGCCGCTTTCCCAGTTCAGGCCGGCGAATTTCACCGGCTTGCCCGACTCGCACCAACCGGCCGCCTGGGCACCGGAGGCAGCCAGCAAGCCCATGGACAGTAACGTGGTCAGCAGGGTCTTGTGCATTTTCATTGTGTGACGCTCCTAATCATGAGTTGGCTTACGGCAGTCAAGAGGCATCCAGCCCAGTCCACGTCCCGTCAAGACTCACACCGCAGCAGCGCGGCCGGCCTCACTCAGCTTTTGTTCGTTGGCCGCGCCCTGCTCTACCGGCAGGATCAACTGCTCGGGCACCGCGCCATGCCACTTCTTCGCGCAGGCGTAATACAACGCCGCGGGCACCACCAGGCCGATGATCCAGGAGATGTCGGTATCGCCCAGACTCGCCACCAGCGGGCCGGTATAGAAGTGGGTAGAGATGAACGGCATCTGGACCAGCACGCCGAATACATAAATGCCGATGCCCATGACATTCCAGCGACCGTAGCGACCGTCCGGGTTGGACAGGGCCGGGATGTCATAGCGTTCTTTGGTGATGCAGTAGAAATCCACCAGGTTGATCGCGCTCCAGGGCGTGAAGAACGCCAGCAGGAACAGGATGAAAGACTTGAATGCGCCAAGGAACGAGTGCTGGCCCAGCAGTGCGATCAGGGTCGCGGCACCGACGATCAGCAACACGAAGACCAACCGCTGCAGGCGCGTCACTTTCAACTCGCCGCGAAAGCCGCTGATGATGGTGGCGATGCACATGAAGCTGCCGTAGGAGTTCAGCGTCGAGATGGTCACCTTGCCGAAGGCGATGCTGAAGTAGAGCATCGCGGCAATCGCGCCACTGCCGCCCAGGCCGACGATGTAGGCCACTTCACGACCGGCGAACTGGCCCTTGGACAGCGCTGCGGCGAACACGCCGAGCACCATCGCCACCTGGGCACCGATCACCGAACCCGCGCCCGCGGCGAAGAACGTCTTCAACGGCGACGTCTTGCTCGGCAAATAGCGCGAGTAGTCGGCCACGTAAGGGCCGAACGCGATCTGCCAGGACGCGGCCAGCGACACCGCCAGGAGGAAACTGCTCCAGCTGAAGTGCCGAATGGCCAGCAAGGCACTGATATCGGTCTGGCTCAGCAGCCGGCTGAACAGATAGAAGAAGGCGACCACGCCGATCACGCTGGCGACCCGGCCGATGTAGTGGATCACCCGATAGCCGAGCACGGTGACGAGCACAATGATGCTGGCGAACATCAGGATGCCGAGACTGTCGCTGACACCGAACATCTGCCCCAGCGCCTGCCCGGACAGCACCGTGCCAGTCGCGGTGAACCCCAGGTACATCAGGCACACCAGCACCATCGGGATGGCCGCGCCATAGACCCCGAACTGCACCCGACTGGAAATCATCTGCGGCAGCCCGAGCTTCGGCCCTTGCGCCGCATGCAGCGCCATCACCCCGCCGCCCAGCAATTGCCCGATCAGCAGACCGATCAACGACCAGAACACATCACCGCCCAGCACCACCGCCAGAGCGCCGGTGACGATCGCCGTGATCTGCAGGTTGGCACCCAGCCACAGAGTGAACTGGCTCAAGAGACGACCGTGTCTTTCCGCTTCCGGGATGTAGTCGATCGAGCGCCTTTCGATCAACGGCTTGCTGCTTGCACGATCATTTCCTAAGGCCATGGACGTCAAACCTCTATGGGCACTACAGACGACTTCCACTGCAGGAGCGAGCTTGCTCGCGAGGCGGTGCAGTTGATGCACCGCGGTGCTTGCTTCGCCAGCAAGCTGGCTCCTACAGGGAGGGTGGGGTGAACCGATGCTCAGGTTACTTGCCGGTGATCATCGGCAGGTTCAGGCCCTGTTCCTTGGCGCAGTCGATCGCGATCGGGTAGCCGGCGTCGGCGTGACGCATGACCCCGGTAGCCGGATCGTTGTGCAGCACCCGGGCAATCCGCTCGGCTGCTTCATCGGTGCCGTCGCAGACAATGACCATCCCCGAATGCTGGGAGAAGCCCATGCCGACACCGCCGCCGTGGTGCAGGGAAACCCAGGTCGCACCGCTGGCGGTGTTCAACAGGGCGTTGAGCAGCGGCCAGTCGGACACGGCGTCGGAGCCGTCCTGCATGGATTCGGTTTCACGGTTCGGGCTGGCCACGGAACCGGAGTCCAGATGGTCGCGACCGATGACGATCGGCGCCGACAGCTCGCCGCTGCGCACCATTTCGTTGAACGCCAGGCCGAGCTTGGCGCGCTGGCCCAGGCCGACCCAGCAGATCCGCGCTGGCAGGCCCTGGAAGCTGATGCGCTCGCGGGCCATGTCCAGCCAGTTGTGCAGGTGGGCGTCGTCGGGGATCAGTTCCTTGACCTTGGCGTCGGTCTTGTAGATGTCCTGCGGGTCGCCGGACAGCGCCGCCCAACGGAACGGGCCGATGCCGCGGCAGAACAGCGGGCGGATGTAGGCCGGGACGAACCCCGGGAAGTCAAAGGCATTCTCGACGCCTTCTTCCTGGGCCATCTGACGGATGTTGTTGCCGTAGTCGAAGGTCGGCACGCCCATCTTCTGGAAGGCCAGCATGGCCTTGACGTGTTCGGCCATCGACTGCTTGGCGGCCTTGATCACGGCGGCCGGCTCGGTCTTGGCGCGATCGCGGTACTGCTCCCAGGTCCAGCCCTTGGGCAGGTAGCCGTTGAGCGGGTCGTGGGCGCTGGTCTGGTCGGTGACCATGTCCGGACGCACGCCGCGGCGTACCAGTTCCGGCAGGATTTCAGCGGCGTTGCCACACAGGGCGATGGAGATCGCGCGGCCTTCGGCGGTGTATTTCTTGATCCGCGCCAGGGCGTCGTCCAGGTCGGTGGCCTGTTCGTCGACGTAACGGGTCTTGAGGCGGAAGTCGATGCTGGTCTGCTGGCACTCGATGTTCAGCGAGCAGGCCCCGGCCAGGGTCGCGGCCAGAGGTTGCGCACCACCCATGCCACCCAGGCCTGCGGTCAGGACCCAGCGGCCCTTGAGGTTGGAGTCGTAATGCTGGCGACCGGCCTCGACGAAGGTTTCATAAGTGCCCTGGACGATGCCCTGGCTGCCGATGTAGATCCAGCTGCCAGCGGTCATCTGGCCGTACATGGCCAGGCCCTTGGCGTCCAGTTCGTTGAAGTGCTCCCAACTGGCCCAGTGCGGCACCAGGTTGGAGTTGGCGATCAGTACCCGTGGCGCATTGCTGTGGGTCTTGAACACACCGACCGGCTTGCCGGACTGCACCAGCAGGGTTTCGTCGTCATTGAGCTGGGTCAGGGCCTCGACGATCTTGTCGTAGCACTCCCAGTTGCGCGCGGCGCGACCAATGCCGCCGTAGACCACCAGCTCCTTGGGGTTCTCGGCGACTTCCGGATCGAGGTTGTTCATCAGCATGCGCAGCGGCGCTTCGGTCAGCCAGCTCTTGGCGGTCAGCTTGTTGCCACGTGCGGCGCGAATTTCGACGTTGCGGAACTTGGTGGGTTTGCTGTCAGTCACGGAAAAACTCCTCGGCGATGAGTCCAAGGTGCGAAGAGGATTCCATCGACTCTTACGCACACATATTTACTTGTACATACAAGCATATGCAATCAAGCGGCCAACTTGCTTGAGACGTAACTGAAAAGCCCTGGGATAAAACTGCAGGCCTTGTGGAATAAGGCTTCCAACAGAGCGACATTTTTCAAGAAGGGAATTTTTCTCAGCCGCGAGACTGTTACCAGACAGCGGTTTTGCGCTGTTCTGGGGCGTTCGGTAACAAATGGGTGCGCGGGGGGACACCGCCCCGGTGGGGAAAGATGCGCTGCACAAACCGGCGCCGCGGACCCGCAGCGGGAGGCACTCGAAGGGAAGGGATCAGGAGGGAAAATCTGCGGCCGTCGCAGCCCGTATCCCGGTCTGCGACGGCCCTTGGGAATCAGCGGGCGGTGAGTTCGATGACGCAGCAGCGTCCGTCGGTGGCGATCTCCACTACGCCGGCATTGCGATCCAGGCGCAGACAATCGTAACGACCCAGGGCCTGCAACGGAGTACCGCCCGTGTCGACCCAGGCTTGCTCGGCAGCACTGAACACCAGCACGGTGTGGGCCTGGGTAAAGAAGCGCTGCTGACCATCGAACCACTGCAAACGAGCGACATAACGCTCAGGGCAGTAGATCAGGTTGAAGTCGCGGATCGCCCCGTCCAGCAGCGCACAGCTCACCTGGCTGGCGCCACTGAAGGCGAAGGGATCCAGCGGCAGCAACGGCCGTACCTCTTCGCCATCCACCGTCAGCTGCATGCCCGCGCCTTGCAGCACGGTAATGATCCGCTGATAACCGGCAAAGCTGGAGAAGCCGCCGGACTCGCCGATGTCGGCAATCGACAGGCGCCAGCCAAAACCTTCCAGGCCAGTGCCGGCATCACGGGTGATTTCCTCGGTGCTGCCACCGCCGTTCTTCCAGGGCATGCGCGGGTAGTCGGCGGCGCGTAACAGGGTGGGCCGGATCATTTATGAAAGCGTCCTTCCAGGCGATGACGGGAACCGGGGTGGATCAACCGGGCGGCGGTTACCGGCTGACGTCCGGACCAAGTACGACGGCGAATCAGCAGGCACGGCTCGCCGCGCTCGATCTGCAGCAGCCGGCACTCCTCGGGCTCGGCGAGGATCGCCTCGACCACATGTTCGCCCTCGGTCAGCGGCGCCACCTGGGACAGATAGGCGTAGGGGGTTTGCAGGGTGAAGTCCTGCTTGAGGTACTCCGGCGCCACCAGGGCGTTGACGAAGCGGTCTTCGATCTGCACCGGGATGTCGTTTTCGAAATGCACGATCAGCGAGTGGAAGACCTTCTGCCCTTCACGCATGTCCAGGGCCAGGGCGCGCTCGGAACCGGCGGCCTCTTCCCCCAGGGTAATGACCTGGCAGGTATGCCGATGACCGCGGGAAGCGATCTCGTCGGCAATGTTGTGCACTTCGAACAAGGCCGACTGACTCTTGGGCTCGGCGACGAACGTCCCCACGCCCTGCATGCGCACCAGCAGGCCTTCGGCAGTCATCTCGCGCAGCGCGCGGTTGATGGTCATGCGGCTGAAACCCAGCTGGTTGACCAGCTCGCTCTCCGAGGGAACCCGATAATGCGGCGGCCAGTTTCCGCTCTCGATCTGCTGGGTGATCATCTGTTTGACGCGGGCATACAAGGGCGCCGGACTATCGCCCAGATGGGCAGCCAGCGGCGATTTGGCAGGCGGAGTCGGCACAGGAAATCCTTGTTGAGCAAAAAAGGTGACTAGCTTGCCGGAGTTTACCGGGCAGGCAAACGTCTGTATATGTATATACAAATAACACACGATGGGGTGCTTGAACCATGTCCGCCTTCTTTGCCGAACGCGCGCTGCTGCCTGATGGATGGGCCAATCATGTACGTCTTGAAGTCAGCCCCGATGGCCTGTTGACACAGATCCAGGCCAACGCCAGCGCTGAAGGTGCACAACGGCTCAAGGGCCCGCTGCTGCCCGGCATGCCCAACCTGCACTCCCACGCTTTCCAGCGGGCCATGGCCGGGCTGGCGGAAGTGGCCGGCAACCCCAATGACAGCTTCTGGACCTGGCGCGACCTGATGTACCGCCTGGTGGGCAAGATCACCCCAGACCAACTGCAGGTCATCGCCCGCCAGCTGTACATCGAAATGCTCAAGGCCGGCTACACCTCGGTGGCCGAATTCCATTACGTGCACCACGACAGCGATGGCCGGCCCTATGCCGACCCCGCCGAGCTGTCCCGACGCATCAGCCAGGCGGCTGCCGGCAGCGGCATCGGCCTGACTCTGCTGCCGGTGCTGTACAGCCACTCGGGCTTTGGCGGCCAGGCGCCGAATGACGGCCAGCGCCGCTTCATCAACAGCACGGAAAACTACCTCAAGCTGCAACAGCAACTGCAACCCATGCTGGCGCAGCAGGCCAACCAGCAACTGGGCCTGTGCTTTCACTCATTGCGCGCGGTCACGCCCCAGCAGGTCAGCGAAGTGCTGGCCGCCAGCGACCGCCAATGCCCGGTACATATCCACATTGCCGAGCAGCAGAAGGAAGTTGACGACTGCCTGGCCTGGAGCGGACGCCGCCCCCTGCAATGGCTGTACGAAAACGTCGCGGTGGATCAGCGCTGGTGCCTGGTCCACGCCACTCACGCCAACCCGGAAGAAGTCAGCCTCATGGCCAAGAGCCGGGCGATTGCCGGCCTGTGCCTGACCACCGAAGCCAACCTGGGGGACGGCATCTTCCCGGCCGTGGATTTCCTCGCCCAGGGCGGTCGCCTGGGCATCGGTTCCGACAGCCATGTATCGCTGAGCGTGGTGGAAGAACTGCGCTGGCTGGAATACGGCCAGCGCCTGCGGGATCAACGGCGCAACCGCCTGTACCGCGCCGACCAGCCCATGGTTGGCCGGACCTTGTACGACGCCGCGCTGGATGGCGGCGCCCAGGCGCTGGGGCAAGGCATTGGCGCCCTGGCCGTGGGCAAGCGCGCCGACTGGCTGGTGCTGGATGGCAATGACCCCTACCTGGCCACGGCCGAGGGCGACGGCATTCTCAACCGTTGGCTGTTCGCCGGTGGCGGCCGTCAGGTGCGGGATGTGATGGTGGGTGGACAATGGGTGGTGCGCGACGGGCATCACGCCGCCGAAGATGACAGTAGCCGGGCCTTCACCCAGGTTCTGCGCGACCTGCTCAACTGACCCATAGGCACAGGAGCCGGCTTGCCGGCGAAAGCGTCATGAAAGCGACTTCGCCGACAAGCCGGCTCCTACAGGTCTATTTCGAGGTCTTGGCCATGGCCGAGTCCGACACTCGCCAGATCAGTCGCGTAGTGTCATAGCCCTGCTGACGCGCCTTGCTCAGCAACTCTTCTCGCACCGTTTCGTTGACCTCAGGCGTGCGCGACAGCAACCACAGGTAGCGCCGGTTCGGGTTGCCGACAATCGCGGTCTTGTAGTCATCGCTGACATACAGCACCCAGTAGTCGCCCTTGGTCGCTCCCGGCAGCAGCCGCGAGAACCAGTTATCGAACTGCACCCACAGCTTGTCGGTCTTGCCCGTCACTTGAGGCGTGGCGGTGCCACGGGCCTCTTCCCACTTCCACTCCGGGGTCAGGCAACGATTGAGCACGGCCACGTTGCCCTCGGGCAACAGGGTGTAACGTGCCTCGGATTGCGCACAGTTACGCTGGAAGTACATCGGCAACCGCGCCAGCTCGTACCAGGTCCCCTGGTAACGCTTGAGATCGACGTGGTTGACGGTCTTGGGCGCCAGCGAATCGTCCCGGGACGTGGCGCAGCCGGCCAAGAGCAGGCCGACCAGAAGAGTGAAAACAAAACGCATCATTATTTTTCTCCCGTGGGCCCAAAGCCCCGGTTCTTACTTCAGGCCTTGCCCGGAAAACATCAGAACCTTGTCACCGGCATACTGCACGCTGATAAAGCTGTTCTTGTCGCCCCAGGTGCAACTGGACATACCCAGCGCGCCCGAACAGTCAGTCGGCTTACCCAGAAGTTGTTCGACCTCGGCCTTGGGCATGCCCGCCGAGAGTTTGGAATAGTTTTCCTGATTGACCTTGCTGCACGCGGCCAGCAGCACGCAGAAGGACAACAGAGCGAGAGAACGCAGGGACATGGTGAACTCCTGGACGAAGGGAGGAAGGCCTGTCAGCCAACCAGAAGCTTAGAAGAGAAAACCCCCTTCTGGTTCCCCGCGCGGCCGGGTATTTCTTGCCCGGCGGGCGGGGCATTTTCCCGGCAAATCAAGCACCTTTTCACCCAGCCCTGCAGTTCGTCGGTTTTCCCCGCCTGCTCCTCATCTTCCTTGATGGCCAGTCGACATAACTGCAGCGTAAAGCCCTCCACTGTGGCAAATTGACGCCCCCTCGTTGACCAGCCCATCGCGGTAGTTCACTTAATGACCAGAAACATGAAGTTCAGCCACAAGATCCTGCTCGCCGCCGCCCTGGTGGTGGCCGTCGCGTTCGCCTGTTTTATTCTGTTCAACGACTACCGACAGCGCGAAGCCCTGCGCAATAGTGCGGATTTCGGAGCACCGTGACCGGCCGTTTCGGTTGATCGTGACCGGTCATTTCGCTAACGCGTGACCGCTCATTTCGGTAGCAACGTGACCGATTTTCCGCCTGTTCCGAAACAGGTGGTCACGGCTTACCGAAATCGCCGGTCACGACTTAGCGAAAGCCTTCCCCTTCGTTGCGCATGACCTGATGCGCCGCCATCCTCGACCGATTTCGGGAGAGGAAGATGGCGGCGCCGCGAGTAGCCATGCGAAACATCAAAGAATGTCTGCGCCTCAAGTTTGAGGCCGGCTTGTCCCACGAGAAGATTGCCCGTGCCTTGCAGCTGTCCAAGGGCGTGGTTAGCAAGTACATCGCGGCGGCGCGGGTGGCCGGGCTGGACTGGCCGGCGCTGGTGGCCATGGACGAGGCCGCGCTGGCGGCCGCCTTGTTTGCACCGACGTCGACGAACAAGCCGCGCGGTGAGCGAGTGCTGCCCGATGTGCTGAGCATCCACCGCGAGTTGCGACGCAAGGGCGTGACCTTGCAGCTGCTGTGGGAGGAATATCTCGCCGCGCATGCGGGCCAGCCGACCTACCGCTACACCCAGTTCGTCGAGCACTACCGGCGCTACGCCCAGACGCTCAAACGTTCGATGCGTCAGCTGCACCGTGCGGGCGAGAAGCTATTCATCGACTATGCCGGGCCGACGCTGCCGGTGGTCGACCCGGCCACCGGCGAAGTGCGCCGGGCGCACATCTTCGTCGCCGCCCTGGGCGCCTCGAATTACACCTATGCCTGCGCGACGCCAGGCGAAACCCAGGTGGACTGGCTGACCTCGCTGGGCCAGGCTCTGACCTACTTTGGCGGCGTGCCGGAAATGGTTGTGCCGGACAATCCGCGCGCCCTGGTCGCCCAGCCGGATCGCTACGAGCCGGGCCTGAACCGGGCCACGCTGGAGTGCGCGCGTCATTACCAGACGGTGATCCTGCCGGCACGGCCACGCAAGCCTCAGGACAAGGCCAAGGCCGAGGTGGCGGTGCAGGTGGTCGAGCGCTGGATCATGGCGCGGCTGCGCCATCGGCAGTTCTTCAGCCTGCATGCGCTTAACCAGGCCATCGCCGAGCTGCTGGAGGATCTGAATCGGCGCCCGTTCAAGCGGCTCGATGGCTGCCGGCGCGACTGGTTCGAGCGCCTGGATCGCCCGGCCTTGCGAGCGCTGCCGGTGCATCCCTACGAGGTCGCCACCTTCAAGCGCTGCAAGGTCAGCATCGACTACCACATCGAGGTCAATGGCAGCTTCTACAGCGTGCCCTCCGCCCTGGCCCGGCAGAACGTGGACGTGCGACTGACGGCACACACCCTGGAAGTGCTGCATGGCAACCGGCGGGTGGCCAGCCACCTGCTGCTGGGGCGACGCGGCGCTTACAGTACCCAGCGCGAGCACATGCCCGCGGCGCACCAGGCGCATCGCGAATGGACGCCACAACGCCTGCTCGACTGGGGCGCGCGGATCGGCCCCTACACGCGCCAACTGATCGATCACCAACTGACCCACAAGCCGCACCCGGAGATGGGCTACCGCGCCTGCCTCGGCCTGCTCTCGCTGGCCCGGCGCTATGGCAATGCACGCCTGGAAGCCGCTGCCGAACGTGCCGTACACCTGCGCGCCTTCACCGGGCGCAGCGTGCGCAACCTGCTCCAGCAAGGCCTGGATCAACAGCCGCTGCCCCAGCGTGCCGCCGAAACGACCTTACCCGGCGACCACGAGAACGTCCGTGGCGCCGACTACTACCAACCCCCGCAACAGGAGCTGTTCGATGATGCCGCAACACACCCTGAATCAACTGCACCAGCTACGCCTGGACGGCATGGCCCGCGCCCTGGAAGAGCAATGGACGCTGCCGGCCAGCCACAGCCTGAGCTTCGATGAACGCCTCGGCCTACTGCTCGACCGCGAACTGGCCTGGCGTGACAACCAGCGCCTGGTACGGCTGCGCAAGAAGGCCAAGCTCAAGTACGCCAACGCCTGCCTGGAAGATCTCGACCGCCGCACCGGACGCGCCCTGGACGAGCGTCTGATCGCCACCCTGGCCAGTGGCGACTGGATCCGCCAGCAGCACAACCTGCTGCTGACCGGCCCGACCGGTGCCGGCAAAACCTGGCTGGCCTGCGCCCTGGGCAACCAGGCCTGCCGCCAGGGCTATAGCACCCTGTACCTGCGCACCCCGCGCCTGCTGGAACAACTGCGCATCGCTCATGGCGACGGCAGCTTCGGCCGTACCCTGCAACAGCTGGCAAAGGTCGACGTCCTGGTGCTGGACGACTGGGCGCTAGCCCCGCTGGAGGAAGGAGCCCGGCATGACCTGCTGGAGGTGATCGACGACCGCGCTGGCAGCCGCTCCACCATCCTGACGAGCCAACTGCCCATCGAGCACTGGCACGGCTGGATCAACGACCCGACCCTGGCCGATGCCATCCTCGACCGCCTGGTGCACAACGCCTACCGACTGACGATGAAAGGCGAGTCGCTGCGCCGAAAAAAAGCCGAGGAACAAGCCGCATCGTGACCGATGCGATTACAATCCAGAACCCGCGCAACCGGGGTGGAAGCACCGGTCACGTATTAGCGAAACGCTCGGTCACGTTCACCGAAATCCGCACAATAGCACCGAATCAACCATGCAGGAACTGGGCAGCCTGACCACCAGCAATATCCAGACCTGGCTGGAAAGCCGCATCCAGCTCCTGCAGTCTCTGGCCCAACAGATCGCCGTGGACGGCAGTGGCGCCGAGAGCCTGAAACGCAGCGTGGGCCTGCCCGCCTACACCGGCAACTTCCAGCTCAGCTACTTCGGCGGTCAGGACGGCGTGATGTTTTCGGTGCCGGCCGGCAATCGCGCCGCCGACTACGATCCCCGCGCCCGTGGCTGGTACAAGGCGGCCACGGGCGCGCAACGGACCATCGTCACCGAGCCCTACATCGCCGCTTCGTCCGGCAAGCTGGTGATCACCGTGGCCACCCCGGTACAGCACCAGAACCAGATGATCGGCGTGGCCGGCGCCGACATCGATCTGTCGAGCATCAGCGCCATCATCAACTCGTTGAACTTCGGCGGTCATGGCCAGGCCTTCATCGTCAGCGCCGACGGCAAGATCCTCATCCACCCCGACAGCAAGCTGGTGCTCAAGAGTCTCGCCGAGGCCTATCCCGCGGGTGCCCCGAACATTAGCCCCGGCCTCAAGGAAGTGCAGCTCAATGGCAAGACCCAGCTGATCTCCTTCACCCACGTCAACGGCGTGCCCTCGGCCGATTGGTACGTGGCCCTGGTGCTGGACAAGGACACCGCCTTCGCCGTGCTCAGCGAGTTTCGCACCTCGGCGATCATCGCCATGCTGATTGCGGTGGTGATCATCATCAGCCTGCTGGGCATGCTGATCCGCATACTGATGCAGCCGCTGCACGTGATGGGCCGGGCCATGCACGACATCGCCGAAGGCGAAGGCGACCTGACCAAGCGCCTGGTGATCCATGGCCACGATGAATTCGGCACCCTGGGCCTGTCGTTCAACCGTTTCGTCGAGCGCATCCACAGTTCGATCCGCGAAGTGTCCTCGGCCACCGGCCAGGTCAACGAAGTGGCCCTGCGCGTGGTCGCCGCCTCCAACTCGTCGATGTTCAACTCCGACCAGCAGGCTTCGCGCACCAGCAGCGTGGCCGCGGCCATCAACCAGCTGGGCGCCGCCGCCCAGGAAATCGCCCAGAACGCCGCCCTCGCCTCGCAGCACTCCAGCGAGGCCCGCAGCCTGGCGCAAGACGGCCAGCAAGTGGTGGACCAGACCATCGCCGCCATGCATCAGCTGTCGGCGAAGATCAGCAGCTCCTGCGACAACATCGAGACGCTCAACAGCAATACGGTGAACATCGGGCAGATCCTTGAAGTGATCACCAGCATCTCTCAGCAGACCAATCTGCTGGCGCTCAACGCCGCCATCGAAGCTGCTCGCGCCGGTGAGGCCGGGCGCGGCTTCGCGGTGGTGGCGGACGAAGTGCGCAACCTGGCGCACCGCACCCAGGATTCGGCGCAGCAAGTGCAGAAAATGATCGAGGAACTGCAGGTCGGTGCCCGTGAAGCGGTGGGCACCATGACCGAGAGCCAGCGCGAAAGCGAAAGCAGCGTCGGCATCGCCAACCAGGCCGGCGAGCGCCTGGGCAGCGTGACCCAGCGCATCGGCGAGATCGACGGCATGAACCAGTCGGTAGCCACCGCCACCGAGGAACAGACCGCCGTGGTGGAGTCGATCAACGTCGACATCACCGAAATCAACACCCTCAATCAGGAAGGGGTGGAAAACCTGCAAGCCACCCTGCGCGCCTGCGCCGACCTGGAACAACAGGCCAAGCGCCTGCAGCATCTGGTGGGCAGCTTCCGTATCTGAGCAGCAGCTTCGCCGGCAAGCCGGCTCCTACCACTATTGCGTAGGAGCCGGCTTGCCGGCGAAATCATTCGATTGCGGACATTCGGCAATACAGTCGCTGGTCTGCACGCCCCCAACTGAACTGGATTAAGACTAAACTCAGGCCTGCCTTTCCAGTCGAGCCCGCCCCATGAAGCTTTCATCCCAGGTCAAGCCCATCAGTTACCTGAAAAGCCACACCGCCGAGATCGTCAAGCAACTGACGGAAAGCCGCGAGCCTCTGGTTATTACCCAGAATGGCGAAGCCAAGCTGGTGGTTATGGATGTACGGAGCTTTGAGGAACAGGAAGCGACCCTGGCCATGTTGAAACTTCTGGCCTTGGGCAACCGGGAGATTGAAGCCGGCCAGTTCCGTGATGCAGAGCAGGTGTTTGCCGACCTGGAGCGGGACGACCCGCAATGAGATTCAAGGTGGTCATTCTGCATTCGGCAGAACATGACCTGAAAGAGCTCAGACACTACCTGATCAGTCGATTCTCTCCCCAAGCCTGGCACAGCACCTTCCAGCACTTGAAATCCACCGTGGCTCAACTGGCGACCTCGCCCTACGCTGGCGTGGTACCTGACGAAATTCAGCAGCTCAATCTGCGCCACTATCGCCAGGTACTTTGCGGCATGAACCGGGTGATCTACGAAGTGCGGGAGAACACCGTCTTTATCCACATCATTGCCGATACGCGCAAAGACCTGCAGTCATTGCTGATGAGGCGCCTGTTGCGAGCGGACAAGTAATGCTTGCCGTCCGTCAGAAACGCGAACCAGGCTCGCGCAGGAAAGCCAGCTCTTCGGCAGTGGATTCACGGCCGAGGATGGCATTGCGATGGGGAAAGCGCCCGAAGCGGGCAATGACTTTCTGGTGCCGCTCGGCATAGTCCAGATGATCGGCGAATACCGGACGATCGTCCTCGGGCTGTTCGTCGTGAAGGGCGGCAAAGCGCGAAACCCCTTCGTTCTGCACCGCCAGGTGCTCGCAATGCTCGAACACCAGGTAGATGAAGCAACGCTGCATGGGCGGCAGGCGCCGGTCAAAATCCGCGGCAATGCCTTGCGCCACCAGTGCCTGGGCACGGGCGTCGCCAGAGAAAGCCTTGGGGGTGTCGCGGTGGATCATGCGCGGCAACTGATCGAGCAGCAGCACCAGAGCCAGCCAACCTTGCGGACTTTGCGTCCACTCGGCCAATTCGCCGGCCAGTGCCTGCTCCACCAGGCCACCAAAGCGCTGGCGCGCTTCGAGGTCCTGGCTGTCGCGTTTGCCAAACCACAGCCGGCCCTTGGCAGCGACAATCTCTGCCGGCTTTTCGGCTGAGCCGAACCACCAATCAAGCAGAGGCTGCCAGGGCGCGGCCATGTCTTACTCCTTGTGGTAGCCGGTCACGCGAGCCACTTCTTCTTTAGAACCGAGGAATACCGCTACACGCTGGTGCAGGCCTTCGGGCTGAATGTCGAGGATGCGCTGGTGACCGTCGGTGGAAGCACCACCGGCCTGCTCGATGAGGAAGGACATCGGATTGGCCTCGTACATCAGGCGCAGCTTGCCCGGTTTCTCCGGCTCGCGGCTGTCCCGTGGGTACATGAACAGGCCGCCACGGGTCAGGATACGGTGCACGTCGGCGACCATCGCCGCGACCCAGCGCATGTTGTAGTTCTTTTTCAGCGGACCGGTATCACCGGCCAGCAGCTCTTCCACGTAGCGCTTGACCGGGGCTTCCCAGTGACGCTCGTTGGACATGTTGATGGCGAATTCCTGGGTGGACTCCGGAATCTTGATGTCTTCGTGGGTCAGCACGAAGCTGCCCATCTCACGATCCAGGGTGAAGCCCTTGACGCCGTGGCCCAGGGTCAGGATCAGCATGGTCTGCGGACCGTAGATGGCGTAACCGGCAGCGACCTGCTGGGTGCCCGGCTGCAGGAAGGCCTTTTCGTTCAAGGCTTCGTTCTGGCTCAGGTACTCGTTCGGGCAGCGCAGCACGGAGAAGATGGTGCCGACCGGGGCGTTGATGTCGATGTTCGACGAACCGTCCAGCGGGTCGAATACCAGCAGGTAGGCGCCTTTGGGGTACTTGCCAGGAATCTGGTAGGCATTGTCCATTTCCTCGGACGCCATGCCGGCCAGGTGACCGCCCCATTCGTTGGCTTCCAGGAGAATCTCGTTGGAGATCACATCGAGCTTCTTCTGCACTTCGCCCTGCACGTTTTCCGTGCCCATGCTGCCCAGGACACCGCCCAGGGCGCCTTTGGACACGGCGTGGCTGATCTCCTTGCAAGCACGCGCCACCACTTCGATCAGGAAGCGCAGATCGGCAGGAGTATTGTTGCTGCGGGTCTGCTCAATCAAATAGCGACTCAGGGTAACGCGGGACATGGACGGCTCCGGAGGAATGGGGGAGGTTGAAAACCCGCGCAGTTTAACGCGAGTCGGGGCGCATTTCCTCCTCTCAGACAGGGAACTGGCAGATAGAGTTCAGGCACTGCATTTCAGCGTAGGCGGATTTGTCGCGAGGGCACTGGCCCCCGCCACAGTGATCAGGATTTGGCTGCCGGTTTGCGCAGCAGGCTCACGGCCATCCCGGCCAGGGCCAGCACGCCCAGCAGCAGCACGGCCCACAGGCCGATCTTCTTCCAGTCCGGCCCGGCGGCCACGGCGCCGGCGGCTGCCGTGGCGGTGGCTGGCGTCAATGGCGTCGCGCCCTCGACCTTGGCCTGGCCCAGTTCCTTGAGGCGCTGCGGACTGTAATCGGGAATCAGCGTGGTCAGCGGCAGGTTGGCCGCCACCGCGCTCGGGTTGCCCAGCGCCAGCGTGTAAGGCCCGGCGCCACGGGCCAGGAACACCAGTTGCGTACCGCGCACGGCAAACGCCAGGGTCGGCGCCTCGCCCCCGAGGCCGCCGCCACGCTCGTCCACCGTCAGTTTCAACTGTTGCACGGTCTGCCCAGGTACTTGCAGTTCATTCTGCTGCACGTCCTGGCCATTCTGAGTCAGGCGGTACAGCAGGCCGTTGTTCAGGGTCTGCCAGGGCAGGCTGCTGTCACGGCGGCCATACAGGGTCGCCGGTGCCAGCGTGTTGGCCTCCTTGAGATCGATCCGCACCCGCTCGACATTCAGCCCCATGGGCAGTTGCCAGGTGTATTCACCCGCCTTGGCGGAGGTCCCGCGCAGGGGCTGGGACCACACCAGCGGCGACGGCAGGCTGCTGGTGCTGCTGCTCTGCAGTTGCGCCGAGGTCAGCACCGGCGCCGATTGCGGGGTATTCCACAGCAGGCGCAGGTAGCGCGCCGACTGCCCGGGCAGGGCCACTTCATGCTGCTCGATCCGCTCGTCGGCAAATGACAGGCGCGCCACCTGGCCGTCGCCCCAGGATTGCCAGTGCTGCAGGTCGTCGCTGGCCTCGATGCTGAAACGCTGGAAACCATCGCGCTCGCTGGTCCAGTCCAGCAGCAGTTGCTGCAGCGGGGCCTTGATGCCACTGGCATCCAGCAGCCAGCCGCGCAGCACTTCCTCGCCCGCCTCCAACTGCGTGGCCGGTTGCACCTCCACCAGAGTGCCGTTGGCGCCGGATTGCACCCGCACGCTGGGGCTGCTGTCGCCGGCTTGCGCCGAGCTATAGAGCGGGAACCACTTCACCTCGGTGAGGTTCTGCTGCTCGCGGGTCTGCGCCTGTTGACGAGCCAGGGCATAGGCCTGCGGCTCGCCGGCAGCATTGAACACCCGAACATCCCGAAGATCGGCCTGGCTGGCCTGCAACAGCACGTCCAGCGGCAGCTCCAGGCGATACCAGGGGCCCTCGCCACTCAGGGTCAAGGGAGCCTGGGACTTGAAGTCCCCCGGCTTGTCCTGGGCCACGGCGGACAGCGCCACACACAGGCTCACAGCGCCCAACCAGCCCAGGCTCAGCTTCGAACTCACGATGACACTCCTTCATCCAACGGTTTTCCGGGCGCGGATTCGGCCTCGGCGCGCTTGGGCGGCAACGGCGCGAAATAGCCCACCACCAGCAGCAGTCCCCCCACCCCGATGAACGAGACGATCCGCGCCAGCCCGCCACGGTTGCTCAACTCCACCAGGAACAGCTTGGCCACCACCACGGCGATCAGCACCGCGCCGATCAGCCAGACTTCGCGACGATGGCGCAAGTGCCCGCCGATCATCAGGCCCAGGGCAATCAGGGTCCAGACGATGGACAGCCCGGCCTGGACCATCATCGACTCAAGCAAGGCATCCGCCTGGAACGGCACGCCGCTCCAGTGATGGGCCGCGCGCATCACCAGCACGGTAAAGAAGGCGAACAGGGAAATCCCCGCCAGCAGCTGCGTGCCACGCTCGGCGTAATCGGCGCGGATCGCCAGGTCCTGCAGCGCACTGCGCGACCAGACATAGACGCCGAACAGGGCAAACAGCAGCCCCAGTTCCAGGGGGTTGAGCAGCGGCAGGTACGGCAGCGGTTCGGCGCGGCCATCGCTGAAGGTATTGGCCAGCCAGAACCAGCCCAGCATCAGCAGCGCCAGGGGCAGCGCGGCATACAGGCGATATTCACGGGCATGCGCCCTGACCGGCCACGGCCAGGTTCGCGGCGCGGCCATCGCCACCAGGTGCAGGCTCGGCAGGATCGCCCAGCCCAGCCAGCGCCAGGCGTTGTACTGCTCGGACAACAGCAGCAAGCCATAGCGCAGCTCCAACGCCAGCACGCCGATCAGCAACCAGCAACCCAGCACATGGGCAATGCTCAAGACCCGCGCCGGCAGCCAGGCCTCCAGGCGCCGCACACTGAAGAAGTGCACGACGAACAACAGGCTCCAGGCCAGCCAGCCCAGATCCGCCGCCGGGTGATAGCGCGACGTCCAGGAAGCCAGCAGCACCAGGGCCCCCGCCGGTATCAACAGGCTGCACACCAATCCCAAGGACTTCCACCGCAGGCGCGGAGCCAACAGCGCACAGAGCAGCACGCTGAGGGCGGTGATCAGCAGCAACAGGCTGGCCTGCCAATGTGCCGGGGCGAAACGCAGCACTTCCTTGAACCAGGTAAATGCCCACCAGCACACGCCCCAAGCCAGCAACAGATCGGACAGATGCCCCAGGCTCAAGGCGTCGAAAGCCGAGCCGTGATTGCCCCGCTGCAAGCGCCACGCCCCGAGCAATGCCGCCAGGGCCAGGACCATCGGCGTCCAGAAGTCGCCATTGGCCAACGGCCGCACGCCCTCGACCACGCTACTGAAGAACCCGTCCGTGCCGGCCAGCAGGAACGTGCTGCCACCGATCACCTGCAACAGCAGGCCAAAGGCAAAACTGGCGCGCTGCTGCAGATACAGGCTGAGCCAGATGATCAACAGGCCACTGGCGGCCCAGACGCCGCTGGCGGTACGCCAGGGCAACACGAACAGCACCGCCAGGTTGATCATCATCAGCCCGGCCAGCAGCACCACCGACAAGCCCCGCAGCAGGCGCGGGTCATGGCGCACCATGTCGTTGCGGGCGGCCAGAAGCATGCCACCGATCAGGGTCAGGCCAATCAGCGAGGCACTCATCAGGCCGCTCCAGCCGGCGCTCAATACCGCGCCGGCTTCGCCGTCCGCGCCTTGCAGGCGCATCAGGAACAGCCCACCGCCCAACAGCTGCACGGCAAAGGCCGTGAACAGGAAGGTCCGCGATTGCAGGCGCAGACCGACGAACAGCGTCGCCAGCCCGGCCAGTGCCCAACTGATGGCCGTGCCCTGAGTGAAGAAGAACAGCGGTGCCAGCAGATACAGAAAACCCAGTCCGGCGACTGCCAGGATCGGCGCAGTGCCCTGCTCCCAACTGGCGACCCGAGCCTGCTCTGCCCGTCGCAACTGGTCGAAGCTGAACAGCAAGGCGCCTCCCAGCAGCAATGCCCCCAAAGGCGCGCCGGCCAGCAAGCTGCTGTCGCCAGGCTGCAGCTCACTGAGGAAGGCCAGGGCCGAACCCACTTGCAGCAACAGGGCAAAAGCCCGGGCCAGAGGCCGTTGCTGACGCAGGCCGAGCCAGAAGACTCCCGCGCCCTCCACGGCCCAGGCCGCGGACGTCCAACGCGCATCCAGGCCCAAAGGAATGGCCAGGGTGGCGAAAATCACCCCCAGGGCCAGGCAGGTTTCACCGAGCAACAGCGCGCGACCGCCCATCAGCAGCCGCGCCAGGACCATGTAGATCAGACCCAGGGCCAGGGCACTAAAGGAGGCGGCGAACTCCAGGTGCTGGACCAACGCCAGTTGCAGGCCAAAGCCCACCAGCGGCGGGCCGAACAGCAGGCTGCCATCGACGTAGTCGCCCTTGCGCGCGGACCAGTGCAGCAGCGCCTGGCGGCTGTCGTCCGTCGGCGCATCGCGCATATCCAGCAGCTTGCGCCGGGTGAACAGCAGGCCGATGGCCAGGTACATGACAAAGAACAGGATCAGGAAGGGTTCGGTGCTCCACAGCAGCTCTGGCGTATAGGAGCGCAGGCCCCAGGCAAAGCCGATGCCGAAGGTGCCGACAAAGCCGATCAGGTTGAGCAGGCGCCAGGCCTTGAACCAGGCAATGCCCAGAATGCCGGCATTGAGCAGCGCGAAGTAGCTGAACAGCGCCACATGGCTGCCGGCACCGGTGGAGGTCAGGATCGGCGCGGCGAAACCGCCAAGGGCCGCAGCGGCCGCCAGCCCCAGGGCATCCTGGGTGATGGCCAGAATCGCCGAAAACACCGTGACCGCCACCAGCAGGCCCAGGGCCGCGGAAGGGTCGAGCAACGGGTGCAAGCGCATGGCGGCGAACACCGTCAGGTAGAGCACGGCGATGCCGGTGCCCTGCAGCATCAGGGCGTAATTGCTGTTGCGCCGCCGCAACCACCAGCCCAACCCCAGCAGGCCCAGGGAGCTGGCCGCGACACCGGCGTAGCGCAGCTCGATGGGCACCACCATGCCTTCGGTGGCGTAGCGCAGCAGGAAGGCCAGGCCGAGGAACAACAGCACCACGCCGACCCGCAGCACGGTGTTGCCGCCGAACAGCCAGTTGCGCGCCCCGCTGATGGCGCGCTCGATCAGGTTCGGCTCCCGCGGCTGCGCCACGGCAGGCTCACGGGCCGCTGCCTGGGGCTGCCAGACCGACTCCGGCAGCGGCGGGCTGGCTTCGATTGCCGCACCGGGCGGCGCCGCGGCAGGCAACTCCCAGACCAGCTCGGCAGCCGCCGGTGCCGGTTCCACGGGCCGGACTTCGTCAAGAATGAATTCGGGCAGGTCCTGCAGCTCCGGCGCGGCGCTCAAGCCGCTGCTTGCCTCGGCAGGCGGGGTGCTGACCTGGGTTTCGGCAAACGCCTGGGCAGCGCCACCGGGGGTTTCCAGCAGGGCCAGGCGCTGGCCCAGGGTGGCCAGGGTGTTTTTCGCCTGCTCCAGCTCACGGTGCTGGTCGAGCACCTGTCGCTGCAGGGCACCGAAACGAATGGCCAGGCCAAGCACCAGACCCAGTAACGCGCCAATCAGGGCATCGCTGATGGACTGGTCGACGATCCAGCCCAGCACGGCACCCAGCAGCATGAACATCCATTGCATGTGTCGATATCCCTAAGCGGTCCACTGACGGACGGGTACGGCGGTGTTGAGGCTTGCCGGCGAAGATTTCTCCCCGATTGGAAGCCGAACGCGACCCAAAAGACACCATCCGGGAGATAAAAACGCCGCTCAGTATATCGACCCGGCCCAACAAACGTTGGGCCTTGTGCACAGTTCGCGGATTTTCCCGGGCCTCTCAGTCCAGGGCCTTCCAGATCTGCGTGGCGTATTCGCGGATGGTCCGGTCCGAAGAAAACCAGCCCATGCGCGCGGTATTGAGCACCGCCGAGCGCCACCATTCGGCGGAATCGTGCCAGCGCGCTTCGACCCGGGCCTGGGCGTCCCAGTAGGCGTCGAAATCGGCGCAGACCAGGAACCGGTCATAGTCGATCAGCGAATCGATCAGCCCGCTGTAGCGCGACGGATCGTCCGGAGAGAACACCCCGCCGCGAATCGCCTGCAGCACATCGTTGAGCCGGTGCGAGGCGGCGATGTCCGGCACCGCGCTGAATTCGCCATTGCGCTTGCGCGCCTCCACCTGCTGGGCGCTGAGGCCGAAGATGAACATGTGTTCGGCACCGACCTGCTCGCACATCTCGACGTTGGCGCCGTCCAGGGTGCCGATGGTCAGGGCACCGTTGAGGCCGAACTTCATGTTGCTGGTGCCCGAAGCCTCGAAGCCGGCAGTGGAAATCTGCTCCGACAGGTCGGCGGCGGGAATGATGCTTTCCGCCAGGCTGACGTTGTAGTTGGGCAGGAACACCACCTTGAGCAGACCGCGCACGGTCGGATCGCTGTTCACCGTGCGGGCGATGTCGTTGGTCAGCTTGATGATCAGTTTGGCCTGGTGATAGCTGGCCGCCGCCTTGCCGGCGAAGATCTTCACCCGCGGCACCCAGTCGGTTTCCGGCTCGGCGCGGATCGCCTGATACAGCGCCACGGTGTGCAGCAGGTTGAGCAACTGGCGCTTGTACTCGTGGATGCGCTTGACCTGCACATCGAACAGCGCCGCCGGGTTGATCGCGATCCCCAGGCGCTCATGGATGAGCGCGGCCAGGGCGCGCTTGCTGTGCAGGCGCTGCTCGGCGAACTGCTTGCGAAAGGCCGGCTTCTCGGCAAAGGGCTCCAGCCCGAGCAGCAACTGCTCGGGGTTGTCCAGCAACTCGGGGCCCAGGGCGTCCACCAGCATTTCGGTAAGGGGCGGGTTGGCCTGGTACAGCCAGCGGCGAAAGGTGATGCCGTTGGTCTTGTTGTTGATCCGCTCGGGGTACAGCTTGTGCAACTCGGAGAACACCGTGCTGCGCATCAATTGGGTATGCAGGCCGGACACGCCGTTGACGCTGTGGGAGCCGAGGAACGCCAGGTTGCCCATGCGCACCCGGCGGCCGTTGTCCTCCTCGATCAGCGACACCGCCCGCAGGACGTCGAAATCGTGCAGGCCCTTGGCCCGCAAGGCATCGATGTGCTGGGCGTTGATCAGGTAGATGATCTGCATGTGCCGCGGCAGCATGCGCTCCATCAGCCCCACCGGCCAGGTTTCCAGGGCCTCGGGCAGCAGGGTGTGGTTGGTGTAGGCCAGGGTGTCCACGGTGATCTGCCACGCCGCGTCCCAGGCGATGCCGTGCAGGTCGACCAATTGGCGCATCAGTTCGGCCACGGCGATCGACGGATGGGTGTCATTGAGCTGGATCGCCGCGTGCTCGCCAAGGCTGAGCACCGAATCGTGCATGTTCTTGTGGCGCCGCAGCAGGTCCTGCAGCGACGCCGAGACGAAGAAGTATTCCTGGCGCAGGCGCAATTCCTGGCCAGCCTCGGTGCTGTCGGCCGGGTACAGCACCCGGGAGATGCTCTCGGCGCGAGCCACTTCCGCCACCGCCCCCAAGTGATCGCCGGCGTTGAAGCGCTCCAGATGCAGGTCTTCCATGGCCCGGGCCCGCCACAGGCGCAGGGTATTGACGCTGGCTCCGCGCCAGCCCACCACCGGGGTGTCATAGGCCACCGCGCGCACCGTCTCCGCCGGCCACCAGACCTGGCGCGTGTTGCCCGCCGCGTCGGTCACACTGTCGACGCTGCCGCCAAAGCCGATGGAATAGATCACCTCGGGGCGCTCGAACTCCCAGGGGTTGCCAAAATCCAGCCAGTGTTCGGTCTGCTCCTGCTGCCAGCCGTCGACAATGGCCTGGCGAAACAGGCCGTGCTCGTAACGAATGCCATAGCCGTGACCGGCTATACCCAGGGTCGACATGCTTTCCATGAAGCACGCCGCCAGGCGCCCCAGGCCGCCGTTGCCCAGGGCTGCATCGGGCTCCAGCAGGCGGATCCGCTCCAGGTCCACGCCAAGGTCGGTGAGGGCTTCGCGGGCCACGTCCAGCAGGCCGAGATTGCTCAGGCTGTCGAACAAGAGCCGGCCGATGAGGAACTCCAGGGACAGGTAGTACACCCGCTTCTGGCCCTTGCGATAGATCTGTCGCGTGTGATCCATCCAGTGGTCGACCATGTGGTCCCGCGCAGCCAGGGCAATGGCCTCGAACCAGTCGTGGTCGAAGGCGTGGTCCGGATCTTTGCCGACCGCGTAGGTGAGTTTGGTCAAGACGGCTTCGCGAAAAGCCGCCACCTCAGCGTCACGAGCTAGGGGTTCCTGAGTCATCGATACGACCTCTGACGAGATACACAGTGAGCATGGAATGGTCTGAGCCTAGTCGGTCTGACACGAGGCAAAGGCTCCGGTTCGGCGCTGCTGCAAATGGCTCGGCTCAAGGGGGGAGTCTTCGGCGCCTGCAGGAAAAAAGATGCAGATGCCGTGCCGCCAGGTATAAATCCGACGACCATTAAGAAAAATCCGACCCAAAGTCGTTCAAAAATCCACCAGTCCCGGTATGATCGCGCGCCCTGGAACATGCCGGAACCACCACCTTGATGAAGTCCAACCTGATCGCCGCCGCGGAAATCGATCGTCTCGATACCTGGGCCAAATACTCCGCGCCCATGTGCGGCTCCTGCATGTCCAGCTGCTGCACCCTGCCGGTGGAAGTGAAGATCAAGGACCTGATCCGCATCGGCATCGTCGATGAATTCGAGCGCGGTGAGCCGGCGAAGAACATCGCCAAGCGCCTGCAGAAAGAAGGCATCGTCGAGCGCTACAACCAGAAGTCGGAAATCTTCACGTTGCAGCGCATGAGCAACAACGACTGCCTGTATCTGGATCGTAAAAGCCGCCTGTGCACCATTTATGACAAGCGTCCGGACACCTGCCGCAACCATCCGAAGATCGGCCCGCGTCCGGGCTACTGCGCCTACAAGCCCAAGCCCCTGGAGCGCCCGACCAACACCAGCAGTCGGACCCTGGAACGCTTCTAAGCCCTGCGACAGCGGCGCTGCGATCGGCTGCCAGCAGCCAGGACAGCGCCTGGATTGACGAGCACCACGCTATCGGTCGCAGCCTTGCGGACACGGCAGCGGCAATCCAGACACAGGGTTTCTTGAGGCGAAAAAAAACGCCCCCGGTCGCAAGACCGGGGGCGTTTTCATTCAGCCGGAACTAAAGACTCAGTTCTTGGCTTTCTTGGCCGCGCGGGTACGCTCGCCTTCGTCCAGGATCTTCTTGCGCAGACGGATGGACTTAGGAGTCACTTCGCACAATTCATCGTCCTGGATGAATTCCAGAGCCTGTTCCAGGGTGAAGCGAACAGGTGGAACCAGGGCGATGGTTTCGTCTTTGCCCGAAGCACGCATGTTGTCGAGCTTCTTGCCTTTGGTTGGGTTCACACCCAGGTCGTTGTCACGGCTGTTCAGACCAACGATCTGACCGTTGTAGATCTCCTGGCCGTGCTCGACGAACAGCTTGCCGCGCGCCTGCAGGGTTTCCAGGGAGTAGGTCAGGGCCTTGCCGGTTTCTACCGATACCAGTACGCCGTTCTGACGACCGGACATGTGGCCGGACTTCATCGGAGCGTAACGGTCGAAGATCGAGGTCAGGATGCCTGCACCGTTGGTCAGGGTCAGGAACTGGTTACGGAAACCGATCAGACCACGGGCTGGAATGTTGTATTCCAGGCGTACACGGCCCTTGCCATCAGGAACCATGTTGCTCAGGTCGCCCTTACGCAGGCCCATTTCTTCCATGACCTTGCCCTGGGATTCTTCAGGGATGTCGATGGTGACGTTTTCGAACGGTTCCTGCTTCACGCCATCCACTTCACGGATGATCACTTCAGGACGGCCAACGCCCATCTCGAAGCCTTCGCGACGCATGGTTTCGATCAGTACCGACAGGTGCAGCTCACCACGGCCGGATACCTTGAACTTGTCGGCCGAGTCGCCTTCTTCAACGCGCAGGGCAACGTTGTACAGCAGCTCCTTGTCCAGACGCTCCTTGATGTTACGGCTGGTCACGAACTTGCCTTCCTTACCGCAGAATGGCGAGTCGTTGACCTGGAAGGTCATGGAAACGGTCGGCTCGTCGACGGTCAGCGGCTTCATCGCTTCAACAGCGGTCGGGTCGCACAGGGTGTCGGAGATGAACAGCTCGTCGAAACCGCTGATGCAGACGATGTCGCCGGCGGCAGCTTCTTCAACGTCCACGCGGTGCAGGCCGTGGTGACCCATCAGCTTGAGGATACGACCGTTGCGGCGCTTGCCGTCGACGTCGATGGCCACTACCGGGGTGTTCGGCTTGACGCGACCACGGGCGATACGGCCAACGCCGATCACACCCAGGAAGCTGTTGTAGTCCAGAGCGGAGATCTGCATCTGGAACGGACCGTCACGGTCAACGGCTGGCGCGGGTACGTTGTCGACGATCGACTGGTACAGCGGGGTCATGTCTTCGGCCATGTCGGTGTGGTCCAGACCGGCGATGCCGTTCAGGGCCGAGGCGTAGACGACTTTGAAGTCCAGCTGTTCTTCGGTGGCACCCAGGTTGTCGAACAGGTCGAAGATCTGGTCCAGAACCCAGTCAGGACGCGCGCCCGGACGGTCGACCTTGTTGATCACCACGATTGGACGCAGGCCGGCTTCGAAAGCCTTCTTGGTCACGAAACGGGTTTGCGGCATAGGGCCGTCTTGGGCGTCGACCAGCAGCAGCACGGAGTCGACCATGGACATGACGCGCTCAACTTCGCCGCCGAAGTCGGCGTGGCCCGGGGTGTCCACGATGTTGATGTGGTAGCCGTTCCAGTTGATGGCGGTGTTTTTCGCCAGAATGGTAATGCCGCGTTCTTTTTCCTGGTCGTTGGAGTCCATCACGCGCTCGTCGTTGAGCTCGTTGCGCTCCAGGGTGCCGGATTGACGCAGGAGTTTGTCTACCAGGGTGGTCTTACCATGGTCAACGTGGGCAATGATGGCGATGTTGCGTAGATTTTCGATCACTTGTGTATCTCGATCAGAGGATTCGGTGTGCTGACAAATGCTGGCAGCGATTAACAATAGAGTCAGGCCTGGCCGTTACAGCTGGACGGCGGCGTCGGGGGGCCGGTGACGCAAGCCACAGGCGAACATCCCCGGGCACTTAGCTCGGTCTATAAACGCGCACATTGGCATGTCCCTCACTGAGCAGATGGTGAGCATGCAGGCGACTCATGACGCCTTTGTCGCAATACAGCAGGTACTGGCGCGTAGGGTCCAGTTCCTTGAAGCGGGCATTCAATGCATAGAACGGCAGCGCTTGTACTTCGATGCCAGGGAGCTCCAGCGGGTCGTCTTCCTGGGCATCCGGGTGACGGATGTCGATGACGATCTGACCGGCCAGCGCCTCGCTGACTTCTTCAATCTGCAAATCCTGGCCCAACTCGTCGATCACCCGATCGATCGGCACCAGTTTGGCCCGCTCGATCGCACGCTCGAGCACCGCCATATCGAATTCTTTCTCTTCATGCTCGACGCGATGGCGCTTGGCATGGGTCTTGGGGTTCACCGAGATGACCCCGCAGTACTCCGGCATGTGCTTGGCGAAGTCGGCGGTGCCGATCTCTTCGGCCAGGTCGATGATGTCCTGCTTGTGGCTGGCGATCAGCGGACGCAGCACCAGCTTCTCGGTCACGCAGTCGATCACCGACAGGTTCGGCAGGGTCTGGCTGGACACCTGGGAAATCGCCTCGCCGGTCACCAGTGCATCGATGTGCAGGCGGTCGGCGATGCTCGAGGCGGCACGCAACATCATACGCTTCAAAATGACGCCCATATGACTGTTGTCGACTTTGCCGAGAATTTCCCCGAGCACTTCCTCGAACGGCACGCTGACGAACAGCACGCGCTGGGAGCTGCCGTACTTCTTCCATATATAGTGCGCGACTTCCATCACGCCCAATTCGTGGGCACGCCCGCCCAGGTTGAAGAAGCAGAAATGCCCCATCAAGCCGCGGCGCATGATCTGGTAGGCCGCCACCGTGGAATCGAAACCGCCGGACATCAGCACCAGGGTCTGTTCCAGGGCGCCCAGCGGGTAGCCGCCGATGCCGTTGTGCTGGCTGTGGATCACGAACAACCGTTGGTCGCGAATTTCCATCCGCACTTCAATTTCCGGCTCTTTCAGGGAAATTCCGGCGGCGCCGCACTGCCGACGCAGCTGGCTGCCGACGTACTTTTCCACGTCCATGGAGCTGAATTCATGCTTGCCGGCACGCTTGCAGCGCACGGAGAAAATCTTCCCGGGCAAGGCCTCGCCGAAGTGCTGCTTGCACTTGGCGACCATGTCGTCGAAGTCGCCCAGCGGGTATTCGTCGACCTGCAGGAAGTGCGCGATACCGGGCATGCAGCAGAGGCGCTCGGTCAACTCCTTCAGGGCCTTGGGCTCGCTGAGGGTGGTTTCCAGCTCAAGGTTGTCCCACACACCATTGACCACCACCGCCGGATCCAGATCGCGGAGCACGGCACGGATGTTCTTGGCCAGCTGACGGATGAAACGCATCCGTACCGGGCGGCTCTTGATGGTGATTTCCGGGAAAACTTTAACGATTAGTTTCATGAAAACTGTGCGCGCTGGGCCAGCCGAAAAAGGGGGGCGCGGATTATAGCGGAAATTGCTCAAGGTTTAACCAATTAATGTGCAGAAGGTTTTCGGCGCACCAAAACAGGTCATTTATCAAGTAAGGCGCTACATTGCAGTGCGCCACACGCCGAGATTTAGCCAAATCCGCCGCACAAAGCCTGATTTTGGGGCAGAAAACCCATCGCAGGGCACTGGCATGCAATTTGCTCCCTTGTGAGGCAGGTTGCCATGGCAGAGTATTCGCGCCGGCATCACCCACATTCTAAGGGCACTCCAACACCAAGCCCGAAGCCACCCGGAGGACACTATGTCGAAGTCGGTTCAACTCATCAAAGATCATGACGTCAAATGGATTGATCTGCGCTTCACTGACACCAAGGGCACTCAACATCACGTGACCATGCCGGCCCGTGATGCGCTGGATGAAGACTTCTTCGAATCCGGCAAGATGTTCGACGGTTCCTCCATCGCTGGCTGGAAAGGCATCGAAGCCTCCGACATGATCCTGATGCCGGACGACGAAACCGCCGTGCTGGATCCGTTCACCGAAGAGCCGACCCTGATCCTGGTGTGCGACATCATCGAACCTTCGAGCATGCAAGGTTACGATCGCGACCCACGTGCCATCGCCAAGCGCGCTGAAGAGCACCTGAAGGCCACCGGTATCGGCGACACCGTATTCGCCGGTCCAGAGCCTGAGTTCTTCATCTTCGACCAGGTGAAATTCAAGTCCGACATCTCCGGCTCGATGTTCAAGATCTACTCCGAGCAAGGTTCGTGGATGTCCGACCAGGACATCGAAGGCGGCAACAAGGGCCACCGTCCAGGCGTCAAGGGCGGCTACTTCCCGGTTCCACCGTTCGACCACGACCACGAAATCCGTACCTCCATGTGCAACGCACTGGAAGAAATGGGCCTGACCGTTGAAGTTCACCACCACGAAGTGGCGACTGCCGGCCAGAACGAAATCGGCGTCAAGTTCAACACCCTGGTGAAGAAGGCCGACGAAACCCAAACCCTGAAATACGTGGTGCACAACGTGGCCGACGCCTACGGTCGTACCGCCACCTTCATGCCCAAGCCACTGTACGGCGACAACGGTTCGGGCATGCACGTCCACATGTCGATCTGGAAAGACGGCAAGAACACCTTCGCAGGCGAAGGCTATGCCGGCCTGTCCGATACCGCCCTGTACTTCATCGGCGGCATCATCAAGCACGGTAAGGCCCTGAACGGCTTCACCAACCCGGCCACCAACTCCTACAAGCGTCTGGTTCCAGGCTTCGAAGCTCCGGTGATGCTGGCCTACTCGGCGCGCAACCGTTCCGCTTCGATCCGCATTCCTTACGTGTCGAGCCCTAAAGCCCGCCGTATCGAAGCGCGTTTCCCGGACCCGGCTGCCAACCCGTACCTGGCCTTCGCCGCCCTGCTGATGGCCGGCCTGGACGGTATCCAGAACAAGATCCACCCTGGCGACGCTGCTGACAAAAACCTGTATGACCTGCCGCCTGAAGAGGCCAAAGAGATCCCACAGGTTTGCGGCAGCCTGAAGGAAGCCCTGGAAGAGCTGGACAAAGGTCGTGCGTTCCTGACCAAAGGCGGCGTTTTCAGCGACGACTTCATCGACGCCTACATCGCCCTGAAAAGCGAAGAAGAGATCAAGGTCCGTACCTTCGTGCACCCACTGGAGTACGAGCTGTACTACAGCTGCTGATCCGCTAGCGTCGGCGCAAGCCGCGTGAACAAGAGGCCTCCTTCGGGAGGCCTTTTTTATGCCCGCGCCTTTACCCCGTCCGAGTTAGTTGCGTGCATCATGGGCGCCGTCTTTCCCCTCGACAGCCGAGCCCGCCCATGACTTCGCGCCTCACTCTGTGCTTCGCCCTGACTTGCAGCCTGTTCACCGGCGCAGCCTGCGCCAACGATGCCCCGCCCACCCTTGCCCCTCTGCTGCAAAGCATCAGCGAGCGCCTGACGATTGCCGATCAGGTGGCCCTGAGCAAATGGGACAGCCACAAGGCCGTGGAAGACCGCCCTCGGGAACAGCAGGTGATTGCCGGTGCCACGGCCCAGGCCGCCACCTATCACCTGAGTGAAGAAACGGTCGGGCAATTCTTCGCCGCCCAGATTGAGGCCAACAAACTGCTGCAGTACGCCAGGCTGTCCAGCTGGCACCTGCAAGGCCAGGCACCGGACACCCCGCGCCAGGATCTGGCCGGACAGATCCGCCCACGACTCGATCAGTTACAAAAGCGCCTGCTGCAACAACTGGCCGACTTCGCCCCGTACCAGACCGACCCGCAATGCCCGCAATGGCTGGCCCGGGCCAATCAGGCCGCCAGCAACGAGCCGTTGCGGCAGCTGGCGATGGTCCGCGCCACCGCCGAGTTATGTGTGTTCAAAGGTTAACCACGCCCGCGCCATGCCCGGTCGCGCCCTATGCTGGAGCCTTTCAACCGCAGCCCTTCAACGAGCGGACTCAGCATGATGCGCATTGCTGCCTTTTGCCTGCTGTGGATAACAGCCCTGCCCGCCTGCGCAGAGCCTTATGCGCAATTGCAGGTGCTCGGCGTGCCCGAGCACGGCGCGCTGCGGGCCAACAACGGCAGCTTCAATGTACGGGTGCTATTGGCCCCGGCCCTGCAACCCCAGCATCGTCTGCGCCTGCTGCTGGACGATCAGGCCTATGGCGCCACCAGCCGGGGCCACGAGCTGGCGCTGGTGAACATCGACCGTGGCCAACATCGCCTGGCGGTGCAGATCCTTGAGGGCACGCGGGTGCTGCAACAGAGCCCGAGCATCACCTTCACCCTGCTGCGCGCCCACCGTCGCTGATCAGGGGCCTCAGCCGCGCACCACGCCACTGGCCAGCAGTTTGGCAATCGTCGGCTCATCCAGCCCCAATCCCTGCAGCACCGCGCGAGTGTCCTGGCCCAACCTGGGTGGCGCAGTGCGATAACTGGCCGGCGTTCGCGAGAGCTTCACCGGTGAACCTATGCCGCGGTAATCATCGAGTTCCACCAGCAGGCCGCGATGTCGGGTATGAGGATGAGCCACCACCTGATCCACCGTGGCGATCGAACCGCAGGGCACGCCCAGATCGATCAGCCGTGGCGCCAGCGAGGCGCCGTCGTGTGCCGCCAGGTAATGTTCCAGCCGCTGCTTCAAGGCCTCGCGATTAACCGAACGCTGGCCGTTGTTGGCAAACCGCGGGTCTTGCAGCAACTCGTCGGCCCCCAGCTCCTGGCACAGCCTGGCGAACTGCCGATCATTGCCCACCGCGAGGAAGATCGGTTCGCCGGCAGTGCGATAGCTGTCGTAGGGGGCGATGTTGGGGTGGGCATTGCCCGTGCGCTTCGGGGTCTTGCCAGAGGCGAAGTAGTTCGGCAGGTGGGGGTGCAGCAAGGACACGCCGCAGTCATACAAGCAGATGTCCAGGGACTGCCCGAGGCCGCTGCGCTGGCGCTCGTTGAGGGCCAGGAGAATCCCCGCCAGGGCATTCAGCCCGGTGACCATATCGACGATCGGCAGGCCGATGCGCAGCGGCCCGCCCTCACCTTCGCCGTTGACACTCATCAAGCCGGCCATGGCCTGAATCACCGCGTCGTAACCGGGCAGGCCACCCAACGGGCCATCGGCGCCAAAACCGGAAATCCCGCAGTGGATCAACCCCGGAAACCGCTGGCTCAGCACCTCCTCGTAACCTATGCCCCACCGCTGCAGGGTGCCCGGCTTGAAGTTCTCGATCAGCACGTCGGCGCCTTCGAGCAACTGCATCAGCAGTTCCAGGCCCTCGGGGCGCGACAGGTCGACCGCAATCCCCTGCTTGTTGCGGTTGATACCGCGAAAGTACGAGGCGTCGTCACCTTCGAACGGCGGCCCCCAGCCACGGGTTTCGTCGCCGCTCAACGGCTCCAGCTTGATCACCTCGGCGCCATGATCGGCCAGGGCCTGGGAACAGTAAGGACCACCCAGCACACGGCTGAGATCGATGATTTTCAGACCCGACAGGGCCCCTTGGGCGTGCTTCATGTGGGTACTCCGGAAAGTGGCAGTGGGCGACCCTTCAGGCCGGTAGCAGTTGCATCGCCTCGGCTTGCGACAGCGGGCTTTCATTGGCCAGCCGCGCCAGCAGTTGAGCATCGATGGCCGGCTCCAGGCTCAAGGGGTCCCGCGGCAGCACCTTGTGCGTCAACACCAGATGGGCCAGGGCCAGGCGTCGAAAATCTCCGGCCTGGCGCGCCGCTTCCCAGGCCATGAAGATCGCGCTGGTCAGGTGATAGAGGACGCTGCCGGCCTGCCGCACCTGCTCATCCAGGCGCTGCAGCGCCACCCTGTGGAAACAGGTGACCGCACGCCGCAGGGCCGAGTCGAACAGCTGGCGGCTGGCTGGCGGCAGGTCGGCTTCGGCCAGCAGTCCGGCCAGGTAGCCCTGTAGCGGCTCCAGCGCCTGCTCGCGGGTCACCGCCCGGGCGATGTCCAGGGCAACGATGTTGCTGGTGCCTTCCCAGATCGATCCCAGGTGGGCATCACGCACCAGCCGGGCATCGCTCCATTCCTCGATGTACCCAACCCCGCCCCGCACCTCCATGGCATCGCCGGTCACCCGCCGGGCATCACGGCAGGCACGGAACTTGATCAGCGGCGTGAGAATCCGCACGCACTGGCGCGCCGTCTCGTCGCCGCCATCGGCCCGGGGCAGCAAGGTGGCGATCTGCATGAACATCGAGCGCGCCTGCTCGGTGGGCAGCATCATCTTCAGCAACTGGCGCTGCATCAGCGGCATGTCGATCAGATGCTTGCCGAAGGCCCGACGCTGGCGGGCGATGTACAACGCCTCACTCAGGGCCCGGCGCATCAGCCCCGCTGCACGCACGCCATTGGACAGGCGCGACATGTTGATCATGTCGGCCATCTGTTGAAAGCCGCGGCCGACGTCACCGATCAGGTAGGCCGTGGCACCTTCCAGGGTGATCTCGCCGCTGGCCATGGAGCGGCTGCCGAGCTTGTCCTTCAAGCGCTGGATTCGATAGGCGTTGCGCGAACCATCGGGCAGCACCTTCGGCAGCAGGAACAGGGTCACCCCGGCCATGCCCGAGGGCGCATGGTCCGGCCGCGCCAGGACCATGGCCAGGTCGGCATCCGGGTTGGAGCAGAACCATTTTTCGCCATACAACCGCCATTGACCGTCTTCCAGCCGGGCACGGGTTTCGGTGCGCGAGACATCGGAACCGGCGGCCTGCTCGGTCATGAACATCGCCCCCTGGAATAGCTCGTCGAAATCCTGGGACTGCAACTGCGGCAGGTAGCGCTGCACCAGCTCGGGGGCACCAAACTTGCGCAGGGTGCGGGCCAGGGAGTCGGTCATGCTCACCGGGCAGCACAGGCCGAACTCGGCCTGGACGAACAGGTAGGTCAGGGCGTACTTGACCAGCGGCAGCGGGCCGTCAGGGCGGTGGCTCATCGAGGCCAGGCCCAGCTCGGCGTAGGCCACCCGTTCCAGTGCGACATAGTCCGGGTGCTTGGCAATGCTTTGCAGGTTCTCGCCACGGCGGGTGCGGGGCTGCAACACCGGCGGGTGCTTGTCGGCGCTCAAGGCCAGCACGTCCAGCTCGCCACCGGCCCGGGCGCCCAGCTGCTGCAGGGTCGGCAGCCATTGCTGATAGACCGCTGGCGGCAGATACACCTGAAGCAACGCGGCCAGGCCGGCGTCGCAGGCAAACAGGTTGATGCCACGGCTGTCGGGAATGTTCAGGCGGTCTTCGAGGGGGCAAGGCTTGGCGGTCATGGCGCGTCTCCTGGTTTTTGTAGGCCGAGACTAGAGTCGCCATCGATAAGTATCTAATACAAAATCCATCAACTACGATAATAAAACCATATCGAAGAAGGCGAAATCATCGTGGACCTCAAACAGCTGCGCTACTTCGTCGCCGTGGCCGAGGAGCTGCATTTCGGGCGTGCCGCGGAGCGCCTGTGCATTTCACAGCCGGCGCTGAGTTTCGACATCAAGAAGCTGGAGGGGCAACTGGACATCCAGTTGCTCAACCGCAACAACAAGTCCGTGAGCCTGACCAATGCCGGCCAGGTGCTGCTGGGCGAAGCGCGCTACCTGCTGCTGCGGGCCGACCAGGCGCGGCGCCTGACCCAGCGCTCGGCGGAAGGCTTCAGCGGACGCCTGAGCGTGGGCTTCGTCAACTCGATCCTGCACCGCGGCCTGCCCCAGGCGGTCAAGGCCTTCGAGCGCGATCACCCGGACACCGAGATCGTGCTGATGGAAATGAACAGCGCCAGTCAGGCCCAGGCCCTGCAGCGCGGACAGATCGACATCGGCTTCGTTCACGGTGGCACCTTCGCCGCCGGCATCCGCAGCGCGACACTGCTGGCCGAACCCTTCCTTTGCTGCCTGCCGCAGAACCACCCCCTGGCCGGGCAGACGCGGGTCGACCTCAAGCAACTGGCCAATGATGATTTCATCCTGTTTCCACGGGAGGCATCGCCCCACTACCACGACCTGATCATCGCCCGCTGCGTGGCCGCCGGGTTCAGCCCGCGGATCCGCCACGAAACAAGGCTCTGGCAAACCGTGGTGACGATGGTGGCCCATGAGATGGGCGTGGCGCTGGTGCCCCAGACCCTGGCCCTGCTCGGCCAACCGGGGGTGAGTTACTGCGAGATTGAAGGTCGGGGAGCGCCTTCGGAGATCCTGGCCATCCATCTGGCGGACCAACCCTCGGCTGCCGCAGACAGTTTCCTGGCCCTGTTCAGATCCTTGCTGCAAGCCGCTGGCACGGGCTCCTGGGCAGGCCCCGGCGATACGAAATCACGTATCAAACCATAAGATTTAATCATTATATTTTTCGATTCCTGCCTGTATAGGCTCCCAGCGGTCGGGCCTTGCATGACGCCCACGCGCCCCGCCTGGGCGCCCATAACAATAACAAGCAGGAGTTGCACATGAGCGCCACCCTGGAAGCTGCCGCCCACAAGAAAGCCCGCAAGGCGGGCATAGCCTCGTTCATCGGCACCACCATCGAATGGTATGACTTCTACGCCTATGGAATCGCCGCCGCCCTGGTGTTCGGCAAAATCTTCTTTCCCGCCGACCTGCCCCCGGGCACGGCCACCCTGCTGTCCTTCCTGACCCTGTGGGCGGGCTTTGTCGCCCGCCCCATCGGCGGCATCATCTTCGGCCACATGGGCGACAAGATCGGCCGCAAGACCACCCTGGTGATCACCCTGATCATGATGGGCGTGGCCACCACCTGCATCGGCCTGCTGCCCGGCTACCTGCAGATAGGTGTCTGGGCACCGATCGCCCTGGTGGCCCTGCGCATCATCCAGGGCATCGCGGTGGGTGGCGAATGGGGCGGGGCGGTCCTGATCGCCAGCGAAAGCGCGCCCAAGGGCAAGGGCATCCTGTACGCCGCCTTTGCCCAGCAAGGCTCGCCCGCCGGCAACCTGCTGGCGACCCTGGTGTTCTTTGGCATCAGCGCCCTGCCGACACCGGACTTCCTGCTCTGGGGCTGGCGCATTCCGTTCCTGCTCTCGGCGCTGCTGGTGATCGTCGGCATGGTCATCCGCCTCAAGCTCGAAGAATCCGATGACATGCAGCGCCTGATGGCGCAGAAGAAGACCGTCAAGCTGCCGATTCTCGACGTGCTGCGCGACCACTGGCGCTTGGTGCTGCTGGGCGCCGGAGTGCTGCCGATCATCCACGTCACCTATTTCAAGAGCACCTTTGCCCTGTCCTGGGCCACCAAGGAGCTGGGCTACACCCAGAGCAGCTTCCTCAGCGTGATCGTCATCGCCCTGGTGGTGCAGTTCATCACCCAACCCCTGGGAGCGGTGCTGGTTTCGCGCATGGACATGCGCAAGGCCATGGTGCTGATGGTGGTACCGGAACAGTTGCTGATGCCGGCGATGTTCTTCGCCGTGGAGACCGGCAACTACTGGATCGCCGTGCTCGGCATGTGCCTGGCCACGGTGCCGCATTCGATGTTCTACGGCGCGGTGGGCGGCATCCTGGCCCGGGCCTTTCCGACCCGGGTGCGCTACAGCGGGCTGTCGATCTCCTACCAGCTGTGCTCGCTGCTGGTCGGCGGCGCCACTCCGGTGCTGGCGCAAAGCATCCTCAACGGCACCGGCAGCATCATCGGCGTGGCCATCGCCTCGGCCTGCTACGCCCTGGTTTCGCTGCTGTGCATGCTGGCCCTGCTCAAGCGCATCGGTCACAACGCCGCCGAGCTGTCCACGGCGGAACAGGCGGATGCCGACGAACTGGCGCGAGAAGCGGACAACCAGCGTTTGGCCCAGTTGCCTGTGGATAACCTTCCACCTGCTGCCACTCCCGCAAGCCCGTTACAGCCCGCTCGCTGACTCGCCCGACAGAGGGCGCAAGCGCCGCTCATGCTCCAGCAGCCAGCGCTTGCGCCACAGGCCGCCGCCATAGCCGGTGAGGGCGCCGTCACTGCCGATCACTCGGTGACAGGCAATGACGATGGCGATCTGATTGGCGCCGTTGGCCCGGGCCACCGCACGCACCGCTGAGGGCGAGCCGATCCGGCTCGCCACCTCGGCGTAGCTGCAGGTGCTCCCCGGGGGAATATCACGCAACGCCCACCAGACCGTGCGAGTAAAAGCCGAGGCGTTCATGGCCAACGGCGTGGTGAAGCTCAGCGCCTCCCCGGCAAAGTAGCGCCGCAACTCGGCCTCGATCAGATCGATCGGAGCAAAGCGCCCGAAACCTATGCTCGAACCACTGCGTTTTTGCAGAGCCTGCAGCTCAGTGGCCAGCGCCGGGCGATCGAAGAACTCCAGCAGATGCAGGACCTGGGCATCGGCCACCGCCAGCATCACGCCGATCGGGGTTTGCAGCCAATCGGCCTTGAGCAGCTCGCGCCCCCGCAGGCTCGATGGTGGCTGGCCCGCCAGACGACGGAAGGCCCGCCGGAAGCCGCTGTCGGAATCGAAGCCGGCACTGATCTGCGCGTCGATCACCGACTCTCCGCCAGCCAGCTGCTGCATGCCCTGGCCCATGCGCCGCAGGCGGGCCATTTCCAGGAAAGTCACTCCGAAGTAGCGCTTGAAGGCGCGACGCACGGTGGACGGGTCCAGCCCCAGCCGGGTCAGATCATCTTCGTACCAGCGGCGTTCGGGATCGCTGTGCAGTTGCTCCAGCAGGGTCTGTACCCAGGGTTCCTGCACCCCGGCCCGCTCCAGCGGCCGACAACGCAGACAGGCACGGAATCCCGCTTCGACACAACCCTTGATCGAGCTGAAGAACACCGTGTTCTCGCGCTTGGGCTTGCGCGCGGCACAGGTCAGGCGGCAGAACACCCCCGTGCTCTTGACCCCGACGTAGGCAAAGCCCTCATAGGCCGGGTCGCGGTCCAGAAGGGCCTGATACAGGGTGTCGTCGTCGGGGAGCTGAAACAGCAGAGTGGCGTTTTCCATGGCCGCATCCTGAACCTTGAAGCGTCGGGTTCGAGCACTCTAAACCCGCGCTCTGTGCGCTGCCGCTGAAAAACGGGCGTTGATTCTCATCGATCCGTGCAGCCGCCAAGCGCCCCGCAGAATCATGCACTATATTGGTGCAATACCGTGCACCCACAGACCACTCCCAGCCCATTTTGGTTCGAAAATACCCGGCGAAGCTGGCAAAGCGCCACGCAATCGGGCTTCAAACGCCTGTTTCAGGCCGCGAACGCTTCTTTTCGGAGCCTTGGTTTGGTTTTTGCATTTTCTCCACATCAGCGCTTTAACCCCGCGCGCGATCCCGGACCAGCTCCGGCTCGCCCTGCTCCAAAAGAGGTCCGAATGACCATCAGCGACCCACTGCACCGCCTGCTTCTGGACAACCTGACCACCGCCACCATTCTGCTCAACGCCGACCTGCGCCTTGAGTACATGAACCCGGCGGCGGAGATGCTCCTGGCCATCAGCGGCCAGCGCAGCCATGGGCAATTCATCAGCGAGCTGTTCACCGAATCCGCCGAGGCCCTGAGCTCCCTGCGCCAGGCGGTGGAACAGGCGCATCCGTTTACCAAGCGCGAAGCCATGCTCACCGCCCTGACCGGCCAGACCCTGACCGTCGACTATGCGGTGACGCCGATCCTCAGCAACGGCGACACCTTGCTGCTGCTGGAAGTCCACCCCCGGGACCGGCTGCTGCGCATCACCAAGGAAGAGGCCCAGCTGTCCAAGCAGGAAACCAGCAAGATGCTGGTGCGCGGCCTGGCCCACGAAATCAAGAACCCCCTGGGCGGGATTCGCGGCGCCGCCCAATTGCTGGCTCGCGAGCTGCCCGAGGAAAGCCTCAAGGACTACACCAACGTCATCATCGAAGAGGCCGACCGCCTGCGGAACCTGGTGGACCGCATGCTCGGCTCGAACAAGCTGCCATCGCTGGCCCTGACCAACATCCACGAGGTGCTGGAGCGGGTCAGCAGCCTGGTGGAAGCCGAAAGCCAGGGCTGCATCACCCTGGTGCGCGATTACGACCCGAGCATTCCCGACGTCCTGATCGACCGCGAGCAGATGATCCAGGCGGTGCTCAACATCGTGCGCAACGCCATGCAGGCCATCAGCAGCCAGAACGAGATGCGCCTGGGGCGCATCACCTTGCGCAGCCGCACCATGCGCCAGTTCACCATCGGTCATGTGCGCCATCGCCTGGTGACCAAGATCGAGATCATCGACAACGGCCCGGGCATTCCCGCCGAGCTGCAGGACACCCTCTTCTTTCCCATGGTCAGCGGCCGCCCGGACGGTACCGGGCTGGGCCTGGCCATTACCCAGAACATCATCAGCCAGCACCAGGGCCTGATCGAATGTGACAGCCATCCCGGCCACACCACCTTCTCGATCTTTCTGCCTCTGGAACAAGGAGCCCCATCGACATGAGCCGTAGTGAAACCGTGTGGATCGTCGATGACGACCGTTCTATCCGTTGGGTCCTGGAAAAGGCCCTGCAGCAGGAAGGCATGACCACCCAGAGCTTCGACAGCGCTGACGGCGTAATGAGCCGCCTGGCGCGCCAGCAGCCGGACGTGATCATCTCCGACATCCGCATGCCCGGTGCCAGCGGCCTGGACCTGCTGGCGCGGATTCGCGAGCTGCACCCGCGCCTGCCGGTGATCATCATGACCGCGCACTCGGACCTGGATAGCGCTGTCGCCTCCTACCAGGGCGGCGCCTTCGAGTACCTGCCCAAGCCGTTCGATGTGGATGAGGCGGTGTCGCTGGTCAAGCGCGCCAACCAGCATGCCCAGGAGCAGCAGGGCCTGGAAGTGGCGCCGACCCTGGCCCGTACCCCGGAAATCATCGGCGAAGCGCCGGCCATGCAGGAGGTGTTCCGCGCCATCGGACGCCTGAGCCACTCCAACATCACCGTGCTGATCAACGGCGAGTCGGGCACCGGTAAAGAACTGGTGGCCCACGCGCTGCATCGCCACAGCCCACGGGCGGCATCGCCGTTCATCGCCCTGAACATGGCCGCTATCCCCAAGGACTTGATGGAATCCGAGCTGTTCGGCCATGAAAAAGGCGCCTTCACCGGCGCCGCCAACCTGCGCCGCGGACGCTTCGAACAGGCCGACGGCGGCACCCTGTTCCTCGACGAGATCGGCGACATGCCGGCTGACACCCAGACTCGCCTGCTGCGGGTCCTGGCCGATGGCGAGTTCTACCGGGTCGGCGGCCATACCCCGGTCAAGGTCGATGTGCGGATCATCGCTGCGACCCACCAGAACCTGGAAACCCTGGTGCATGCCGGCAAGTTCCGTGAGGACCTGTTCCACCGCCTCAACGTGATCCGCATCCATATTCCGCGCCTGTCGGACCGTCGCGAAGACATCCCGACCCTGGCCAAGCACTTCCTCAGCCGCGCCGCCCAGGAACTGGCGGTGGAACCCAAGCTGCTGAAGAACGAAACCGAGGAGTACCTGAAGAACCTGCCGTGGCCGGGCAACGTGCGCCAGCTGGAGAACACCTGCCGCTGGATCACGGTGATGGCTTCGGGGCGCGAAGTGCATATCAGCGACCTGCCGCCGGAACTACTGAGCCTGCCCCAGGATTCGGCGCCGGTGACCAACTGGGAACAGGCTCTGCGCCAGTGGGCTGATCAGGCCCTGGCCCGCGGCCAGTCGAACCTTTTAGACAGCGCGGTGCCGAGTTTCGAGCGGATCATGATCGAAACCGCCCTCAAGCACACCGCCGGCCGCCGCCGCGACGCCGCCGTGCTGCTGGGCTGGGGCCGCAACACCCTGACCCGCAAGATCAAAGAACTGGGGATGAAGGTCGACGGTGGCGACGAGGACGAAAGCGAAGAGGGCTGAAGCCCCAACCCGCAGCATGCAGGAGCTGGCTTGCCAGCGAAAAGGCCCTTGAGCCTTGCAGAGCGCCGAGCGGCGCTTTCGCCGGCAAGCCGGCTCCTACGACGATGACGTGCGTGCACCAGGATGGGCTGCATGCACTGCCCCAAGGCGCGGTGCAGCGCCATCGGGCCCGGGCACAACCCGGGCCTCGCCTCTGAAAAGCCCCAGGTCGAAAACGCAAAAGCCCCGGATTACGGGGCTTTCGACTTTTTTCACCGCAACACGCGCGGATTGCGCCAAAGCTGGCACGCGCCCTGCATTAACCCAGTCACTACCCAGTTTCGGGGACCTTGGTACAGGCAGGCCGGGGATTCCCCTCTTTAACACCCGGCCCATCACGCTCATAGCGACGGGCCACGCTTTCGGGAACCTCGGTACAGGCAGGCCGGGGATTCCCTCTTTAACAACCGGCCCATCACGCTCATAGCGACGGGCCACGTTTTCGGGAACCTCGGTACAGGCAGGCTGGGGCTTCCCTCTTTAACACCGGGCTCATCACGCTCCGAGCGACGTGCCCACAACCCTTTCGGGGACCCTGGTACAGGCAGGCCGGGAATCCCCTTCTTTACACCGGGACTCATCGCCCCAAACGGGCGATCAGCCCCTCCCGTTTTTGGGGGCCTTGGTACAGGCAGGCCGGGGTTTCCCTCTTTTATTCCTCCCGCAGGTGGATCGCCAGGCGCCAGCGCCCGTCCACCTGGCTGGCGCTCCACTCGCCCCGCAGCGGCCGGGCAGCCACCAGGTTCAGCAGCAAGCCCTGGTCCGCCAGCCGTACCCGCCAGTTCACCGTCTTCTGATTGACCTGCAACTGACCGTTCTGCGCCCGTCCTTGTGCATCGAACAGCAAGGCGATGGTGCCATCGATATGTTCGCCGTGAACCTTGGGTTCCTGGTTGAACCAGACCACCAGGCCATCGGCGGCCACCTCGACCTGTTGCAACTCGACCGGGTCGGGCTGGGTCAGTCGACCGATCATCAGCCCCACCATCATTCCGACAATCGCCAGGGAGCCGAATACCTTCGGCATTAGCTTCGGTCGCGGGTCTTCTTCAGGCGTAGAATGCAGCCTGTCTTTCTCTTCGGAGCCGTGCATGTTTCACGTCATCCTCTTTCAACCAGAAATTCCGCCGAATACCGGCAACGTTATCAGGCTGTGCGCCAACAGCGGCTGCCACCTGCATTTGATCGAGCCGCTGGGTTTCGAAATGGACGACAAGCGCCTGCGCCGCGCCGGCCTCGACTATCACGAATACGCCACCCTGCAACGCCACGCCGACCTCGCAAGTTGCCTGAAAAGCCTTGGCCAGCCGCGCCTGTTCGCCTTCACCACCAAGGGCTCGCGGCCCTTCCATGACGCCAGCTTCAAGGAGGGTGACGCCTTCCTGTTCGGCCCCGAGAGCCGCGGCCTGCCGGCGGACGTGCTGGACGCCCTGCCCGGCGAGCAACGCCTGCGCCTGCCCATGCGCGAAGGCTGCCGCAGCCTGAACCTGTCCAACACCGTGGCCGTGGCGGTCTATGAAGGCTGGCGGCAACTGGGGTTCAAGTAAGGCCCGGGTTTTCACCCGAGCATGAAAAAAGCGCCATTACAGGCGCTTTTTTCATGCTCGGACGACGTTCTTATTGAACGGTGTTTTCGCCAGCGGACTGCAGGCGTTGCAGTTCCTGGGCGTACAGCGCGTCGAAGTTCACCGGGGCCAGCATCAGGGCCGGGAACGAACCACGGGTCACCAGGCTGTCCAGCGCCTCACGGGCGTAAGGGAACAGGATGTTCGGGCAGAAGGCACCCAAGGTGTGGCTCATGGAAGCCTCGTCCAGGTTCTTGATCAGGAAGATACCGGCCTGTTGCACTTCAGCGATGAAGGCCACTTCGTCACCGTTCTTCACGGTCACGGACAGGGTCAGCACCACTTCGTGGAAGTCGGCTTCCAGGGCTTTCTGACGGGTGTTGAGGTCCAGGGCGACGCTTGGCTCCCACTGCTGGCGGAAGATGGCCGGGCTTTTCGGCGCTTCGAAGGACAGGTCACGCACGTAGATGCGCTGCAGGGAGAATTGCGGTGCGCTTTCGTCTTCGGCAGCAGTGTTCTGTTGGTCAGTCATCTCAGATCCTTCTTCACTCTTGGGTCTATAGGGTTAGGAGTTTCAGGCCGCCAGCAGCGCGTCGAGCTTGCCGGCGCGCTCCAGGGCAAACAAATCATCACAACCACCTACGTGGGTGGCGCCGATCCAGATCTGTGGCACGGAGGTGCGTCCGGCCTTCTGGGCCATGTCGGCGCGTACCTGCGGTTTGCCATCGACCTTGATCTCTTCGAAGGCTACGCCTTTGCTCGCCAACAGATGCTTGGCCCGCGAACAGTAAGGGCAGTAATCACTGGAGTAGACGATGACCTCGGGCATTACTTCACCAATGGCAGGTTGTCGGCTTTCCAGCTGGAAACACCGCCGGACAGTTTGGCGGCGGTGAAACCGGACTTCATCAGTTCACGGGCATGGGTGCCGGCGTGCTGGCCTTGGGCGTCCACCAGGATGATGGTCTTGGCCTTGTGCTTCTCCAGCTCGCCGACACGAGCGGCCAGCTTGTCCTGGGGAATGTTCAGCGCACCGACGATGTGGCCGGCGGCGTATTCCTTGGACGGACGGATATCGATCACTACGCCCTGCTCGCTGTTGACCAGCGCGGTCAGTTCACGGGTGCTGAGGCTGCGGCCACCGCGGCTCAATTCATGAGCGATCAACAGAGCCAGCAGGATGGCGAAGGCGCCGACGAGCAAGTAGTGTTCAGTGGCGAATTGAATCAGGTGAGCAACCATCTAAGGAGGTTCCAGGGCGTTAAAATGTCGGCCAGTATACACAGCCCTCAAGGTCGGCCAAACCCCGCCCGGCGGTGACGCCACCGGAACTTCGCTTTAAACTGCCACTCCGTTTTTCAACACCTCCTTTTTTCAACTCTTTCCTATCCAGCCACGAGTGGACGCCATGACTACCACGCCTAAACCTTTGGTCCTGATGATTCTGGATGGCTTCGGTCACAGCGAGAGCCACGAATCCAACGCCGTCTATGCGGCCAAGAAGCCGGTCCTGGACCGCTTGTGCGCCAGCATGCCCAACGGCCTGATCTCGGGTTCGGGCATGGACGTCGGCCTGCCGGATGGGCAGATGGGCAACTCCGAAGTCGGCCACATGAACCTGGGCGCCGGTCGCGTGGTGTATCAGGACTTCACCCGGGTGACCAAGGCCATCCGTGACGGCGAGTTCTTCGACAACCCGACCCTGTGCGCGGCCGTGGACAAGGCCGTGGCCGCCGGCAAGGCCGTGCATATCCTCGGCCTGCTGTCGGACGGCGGCGTGCACAGCCACCAGGATCACCTGATCGCCATGGCCGAACTGGCCTTCAAGCGCGGCGCCGAGAAGATCTACCTGCACGCCTTCCTCGACGGTCGCGACACCCCGCCGAAAAGCGCCCAGTCGTTCATCGAACTGCTGGACGAGAGCTTCAGGACCCTGGGCAAGGGCCGCATCGCCAGCCTGATCGGCCGCTACTTCGCCATGGACCGTGACAATCGCTGGGACCGCGTGGCCCAGGCCTACAACCTGATCGTCGACGGCCAGGGCCAGTTCAATGCCGCCACCGCCCAGGAAGGCCTGCAAGCGGCCTACGCCCGTGAAGAGAGCGACGAATTCGTCAAGGCCACCACCATCGGCGAGCCGGTCAAGGTCGAAGACGGCGACGCCGTGGTGTTCATGAACTTCCGCGCCGACCGCGCCCGCGAGCTGACCCGGGTCTTCGTCGAGGACGACTTCAAGGAATTCGAGCGCCCGCGCCAGCCCAAGCTGGCCGGCTTCGTCATGCTCACCCAGTACGCCGCCAGCATCCCCGCGCCGGCAGCCTTTGCTCCGGGCAGCCTGGAAAACGTGCTGGGCGACTATCTGGCGAAAAACGGCAAGACCCAACTGCGCATCGCCGAAACCGAAAAGTACGCCCACGTGACCTTCTTCTTCTCCGGTGGCCGTGAAGAGCCGTTCCCGGGGGAGGAACGCATCCTGATCCCGTCGCCGAAAGTCGCCACCTACGACCTGCAGCCGGAAATGAGCGCCCCGGAAGTCACCGACAAGATCGTCGACGCCATCGAAAACCTGCGTTACGACGTGATCATCGTCAACTACGCCAACGGCGACATGGTCGGCCACAGCGGTGTGTTCGCCGCCGCAGTGAAAGCCGTGGAATGCCTGGACCTGTGTGTCGGGCGCATCGTCGATGCTCTGGAAAAGGTGGGAGGCGAAGCCCTCATCACTGCGGACCACGGCAACGTCGAGCAGATGTCCGATGCCTCCACCGGCCAGGCCCACACGGCCCACACCACCGAGCCGGTGCCCTTCATCTATTACGGCAAGCGCGCCCTGAAAGTCCGCGAAGGCGGGGTGCTGGCGGATGTGGCGCCCACCATGCTCAAGCTGCTGGATCTGCCTCAGCCCGAGGAAATGACCGGCACCTCGATCCTGGTCGACCCCGCGCACTAAACCGCCAGATCGCCGTTGCATGAAAAACGCCCGATACAGTCCATCGGGCGTTTTTCATTGCGGCCTTGCCATGCTCAAGGCGCAAGATCCTGGCAGCGGCACCAGACAAACACCTGCCACTTACTGAATAATGATTATCGTTATCAGAAATGCCCGCAGAGAGAATCCCCATGCACAAGACGGCTACGCTGCTTCTAGCCTCCCTCCTGTCAGGCTGCGCAAGCCAGGCTCCTGCTCAACAGTCGGCAGATCCCAGGGTCAGTACGCTGGAACAGCAGCACACCCGGGTGGCCATGGACCCGCTGACCGCCGACAAATTGCGCGCGCTGTTGGAGATCAAGCCCCCGCAGCAGGCTGCCGACATCGGGCAGATGAACGACCTGATCTCGCGGGAGTTCCTGCACACCCCTTATGCGCCGAACAAGCTGCAAGGCTCTGCAACCCAGGCCGAGAAACTGGTGGTGGACTTCAGAGGCCTGGACTGCTTCACCTACCTGGATTACGTCGAGGCATTGCGCCAGTCCCACGATGAAGCCGGCTTCATCAACAACCTGGTGCAGATTCGCTACGTCAACGGCGATATCAACTTCCTCAACCGCCGCCACTTCTTCAGCGACTGGGCCCAGGCCGGACAGCCCCTGGCCGATGACGTCACCGCCCTGCTGGGGGCCGATGCGGTGACCGTCGCCAAGCACCTCAATCAGAAGGCCGATGGCGGCCATTACCTGTCGGGCCTGCCCGTGGCCGAACGCGACATCACCTACATTCCCAGTGCGCGGATTGACCAGCATGTGCTCAGCCACCTGCGCACCGGCGACTACATCGGTATCTACACCCCGCTCTCGGGTCTGGACGTCACCCACACCGGGTTGTTCATCAGAACCGCCCGGGGGCCCGTCCTGCGCAATGCGTCCTCGAAGCAGAACCAGCGCGTGGTGATCGACTCGCCGTTCATGGAATACGTCCGAGATGTCCCGGGAATCGTGGTCCTGCGCGCCCGGCAAACCGACCTGTCAGGGGATGCATCGGCCTCGGAGCGCAGCGCTCAGGCGCCGCAGCATCCATCTCACTCACAAGCGCCTGGCTGATCACGCCGGAAATCGGCGGCGTGCTGATAGCAAATGGCCCAATAACCGCCCGGAAACGGCTTTTTATGACGAACGCCGCAAAGCAGTTGGCTTTGAGGCGTTTTTTTTGCCGCGATGGGCGGGCATACTAGGCCGTCCCTTTCCCTGGTGTCGCCCGCCTCTATGCTTCGCGCCCTGATTACCCTTGCTCTGATCTGCCTGCTCCAACCGGCTTTTGCCGATGAGCGCGCGCAAACCCAACAACAGTTGGACGCCACGCGTCAGGACATTGCCGAGCTGAAGAAACTGCTGGGCAAGCTGCAGGAAGAGAAATCCGGGGTGCAGAAAGAACTGCGCGGCACCGAAACCGAAATGGGCAAGCTGGAAAAGCAGGTCGAAGCCCTGCAGAAAGAGCTGAAGAAAAGCGAAGCCGAGCTGCAGCGACTCGATGAGGAGAAAAAAAAACTCCAGAGCGCGCGCACTGAACAACAGCGACTGATCGCCATCCAGGCCCGCGCGGCCTACCAGAACGGGCGCCAGGAATACCTCAAGCTGCTGCTCAACCAGCAGAATCCGGAAAAATTCGCCCGCACCCTGACCTACTACGACTACCTGAGCCAGGCGCGCCTGGAGCAGTTGAAGAATTTCAACGAAACCCTGCGCCAGCTGGCCAATGTGGAAAAGGACATTTCCCTGCAGCAGGCCCAGTTGCTGGTGCAGAAAAGCAGCCTCGACACCCAGCGCGAAGAACTCGACAAAGTGCGCAAGGAGCGCCAGCTGGCCCTGGCCAAGCTGAACAACGACGTGAAGGCCCGTGACGACAAGCTCAAGGCCCGCGAGCAGGACCAGGCCGACCTGGCCAAGGTCCTCAAAACCATTGAAGAAACCCTGGCCCGCCAGGCCCGCGAGGCAGAGGAAGCGCGCCAGAAAGCGCTGATCGCCCAGCAGGAAGCCGAAAAAAAGCGTTTGCGTGAGGCCCAGGCCGAAGCCAGCGACGCGCCGCGCAAGCCCGCAAGATCAAGCCCTGGCGCCCTGGTTTCCAGCGCCGGCCCATCCTTTGGCGGTGCATTTGCCGCAGCCCGGGGAAAACTTCCATGGCCGGTTGATGGTCGATTGCTGGCGCGCTTTGGTGAAACCCGAGGCGACGACTCCCGCTCCAAGTGGGACGGGGTGATGATCAGCGCCGCCGCCGGCAGCCAGGTGCACGCCGTGCACGGTGGCCGGGTGGTGTTCGCCGACTGGCTGCGCGGCGCCGGCCTGCTGGTGATCCTCGATCACGGCAACGGCTACCTGAGTCTCTACGGGCACAACCAGACCCTGCTCAAGGAAGCCGGTGATGTGGTCAAGGCCGGAGAGTCCATCTCCACCGTGGGTAATAGTGGCGGACAGGACACTCCTGCGCTGTACTTTGCAATTCGTCAGCAGGGCCGCCCCAGCGACCCGGCACAGTGGTGCCACGCGCAAGGATAAGCGCCGCATCTAAATTAGGAGTTCGTTCGACATGCTGCATTTGTCCCGCCTTACCTCGCTGGCCCTGACGATCGCCCTGGTGATCGGAGCGCCTCTGGCGTTTGCCGCCGAAACCGCTCAATCAGCGACCGCCGCGACCACCAAGGCGCCTTTGCCGCTGGAAGAACTGCGCACCTTTGCCGAGGTCATGGACCGGATCAAGGCAGCCTATGTCGAACCCGTGGACGACAAGACCCTGCTGGAGAATGCCATCAAGGGCATGCTCAGCAACCTCGACCCACACTCGGCCTATTTGGGCCCGGAAGACTTCGCCGAGCTGCAGGAAAGCACCAGCGGCGAATTCGGTGGCCTGGGCATTGAAGTCGGTGCCGAAGACGGCTTCATCAAAGTGGTGTCGCCGATTGACGACACCCCGGCCTCCAAGGCCGGGATCCAGGCCGGCGACCTGATCGTCAAGATCAACGGCCAGCCGACCCGCGGCCAGACCATGACCGAAGCCGTGGACAAGATGCGCGGCAAGATCGGCCAGAAAATCACCCTGACCCTGGTGCGCGACGGCGGTACGCCATTCGACGTGACCCTGGCCCGCGCCACCATCCAGGTGAAGAGCGTGAAGAGCCAGCTGCTGGAGTCAGGCTACGGCTACATCCGCATCACCCAGTTCCAGGTCAAGACCGGCGAGGAAGTCTCCAAGGCCCTGGCCAAGCTGCGCAAGGACAACGGCAAGAAGCTCAACGGCATCATCCTCGACCTGCGCAACAACCCGGGCGGCGTGCTGCAGGCCGCGGTGGAAGTGGTCGACCACTTCATCACCAAAGGCCTGATCGTCTACACCAAGGGCCGCATCGCCAACTCCGAGCTGCGCTTCTCCGCCACCGGCAAGGACGAAAGCGAAGCCGTGCCGATGGTGGTGCTGATCAACGGCGGCAGCGCCTCGGCTTCGGAAATCGTCGCCGGCGCCCTGCAGGACCAGAAACGCGCGGTGCTGATGGGCACCACCAGCTTCGGCAAGGGCTCGGTGCAGACCGTGCTGCCGCTGAACAACGACCGCGCGCTGAAGATCACCACCGCCCTGTACTTCACCCCCAACGGGCGTTCGATCCAGGCCCAGGGCATCGTTCCGGACATCGAAGTGCGCCGCGCCAAGATCACCAGCGAGGCCCAGGACGGCGAGTACTTCAAGGAAGCCGACCTGCAGGGTCACCTGGGCAACGGCAACGGCGGCGCCGACAAGCCGAGCGGTTCGGCCAGCAAGGCCAAGCCGATGCCGCAGGATGACGACTACCAGCTGGCCCAGGCCCTGAGCCTGCTCAAAGGGCTGAGCATCACCCGCGGCAAGTGATTGAACCCTTCGCCGGCAAGCCGGCTCCTACAGGAGCTGGCTTGTGTAGGAGCTGGCTTGCCAGCGAAGCGCCCGCCAGGGCGCCCATCCCTTGAAGGCCCGACTCCGATCCCCATGATTTCCCGCCGCTTACCTCTGCTCCCCTCGCTCCGCACCACGCTGCTGGCCCTGCTGTGCCTCTTGCCCCTGGCCCCCCAAGCCGCGGAACCCACCGCCAGCGCGCCAAAGGCCTACCTGAGCCTGATCATCGACGACCTCGGCCAGAACCTGCCTCGCGACCGCCGCGTGCTGGCCCTGCCCGGCCCGGTGACCACGGCGATCATGCCCGACACGCCCCATGCCGCCGAATTCGCCCGCGAGGCTCATAGCGCCGGCAAGATCGTCATCCTGCACATGCCCATGGACCCGGCCACCGGCCCCTTCGCCTGGCACCCCGAGCTGCCCATCGAAGAGCTGCAAAAGCGCCTGGACGCCGCCTTCCAGGCCGTGCCCTACACCAGCGGCATCAACAACCACATGGGCAGCCGCATGACCGCCCAACCGCAAGCCATGGCCTGGCTGATGGCCGACTTGCAGCGACGCCACAAGTTCTTCGTCGACAGCCGCACCAGCGCCCAGACCGTCGCCGCCGCCCAAGCGCAGAAAATCGGCCTGGCCAGCGTTTCCCGGGATGTATTCCTGGACGACGAGCGGACTGAAGCGGCCATCAGCCAACAGTTGCAGACCGCGATCAAGCTCGCGCACAAACAGGGCTCGGCGGTAATGATCGGCCACCCTTATCCACAGACCCTGGCGGTGCTCGAACGCGAACTACCCAAGCTCAAGGCCCAGGGCATCGAGTGGATCGATATCAAGTCGATGATCAGCCTGCGCAGCAACGAAGCCATGGCCGGGCATGGCAAGAACGGCAAGTACAGATAGGGCAGCGGCAAGCCTCAAGCTGCAAGCCAAAGCGCCGCCGACCTGCTGTTGCTTGTAGCTTGCCGCTGATCTAGAGATAACGGCCCATGATTTCTTCCACCAGGCCCTCGGCGCGCATCGCGTCCAGGGCCGCCTGGAGCTTGGCCACTACCTCATCGGACACGTCCTTGTTCAAGGCCAGGTACAGCTCGGCGCTGTTGAAACGCAGCACGGTCTTGAGGCCGCTGATGCCTTCCTGCTTGGCCAGGTAACGACCGGCCGGGTCGCCAGTGGCCCAGAGGTCGATCTGACCCGCCACCAGCTTTTTGGCGTTGTCCTGGTCACGCAGCACCACTTGGGGGGCCAGGCCCTGCTTGGTCAGGGTCTCGGCGATGGCATCACCCTTGTAAGCGCCGATCTTGTATTTGCGCGCCTGCTCCAGGGATTCGAGGGTGATCTTGCTGCCGGCCTTGGCCAGCATGATCCAGTCATCCGGACCGATGGGACCGACCCACTTGAACAGCGGCTCGCGCTCCGGCAGCCGGGCCATGACGAACACCCCATAACCCGGCTGTTCCAGGGCCATTTTGTAGATGCGCTCCCAAGGGAAACGCAGGGTCAGGCTGTAATTGATCCCGGCGCGCTTGAACATTTCGCGGACGATATCCACGGCGATGCCGTCGATGTTCTCGCCTTGCGCGAAGTTCTTGCCGTTCTTGGCCATGTTGTAGGGAGGGAAATTTTCCGTCAGCAGCACCAGGGAGGTGTCGGCGGTTTCAGCGGCGCGGGCCAGAGTGCTAAGGAGCAAGGTCGCGCTGGCGACAACCACAAGAAGACGTTTGAACATGACGGGTTACCAGAATCCATGGCGTGCTCAAGAGTGCCGCGAGCACGCCATGCTGTCCAGTGGCTATCGCACCACGATCCCGCGCTGCGCCATGTAGGCCTTGGCCTCGGGAACCGTGTATTCGCCGAAGTGGAAAATACTCGCCGCCAGCACCGCGCTGGCATGGCCTTCGAGGATGCCGTCGGCCAGATGCTGAAGGTTGCCGACGCCGCCGGAGGCGATGACCGGGATTCCCAGGGCATCGCTGATGGCCCGGGTTACGCCCAGGTCGAAGCCGTTTTTCATGCCGTCCTGATCCATGCTGGTGAGCAGGATCTCGCCGGCGCCCAGGCCTTCCATCTTCTTCGCCCACTCCACCGCGTCCAGCCCGGTGGGTTTGCGCCCGCCATGGGTGAAGATTTCCCAGCGCGGAGTTTCACCCGGGCCCGAGACTTTCTTCGCGTCGATGGCGACCACGATGCATTGAGAACCAAAGTGCTGCGCCGCTTCACCGACAAACTCGGGGTTGAACACCGCCGCGGTGTTGATCGAAACCTTGTCCGCACCGGCATTGAGCAGGTTGCGGATGTCCTGCACGGTGCGCACGCCACCGCCCACGGTCAGCGGGATGAACACCTGGCTGGCCATGCGCTCGACGGTATGCAAGGTGGTATCGCGACCATCGACGCTGGCGGTGATGTCGAGGAAGGTGATCTCGTCGGCACCCTGCTCATCGTAGCGACGGGCGATTTCCACCGGGTCGCCGGCATCGCGGATGTTCTCGAACTTGACGCCCTTGACCACCCGGCCGTTGTCCACGTCCAGGCAAGGGATGATGCGTTTGGCTAAGGCCATGGGCTTAATCTCCGATTAAGAGTTGCAAGCTGCAAGCAACAAGCGGCAAGTCAGAGCCGATCGCAGTCGGGCTTTGACTTGCCGCTTGCAGCTTATGACTTGCAGCTGGCCGAGTAGCCATCACAAAAGGCCTGGGCTTCCGCCACATCCAGCGTGCCCTCGTAAATCGCGCGGCCGGTGATGGCACCGATGATTCCCGGGGCCTTGGCATCCAGCAAGGCCTTGATGTCGCCCAGGTTGTGGATACCACCGGAGGCGATCACCGGGATCCTGGTGGCCGCCGCCAGCGCTGCAGTGAACGGCACGTTGCAGCCCTGCATCATGCCGTCTTTGGCGATGTCGGTATAAACGATGGCGGACACGCCGTCGGCTTCGAAGCGCTTGGCCAGGTCGATCACCTGCACGCTGCTGACTTCAGCCCAGCCGTCGGTGGCGACGAAACCGTCCTTGGCGTCCAGGCCAACTATGACCTTGCCCGGGAACGCGCGGCAGGCCTCGGCAACGAACTCCGGCTCCTTGACCGCCTTGGTGCCAATGATCACGTAGCTCACGCCGGCCTTGACGTAGTGCTCGATGGTTTCCAGGGAACGGATGCCACCGCCGATCTGGATCGGCAGGTTCGGGTAGCGCTTGGCAATCGCGGTCACCACCTCGCCATTGACCGGCTGGCCTTCGAAGGCACCGTTCAAGTCCACCAGGTGCAGACGACGGCAACCCCCTTCAACCCACTTGGCAGCCATGCTCACCGGGTCATCGGAGAACACCGTGGAATCTTCCATACGGCCCTGACGCAGACGTACACAGGCACCGTCTTTAAGATCGATAGCGGGAATAATCAGCATGCTTTTTCCTTCGTCAAAAGAGCTGCAAGCTGCAAGCCACAAGCTGCAAGCATGCGTGTCTGTTGTTCTTGCAGCTCGAAGCTTGGAGCTTTCAGCTGCTCTTCTCTAATGCCCATAGGTCGCTTTCGATGCTTTCGAACCTCTCTTTGAGGTGGGTCTGCACATCGAAAATCGCCCGGTTGTAATAGTGCGGAGCAATTTCCCGGGTAAAGAGTTCAAGAATCTCCGCCGCCTCGAACGAGCCCAGGTCGAGCTCGAAGCGCTCCTCCATGAAGCGCTTGATCTTGTGCGTCGCCTCACTCTCTTGTTCGGCAGTGAGGCTCAGGATCGGCGGCTTGGATTTCTTGATCGCCATTTACCAGCGACCGTCCCAGGCAGCGAAGTTCTGCAGCAACTGCAGGCCGTGGGTATGGCTCTTCTCCGGGTGGAACTGCACGGCGAAACGCGAGCCATCGGCCAGCGCCGCGGCAAAGTCCACCCCGTAGTGACCGCTGCCCACCACCTGCCGCGCGTTGCCGGCATTGATGTAGTAGCTGTGCACGAAGTAGAAGCGCGCCCGGTCCGCGATGTTGTGCCACAGCGGGTGATCCACTGCCTGCTTCACCTCGTTCCAGCCCATGTGCGGCACCTTCAGGTGCTCGCCGTCCTCGATCAGGCCCTTGCCGAAGAACTTCACCTGGCCGGGAAACAGGCCGATGCAGTCAACACCCTCGTTCTCTTCGCTGTGGTCGAGCAAGGCTTGCATGCCCACGCAGATCCCGAGGAACGGCCGATCCTGGCTGACTTCACGCACCAGGGCGTCGAAGCCCAGGCGACGGATTTCGGCCATGCAGTCGCGAATCGCGCCCACACCGGGAAACACCACCCGATCGGCTTCGCGAATCACGCTGGCATCGCTGGTAATCAGTACCTTGCCGGCACCCACGTGCTCCAGGGCCTTGGCCACCGAGTGCAGGTTGCCCATGCCGTAGTCGATAACGGCGACGGTCTGCATTACAGCACGCCCTTGGTGGACGGCATCTGGCCGGCCATGCGCTCGTCCAGTTCCACCGCCATGCGCAGTGCGCGGCCGAAGGCCTTGAACACCGTCTCGATCTGGTGGTGCGTGTTGGTGCCGCGCAGGGTGTCGATGTGCAGGGTCACGTTGGCGTGGTTGACGAAGCCCTGGAAGAACTCCTGGAACAGGTCAACGTCGAAACCGCCGACGGTGGCGCGAGTGAAGGGTACGTGCATCTGCAGGCCGGGACGGCCGGAGAAGTCGATCACCACGCGGGACAGGGCTTCGTCCAGCGGCACATAGGCGTGGCCGTAGCGACGGATGCCCTTCTTGTCGCCGATGGCCTTGCTGAACGCCTGGCCGAGGGTGATACCGACATCCTCCACGGTGTGGTGGTCGTCGATATGCAGGTCACCCTTGCTTTCGATGTCCAGGTCGATCAGCCCGTGCCGGGCGATCTGGTCCAGCATGTGCTCAAGGAAAGGCACGCCGATATCGAATCGGGCCTTTCCGGTGCCATCCAGGTTGATCGAGGCTTTGATCTGGGTTTCCAGAGTGTCGCGCTCGACAGATGCCTTACGTTCGGCCATCACCAGCTCCGCAAAATCATTGGGCGAAAAAGGCGAATAGTATAGGCCCGACGGCGACCAAACAGAAACACGCTGGACAATATCCTGACGGGCGCCAGCCAACAAATACGGGGCTGTACCTGTCATGACAAGCGCCGATGCGTTCGCCGGCAAGCCGACTCCTACGCAGGAGCTGGCTTGCCGGCGAAGCCCTTAATGGAACAGCACTGCGGTCTTCTGCAGAGTCACCCACACGCCCCAGGCCAGCGGAATGCCCACCACCAGCCAGGCAGCGACCACCAGCGGCAGGCTGGCGGACGACGCTTTCCACTCCAGCACGACGCTGCTGTCGGCGCCCTTGTCGTGGCCCAGGGCCTGTTCGGCCGCCAGTTGCTCGTCGGTCATGAAGTACTTGTCGGCCACCGGACGCACCAGCAGGTTGCACAAGAAGCCCAGCACCAGCAGGCCGGCGAGGATGTACAGGGTGATGTCATAGGCCGCGGCGCGCTCGACGCCGATGCTCAGCTGGTACTCACGCAGGTAGTTCACCAGCACCGGGCCCAGCACCCCCGCCGCCGCCCAGGCAGTCAGCAGGCGACCGTGGATCGCGCCCACCATCTGCGTGCCGAACAGGTCCGCCAGGTAGGCCGGCACCGTGGCGAAACCACCGCCGTACATCGACAGGATGATGCAGAACGCCGCCACGAACAGGGCGATATTGCCCAGGTGACCGAGGTTCGGAATCAGCGCATACAGGGCAAAGCCCAGGGCGAAGAACACGAAATAGGTGTTCTTGCGGCCCAGGTAGTCGGAGAACGACGCCCAGAAGAACCGCCCGCCGATGTTGAACAGACTCAACAGACCAGTGAAGCCGGCCGCGATGGCGGCGATCTGCGCCAGTTGCCCGGCATCCAGCTGGCTGAAGGTCAGGCCATTGCCCAGCAGCTTGCCGGCAAACACTTCCTGCAGCAGCGGCGAAGCCATGCCGAGGATGCCGATACCGGCCGACACATTGAGGCACAGCACCAGCCAGACCAGGCGGAACTGCGGGGTCTTCCAGGCCACGTTCACGTGCACATGGCGGTGGGTGATCATCGCGTTGGCGGCTTTCTTCGCCGGCGCGGTCCAGCCTTCGGGCTTCCAGCCGGTAGGCGGGACCCGGTACGCCAGGGCGCCGCCGATCATGAACACGAAGTAGATCGCGGCCATTACCAGGAAGCTCTGCCACACGCCGACGCTGGTCGGGGTGGCGAAGTGGCTCATCAGCGCCGCCGCCAGGGGCGCGCCGACCATGGCGCCGCCGCCGAACCCCATGATCGCCATGCCGGTGGCCATGCCGCGCTTGTCCGGGAACCACTTGATCAGGGTCGATACCGGAGAGATGTAGCCCAGGCCCAGACCGATACCGCCGATGACCCCAGAGCCGATCCACATCAGCCAGATCTGGTGGGTATAGACCCCCAGCGCCGAGATCAACAGGCCGCCGCACCAGCACAGCGCCGAAACCACACCGGCCTTGCGCGGCCCGGCATGTTCCAGCCAGCCACCCCAGATCGCCGCCGAACAGCCGAGGAAAATGAAGAACAGGGTGTAGATCCAGCCGAGCATGGAGATCGGCCAGTCGCACTGGGACGAGAAGATCTGCGCGATGAAGCCCATGTCCGGTGCGCACGCCACCGGCGCGCTGATGCCCAGCGCCTTGGACAGCGGCAACCAGAACACCGAGAAGCCGTAGGCCATGCCGATGCACAAGTGGATGGCCAGGGCGGCCGGTGGAACCAGCCAGCGGTTGAAGCCGGGCTTGGCGATGATGCGTTCCTTGGACAAGAACGCTGGCTGAGCGCCCGAACTGGCGGACGCGATGCTGGAGCTCATGGTTGTTTCCCCCAATTATTAGAATTGTTCATCGGCCACTCCTCTGCGGCGACCTTGGCCCATGGGCACGGTCGTTTTATGAGTAAAGCTGCCTTTTTGCAGACGCGACAATAAGTCGCGGAAGGACGGACGAACCGCGAGAGGTTACCATTTGCGACACATTAAAAAACCAAACTGACCTCACCTTTTTTCCGGCAACTGCATTGCCCGAAAGCCGGGCCAGAGGCAAAAAGAGCACCGCCAAAACGAAAAAACCTCTGACCGCAATGGGTGACCAGTCGCCAGGTTCAGAGCGCTATACTCCCCGGCTAAATTTTGAATTCGACATACAAAGGACTCGCCCATGAAAGCGTTCGGCAAAATCCTGGGTCTGGTAATTCTCGGGCTGTTGCTGATCATCGTGGCTCTGGGCTTCGCCCTGACCCACCTGTTTGATCCCAACGACTACAAAGACGAGATTCGCCAGATTGCCCGCGACAAGGCCCACATCGAGCTGACGCTCAATGGCGATATCGGCTGGAGCCTGTTCCCCTGGCTTGGCCTGGAACTGCACGATGCCGGAGTGGCCACCCTGGCCAACCCGACCCAGCCCTTTGCCGACCTGCAGATGCTCGGCCTGTCGGTGCGAGTCCTGCCGCTGCTGCGCCGTGAAGTGCAGATGAGCGATGTACGGGTCGAAGGCCTGAACCTGCGCCTGACCCGCAACAAGGATGGCCACGGCAACTGGCAGGATATCGGCAAGGCCGCGCCGGCCGACAAGCAGGCCGAAACCCCGGCCACCAGCACTGGCGAAGCAAGCCAGCCCGGCAGTAGCCCGGACAAGTCGTCACAGCCGATCCGCCTGGACATCGACAGCCTGACCGTGAACAACGCCCGGGTTGAATACAACGATGAACAGACCGACAAGCAGTTCACCGCCGAAAGCATCCAGCTGAGCACCGGGCCGATTCACGAAGCCAGCAACACTCCGGTCAAGCTCACCGCCTTCCTCGCCAGCAGCCAGCCCGCTGTGCGCGTGCGCACCGAACTCAATGGCGAACTGCGCTTCGACCGCGCCCTGCAGCGCTATCAGTTCGAGGACATGCGCCTGTCCGGCGAGGCCACCGGTGATCCGTTGCAGGGCAAGACCGTGACCTTCGCCGCCCAGGGCCAGCTGCTGTTGGACAAGGCCGCCAACGTCGGCCAGTGGACCGGCCTCAAAGTCTCCCTCAACCAGCTGCGCGCCCTGGGCGAACTGAAGGTCAACGACCTGGACAAGACCCCGCAGATCAGCGGCGGGATTTCCATCGCCCAGTTCGACCTGGCGAAATTCGTCGACAGCATCGGCCAGACCCTGCCAGCCATGGCTGAAGGCAGCCTGAGCAAGGTCGAGCTGGTCAGCCGCCTGCAAGGCACGCCCAGCAGCCTGGCCCTGGAAGACCTGAACCTGAAGATCGACGACAGCAGCTTCAACGGCCGCCTGGCGATCGAAGACTTCGACAAGCAATCGCTGCGCGCCCAGCTCAAGGCAGACACCTTCAATGTCGACCGCTACCTGCCGCCCAAGTCCGCCGCCGCCAACAGCGCCGCCACCGCGCGCAAGGCCGAAGTGCAGAGCAGCGAAGCCGACGCCATAGCCGGCGCCGGCACCACGCCGCTGCCCAACTCGCCAACCAAGGGCGCCTGGAGCACCGACAAACTGCTACCGGTGGAGCGTCTGAGCAAGCTCGACATCGACGCCGACCTGAGCTTCGGCCAGCTGACCCTGGACAAACTGCCGATTCAAAATGCCGCACTCAAGGCCAGCGGCCAGGGCGGCCTGCTGAAGCTTTCCAACCTGCGCGGCGAGCTGTACAACGGCAGTTTCGAAGCCAGCGGCAACCTCGATGTGCGCCAGAGCACACCGCAGTTGAACCTGCAGACCAAGATCAACCGGGTGCCGGTGGAACGCATCCTCGAAAGCCAGGGCCAGACGCCTCCGGTCAAGGGCCTGGTGACCCTGAACAGCAACCTCAGTGGCAACGGCAACAGCCAGAAAGCACTGATCGACAGCCTCAACGGCACTGCCAGCTTCGTCATCAACAACGGCGTATTGCTCAACGCCAATATCGAACAGCAGCTGTGCCAGGGCATCGCCGTGCTCAACCGCAAAAACCTCACCAGCACCCCGCGGGGCAAGGACACCCCGTTCCAGGAACTCAAGGGCAACCTGACCCTGCGCAACGGCGTGGCCAGCAACCCGGACCTGAAAGTGCGCATCCCCGGCCTGAGCGTCAACGGCAATGGCGATATCGACCTGCGGGTGCTGGGCATGGACTACCGGGTCGGCATCGTCGTCGAGGGCGACCTCAGCGACAACCCGGACCCGGCCTGCCAAGTGGGCGAACGCTTTACCGGCATAGAACTGCCCTTGCGCTGCCGTGGCCCGCTGGAGCTGGGGGCCAAGGCCTGCCGCCTGGACAAGGACGGCCTGGGCCAGGTCGCGGCCAAGCTGGCCGGTGACCGGTTGCAGCAGAAAATCGACGAAAAGCTGGGTGACAAGGTCAGCCCGGAACTGAAAAACGCGCTCAAGGGGCTGTTCAAACGATGAGAGCCGAGGCGTTTTCAACGGCGGTGCTGGACTGGTACGACCGCCACGGCCGTCATGACCTGCCCTGGCAGCAGGACATCAACCCGTATCGGGTGTGGGTCTCGGAGATCATGCTGCAACAGACCCAGGTCAGCACCGTGCTCAACTACTTCGACCGTTTCATGACCTCGCTGCCCACGGTGCAGGCCCTAGCCGAGGCCCCAGAAGACGAAGTGCTGCACCTGTGGACCGGCCTGGGCTACTACACCCGGGCGCGCAACCTGCAAAAGACCGCGAAGATCGTCATGACCGAGTACGGCGGCGAGTTCCCCAGGGACGTGGAGAAACTCACCGAACTGCCGGGCATCGGCCTGTCCACCGCAGGCGCCATTGCCAGCATCAGCATGGGCCTGCGGGCGCCGATCCTCGATGGCAACGTCAAACGGGTGCTGGCACGCTTCACCGCCCAGGAGGGCTACCCGGGAGAACCCAAGGTGGCCAAGCAGTTGTGGGCCGCCGCGGAGCGTTTCACACCCCATAGCCGGGTCAACCACTACACCCAGGCGATGATGGACCTGGGGGCGACCCTCTGCACCCGGAGCAAGCCCAGTTGCCTGCTGTGCCCCCTGGAGCGCGACTGCGAAGCCCACATGCTCGGCCTGGAAACCCGCTACCCGATTCCCAAGCCGCGCAAGGAGGTGCCGCAGAAGCGCACCCTGATGCCGCTGCTGGCCAACCGCGAAGGCGCCATCCTGCTTTACCGACGGCCCTCCAGCGGCCTCTGGGGCGGCTTGTGGAGCCTGCCGGAACTGGACGACCTGCAAGACATCCAGCACCTGGCACTGCAGCACTCCCTGGAACTGGGCCAGCAACAGCAGATGCCCGGCCTGGTCCACACCTTCAGCCACTTCCAACTGGCCATCGAGCCCTGGCTGGTCCGGGTCGAAGAGTCGGCGCGGCACGTCGCCGAGGCCGACTGGCTCTGGTATAACCTCGCCACCCCGCCGCGCCTGGGCCTTGCCGCCCCGGTGAAGACACTGCTCAAACGCGCGGCCGAAGTCTTGAATGCAGGAGAGTCGTCATGACCCGCACCGTAATGTGCCGCAAATACCAGGAAGAACTGCCGGGCCTGGAACGCCCCCCCTACCCGGGCGCCAAGGGCCAGGATATTTTCGAACACGTCTCGGCCAAGGCCTGGGCCGACTGGCAGAAACACCAGACCCTGCTGATCAACGAAAAGCGCCTGAACATGATGAATGCCGAAGACCGCAAATATCTGCAGGGCGAGATGGACAAATTTTTCTCCGGCGAGGAATACGCCAAGGCCGAAGGCTACGTGCCGCCGGCGGAGTAAACCCACGGAAAATCGGGGGCGGAACGTAAGCGGCGGTAATAATTAAACTTTTTTTCAAAACTTGCTTGACGCCCCCCTGAAAAACCCGTTTAATGCGCCCCGTTGCCCAGATAGCTCAGTCGGTAGAGCAGGGGATTGAAAATCCCCGTGTCGGCGGTTCGATTCCGTCTCTGGGCACCACATTCAGCTTTCAGGTGGTGTTTGCATCACGTGAAAGCAACCAGAAAACCCGCCTAGTGCGGGTTTTTTGTTGCCTGCAATTCAGCCCCCCTCCCCCCGCTCGACACCCCGGCCTTTTTTCCTGCACAACCAGGCCTCCGCACGACCATTACGCCGCCAACACAGCGCATCACGCCTCGGTTTTTCTCAAGCGTTCACTTAAGCGAAGAACCATTTTGAGATAATCATCTTTTGATATTCGAGCGGAACCCCTATAGAACAGGGCCTACAGCAGAAAAATCATAGATAATTTTTCCGGCCTTCGAGATGTTTGGACAATGCCTGCATTCTTCCATCACGACCTTGAGCTGCTAAATCCGTCCTTCGACTCCCATCTGGTGGACGTGCTCAGCGAGCTTGAGCACCTTCGGCGCTTGCGCTTGGAAGGCGATACGCCTCCTGCGGTGTTCTATCAGCTGAAATCCATCTTCCACATCCTGGAAAGCCTGGGCTCGGCGCGCATCGAGGGCAACCACACCACGCTTGCCGACTACATCGAGAGCAAGGTGGAAGGCACAGCCCAGGACACCGACCCGCTACGCGAAGTGGCGAACATCGAAAAAGCCATGGATTACATCGAGCAAACCATTGGCCCGGGAACACCCATCACCGAGCTCACCATCAGAGAGCTGCATGCGATGACCGTCCAGGACCTGGAGCGAGAGGGCGACAAGACGCCTGGAGCCTATCGCCGGGGGCCCGTACAGATCGCTCAGGCCACACACCTGCCTCCCGACGCCCTGATGGTGCCCAGCTACATGCAAGAGCTGGTGGAGTTCGTCAATCGGGAGGACCTGCCCAAATACGACCTGATGAAAGTGGCCCTGACCCATCACCGGTTTGCCTGGATTCATCCATTTGGCAACGGCAACGGCCGCGTGGTGCGTCTCCTGACTTATGCACAGCTGATGAAATATGGCTTCAACGTCGATACGGGTGGCCGCGTACTCAACCCCACAGCTGTTTTCTTCAATGACCGGGAACGTTACTACGCCATGCTCGCCACCGCGGACCCAGGCACCAAGGCCGGGCTGGAGACCTGGTGCACCTACGTTCTGGAGGGCATCAGGGACGACCTTGAGAAGGTCAACCGCCTCACCGACTATCGCCACCTGGCCCGGCACATACTGGCTCCCGCTATTACCTTTGCCCGGGATCGGCAATGGATCACGGCAGCGGAAGAAACCGTACTGGCCACAACGATCAAGTCGGGCGTTGTCAAATCGAGCGACATCGCCCATGCACTGCCCAAGCTGACCGCCGGGCAAAGGACTTACCAGATCAAGAAACTGGTGGACCAAGGCATGCTATTGCCCATCAGCGCCAAGGCCCGGCAATACACCATCGGTTTCTCCAACAGCTACCTCATCAGAGGCATGATCAAGGCGCTCCGCGAACAAGGGTTCATACCGGCACCGCTTGAGGCGCCATGAAAGGCCCTCAGGCTCTGCGAGGGCGACCAGAATCAAACTGATCCTGGCCGTACCCACGCGCACTGCCCGCGCCGATCAGAAAGCCTTATCCGCCCGTTCCATCGCCTGCCCCTGGGCCACATCGAGCAGGGCCACGCCGTCGCCGAGCAACAGCGAGGCGATGTCGGCAATCTGGAACAGGTCGCTGGCGTCAGCCGTTTGCGCGGTCATGCAGGACAGGCTGTTCATCAGTTTGTGCAGGGCGCGTATGCGCTGATCGGCGCAGGCCAGAAGATCGACCAGCGGCGCATGGGGATTGATCAGCAGGACGGGGTTGTCCGCTGGCGTGTGTGAAAGAGGGATATATCCGTTCATAGGTGAAACTCCTTGTGTATGAGGAGCTACCACCCAACTTCCTACCGGCCAGGTGGCAGCTGCACGCGGGGGTAGGAACCGGTCACAAGATCCGGCCACGCCGAAGCGTGCCCGCGTACAGCCGCCATAACACACAGGCAGCAAAAGACACCCAAAGAGTTGGGTGCCTGTACGCATCTTATGAACGGGTTCCTACGCCCGGCCGCTGATTTGGCAGCGACCGGCGCAGAGTAAAGAGCAGGTCAGGTCAGCGCAAGCCCTCACCTGGTGACTGAAAGTAACCAGCCGACTCAATGCCGGTGCCGATGATGAACATCGGGAAAGTGCGCATGGCTATGCCGGATCGGCGCGTGCTCATGAGGGTGGCTGTGGGGCTCCGTACCGTCCCACTCAAAGTCATGTTGATGCTGGTGGTGCTCGTCGTGCCGGTGGCGATGGCTGTGCGTCAGGGGCTCATGCTGATGCTCGTGGGCATGATGCTCCAGCAGGTGAATCCAGACGCCGATGGCCATCAGTGCCGCCGCCACCATGAACCATAGGGAAACCGACTCGCCGAGGATCAGAATCGACAGCGCCGCGCCAAGAAAGGGCGCCGTGGAAAAATAGGCCCCAGTACGCGCACTGCCCAACCCTCGCAGGGCCAGGACGAACAACACCAGGCTCACGCCATAGCCCAGGAACCCCACCAGGAGTATCGGCCCCAACGTGGCGACGGCGGGCAGTTGCGCACCGATCAGCAGCGCCAGGCTGGAATTGACCACACCCGCCACCACCCCCTTGCTGCCGGCGATGAACAACGCATCGGACGCCGAGACCTTACGGGTCAGGTTGTTATCAATGGCCCAGCACAGGCAGGCGAAGGCCACGGCCAGCGGCCCCAGCCAGCCATCAGTAGCGGCATGCTGCTGCGGCCATGACAGGACGACTCCGCCCAACACGATGGCGAGCATGCCGATGACGATCCGGCGATCGGCGTTCTCCCTGAATACCACCCACGCCAACACCGCCGTGAGCACCGACTCCAGGTTGAGCATCAACGAGGCCGTCGCACCCGCAGTTCGTGTCAAACCGAACATCAGGGCAACCGGTGCCAGCACGCCGCCAAAGAAGATGGCTCCCATCAGCCACGGCCACTCGCGCACCGTCAGCCCCGAACGTCGCCAACCTCGATCCCGAGCGAAACGAACAATGGCCAGGCCGAGGCCACTGCCCAGGTACAAAACCCCAGCCAGGAGCATCGGCGGAACACCCACCCCCAACAGCTTGGCCAAGGGCGTGCTGGCACCGAACAAGGCGGCGGCGGCCAAGGCATAGAGAACACTCGGATTCATATTCGGATCGCCTTTCAGGCTCGCGGCATGCGGTGGTGCATGATGGCGCTGCCCGTGTGGAAATGATGTGAATCCCCTGCAACGGACCAGCGCATGCCCCCCCTTTTCTGCCCGCCAATAGAAAAAACCCTGGATCATTCGATCCAGGGTCTTTCAGGCCTGGAATTGGGCATTGTCCCCGCTCAACGCCGGGCAACACCCCTGCCTTCACTCAGTAGGCGTCACTCCAGTGAAGGTTGAGGTCACGCGTGGCAGCCATTCGCGTATCGACCATGCTGTGTTGCGCATGCCCGTTGCGAGTGGTGACGACCTGGTATTTTCCGGCCGGCAACTGCACATAGACGAACGGGCCCACCTGGTTCAGGTTCAGCACCGACCGCCCTTGCAGGTTCTGAATCGCCACATCGATATCCGAGGTGTATTGGTTTTGCGGTCCCACGGAAAAGATCATGTGCAGGTTGTAACCCTTGACCAGCTGGATAGCCCGCGACTCGTCCAGGCCGATACCGCCGCAAAGATAGGTGATGCCATTCTGCTGTTGCGGCTCCAACTGCACGCCGGCCGGATCGATCGGCTCGCTGCTGATGCTGGCGGACTGCAGGCCAAGTGGCGTCACTGACAACAACACCGCCACAACGCCGGATATGACACTCACAGGAAAGGATTTCATGATGACCACTCCCGGGTTCGTCTCGAACCGGTGAACAGAACATCACCGCCATATCTTCAGCCCCAGGATGGCGGTGACTGGGTCTCCCCTACTGTCTCTGAATGACCAGCCTCTCTCAGGCAAGCGGCCTTGCGCTTGCAGCTCCTGTTTTCAGTGTATGCCGCGACAGAGAGCGGTTTAGATCGATTCGGCGTGAAGCCTTTAACCAAAGGAATCTAGGCTCGCCAACTCGGATACCTTGCCCGCCCAGTCACTTCGTCACTGCGAACTGGCGTCCATCAACACCTTGAGCGCCGCATCGGCCTCGGCACGCTGGGCCTTGGTGGGCTTATCGGCAAATCGGCTGCGCTGCTTGTCGAGGGTCAGGTAGGCGTTATCGCCATCGCCCCAGATGTAGGAATAGATCAGCAGGAAACTGTCGGAATCGGGCTGGCAGTAAGGGGCGACGCTGCGCAGCGGCGCCAGCAGCTGGATCATCTCGCCATAGTTGTCGGTGAACTCCAGCAGGGCGAACTGCCAGCGGCCGGTCTGTGGGTCATAGCGAGAAGTGCCGCCCGCTCCCGTCCACATCTGCGCCACTTCCTGCAGGCTCTTCGCACCGGAGTCCTGCAACCACTCGGCATCGACCCGGGCCGAGCCGTACATGTCCTTGCTGTCGAACCACTTCTGCCAATCGCTGTAGGAGATCGCCGGGCGTGGCGGCGCAGCCATGGCCTTGGCGTACTGCTCGGGGGTCATGCTGCAACGCAGATACACCGAGGAAGGCTCGCTCGCCTGTACCTGCCCGGTCGCTGCCAATAGCGCTGCCAGCGCCAGCCCTGTCCATGAGCGAAATTGCATGGTTGCGGTTCCTGATCGATCGAAAAAGGTCGCCAGCATACCCACGCCGCCCCAGATCAGGAGCACAGCCCAATCCGATCAACGCCGAACGCCGGCCTACAAACTCAAGCGGGCGCCTGCGCCGCCTGCCAATGCTTCATCTCCTCGGCAATGAAATGCTGCACCAAATCGCTGTACAGCTTCTCGATGGCATCCGCGCTCAGCCCTTCGGCCTCGGCCCATTGGCGGCGGGTGGCGAGCATCGCCTTGAAGCGCTCCTCGGCGCGCACGGTGGCCGCCGAGGTCTTGAACTTCGACGCCGCCAGCACGTACTTGAAACGCGCGCCCAGCAGGACAATGACCGCCCGATCCAGGGTGTCGATTTCCCGGCGGATATCTTCCATGCCCTGGCATTGTTCCGGGCTCATCTGTTGCTTCACTTCCATGCTCAAGGCTCCATCGACGTCCAGGGATACCCGGCTTCGACCGGGTCCGGATTATTCCCATGGCAGCGCATCGGAGTAAAGTTGCGAGCTCGCGCCCATTCGACTGCCAAGGACCTGCTCGCGTGAACCAGAAAAGAACCCGGGTACGCCTGCCCCACCCCGCGCCCGCAAAGACCGGCAGGGGCGCCTGGATATTCCTGCTGTTCGGCGGCGTGCTGCTGGCAGCAACGACCCTGTTGGGCTGGACGCTGGTCAGCGCGGTATTGGACGGCCTGATCGTCACCCGTAACCGCGCCGGACCGAAACTCGCCTACAGCCTGGTACAACAGCCCACCCAGTTCTATTTCGAGCTGCTCTGGCAAGGCGCCGGCACCCTGTTGCTGGGTGCACTGGCCGTTGCCGCGCTGTGGATCGGCCGGGTATTAATGGGCGCACAAAAAAAACATCGCTGATGCCGGATGCCAATCCGGCACGGTGCAGCCGCCCAGGAACAAGCGCCCATGTCCCTGCTGTCTCCTCCCGACCTGCCTGCCACCCGCCTCGCCGCTGCCCGCCCAGGCCCCAGCGAAACCTTCAGCGAACCAGCGGCGGATGGCTTTGTGCTTGGCGGTTTTGCCTGGCGTCACCCGCAAGCCGATCCGAGCAGGCCGGTGGTGATCATCAACGCCGCCACCTCGGTGCGCTGCCGCTACTACTTGCGCTTCGCCGACTACCTGTTCGCCAATGGCTTCGATGTGATGACCTATGACTATCGCGGCATCGGCGAGTCGCGTCCGGCCTCGCTCAAGGGGCTCAAGGCGTCCTGGTCGGATTGGGGCGCGCTGGATTTCGAAGCCATGCTGCAACGGGCCCGGCGCGAATTTCCCGGGCAGCCGATCGATGTGGTGGGCCACAGCTTCGGCGGCTGCGCCGTGGGCCTGGCAGCCTCCGCCGGGGCGATCCGCCGCGTGGCGACCATGGGCGCGCAGTTCGCCTACTGGCGCGACTACGCGCCCGGGCTGCGCTGGCGCATGCTGGGCAAATGGCACGTGCTGATGCCCCTGCTGACCCGCCTGTATGGCTACTTCCCCGGCAAGCGCCTGGGCTGGATGGAGGACACACCCGCCGGCGTGGTCCGCGACTGGGCCACCCCGCACCCACGCTATGAAGGTCGACCCAGCGGCCGCAGGCTCGCCGCAAAGCGCAATGGCCAGCCCTTCGCCCGGGTCAGCGCCGCCGTACTCGCCATCAGCCTCAGCGACGACCCCTTCGGCACGGTGGCGGCCATCGAGCGCCTGCTGGCTTACTTCAGTAACAGTCCGCGCACCCACTTGCGCATCGCCCCGCAGGATATCGGCGAAACCGAGGTCGGGCATTTCGCCTTTTTCCATAGCCGTTTCGACACCCGGCTCTGGCCCATCATCCTGGGCTGGCTGCGCCACGGCGAACTCGACACCAGCTGCCCGGGACGGGTAGTACCGCGCGCCTGAGCCGCCCCGCTTGCCCGGCGGCAGGTGCTCCAGCCTCGATTTGCTGGCATCCTTGGCCGCCTGAAAAGGTCGCCGCTGGCCGGCGACCCACGCGATACACCTCCCAGCATCAAGGTAAGGCGCCCATGGCATCTGCGAACAAGCAACACAAAAGGGCCCAGCGGGCGAAAACCAAGGCCAAGCAAAACCGCGCCAAGCGCACCGCTCCCACCTCGGAGCTGGAACTGGACCCCAACGACAGCCGCATCGACTTCGAGTCGGTGGACCTGACCGAGCTGTTCGTGAAAATGCGCGACGCCGAGAAAACCAGCCTGCAGGCCATGTGCACGGTGTTCCTCTCGGACCCGTTGCTGGAGCTGGTGTATGAGCAGGAGGGCGACGAAGGCGCCACGGACTTCATCCTTGCGGCGCTGATCGAGTACCGCAACTGGTCCACCGAGGCCGACGAGGCGGCAGCGCTGGAGTGGATCGAGTCCGAAGCCTTCCGCAACGACTACATGGCCGCGTCCCAGGCGCTGTTCAGCAACCAGGGCTGAGCCGCGCGCGGGCATGAAAAAAGGGCGCATTCAGCAATGAATGCGCCCTTTTTGTTTCACGCTGAAAAAGCCGGGCCGAGACTCAGGCCGCTTCCAGCCGAGGGATTTCCATGCCGATGCGCGAGCTGGCGAAGTTCAGGTCGCCGCTGGCGATGGACTGGGCCTTGAAGCCTGCGCCGATCAGGTCGCGCACGTACAGCTTGTTGTACATGAACATGAACACCAGGTTGCTCAGGCCGAAAGTGAACATCGACAGCAGGAACATGATGGCCGCCCATTTCCAGTCAGCGCGGAACAGGGCCGGGATGAAACCGAAGAAGAACACGGTCCAGGAGAAACCAACTGGCGCTTCCTTGATGGCTCCGGTGTTCGGGTTTTTGAAGATGATTTTAGTGAACGCCATGCGCGTCTCCTTGCCGCCCCATTTTGAGGAACCAACGACCGGGCGATCGCCATTGGACCCTGAATGCTCATTCTTCGAGCCGGGACCGTCAGCCATGCCGTAGGCAAGTGCGGACAATCAGGAGCATGGGTCGGCGCGGATGGATCAGGGGGGTGGGAAGCGGAAGACGGATTCGGAGTTCCGACAAGCGTTCAATCCCTGACATGACAGCGCTATTCCATAGCTCCTCTCACGCAGGCACGCAAGAGCTCTTATCGAAGAGCGCGCAGGCTACTATTTCACCAGCGGGCTGTCCACGAAACGCCAGGTAACAATTCACAAATCCGATAAAAAAGGCCGCGGTCAATGCTGACGGCGGCCTTTTTGTATGGCAAAGCGTCAAACCGTCAGTTCAGTACCAGGGCCGCCTTACCCTCGATCTGGCGCCGACGGGCCACCAGCAGGCCGGCGGCAATCACCAGGATGCTCAGCAGGCCGGTGGCGAGGATCTCCACCCGGTGCTCTTCCTGGAACAGCATGATGCCCAGGATCGCCACGATGAACACGATCACCGCGTAGGTCAGGCCCGGGAACAGCCACATGCGGAAGGCGATCTTCTCGCCAGCGGCCACGCGCTTCTGGCGCATGCGCAGTTGCGACACGGCAATCACCAGATACACCAGCAAGGCGATGGCACCGGAACTGGCCAGCAGGAACTCGAACACCGCTGCCGGAGCCACATAGTTGGCGAACACTGCCAGGAAGGCCGCCGCGGTGGACAGGATCACCGCCCAGTAAGGCGTGCCGCTGGCGTTGGTGCGCTTGGCCGCGGCCGGGGCGTCGCCACGCTTGCCCAGGGAGAACAGCATGCGCGAGGCGGTGTAGAGCGCCGAGTTCAGGCAGCTGGTCACCGCCACCAGTACCACCAGATCGACGATCAGCTTGGCGTTGGGGATGCCCATGCGGTCAAGCACGGTCTGGTAGGAACCGACCTGGGCCAGGCTCGGGTCGTTCCACGGCACCAGGGCCACGACGATGAAGATCGACACCAGGTAGAACAGGCCGATCCGCCAGATCACCGAGTTGGTGGCCTTGGAGATCTGCTTGCCCGGGTTGTGGGATTCCGCCGCGGCGATGGTGACGATCTCGGTGCCCATGAAGGAGAACATGGTGGTCAGCATGGCCGCCAACACCGCGCCCAGGCCATTGGGCATGAAGCCCTGGGTGTCCACCAGGTGCGAGACACCGCTGACCTGACTATTGGGCAGCAAGCCGCAAATGGCCGCCAGGCCAAGGATCACGAAACCGATGATGGCCACTACCTTGATCAGGGCGAACCAGAACTCGAACTCGCCATAGTTCTTCACGCTGAACAGGTTGGTGGCGGTCAACAGCAGGGTGATCACCAGGGTGAAGACCCAGATCGCCACGTTGGGGAACCAGGCATGCAGGATGGTCGCGGCGGCGTTGGCCTCCAGCGGGATCACCAACACCCAGAACCACCAGTACAGCCAGCCGATGGTGAAGCCGGCCCAGTGGCCGATGGCCCGATCGGCGTAGGTCGAAAACGATCCGGTGTCCGGCGAGGCGACGGCCATTTCCGCCAGCATGCGCATGACCAGCACCACCAGGGTGCCGGCAGCGGCATAGGCCAGGAGAACGGCCGGGCCGGCTTCGGCGATGGCGTGGCCGGAGCCGACGAAGAGACCCGCGCCGATCACGCCGGCAATCGACAGCATGGTCACATGCCGTGGTTTGAGCCCCTGTTCGAGGTCATTGGAGAGTTGCGTACCGCTCATGAAAAGCACCTTTGCAACGAAAAAAGAGTCACTCCACCCGGTCGGCATTCGTTCTCGTAAAAAGAATTCAACGGGGCGTTCTTTATTTCGCACGCAAGATTTGCGCCAAAATGTTACAGAGTCCCGGGGAACAAGGCTTGGCGAACCGACCGGCGGGAATCTCAAGTCATTGAGTTCAATGGCATTTCGCCATTTCGTTACTGGCCGACTCACTTTGTAGGACGAAACCGCGCACCAGAAACACACCCCGAAAGTGCTCGATGCACAATTAGAGGGCAGATCCATGACCTTTGGCCCGTTAACCCTTCCAACACCCGGCCAAAGCTGGCACCATCGCGCCTTTTTTTACGCGACACCTACCGGATTCCAGGCGGATTCCGGGTTCAAACGGGCGTTCGGTTGTTGATGGGGCGACAGTCTTCTGTGCTGATGCGACAACCTGCCACACGCCGTCTGTTTACCTCCGGTAGCGCTGTTGGCTGCGCTTGGAACCCTATGCTAGCTTGGCGCCTCGCCAGGAAGGCCGCCAACAGCAGGAGCACAATGAACTCTATGAGGACCGCACATGGCTGAGGCCACGCCCGCGCTTGAAATCCGCAACTTGCACAAACGCTACGGCTCTCAGGAGGTACTCAAGGGTATTTCGCTGACCGCACGCGACGGTGACGTGATATCGATCCTGGGTTCCTCCGGCTCCGGCAAATCCACTTTCCTGCGTTGCATCAACCTGCTGGAAAACCCGCACCAGGGGCAGATCCTGGTGGCCGGCGAAGAGCTCAAGCTCAAGGCCGCGAAAAACGGCGAGCTGGTGGCCGCCGACGGCAAGCAGATCAACCGCCTGCGCAGCGAAATCGGCTTCGTGTTCCAGAATTTCAATCTCTGGCCCCACATGAGCGTGCTCGACAACATCATCGAGGCGCCGCGTCGGGTGCTGGGCCAGAGCAAGGCCGAGGCCACTGAAGTGGCCGAGGCGCTGCTGGCCAAGGTCGGTATCGCCGACAAGCGCCACGCCTACCCGGCCCAGCTGTCCGGCGGCCAGCAGCAACGCGCCGCCATCGCCCGCACCCTGGCGATGCAGCCCAAGGTCATCCTGTTCGACGAACCGACCTCGGCCCTGGACCCGGAAATGGTCCAGGAAGTCCTCAACGTGATCCGCGCCCTGGCCGAAGAAGGCCGTACCATGCTGCTGGTCACCCATGAAATGAGCTTTGCCCGCCAGGTTTCCAGTGAAGTGGTGTTCCTTCACCAGGGCCTGATCGAGGAGCAGGGATCGCCACAGCAGGTCTTCGAGAACCCGCTTTCGGCACGCTGCAAACAATTCATGTCCAGCAACCGCTAACGGAGCTACACGCATGCAGAGCTATAAGAAAATCCTCCTGGCCGCTGCCGTCACTCTGGCATTCAGCGCCAGCGCTGCCGCCGAGACCCTGAAAATGGGGATCGAGGCCGCCTACCCACCGTTCAACAACAAGGATGCCAGCGGCCAGGTGGTCGGCTTCGACAAGGACATCGGCGACGCCCTGTGCGCCAAGATGAAGGTCGAATGCACCGTGGTCACCTCCGACTGGGACGGCATCATCCCGGCCCTGAACGCGAAGAAATTCGACTTCCTGATCTCTTCGCTGTCGATCACCGACGAGCGCAAGCAGGCGGTGGACTTCACCGACCCGTACTACTCCAACAAGCTGCAGTTCATCGCGCCCAAGGCCAAGACCGAGTTCAAGACCGACAAGGCCTCGCTCAAGGGCAAGATCATCGGCGCGCAACGGGCGACCCTGGCCGGCACCTGGCTGGAAGACAACCTGGGCGACGACATCACCATCAAGCTCTACGACACCCAGGAAAACGCCTACCTGGACCTGACCTCCGGCCGCCTGGACGCGATCCTGGCCGACAAGTACGTCAACTACGAGTGGCTCAAGAGCGACGCCGGCAAGCCTTATGAGTTCAAGGGCGAGCCGATGGTAGAAAGCGACAAGATCGGGATTGCCGTGCGCAAGAAAGATCCTCTGCGCGAGAAGCTGAACGCCGCCCTGAAGGAAATCGTGGCCGACGGCACCTACAAGAAGATCAACGACAAGTACTTCCCGTTCAGCATCTATTGATACTGACTTGCCTGACCGGTGCCCGCCCCCTGGGCGCCGGTCCTTAGCAAAGCCATCCAGACCCCATGAATATCGATCTCTTCGGATTCGGCCCGGTGCTCGCCGCCGGCGCGCTGATGACCGTCAAGCTGGCCCTCTCGGCGTTATGCCTGGGACTGGTGCTCGGCCTGCTCGGCGCCTTGGCCAAGACTTCCCCGTACAAGCCACTGCGCTGGCTTGGCGAAACCTATTCGACCATCGTGCGCGGCGTCCCGGAACTGCTGTGGGTGCTGCTGATCTACCTGGGCACGGTGAACATGATGAACGCGCTGGGGGAGCAATTCGGCAACCCCGACCTGGCCCTCAGCCCGTTCGTTGCCGGGGTGATCGCCCTCGGCCTGTGCTTCGGTGCCTATGCCACGGAAGTGTTTCGTGGCGCGATCCTGGCCATTCCCAAGGGCCACCGCGAAGCCGGCGTCGCGCTGGGCCTTTCCAGATGGCGGATTTTCAGCCGCCTGATCCTGCCGCAGATGTGGCGCATCGCCCTGCCGGGCCTGGGCAACCTGTTCATGATCCTGATGAAGGACACCGCCCTGGTGTCGGTGATCGGCCTTGAAGAAATCATGCGCCAGGCGCAGAACGCCGTGACCTTCGCCCGGCACCCGTTCACCTTCTACATGGTTGCGGCCGTCATGTACCTGGGCCTGACCGTGCTGTCCATGATCGGCATGCACTTCCTGGAAAAACGCGCCGCCCGCGGCTTTGTGAGGACGACGTAATGGAATGGGAAGTCATCTACAAATGGCTGCCGAAGTTCATCCAGGGCGCCACGCTGACCCTGGAACTGGTAGGCATCGCGGTGATTCTCGGCCTGCTGCTGGCCATCCCGCTGGGCATCGCCCGCTCGTCCAAGCTCTGGTACGTGCGCGCCCTGCCTTACGCCTACATCTTCTTCTTTCGCGGCACGCCGCTGCTGGTGCAGCTGTTCCTGGTGTATTACGGCCTGGCGCAGTTCGATGCGGTGCGCGAGAGCTTCATGTGGCCCTACCTGCGCGACCCGTTCTGGTGCGCTACCGCCACCATGACCCTGCACACCGCGGCCTACATCGCCGAGATCCTGCGCGGCGCGATCCAGGCCATTCCCCCCGGTGAGATCGAAGCCGCACGGGCCCTGGGCATGTCCCGGCCCAAGGCGCTGTTCTACATCATCCTGCCGCGGGCGGCGCGCATCGGCCTGCCGGCCTACAGCAACGAAGTGATCCTGATGCTCAAGGCCAGCTCCCTGGCCAGCACCGTGACCCTGCTGGAACTGACCGGCATGGCGCGCACCATCATTGCCCGCAACTACCTGACGGTGGACATGTTCTTCACCGCCGGGGTGTTCTACCTGCTGATGTCGTTCATCCTGGTCCAGGCCTTCCGCCAACTGGAACGCTGGCTGCGAGTCGACGCCTGCCAGGGACGCTGATCTTCCCCCCGCTCCCGCCAGGGAGCGGGCCTGCCCCGGACTCGCCGCCCATGCCCTCGATCCTCCAAGGCCCCGCGCTGCTCGATCGTTTCCAGGCCCTGGACGGCTTCCTGCTTGAACACCAGGCGCTCTGGCGCCCGCGCCCCTTCACCCACCTGCAACTGCCCTGGGAAACCGCCCATCCCGAACTGGCCCAGTGGCTGCGCCAGCGCTCCCTTGAGGACGCCGAAGCGGCCCACAACCAACCAGAGCAACTGCAGGCGCCGGCTCCTTTTGCCCAGCTGGCGGAGCGCTCCCGGATACTCGGCACCGTGGCTGAACTACCCGCCAGGACAGAAGCGGCTCTGCATCCTCGCCTCAATGTCGATGTGCCCGGGCGCAAATGGCAACAGATCGAAGCCTTCACCGCCAGCCTGCAATTCCACCGCACACCCACTCACTGGCTCGACTGGTGCTCCGGCAAGGGCCACCTCGGCCGGCGCCTGCTGCAAGCCGGGCAGCAACTGACCTGCCTGGAATACGACCCGGCGCTGGTGGCCAGCGGCGAGCAACTGAGCCGACACCACGGCCTGCCCGCCCGCCATGTACAGCAGGATGTGCTGGCGGCAGACGCCGCCTCGCACCTGAACCTGCAATGCACCCCGGTGGCCCTGCATGCCTGCGGCGATCTGCATGTGCGCCTGATCCAGCTGGCCAGCCAGCAGGGTTGTCCACAGTTGGCCATTGCCCCCTGCTGCTACAACCGCACCCGCGCCAGCCACTACCAGGGCTTATCCACAGCGGCCCAGGCTTCGCGCCTGCAACTGTCCCTGGAAGACCTGGCCCTGCCCATGAGCGAAACCGTCACCGCCGGCGCCCGGGTGCGGCGCCAGCGCGACGCCTCCATGGCCCGACGCCTGGCCTTCGACTTGCTGCAACGGCAAGTGCGGGGCATCGACCAATACCTGCCCACGCCCTCTCTGCCCAGCCAGTGGCTGGACGAGCCGTTCGCCGACTACTGCCGCCACCTCGCCGCCCTCAAGGACTTATCCACAGTCGATTGCCAGGACTGGTCCGCCCTTGAAGCCGCCGGCTGGCAGCGCCTGGCCCAGGTGCGCAACCTGGAACTGCTGCGCGGCCTGTTCCGCCGCCCGCTGGAGTTATGGCTGGTGCTGGACCGGGCGCTGTTCCTGCAAGAGCAGGGCTATGCCGTGCGCCTGGGAACCTTCTGCGAGGCCGCCTTGACCCCGCGCAATCTGCTGTTGCTGGCAGAACGCCGATAACCCGCCGTTGGGCCTGCCCCACCCCTTGCCGGTTGCGCTCACCCCCACGAAAGAAAAACCAAGTTCGTGACTGCTACTAGTCTCTAGGCGTGCCGGCCACAAGCAACACTCGGGCAACCGATCCGGCGCAACAGGGCGGTCATTTTTCGACAGGAAGTCGCCAGGTTCACCATCACTTACAGGGAGTTTTCCATGAACGTCATAGACCACCAGGCACACACTTATGAAACCCTGCAAAAGGGCTTCAACCTGCGCTGGCCGCCCAGTGTCGAACAGGGCGCACAGCGGATTTATGTCTGTACAACCCCCGATGAAGTCCTGGCGGCAGCCAATAGCGCACTGCGTGAGGGCTATCGCATCACGGTGCGCAGTGGCGGCCACTGCTACGAGGGCTTTGTATCCAACAAGTTGAGCGGCGAGACAGAAAGCCTGGCGATTATCGACCTGGGGGAAATGAAAGGCCTGAAATACGACGAGAGCCCCTCCATCACTTCTCCCTGGGACAGCCGGAACAACAAGTACCGATTCATGACCTTGACCGGCAACCAGAACTGGGACGGCTACCTGTCGCTGTACAAGCAGGCCGGGCGCACCATTCCGGGCGGCTCGTGTTATTCGGTCGGCGTGGGCGGGCATATCAGCGGCGGCGGTTATGGGTTGTTATCGCGCCTGCAGGGCTTGACCGTGGACTGGGTCACCGGCGTCGACATTCTTGTGCCTGTGGAAAACTCGCGGCAACTGGAGTTCCGGCATGTTCGCGCGGACAGCCCATCAGACAACGACAAGGCATTGTTCACCGCCTGTTGCGGAGCCGGCGGTGGCAACTTCGGCATCATCATCGGCTACTACTTCGACCAACTGCCCCAAGCCCCGCAAAAAGCCTATTGGATTCCCCTGGCCTACCCGTGGAAAGAGCTGATTCCCAACTTCTCGAACTTCCTGCGAACTTATTGGCAGTGGTTCGCCGATAACGACGCCGCTGCAACCAGCACGGTGGAGGGCATTGGCAACGGCGGCTTGTTCACCCTGTTGAAACTCAACCACGTGGATACCTCCGACCACGTGGTGCTGGCAATCCAGTACACCGGCCCCAATGGCCGGGTCGGCGGCGCCAACGACATACCGCTCAACGACTTCATCAACAAGATGAACGCCGCGGCGGGCCTGACGCCGACCCTGCATGACGGTTTCATCGCGCCCAACATTGCCCCGCTCAGGCACCCGCATGCGGGCAGGAAGTTCAAAGGGGCTGCGGCTCAACACACGGCGATGGACTGGCTGTACGTCACGCAAATGATCAACGGCTCGGGCAACAACCAGCGGGGCAAATACAAGTCCGACTATCAGGTCGAACAGTTCTCCGAGCAGGCCTGCAACGCATTGCTGACGCACTTGACCGAAGCCACGCCAGACAAACGCTTCAGCCAGTCGCTGGTGCAGATCGACTCCTACGGCGGGGCCATCAACAAGAAGGGCATGGGCACCACCGCTGTTCCTCAACGCAGCTCGCTGCTCAAAGCCCAATACCAGACCTATTGGACTCATGCCGCCGATGACGCGGTGCAGTTGGCCTGGATCCGCAACATCTTCACTGCCGTGCATGGCGGCAAGCCGCAAAGACCCGCCTACGATGGCTGCTACATCAACTACCCCGATGTCGACATGAAGTACACCGACACCGGCGCGCTAGACCCCAACTGGCTGAACCTGTACTACGGCTGGAATAGCGAGCTCATCACCAGGCTCTCCAACCTCAAAGCCGCCATTGACCCGCACAACCTGTTTCGTCATGAACTGTCCATTCCGCCCACAAGGACCGAGTAGGTTCCGGCCTCGACACACCACACCGGCATGACCACAGCGTGCTCGATCAAGCCTTCCGGCGGCCCGCGCCATCAGCTTGACGAGCAGGCTGCACGCCTCTGCGACAGGGCGTCGCAACCTGTGGATAAGTCTGTTGATGGAATCTTGAGAAGGCCCGGGATTGCAGGACGCGCAAGCGCAATCCGCAACTGGTCATTTTTTGTTCACACAATAAAATCCCGAAAAAACAGCCAGTTGCAAAAAGATGAGAACGACTGCACAAATCCGGCGGTTTCTCGCCCCGGCAGCCCATCCGTTGTGCATAAACACTTGAGCGAACGGGTATAACGGCCCGCGCCCAGGGGGCGGTGGCGGGAGCGTCCGCCCGCAACCGCCCTCCTTCGCACTCGTGACTAATCGCCTTCAAACTGACCGAAGTCATGCCCCCCTCCCCGCGTTTTATCCGATAGTGCGCAGCTCGCTCCACCCGCTTGCCCGGGCTCTTCTAGACTCATTGGGTGGTCGCATTCGGAACCGGACACGTCGTTTTCGTGCGGTTCAATCAGAGGCAGCGTGTCAAGCTGCCCTTTATGCCCTGAACAGGTGCGGCAACGACCGCGCCGGGTCCAACAAGATGCCCATTCAGGGTGCATGGCCAACGGCCTGAAACGCCGCGCTACCGTGACGTGGCAAACAGTGCCGCAGCCGACACTTTCGGACAGCCGACAACCATCAGGTGTGTCCGTGACCGTGAGGAATTGCTGTATGCCTGATGAAACGCTGCATCTGCCGTTGATCCACACCCTGCTGGAGCGCCACAAAGGCGTCCCGGGTGCGCTGTTGCCCCTGCTCCACCAGATCCAGGAAGAGCTCGGCTACATCCCCGATCTGGCCATCCCCGAGATCGCCCACGCGCTCAATCAGAGCCAGGCGGAAGTGCGCGGGGTGATCAGCTTCTACCATGATTTCCGTACCGCGCCGCCGGCGCGGCACATCCTGCGCCTGTGCCGTGCCGAGTCCTGCCAGAGCCGCGGCTCCGAGCAACTAGCGGCGCAACTGCGCCAGCGCCTGCAACTGGATGACCACGGCAGCAGCGCCGACGGTTCCATCAGCTTGCGTCCGGTGTATTGCCTGGGGGCCTGTGCCTGTTCGCCAGCCCTGGAGCTGGACGGGCAACTGCATGCGCGGGTCAGCGCCGAACGCCTGGACGCCCTGCTGGAAAGCTGCCGGGAGGACGCGTAATGCCAAGCCTCTATCTGTCCTGTGATTCCCTGGCCCGGGCCGTGGGCGCCGACGCGGTGGCCGAAGCCATCGCTGCCCAGGCCGAGCAGCGCCAACTGCCGCTGCAACTGCAACGCACCAGTTCTCGTGGCCTGTACTGGCTGGAGCCGCTTTTGGAAGTCGACACCCCGGACGGCCGCCTGGGCTTTGGTCCGGTCAGCGTCGCCGATGTGCCCTCGCTGCTGGACGCCTTGCAAGACAGCGCCGCCAGCCATCCCCTGGCCCTGGGCCGGGTGGAAGACCTGCCCTACCTGAAAAGCCAGCAACGTTTGCTGTTCGCCCGCGCCGGCATCACCCGGCCACTGTCCCTGGCCGACTATCGGGCCCACGGCGGTTTCGAGGGCCTGAGCCGCGCCATCGCCCTGGGCGGTGAGCAGACCGTGGCCGCGGTGCTCGACTCCGGCCTGCGTGGCCGTGGCGGCGCGGCGTTCCCCGCCGGAATCAAATGGCGCACCGTGCGCGACACCCCGCAGCAGCAGAAGTACGTGGTGTGCAATGCCGACGAAGGCGACTCCGGCACCTTCGCCGACCGCATGCTGATGGAAGGCGACCCGTTCCTGCTGATCGAGGGCATGGCCATTGCCGGCCTCGCGGTCGGCGCCAGCCATGGCTACATCTACGTGCGTTCGGAATATCCACAGGCGGTGGCAACCTTGCGCGAGGCCCTGGATATCGCCCGGGATGCCGGTTACCTGGGGGCCAATGTCGGCGGCAGTGGCCAGGCCTTCGACCTTGAAGTACGGGTCGGCGCCGGGGCCTATATCTGCGGCGAGGAAACCGCCCTGCTGGACTCCCTGGAGGGCAAGCGCGGCATCGTCCGCGCCAAGCCGCCGATCCCGGCGTTGCAAGGCCTGTTCGGCCAGCCGACCCTGGTGCACAACGTGCTGACCCTGGCCTCGGTGCCGCTGATTCTGGAAAAGGGCGCGGCCTTCTATCGCGACTACGGCATGGGCCGCTCCCTGGGCACCATGCCCTTCCAGCTGGCGGGTAACGTGCGGCATGGCGGCTTGGTGGAACGGGCCTTCGGCCTGACCCTGCGCGAACTGGTGGAAGGCTACGGCGGCGGCACCGCCAGCGGCCGGCCGCTGAAGGCCGCACAAGTGGGTGGCCCGCTCGGTGCATGGGTGCCGCCGGCGCAGTTCGATACGCCGCTGGATTACGAGGCCTTCGCCGCCATGGGCGCGATGCTCGGCCACGGAGGCGTGGTGGTGGCCGACGACAGCCTGGACATGGCCCACATGGCGCGCTTCGCCCTGCAATTCTGCGCCGAGGAATCCTGCGGCAAATGCACCCCGTGCCGCATCGGCTCGACCCGCGGCGTGGAGGTCATCGACCGCCTGCTGGCGGCGCCCGATCAAGGCCGTCGCGATGAGCAGGCGATCATCCTCAAGGACCTGTGCGACACCCTGCAATACGGCTCGCTGTGCGCCCTGGGCGGGATGACCTCCTACCCGGTGGCCAGCGCCCTGAAGCACTTCCCCGCCGACTTCGGTCTGGCGCCCTCGGAGGCCGAGCAATGATCAGTATTTTCGACCCAGCCACAGACATCGACCTCAATGCCGTGGACTTCGGCACTCCGGCCCGCGACAGCCAGGTGCAGGTCAGCCTGAGCATTGACGGGCGCAGCATCAGCGTGCCCCAGGGCACTTCGGTGATGCGCGCCGCCGCGCTGATGGGAACCACCATCCCCAAACTCTGCGCCACCGACAGCCTGGAAGCCTTCGGCTCGTGCCGCATGTGCCTGGTGGAGATCGACGGCATGCGCGGCTACCCGGCCTCCTGCACTACCCCGGTCAGCGAAGGCATGGTGGTGCACACGCAAACGCCGAAACTGGCGACCCTGCGGCGCAACGTGATGGAGCTGTACATCTCCGATCACCCGCTGGATTGCCTGACCTGCTCGGCCAACGGCAACTGCGAACTGCAGACCGTGGCCGGCCAGGTGGGCCTGCGGGAAGTGCGCTACGGCTATGACGGCGCCAACCACCTGGACGATCAGAAAGACACCTCCAACCCCTACTTCGACTACGACCCGAGCAAGTGCATCGTCTGCAACCGCTGCGTGCGCGCCTGCGAGGAAACCCAGGGCACCTTCGCCCTGACCATCAGCGGCCGCGGCTTCGAGTCTCGGGTCGCGGCGGCCGGTGGCGACAACTTCCTCGACTCTGAATGCGTGTCCTGTGGTGCCTGTGTGCAGGCCTGCCCCACCGCGACCCTGATGGAAAAAAGCGTGGTGGAAATGGGCCAGCCGGAGCGGGCGGTGATCACTACCTGCGCCTACTGCGGGGTCGGCTGTTCGTTCCGCGCCGAGATGAAGGGCGAGCAACTGGTGCGCATGGTCCCGGACAAGAACGGCCAGGCCAACCACGGCCATTCCTGCGTCAAGGGCCGCTTCGCCTGGGGCTACGCCACCCACCCGGACCGCATCACCAAGCCGATGATCCGCAAGCACATCAGCGACCCGTGGCAGGAAGTCAGCTGGGATGAAGCGGTGACCTACGCCGCCAGCGAGCTGCGACGCATCCAGCTCAAGTACGGCCGCGACTCCATCGGCGGCATCACCTCCAGCCGCTGCACCAACGAAGAAACCTATCTGGTGCAGAAGCTGGTACGGGCGGCCTTCGGCAACAACAACGTCGACACCTGCGCCCGGGTCTGCCACTCGCCCACCGGCTATGGCCTCAAGCAGACCCTGGGGGAATCCGCCGGCACCCAGAGCTTCGACTCAGTGATGCAGGCCGACGTGATCCTGGTGATGGGCGCCAACCCCAGCGATGCCCACCCGGTGTTCGGCTCCCAGCTCAAGCGGCGCCTGCGTGAAGGGGCCAAGCTGATCGTCATCGACCCACGGCGCATCGATCTGGTGGACTCGGTGCACGCCCGCGCCGAACTGCACCTGGCCCTGCGCCCCGGCACCAACGTGGCCATGCTCAATGCCCTGGCCCACGTGATCGTCACCGAAGGCCTGGTCAACCAGGACTTCGTCGACGCCCGCTGCGAGCCTGAAGCCTTCGCCCAATGGAGCGCCTTCGTCAGCCGCGCCGACAACTCGCCAGAAGTGCTCGGCGCCATCTGCGGCGTTCCCGCCGACGATATCCGCGCCGCCGCGCGCCTGTACGCCACCGGCGGCAACGCAGCGATCTACTACGGCCTGGGAGTGACCGAACACAGCCAGGGCAGTACCTCGGTGATGGGCATCGCCAACCTGGCGATGGCCACCGGCAACATCGGTCGCGAAGGGGTGGGGGTGAACCCACTGCGGGGGCAGAACAACGTCCAGGGTTCCTGCGACATGGGCTCCTTCCCCCACGAGCTGCCGGGCTATCGGCACATCTCCAACCAGGCGGTGCGCCAGGAGTTCGAGCAGGCCTGGAACGTCACCCTGCAAGCCGACCCCGGGCTGCGCATTCCCAACATGTTCGAAGCGGCCCTGGGCGGCAGCTTCAAGGGCCTGTACTGCCAGGGCGAGGACATCGCCCAGAGCGACCCCAACACCCAGCACGTGACCGCGGCGCTGTCGGCCATGGAATGCGTGGTGGTGCAGGACATCTTCCTCAACGAAACCGCCAAGTTCGCCCACGTGTTCCTGCCGGGCAGCTCGTTCCTGGAAAAGGACGGCACCTTCACCAACGCCGAGCGGCGTATCTCGCGGGTGCGCAAGGTCATGGCGCCCCTGGGCGGCAAGGCCGACTGGGAAGGCACCCTGGCCCTGGCGGCGGCCCTGGGCTACCCGATGCACTACAACCATCCTTCGGAAATCATGGATGAGATCGCCCGCCTGACCCCGACCTTCACCGGCGTCAGCTACGCCAGCCTGGACCGTCACGGCAGCCTGCAATGGCCGTGCAACGACGCCGCGCCAGACGGCACGCCGACCATGCACATCGACGAGTTCGTGCGTGGCAAGGGGCGCTTCATGCTCACCGGCTACGTGCCCACCGATGAGAAGGTCAACGGCCGCTACCCGCTGTTGCTGACCACCGGCCGGATCCTCAGCCAGTACAACGTCGGCGCCCAGACCCGGCGCACCGACAACGTCGCCTGGCACGCCGAGGACCGTCTGGAAATCCACCCCACCGACGCCGAGAGCCGGGGCATCAACGAAGGCGACTGGGTGGGCATCGGCAGCCGCGCCGGGCAGACCGTGCTGCGCGCCCGGGTGACCGAGCGGGTGGCGCCAGGGGTGGTCTACACCACCTTCCACTTCCCCGAATCGGGGGCCAACGTGATCACCACCGACAACTCCGACTGGGCCACCAACTGTCCGGAATACAAGGTCACGGCGGTGGAAGTCAGCCGCGTCTACCACCCTTCCGAATGGCAGAAGCGCTACCAGGCCTTCAGCGACGAGCAGCATCGCCTGCTGGATGAACGCCGGCGCTCCCGGGGCGGCAAGGCGGAGGTGCGCCGATGAGCACCGCCAACCTGATCAAGATGGCCAACCAGATCGCCGCCTACTTTGCCAACGAGCCAGACCAGGTGCAGGCGGCGCTCAGCGTGCGCAACCACATGCAATTGTTCTGGACCCCGGCCATGCGCAAGGAACTGCTGGCCTGGCAGACCGAGCAGCAAGGCGCCGAACTGCACCCACTGGTGCAACAAGCGCTGAGCGACAGCGGCTGGGAGGCCTGAACCGGCACGCCCCGGCCTGTTGCAACAGGCCGGGGAACCCCGCAACGGCTCAGTTACCCGGGCACGTTCTGTCCGCTGGTGGCTTGGTCTGGAGCGCCAGCGGCATCACCGCTCCCGGCTTGCCAAGCGGCAACAGCTGGTACACCGCAAAGACACACATCGCTTCGGCTTCGCCACTGGCCTGGGGAATGTAGTTCAGGCCAACGTAGGCTTCGTAACTCTTGCCCGGCTCGAACACCACCACCTTCTTCACCTCGGGACAGGTGCGATAGCTGCTGCCGGATCCAGCGGCCGACACCCCACCTCCTTCCAGCAAAAAAGGCCGCCCCGCCGGCACCCGATACTCGGTGACGATCTCGTGGTAGGCGCCCTCGCCCATGCGGATCGAGCCGATATAGGCCGGCAGTTTCGGCGCAAAACGCGGCAGCATGTCGATCTGCCGTGGCTGCAACGGGAACTGCGGGTAATTGACATTGGCTTGCTGATTACTGCCAAAACGCCCGGCCTTGGCCAGGCGCTTGCTGTCCCCCAGGCAACCGGCATAAGCCTCTCCACGCACTTCGCCATTGGTGATCACCCGCAACTGCGCGGTGGGCACATTCAGGGGCGGTTCCGAGTAAGGCAGCACCGGTTTGACGCTGCAGGCTCCAAGTAACGACAACAGCGCCAGCGAGGCGATATTTCTGAGTTGCATGACTGATCTTTCCTTTATTCGAAGCGGCATGAGCGGCTGAGCAGGCTATCGGCCGAGTGGTGGCGGTCTTCACTGGAACATCTGTCTCAGGCAGCCGCGGTTTGACAGTCGCCTGAGTCGGCACTAGCTTCCAAGGCCGTGCCTTTGAGTCAGCCAGCAAACACTCAGGTAAACCCAGTGAACAAGCCCAATCCCCTGCACCACAACCAGCCCCCTCCGCGGGTTTCGATGCGTCCCCTGCAACCGGCTTACCTTCCCCAGCCAATCAGCACTCGACGCCTGCTGCGCCCAGTGTGCCGGCGCGGCATCAACAGATCGCTGCCCACGCTCGTCCCGCCCTATTAAGCGCCCCGTGCCGAACACCTCACGCGTGTTCGTTCCTGCGTCTTACCGATCTTCGTTTACACACCTGGAACGCTTCGCTCTGGAGAGCGCTGTTGTGCGCGATAGGAAACCCCTAATGGACTAGCGAGCCCGGCTGAAGCCCGGGCGGGAGCCTCTATCCATGTCACAAAAAGTCATCGCCTTTTTTCCTGAGGCCGCCTATGGGCCGGCCTTGAACTCTGTCGGCATTGCCCAGGCCTGCGAGGCACTCGGGCACAAGGCCGTATTTCTCACGGACCCCGGCATGCAAGGCGTGTATGCCCGGTTTGGCTTTGAGGAACACCCGGTGAACATGTCCGCACCGATGCCGGCCGAGGACATGGCCCGGTACTGGGTCGATTTCATCAACGGCCACCTGCCAAACTTTCGCAAGACGCCCCTGGAGCAGATCGATACCTATGTGAAGGAATGCTGGGCGGCGATCGTCGATACTGCGAAATGGGCACAGAAGGAGCTGCCGGGCGTTCTGCAGCGGCTCCAGCCCGATCTGGTCTGCGTGGACAACGTCGTCATGTTTCCCGCGATCAAGCAATACCAGGCGCCCTGGGTGCGCATCATCTCCTGCTCGGAAAACGAAATCGGCGACCCGGACATCCCGCCGCACCTGTCCGGGATGAGTGTTCAGGACAAAGCCGGGCACCAGCGTTTCCGAGCGCGTTTCGAGGAGGTGATCCGCCCGATCCACGAGGACTTCAACCTTTTCCTCCAGGCCCACGGCGAGCAGCCCTACCCCCTGGGCACCTTCTGTGAACCTTCGCCATTCATGAACCTGCTGCTCTATCCCGATGCCGTCAGGTTCAAGCGACGCCATCCCCTGCCTGCCGAACGCTTCCACTACCTGCAAGGCAGCGTGCGCCAGGACAGCCCCTATGCAATTCCCGAGTTCCCGGCACAACGCCACCAGCCGTTGCTGTACGTGAGCTTCGGCAGCCTGGGCAGCAGTGACATCCCCTTGCTCAAGCGCCTGATAAACGCCCTCGGCAAACTGCCCTACCGAGCCCTGGTCAATGTCGGCGAGCACCTGGACCAGTACCCGGCATTGCCGGACAACGTGCAGATTGCCGACTGGCTGCCACAGCCTTCGGTGATCGCCCAAGTGGACGTGGTCATCCACCACGGTGGCAACAACAGCTTCACCGAGTGCCTGTACTTCGGTAAGCCGGCTATCGTCATGCCCTATGTCTGGGACGGCCATGACAACGCCATGCGGGCCCAGGAAACCGGCCATGGCTTTAGGCTCGATCGCTACCAATGGACCGAGGCACAGCTGGCCGAAGCCCTGCACGCCTGCCTCAACGACAGCCTGCTGCGCCAACGCCTGCAACGCACCAGCGCCCAGATGCAATCGCGCCAGGGCACCGAAGAAGCGGCACACCTGCTCGACAACCTTCTCAAGCGCAAGACCCGGCCCAACGCTCAAAAGGGCGTGCAACACAAGGAGCGTGACCGATGAATACACCACTGCTACAGGACCCGCTGCAGATCACCGACCTGCAGGATTGGGGCGAGATACCAGAGATGCTGGAAGGCCAGTCACGGGTTGCCGGCGTGCTGTTGCACAAGGGCGCGCAAGGCCAGTCGGAATGCGGCCTGTGGCGCTGCACTCCCGGCAAGTGGAGGTGCCACGTGACCCGGGATGAGTTCTGTCACTTTCTTGAAGGGCGTTGCACCTATGTCCATGAGTCTGGGGAAGTGATCGAGATCCGACCGGGCAGCAGCGCTTTCTTTGGCCAGGGCTGGAAAGGCACCTGCACCGTCCACCAGACAGTCAAGAAGGTCTACATGATTCGCTGAAAGCCGCTACTGAGGGCTCTTCATTCACGCTGGGTTTCAAGGACAGAACAATGACCCGTTTTACCTGTGAAAGCGCTTTGTACTTTATCAATCCCCACTACCTGACGCCTGCTAGCGGCAGGCTCCGAGAAATCTTCGACCCGGCGACCCTGGAACGGGTCGGGCGCATGAGCCTCGGCGAAAAGGCTGATGTGCAAGCAGCCGTGAATGCCGCCAATACGGCGCAACAGCAGTGGGCCAGAGTGGATGCCCGAAGCCGGGCCGCACGCCTGCACGAACTGGCCGAAAGCATAGAGAAAGCGATCGGACTCAACCGTGAAGTGGCACGGCTGATGACCCTGGAAACCGGTAAACCCTTTCCGGAAGCCATGGGCGAACTGGCCAACTGTGCATCGGTTTTCCGCTACTACGCGGAGATGGCAAGGGACGAGGCCGGCAAAGTGGCAGGCACCACGCAAACCGGCTCATTCCAGCATGTGCGCTATGAACCCTACGGGGTCAGCGTGCACATCATGCCCTTCAACTACCCCATTCTGCTGATGTGCTGGACCGTCGCGGCCTCCCTGGCAGCGGGCAACGCCTGCATCATCAAGCCGGCGGAAAGCGCCACCCTCTGCACCCTGAAATTTCTCAGTCACTTCACCAATCTGCTGCCGGGCCTGGTGTGTTGCGTACCGGGAGACGCCCTCACGGCCCAATTGCTGGTGCAATCATCCGGCACCCACGCGGTGGCCTTTACCGGCGGTATCGCCGCTGCCCACGCCGTGGCCGTGACCTGTGCCGACCTGATGAAGCCTTGCGTGATCGAGGCCGGTGGCAGCGATCCGATGATCATCTCCAAACACGCACCGTTGGACGTCGCGGTAGCAGGCGCAGTGACCGCCGCCTTTCACCTGAGCGGGCAGATCTGCACCTCGGCCGAACGCCTGTACGTGGTCGATGACATCTATGAGGCATTTGTCACCCGCTTCGTCGAGCAGACCCGCCAACTGCGCATTGGCCACGGCCTGGAGCGCTCCGAGATCGGACCGCTGGTCAGCGAAGCAGCACGGGACAAAGTCATACGCCTGGTGGAAGACGCCGTGTCCAAAGGCGCCCGAGTGCTTTGCGGCGGACGCATCCCACAGGATCGCCCGGTCGGCTGGTTCTACGAGCCGACCATCCTCAGTGGCGTCACCGGTGACATGGCGATTCTCCAGGAAGAATGCTTCGGGCCAGTGGCGGCGGTGTGTCGCGTCGCCGATTTCGACGAGGCCATCCGCCGCGCCAACGACTCGCCATTCGGCCTGGGAGCCTCACTGTTTTCCACCAACCTGACCGAATCGATGGAGGCGGCCGAGCGCCTTGAAGCGGGGATGGTATGGATCAACAACCCCCTGGTGGACAACGACGCCCTGCCATTGAGCGGCTGGAAAATGTCAGGGATCGGCAGCGAACTGGGCCGCCAGGGACTGGACGCGTTTCGCCGTTCGAAGATGGTCATCATCGACCACAAGCCACGTATTCAGAGCTGGTGGTACCCCTATCCCGATAGCGTGTTTCACAACGCCCAGGGCGAGCCGGAAAACACGGATTTTATAAGCAGCCACAGCAACGTTAATTAAAGATATCCCCCCTCATATAATCATGCCCATACACTTCACGATGACTTGAGGGGGGATACGCCACAGATAGCCAATCTGTTTCAGACTTGATCAGAAAGTTGTCTTTAAAATAGACAACTCATCAGCTTCAAGTTTCAAGCAGGGTTGTTACTTGGCAACTTCCCTGGTTTTCTTGTGTGCCCGCGCCGAGGTTTTATACGCAGACTCAACTTTTTTCTTGGACTCGTCCAAATGCTTGCGCCAGTCGCCCTTGAGTTTCGAAACAACACCATCCCTCGAGTTTTCATGGGCCTGAACTGCCGACTGGTGGCGCTCAGCCAGGTGTTTATGGTGAATCGCCGCCTCCTCGTGCTTTTTCGCTGCCTCATGATGCTGGATCGCCGTTAGATGATGGTGCTTGATAGCTTCCTTCGACATGACTCTCTCCATTTTTTGCACAGGCCATATAGGCCGACAAGTTAGCCGCCTGCTACAACGGGGCTCCAATCAAACCTAGACCAGTTATTTTTTAATTCAACCTGTCGGGATATACGGTCATGTTTTACAAGAACTTGAGAGACTGGGCATATTCCAATTAATAATTGGCAAGCAACAACAGCACAACGCGATAAACCTACCGCCACCTCCACGATCAAAGCCCGAGAGATACCTCCGCGCCCCACCCGGCCCTGACGTTCCTTGAGCAGCGACCTACCCCGTTTTTTTGGCTCACGGACGAAAACCCGGTGCCCAGATAAAAATAGTCAGATTTCAGGGGTTTACAGAACCCCGCCAATCGCTATAATCGTCGCCCTGACACGCCGGTATAGCTCAGTTGGTAGAGCAACTGACTTGTAATCAGTAGGTCCCGGGTTCGATTCCTGGTGCCGGCACCATACAAGGTTCCAGAGAAGGCTTTCAAAATCTCTGGAACCCCCGAAAAACCCGCCTTCTGGCGGGTTTTTTCGTTTTGGCGTTCCGTTGGATTCCGAGGGTAGCCAGCGCTAATAAGGGTACCTACCAATTCGATATTGGAAAGTACCCTTATGACTCGCACAACGGCCCCCTTACCGACAACACCTGCCACCATACAGCGCCAGGAACGGTCACTGCCCGCCTTTGCCAAGCAGGGGGACGGTTTCCACTTCCAGCATCAGCAAGACCATTTCCGTCAACTCGGCATCGGACTTGCGGCCTCCATAGAGGTCATGCAGGGCTTTGGCGAAGGGGATGCGCAGGTCCTGGTTTTCTTCGCGGGCGCTTTCGCCGTCCTGCATCAGTTCGCCGATGGCTCGCAGCACAGCCGCTTGCCACCGAGCGGTGGTCCTCGGACCATCGCCGGTGGTGACAAGCAACTGATCCTTTACCAGCTGACGCAGGGCGGGTTCCTGCAGCGGCCTAGGCGGCCTTGGCTTGTGAGTGGTCTTTGACATACCGGACGATACTCAACGTTTCCTGCTGGAACTGCTCATAGTCAATTTGCTGGGCATTAATGAAAGTGCTGCCCATCATGGTCAATGCCCCCATGAAGCTGGCTTCGGATATTTCTTCATCGCTGGCGCCAAACAGCCGCGCAGCTTCCGTATGGAACAGGGCGCAGTACTTGCAGCGAGTCGCCCCGGACACTGCCAGACCTATCAACTCTTTATATTTATTAGGAATTTTTGTCTCAGCCAGCCAAAAATCCCGTGCCATTCCCCAGAATCCATTCGCCCCGCCTTCCGGCATCTGCTTGATCCACTCAGGTACCTGGCCCAGGGCCTGCTCAATTTCCCGATAGGTATCACGAACATCCACTTGACACCTCCTTGCCTCTGCAACGATCTGTGCTTCAGAGGTACAGATACAGTCTAGTACTCCGCCGGTGACACGAGCGCCGGCAGCAGGACTGAACCTGCGGTGCAGGTTTAAACCTCGTAAAAACAAGAGGATGGATTTAGATTTTTTCTGCTGCGATGAGCGCCCCCTCAGCACCCAAGGTTCTCAAGCCGGTCGGCAGAAACACGAGGCGCCTGTTGTTTCGGGTGCCTGCAGCGGCGTCACAGAAAATTGCCGCACGTTCTCCCGAACAGAGGCTCTTCATGATCAAATAGCCGCCGATTTCCGCTGCATGCAGACAGAACATGAAGCCCATCGCCGTATCGATCCTGACCCTGTTACTCCACTCCCTGCTGTTCAGCGCGCCGACCATGGCCGGCGATGCCGAGGCCGGTGCCAAGCTGTTCAAGCGCCTGTGCAGCGGCTGCCATAACATCGGCCCTTCAGTGCGCAGCTCATTCGGGCCGCAGCTCAACGGCATCATCGATCGACCGGCCGGCAGCGCCGCAGACTATCAATATTCAACCGCCATGAAGTCATCGGGCATTGTCTGGACCCGGGACAAGCTCATCCAGTACCTGGAAGATCCCAAGGCCGTGGTGCCCGGCACGCGGATGATTTTCTGGGGGCTGAGCGATGAGGAAAAAATCGATAATCTGCTGGCCTATCTGCAAACCTTCCCCGCCCCCTGATCTGCGCTCGCTTGCCTACAAGGATGTTTTGATGAAGTTTCCTCTGCCGTCGCTTGTCGTTACGGGCCTGGCCCTGGCTGCGTGCATGTCCCAGGTGCAGGCCGCCGGTTTCGACTGCGCCAAGGCCTCGACCCTGGTGGAAAAAACCGTCTGCGCCACGCCGACCCTGTCCGCCCAGGACGATGAGTTGAACCGCCGCTACAAGACGCTCAAGCACCTGCAGGTGTTTCGCTTGTTGCAAACCCAGTGGCTGCGGGAAGTGCGCGACACCTGCATCGACAGCGACTGCCTGGAGTCGGCCTATCGGGCCCAGGTGAAAATGCTCACGCTGTTGCCGATCCCTCCGGCACCCGCCAAGGGCGACTTGCTGCCAATGGATCCCACCCGTCAGTACCGCCTGCAGGACCCTGATGACTGGCAGCGCTTCACCCTGGCCAAGTTCACCGCCGCCCCGCCCCAGGGCGATCAGCAGATCGTCGACGCCCAGGTGCTGGATGGCGTGCTGCATGTGGTGCTGTTCGTCGGTCAGTACCAGAGAGGGCTGGAAGGCTATGTCGGCACCCTCTACGAATACGCTGATGACCAGCCCGGCCTGTACCCCATTGCCCGGGATATCGGCTTTGTCGGCTGGGCCACTCCGGGGGCCAACGATCAGGGGCAGCGCTTCGCCGGCATCGTCGACGGGATGTTCTATTTCCGCCAGCGCAGCGGCGGCGAGTTGCAGCACAGCATGCGCTATCGCCTGGGCTCGCGCAGTGCGCCCGAAGCCAGCCAGCAGGTGTTCCAGTCGCCCTCCAACACCCTGCGCCATGCCCGGGCGCGGGTCGGCCAGGATCTCAATCAGGAGAACTACAGCCTGTCCCTGGACTACGACCGGCAGAGCAACAACACCTACTCCGAGAACGTCACCGAGCACAATGAAGTCGAAGCCGGCTGGAGCATCGTCAATCCCACCTGGAGCGAAACCCGCCCGGTGATGTACTTCGATAACGAGGGGCCGCGGGCCTGTATCTGGCGGGTCGACGTGCAGTACAAGGTGCTGTCCAAGATCGTCCCGGAGCATGAGGCGATTTCAGCCCGTCCCGTGGATATCCATGGCCGTGAGGCGGTGGTGTACCTGGAAGGCGATCAGCTGAAGTTGGCGATCAATCCGGATGACTGACGGGCAAGGTTATTGAACAAAAAGGCTCGCCATGCGACGAGCCTTTCTGACAGAGGTTTGAGCGCTGCAGCCACTTCATGGGGCTCACCCTCGGCAATAACCCCCCAGAACAGCAGGTTACCCACCGACTTCAGCGACCGGGCTTCGTTGTAGTAGCCCAGCAAGCGTGCGGATTTCGGTGAACGTGACCGAGCGTTTCGCTAATACGTGACCGGTGCTTCCACCCCGGTTGCGCGGGTTCTGGATTGTAATCGCATCGGTCACGATGCGGCTTGTTCCTCGGCTTTTTTTCGGCGCAGCGACTCGCCTTTCATCGTCAGTCGGTAGGCGTTGTGCACCAGGCGGTCGAGGATGGCATCGGCCAGGGTCGGGTCGTTGATCCAGCCGTGCCAGTGCTCGATGGGCAGTTGGCTCGTCAGGATGGTGGAGCGGCTGCCAGCGCGGTCGTCGATCACCTCCAGCAGGTCATGCCGGGCTCCTTCCTCCAGCGGGGCTAGCGCCCAGTCGTCCAGCACCAGGACGTCGACCTTTGCCAGCTGTTGCAGGGTACGGCCGAAGCTGCCGTCGCCATGAGCGATGCGCAGTTGTTCCAGCAGGCGCGGGGTGCGCAGGTACAGGGTGCTATAGCCCTGGCGGCAGGCCTGGTTGCCCAGGGCGCAGGCCAGCCAGGTTTTGCCGGCACCGGTCGGGCCGGTCAGCAGCAGGTTGTGCTGCTGGCGGATCCAGTCGCCACTGGCCAGGGTGGCGATCAGACGCTCGTCCAGGGCGCGTCCGGTGCGGCGGTCGAGATCTTCCAGGCAGGCGTTGGCGTACTTGAGCTTGGCCTTCTTGCGCAGCCGTACCAGGCGCTGGTTGTCACGCCAGGCCAGTTCGCGGTCGAGCAGTAGGCCGAGGCGTTCATCGAAGCTCAGGCTGTGGCTGGCCGGCAGCGTCCATTGCTCTTCCAGGGCGCGGGCCATGCCGTCCAGGCGTAGCTGGTGCAGTTGATTCAGGGTGTGTTGCGGCATCATCGAACAGCTCCTGTTGCGGGGGTTGGTAGTAGTCGGCGCCACGGACGTTCTCGTGGTCGCCGGGTAAGGTCGTTTCGGCGGCACGCTGGGGCAGCGGCTGTTGATCCAGGCCTTGCTGGAGCAGGTTGCGCACGCTGCGCCCGGTGAAGGCGCGCAGGTGTACGGCACGTTCGGCAGCGGCTTCCAGGCGTGCATTGCCATAGCGCCGGGCCAGCGAGAGCAGGCCGAGGCAGGCGCGGTAGCCCATCTCCGGGTGCGGCTTGTGGGTCAGTTGGTGATCGATCAGTTGGCGCGTGTAGGGGCCGATCCGCGCGCCCCAGTCGAGCAGGCGTTGTGGCGTCCATTCGCGATGCGCCTGGTGCGCCGCGGGCATGTGCTCGCGCTGGGTACTGTAAGCGCCGCGTCGCCCCAGCAGCAGGTGGCTGGCCACCCGCCGGTTGCCATGCAGCACTTCCAGGGTGTGTGCCGTCAGTCGCACGTCCACGTTCTGCCGGGCCAGGGCGGAGGGCACGCTGTAGAAGCTGCCATTGACCTCGATGTGGTAGTCGATGCTGACCTTGCAGCGCTTGAAGGTGGCGACCTCGTAGGGATGCACCGGCAGCGCTCGCAAGGCCGGGCGATCCAGGCGCTCGAACCAGTCGCGCCGGCAGCCATCGAGCCGCTTGAACGGGCGCCGATTCAGATCCTCCAGCAGCTCGGCGATGGCCTGGTTAAGCGCATGCAGGCTGAAGAACTGCCGATGGCGCAGCCGCGCCATGATCCAGCGCTCGACCACCTGCACCGCCACCTCGGCCTTGGCCTTGTCCTGAGGCTTGCGTGGCCGTGCCGGCAGGATCACCGTCTGGTAATGACGCGCGCACTCCAGCGTGGCCCGGTTCAGGCCCGGCTCGTAGCGATCCGGCTGGGCGACCAGGGCGCGCGGATTGTCCGGCACAACCATTTCCGGCACGCCGCCAAAGTAGGTCAGAGCCTGGCCCAGCGAGGTCAGCCAGTCCACCTGGGTTTCGCCTGGCGTCGCGCAGGCATAGGTGTAATTCGAGGCGCCCAGGGCGGCGACGAAGATGTGCGCCCGGCGCACTTCGCCGGTGGCCGGGTCGACCACCGGCAGCGTCGGCCCGGCATAGTCGATGAATAGCTTCTCGCCCGCACGGTGCAGCTGACGCATCGAACGTTTGAGCGTCTGGGCGTAGCGCCGGTAGTGCTCGACGAACTGGGTGTAGCGGTAGGTCGGCTGGCCCGCATGCGCGGCGAGATATTCCTCCCACAGCAGCTGCAAGGTCACGCCCTTGCGTCGCAACTCGCGGTGGATGCTCAGCACATCGGGCAGCACTCGCTCACCGCGCGGCTTGTTCGTCGACGTCGGTGCAAACAAGGCGGCCGCCAGCGCGGCCTCGTCCATGGCCACCAGCGCCGGCCAGTCCAGCCCGGCCACCCGCGCCGCCGCGATGTACTTGCTAACCACGCCCTTGGACAGCTGCAAGGCACGGGCAATCTTCTCGTGGGACAAGCCGGCCTCAAACTTGAGGCGCAGACATTCTTTGATGTTTCGCATGGCTACTCGCGGCGCCGCCATCTTCCTCTCCCGAAATCGGTCGAGGATGGCGGCGCATCAGGTCATGCGCAACGAAGGGGAAGGCTTTCGCTAAGTCGTGACCGGCGATTTCGGTAAGCCGTGACCACCTGTTTCGGAACAGGCGGAAAATCGGTCACGTTGCTACCGAAATGAGCGGTCACGCGTTAGCGAAATGACCGGTCACGATCAACCGAAACGGCCGGTCACGGTGCTCCGAAATCCGCAGCAAGCGCACACCGTTGACCAGCAGCGGCTGTTCGAACGCCTGATAGCGGCCGCCTTCCTGCAAGGGGTTCATCGCTGGCTGGCCGTGGGCGATGCTGGCGACGCTCAGCAGGCACAGGCCCGAAGCAGGGTACGGAACATCGACATGATCCGTGACAGAAAGGAGAGGCGAACTGTAACAAGATTGATATCGGCCAAGCACTTGCCGAGAATCTCTGCCCTGCCCTCAAGGACCACCCGCAGATGGAACTGTCAGAAAGACTACTGAAAATCCTCAAGAACAATCCCAGCTGGATCGGGCGGGTGTATGAGTCATTCATCATTTCGGCGATCAAGGACTTCGAGCGCAACAATCCACCGGCCCATAGCCCTGACTTCGATCCAGCGACCAACCAGCGGCCTTACGGTTACCGGCACAACAAGCTGTTCGACCCGGTCAGCGAAGACAATGGCGAAACCGACGAACATGAAAAAGCCCCGAACCAGTCGGGGCTTTTTGCACGACAACCACCCAGAATCAGGTGGTGATCAAACGCTCATCAGAACACGTTGATCGGGTAGTCGACGAACACCCGCAGTTCGTTGCCGCTGTCGTTGTACTCGCTGGATTTCTGCGATACGCGCAGGATCGAGCTGCGTACCTTGACGCTCAGGTCCTTGGCCGGGCCGCTCTGCACCACGTACTTGAGCTGGTTGAAGATTTCCCGCTCGGTGCCGCCGGTGGAGGTCGAGGTGGTGATGTTGTCGCCACGCACGTAGGCCACGTTGTAGGTCAGGCCCGGTACGCCGAAGGCGCCGAAGTCCAGGCCGTAGCCCAGCTGCCAGCTGCGCTCGTCTTCAGCGTTGAAGTCGGACCAGTAGGAGTTGGCCAGGTAGATGGTGCCGCCGCCATCGCCCACGCGGTTCTGACCACGCTGGTAGCCGCCGTAGGCGTAGCCCAGGTGGCTGTCGCCGGTGCTGCGCTGGTGCGCCAGGGTGAACGAGTGCGGGCCCATGGCGTAGGTGGCCGCCAGGCTCCAGATCTTGTTGTCCTGGCCGCCGGCGCCGGCATCTTTGGCATAGGCCTTGTCCAGCTTGGTCTGGTAGCCGTTGAAGTCCAGGGTCAGGGAGCGATCGGTGGCCAGTGGGAACACGTAGTTCAGGTTGACGTATTGCTTCTTCAGCACGTCTTCGACGTCGGAAGCGTACAGCGCGCCCTTGAACTGCTCGGTGAACTGGTAGCTACCGCCCAATACGTTGATCGACTTCAGGCCACCGCTGTCACGGCCTTCGGCGCTCTTGCGCGATTCGGCGGTGAAGCGACCGGCGTTCAGCTCCAGGCCCTTGATCTCCTTGGAGGTGATCAGGGTACCGGTGTAGCTTTCCGGCAGCAGGCGCGCGTTGTCGTAGTTCAGGACCGGCAGGGACGGCATCTGGTCGCCGTAGGTCAGGACGGTGTTGGACAGGCGGAACTTGACCGCGGCGCCGGCCTTGGCCAGGTCGCCTGCTGGGGTCTGGTTGCCGTGCTCGCTGCGCTTGAAGAAGTCGATGCCCTGGCCGCCGCTGTGGCTGCCTTTGTCCAGGCGCAGTGCATACAGACCGAAGGCATCCACGCCCACGCCCACGGTGCCTTGGGTGAAGCCCGAGGAGAAGGTGCCGATGGCCGCCTGGCCCCACTCGCTCTGGTCACGGTTACCGTCTTTCTTGTCGCGATCGATGTAGGCGTTGCGCAGCAGCACTTTCAGACTGCTGTCTTCAACAAAACCCTTGGCGTCGGCCTGGCCATCGGCCATGGCTTGTGTAGCGCTCAAAATCCCCAGTGCAATCAGGCAGATCCGCTGTTTCAACATTTTATTTTCCTTATTACGGTTAGAGACGCGCTGTGAGCACTCACGGCTATGGCGTTTAAACGCTCTTCTACCGACGAAACAAAAGACCCGCCCACGAGGGATCGCGGCGGGCCTTTTATTATTCTGAAATATGGCTCTTGGCCACAGGCGTTGGGGGCGAATCCTATCTGCGCCCTGAACAACGTGTCAATTTCGTGAATCGTCTTTGAATAGCTGAAAATATTCTAAGAACTGCGTGCTAGAGCATTGCCAGCTGCACGCTGTGGCTGTCGACGAATTGTTCGAAGTGGGTGACTTTGCCGTTTTTGAGGGTCCATAAATGGGCCACCCGTACATCGATCGGCTTGCCCGAAGCCTTATAGATGCCTTGGTAGTTGCCATAGGCGAAGACCTTGTCGCCCTGGGCCACGTAGTTTTCCACCTTGAAGGTGAAGTCCTGCCATTCCGAGCCCAGGCGCTTGAAGACATGCTCCAGCACCGCCTCGAAGCCGACGTAGGTGCCGGCATAGGGAAAGCCTGCCGCTTCGGTCCAACGTGCATCGGGGGCCAGGGCCGCGGCGGTGTTGCGCGCATTTTCCTGGGAGTTGGCACCTTCGTAGGTGCTCTTGATCAACGCGAGGTTATCCATGGGTGACTCCATGCAGGTCAGGTGAGATCAGAGCGCACAACCGTCCAGGCCACAGGCCTGGACGGCGCCGTCTTGCGGGCCGGAACCAGCGCCCAGGGAGGTTTTCAGCCAGTGGGCAAAAGCCTCCGGTTTGCCCAGCCAGGGGCTGATATCGAGCAACTGATAGCGACCATCGCGCTCCAGCACCAGGGTCGGAAAACCCTGACCACCGACTTTGGCCAGCAGCGCGCGGCTGGCCTTTATGTGGTCATCCAGCTCAGTGGCCGTAGCCCGATCGAGAGCCGGGGCAAATGCCTCGACAGCCAAGCCCAGGCCCTGCGCCAATTCCAGCAGGACTTCGCGATCGGCAATCCGCCGGCCTTCCAGGTAATGGGCGGTCTGCAGGCGTCCCAGCAATTGCAGTCCGCGCCCATCCAGGGCCTCGGCCGCCAACACGGCGGCAATCGGCGGCGCCGAATCGAATACCGCCGAGTGGTCGCGCAGCAGGCCTTCGAAATAGGCCTGGCCGAAAGGTTGCCCGGTGTACTCGGCAATGCGCCGGTCATGGGGCATGACGTAATCGCGCAGCTGTGGCGACACCGGCTGGCGGTTGCGGCCGGTCATCATGCCGCCCCCATGGGCCTGCACCGGCAACACGGCCAGGGCCGCCTGCACCAGCGGCTTGGCGCCGTAGCACCAGCCGCACAACGGGTCATAGATGTAGTGAAGGGTGGCCGAGGACATGGGGACTCCAACAGGATCTTGAGTGTTCGATGGCATGCAGACTATGCCCCGGACGCCAGGGGAAAAACCTCGAAATGGCTTTTAGTCTGTTGCGCGAACCGGACGAATCCCTCTGTTTAGTCCGTGTATGCGGGCAGATACGGCAACGACATAATTAGAAACAATAGAGCAAGGGAACCTTTGGATAATAATTAACGTTAGTAAATAGCACGCATTATCATTCGCACCCATCGACTCACCTGCCTTTCGGATGCGCTTCAGATGCCTGCCCATTTCCGCCTTACGCCCCTGTCCCTGGGACTCTGCACCCTGCTGACCGCCGGTTTCGCCTGCGCCGCCAGCACCTCTCTGCCAACCACCTCCATCAGCGTCGAAGCCGAGGCCGATCCCGACGATCCCCGGGTCAAGGAAGTCAGCACCGCGACTCGCACCGCCACCGCTGCACGCTATGTGCCCCAGGCCATCGATACGATCAAGACCGCCAACGTGCTGGACTACGGCCACAACGATCTGGGTAGCGCCCTGAGCGGCATTCCCAACGTCAGCAGCGGTGCCGACACCCGCTTCGACAGCCTGCGGATCCGCGGTTTCGACGCCAGCAACGACTTCTACCTGGACGGCATCCGCGACGACAGCCAGTACGTACGCGACCTGCACAACATCGAGCGCATCGAAGTGCTCAAGGGCCCGGCAGCCGTGCTCTACGGCCGTGGCAGCCAGGGCGGTATCGTCAATCGAGTGAGCAAGCTGCCGGAGTTCGGCCGTCGTTCCAGCGTCGAAGTCCAGGGCGGCAGCCAGGACCTGCGCAGCCTGTACGCCGACCTGAGCGCCGACCCGACGGAGAACCTCAGCCTGCGCCTGAACCTGGGCAACCAGGACCAGAACAGTTTCCGCCACGGCGTCAGCGGCAATCGCCAGCTGTTCGCACCGTCCATGAGCTGGCAACTCACCCCGGAGCTGAATTGGCTGGTGCAGTACGAATACAGCCGCTACAACCGCACCCCGGACCGCGGCATCACCAGCCTCAACGGCCGCCCGGCGAACGTCGGGAAGGAAACCACCTACGGCGACCACCGCGACTACATCGATGACAAGGCCCAATCCCTGCGCTCCAAGCTGACTTACGAGCTCAACGACAGCTGGCAGCTGCGCCACACCTTGGGGCTGTTCAAGCTCGACAGCGATTTCGACAACACCTACCAGACCGGCTACAACGCCAGCACCGGCAAGGTGCAGCGCCAACGCTGGCAGCAAGACCTGAAGACCCGCAACATCTACAACAACAGCGAACTGGAAGGCCGCTTCGACACCTTCGGCCTGGAGCACCGCCTGCTCACCGGCCTGGAGTTCGGCAGCCAGCGCCGCGACCCGATCCTCTACAACGCCGCCACCTCGGGCCCCGGCAACCAGGAAGTGCCCGCCGTCGACCTGTACAACCCCAACCCGTACCAGAGCCATACCGGGCGCATGCAGGTCTGGAGCAACAACCACACCGAGGTGGAAAGCCGGGCGCTCTACGTGCAGGACCAACTGCGCCTGAACGATCAGTGGCAACTGCTGGCCGGACTGCGTTACGACAATTTCGAGGTGCAGACCACCAACCGTCGCACCGGGGTTTCCGACAGCCGCGACAGCCACAGCGTCAGCCCGCGCCTGGGGGTGGTCTGGACGCCGCTGGAGCACCACTCGTTCTATGCCTCTTGGAGCAAGTCGTTCGCGCCGGTGGGCGGTGGCCTGATCGGCATCACCCCGAACGCGGCTGGCAATGGCAACGACCTGAGCCCGGAGCTGACCCGACAGAAGGAAGTCGGGGTCAAGAGCGACTGGCTGGACGAACGCCTGAGCACCACCCTGGCGGTGTACGAACTGGAGCTCTACAACCGTCGCACCACCGACCCACTGGACCGCAACATCATCCTCATGACCGGCCTGCAACGCTCCCGGGGTATCGAGTTGACTGCCAACGGCAAGCTCGTCGGCAACTGGTACCTGCGCGGCGGCATCGGCCTGCAGGACGCGGTGGTGGTCAAGGACAACAACGGCTTCGAAGACAAGCGGGTGAACAACGTGGCCAAGCGCAATGGCAGCCTGTTCATCACCTGGAAGCCGGAACTGGGCTGGTACGCCGAAACCGGCCTGACCCTGGTGGGCGACCGCTACGCCGACAGCGCCAACACCGTTGTGCTGCCGGGCTACGGCCGCTGGGATGCCCTGGCCGGCTACCGACACAAGGACTGGGACGTGCGCGCGGCGCTGAACAACATCGCCGACCGCGAGTACTACAGCTCGGCCACCAGCGCCTTTCAGATCCAGCCGGGCGAACCGCGCAGCCTGGTGGTTACCGGCAACTACCGCTTCTAAAACGACCGGCGAAAAAAAAGCGCTGCCATCCCGGCAGCGCTTTTTACAATCCGTCGTTTTCTATCCTTTGACCACATCCCACAGTGCCTGCAGTTCCGCCTCGCTGAGCAATCCAGCGGGGTAACGCTCAACGATGATCCGGCGCGGATCAGGTTCCCTGATCTGACGCGTTCCATTGGACTTCAACCATTGCGCCAGAGCCTGCAGCGACTCGTTACTCATTGCCAAGGGATGGGATGCACGCTCGCTGACCATGTTCATTCCAGCGCTCTCTCCTGGTTCCTGAGCGACTTAACTTATCCAAGGTTTATGACAGAACAACATAAGTTCCACATGTCTCAGAATCACTTCATGGCAGATACAAGAGCTATGCCAATGTGTCGGGTGTGCCGACATACGGCCATGAAAAAGCCCGCAACCCTTCTGGGCTGCGGGCTCGCTGAAAAGCCTCAGGAGTGATACAGCGACCGGCCTTGCGCGATCACTGTTACAACGGCACTCAAACTCGCTGTGGCGCAGGCTGCTGTTGGGTAAGGCAATGGATATTGCCGCCCCCCAGTAACAGTTCGCGCCCCGGCACCATCACCACTTCATGCTCGGGGAACAGCGCCTGGAGGATGGACTTGGCCTGGGCATCCATCGGATCGTCAAAACTCGGGGCGATGATCCCGCCATTGACGATCAGGAAGTTCACATAGGAACCGGCCAGGCGCACGGAAGGATTGCGCTCCTGACTGCCCTGCACCGCATCGACCCCGGCGCATTCCTCTGCGGTGGCGTACAACGGGCCGGGAATCGACATCTTGTGCACCTTAAAGGTGCGCCCCTTGGCGTCGAGGGTGTTTTCCAGCACCTGCATGGCCGCCCGGCAACGTGGATAGTTGGGGTCCTGGGGGTCGTCGGTCCAGGCCAGCAACACTTCACCCGGACGCACGTAGCAGCAGAAGTTATCCACATGACCATCGGTTTCGTCGTTGTACAGACCGTCCGGCAGCCAGACGATCCGCTCCACCGCCAGATGCTCGCGCAACACCGCCTCGATCTGCTCGCGAGACAGGTGCGGGTTGCGGTTGTGGTTGAGCAGGCATTCCTCGGTGGTGATCAGGGTGCCTTCGCCGTCGACGTGAATCGAGCCGCCCTCAAGCACGAAACCTTCGGTGCGGTACTCCTGGCAACGCTCGATTTCCAACACTTTGCTGGCCACTTGTTCGTCACGATTCCACGGCGAGTACAAGCCGCCCTCGAAACCGCCCCAGGCATTGAAGCCCCAGTGCACACCGCGCACCTCGCCGCTGTGGTTGATGACGAAAGTCGGGCCGGTGTCGCGGACCCAGGCATCGTCACTGGACATTTCCACCACGCGGATATTGGGCACGTCCAGGCGCGCCCGGGCGTTTTCATACTGGGCCGCGGACACCGCCACGGTCACCGGTTCGAAACGGGCAATGGCCTTGGCCACCGCGGCGTGGGCGGCCTGGGCCGGCTTGCCACCCAGGCGCCAGTTGTCCGGACGCTCGGGCCAGATCATCCAGGTCTGGGTCTGGGTCGCCCATTCGGCCGGCATGTAGAAACCGTCGGCGCGCGGCGTGCTGTGCAAAGTGCTCATAGTGTTCAGGACTCCAGGGAACCGTCGAGGGTTTTCAATGCGCCATAGAGGTTAGGACGGCGGTCACGGAAACTGCCCCAGGCGCTGCGAATGTGTTCGAGCTCGTCGAGGTCGAAGCGGTGCACAAGGATACCTTCTTCAGTTTGGTTGAGCTCCTGAACCTTCTCGCCGAACTGATTGGCGATGAAGGACGAACCGTAGAAGGTGATGTCGTAACCGTCCTGCTCTTCGTTGCCAATGCGGTTGCTGGCAATCAGCGGCATCAGGTTGGCCCCGGCATGGCCCTGCTGCACGCGCTGCCAGTGATCACGGGAAGAGATGCTGCTGTCGTGGGGCTCGCTGCCGATGGCGGTGGGATAGAACAGCAGCTCCGCACCTTGCAGGGCCATGCTGCGGGCGCACTCGGGGAACCACTGGTCCCAGCAGATGCCCACGCCGATCTTCGCGTAGCGAGTGTTCCACACCTTGAAGCCGGTATCGCCCGGGTTGAAGTAGTACTTCTCGTGGTAGCCGGGGCCGTCCGGGATGTGGCTTTTCCGATAAATCCCCAGGTTGCTGCCGTCGGCATCGATGATCGCGATGCTGTTGAAGCGCGCCCGCCCGGCCAGCTCGTAGAAGCTGATGGGCAGCACCACCTGCAGCTCTTTGGCAACTTTCTGGAAATGCGCGATGGCGACGTTGCGGTCCACCGTGGTGGCCAGTTGCAGGTAGTCCGGGTTGGGCTTCTGGCAGAAGTACGGGGCCTCGAACAGCTCCTGGATGAGGATGATCTGCGCGCCCTTGGCGGCGGCTTCACGGACCAGTTTTTCGGCGGTTTCGAGATTGGCCTCAAGGTCCCAGGAACAGGCCATCTGGGTAGCGGCGACGGTAACGATACGGCTCATGGAACAACTCCCGGGCAATGGACGCGGTCGATGACAATGGGAAAAGGTCGGGACAGGGTAGGGCCGTGCCCGGCGACGGCCACTTTATATCCGATAAATATCGACTTTAGAAGCTTAAAAAATCGTGCCCGTGGATAATTTCCGACAAAAAGCCGATAACAATCGATTAATAATAAGCACATTCGCCGGCAAGCCGGCTCCTACAGAGGGGGTGTAGGAGCCGGCTTGCCGGCGAATGGAGAGGAACGCAAGCGAACGACGAGCCCTTACAGCTCCTCGCCCAGCACCTTGTCCAGCATGTCGACGAAGAAATCCACGCTCTGCCGGCTGGTGACCATCGGCGGCTTGATCTTGAGGATGTTCAAGTAATCACCGGTGGGTTGCATGAAGATCCCCAGTTCCCGCAGGCGATCGCACAGCAGGGTGGTTTCCTCGGTGGCCGGCTCCAGGGTCTGGTGATTGCGGATCAGCTCCAGCCCCAGGTAGAAACCGGAACCGTGCACCGCCCCCACCAGCGGATGCCGCTCCTTGAGCGCCTCCAGGCGTTGCTTGAAGTGTTCGCCCACCACCCGGGCGTTGTCCCAGAGCCCTTCCTCTTGCATCACATCCAGCACCGCGAGGCCAATGCGGCAACTGACCGGGCTGCCGCCGGACGAGGAAAAGAAATAGCCTTCGGCCTCCAGCGCCTCGGCGATCTCGCGCCGGGTGATCACCGCGCCCAGAGGCTGGCCGTTACCCATGCCCTTGGCCATGGTGATGATGTCCGGCACCACGCCCTGCTCTTCAAAGCCCCAGAAGAACTGGCCCATGCGCCCGTAACCGACCTGGACCTCATCGGCGATGCACACTCCGCCCCGAGCCCGGACCCGTTCGTAGACGGCCTGCAGATAGCCCGGCGGCAGGGAGATGCCCCCGGCATTGCCATACACCGGTTCGCAGATGAAGCCGGCCAACTGGCGGTCCTGCTGCTCCAGCTTGTGCAACTGCTGGTCGACGCTGCGCAGATACTGCGGTGTGCTGTCCGCGCCGCGGAACTCGCCACGATAGGTATTGGGCGCCGTGACCGGGTGCACCCAGTCCGGGCGACTGGTGAGGGCCTGGGGGTTGTCGGCAATGGAAGTGGATACCGCATCGGCCGCCACCGACCAGCCGTGATAGGCCTCCAGCACGCTGAGCATGTCGCGCCCACCGCTGTAGGCCCAGGCCAGGCGGATCGCCAGGTCATTGGCCTCGGTGCCGCTATTGACCAGGAACACCCGGTCCATGGAGTCCGGCGCCAGGGCCAGCAGGCGCTCGGAGAATTCGGCGATCGCGGCATAGTGAAAACGCGAGTTGGTATTGAGCAGCGACCATTGCCGCGCCGCCACGGCCGCCATGCGTGGATGGCCATGGCCGAGCACCGCGACGTTGTTGAGCATGTCCAGGTAGGAACGCCCCTGCATGTCGATCAGGTGATTGCGCCAGCCGCGTTCGATCCGCGGCGGGTCGACGTAGTAGTGCTTCTGCGAGCGCGCAAAGCTGGCATCGCGGCGCTCCAGCAGGGTCTGTGGATCCAGCTCCGGTTCGGCGTCGCAGGCCAGCCCCAGCAGCGCCGCTGGCGAGGGGCACAGGGCTTGCCAGGCCGGGGCCCGGGACGGGCTGCAAAACAGCGGCGGGTCCAGTTCGGCTCCCCGGCACAGCTGGACCTTGAGCCGGCCATCCGCCGCCACTGCGCCCAGCACCTGGCCCTTGACCAGGGCCGCCCCCGGGTGCAGTGAAGGCTCGACGCCCCACAGGAGCACGCTCAGGGTCGGGCCATCGAGGCGCAACAGGCCTTGCTCGCCACGGTGCAGGACTCCGGCGAATGGCGCTTCCACCGCAGTGCCCGCCGGTACTTGCAGTTGCACGTGCAGGGCGCAGGTGGAGGGTTCTTCGGCACTGTCGGGACGGGTTTGCGACAGGCGGTACTGGCCATAACGGCTGGCGGCCAGGCCATGTGCGGCGCCGGCTTCGGCCAACAGCTGATCATCGATCCCCGGCTGTTCCCAGTTGCCGGCTTCGAAGTGCGGGCTGAGCACGCCCAGGTCGATCAGGGCAAACTCGCGGCCCACCAGGCTCGGCAACAGCGGGGCGAAACCCTCGCTACCGATGGCTGGCAACGACTGACCGACGGCGCTGAGGATGGCCGCTTCCATGAACTCGAAAGACACGGAACTGGCCACCCGGAAAATTTCCCACTCATGGGCCAGGTTCGCGCGGGAGTAGTCGTTGCCCGGATCGATGCTGACCTGCTGCTCGCCACTGAGCACCAGCACGGCGGCACGCGCCACGATCAGAGGCCAGAGCGCCAGCAGCTCCGCCCGTTGCAACGGATTGACCTGGTGGTAGGCCTGGATCGCCGCCAGGATGCGCAGCGGATCGCCCTCGGCGTGATGCAGCAGTGCCGCGCAGGTCACCGACAGATCGGTGATGCGCCAGGTGCGGATCAGGTCGCCAAAATCAATCACCCCCTGCAACTGCCAGTGACGCAGGGCATCGCGCTGCCAGACCACGTTGTCATCGGTGATATCCATATGGATCGCCTGCACCGGCAACTGCGCAAGCAAAGGTTGCAGGCGTCGCTCGGCGCGCTGTGCGCTGTCGGCGATCAAGGCCCGTTGCTGCGGGTCGCGGATCACCGGCAACAAATGCCCGATCAGCGCCTGGGCATGCCGCGCATCCCATTGCAGGGTGCGCTCCAGGCCCCGGTGCTGGAAATCCGCCAGGGCCAGGTCCATCTGCCCGCAGAGCCGACCCAGGCCCGCCACCAGTTCCCCGCTCAGGTGCGGCAGGTGGGTCAGGGAGCGCCCTTCTATATAGTCCAGCAGTCGGACGTGCAGCGCTTGCCCGGCAATCTCCAGGGACAGCAGGTCCGCACCGTTCTTCGCCGCAATCACCCTCGGCACTCGCAGCTCGGGATGTTGCTGCAGATGCTTGAGCGCCGCGTGCTGCGCCTGCAACTCCAGGACCGAATAGTCACCGCGACAGATCTTCAGGACAAAGCGCCCCTGGGGACAGTCGAGGCGATAGTTGAGGTCCTGCTGGCTGCCCAGGGACTGCAGGGTCCCCTGCAGGCCGTAATGGGTTTCCAGCAGGTCCAGCGCTTGCTGCGCGCTAACCTGGGGACTGGGCAGACTGGCACGGTGGATCAAGGTGGCGAGCAACATACAACGACCCCTGGAATTGTTATCGGGCGCTTATATCGCCATTGTGCAGGGTGTTGTGCAAGCCAAAAAAACGGGGAACCAGGGAGTAACCGTCCCTGCCTCAAACCTTCACTTTGCGAAATTTCCGACCGCTTGCGGTGAAATCGACTGATGGCGCCTATTGCACCTCAGACGCCATGTCGACAAGCTATGCTGCTTTTTTGCAGCAAATGACCGTTTTCAAGGACACAGGCCCTCCAACATGCGCATTCTCGTCACCGGCGGAGCCGGATTTATCGGCTCGGCTCTGGTCCGCCATCTGATCCAAAACACCGAACACGAAGTGCTGAACCTGGACAAACTGACCTACGCAGGCAACCTGGAATCGCTGCAGAGCATCGCCAGCGACAGCCGCTATGAGTTCGTCAAGGCGGACATCGTCGACCAGGCCACCGTCAGCACCGTGCTGGCACGTTTTCAGCCCCAGGCGATCATGCACCTGGCGGCGGAGTCCCATGTCGACCGCTCCATCGACGGGCCATCGGATTTCATCCAGACCAATATCGTCGGCACCTACAGCCTGCTGGAGGCAACCCGCGCCTACTGGCACGACCTGCCCGAAGCGCAAAGGCAGGCCTTCCGCTTCCACCATATTTCCACCGACGAGGTCTATGGCGACCTGCATGGCGTCGACGACCTGTTCACCGAAACCACGCCCTACGCCCCCAGCTCGCCCTACTCCGCCAGCAAGGCCGCGTCCGACCATCTGGTCCGCGCCTGGCAGCGCACCTACGGCCTGCCGGTGCTGATCACCAACTGCTCCAACAACTACGGCCCGTTCCACTTCCCCGAGAAGCTGATCCCGCTGGTGATCCTCAATGCCCTGGCCGGCAAGCCCCTGCCGGTGTATGGCAACGGCCTGCAGGTTCGCGACTGGCTGTACGTCGAAGATCACGCCCGTGCCCTGTTCAAGGTGGTGACAGAGGGCGTGGTCGGCGAAACCTACAACATCGGCGGCCATAACGAGCAGAAAAACATCGACGTGGTGCAGGGCATCTGCAGCCTGCTGGAAGAGCTGGCCCCGCAAAAACCCCAGGGCGTCGTGCACTACGCCGACCTGATCACCTTCGTCCAGGATCGTCCTGGCCACGACCTGCGTTACGCCATCGATGCCGGCAAGATCGAGCGGGAACTGGGCTGGGTACCGGAAGAAACCTTCACCAGCGGCCTGCGCAAGACCGTGCAGTGGTACCTGGAAAACCTCGAGTGGTGCCGCCGGGTACAGGACGGCAGCTACCAGGGCGAACGCCTGGGTTCCACCGACATCAAGGATCTGATTGCATGATCAAAGGCATTATTCTGGCGGGGGGCTCCGGCACCCGTCTGCACCCCATCACCCTCGGCGTTTCCAAGCAGCTGCTGCCAATCTATGACAAGCCGATGATCTACTACCCGATCTCGGTGCTGATGCTGGCCGGCATCCAGGACATCCTGATCATCTCCACCCCCCAGGACCTGCCGCAGTATCGCAACCTGCTGGGCGATGGCAGCCAGTTCGGGGTGCGCTTCAGCTACGCCGAGCAGCCTTCGCCGGATGGTCTGGCCCAGGCCTTCCTGATCGGCGAGGCGTTCATCGGCAATGACCCGGTTTGCCTGATCCTCGGTGACAACATCTTTCACGGACAGTACTTCGGCGAACAACTGCGCGACGCCGTCAAGCGCAGCTCCGGGGCCACGGTGTTCGGCTACTGGGTCAAGGACCCGGAGCGTTTCGGCGTCATCGATTTCGACAGCGAAGGCCGTGCCCTGTCCATCGAAGAGAAACCCACGAAGCCAAAATCCAGCTACGCCGTCACCGGCCTGTATTTCTACGACAACGACGTGGTGCAGATCGCCAAGGCGGTCAAGCCCTCGCCCCGTGGCGAACTGGAGATCACCGACGTCAACAACGCCTACCTCAAGCGTGGCGACCTGCATGTGGAGCGCTTCGGCCGGGGCTTCGCCTGGCTCGACACCGGCACCCACGACAGCTTGCTGGAAGCCTCGCAGTACGTGCAGACCATCGAGCACCGCCAGGGCCTGAAAGTCGCCTGCCTGGAAGAAATCGCCTACGAAAACCACTGGATCAGCCGCGAGCACCTGCTGGAGCGCGCCGCCTATTTCGGCAAGACCGGCTATGGCCAGTACCTGTTCACCCTGGCCGGGGAGGCGCAATGAAGGTCATCCCCACCAAGCTGCCCGGCGTGCTGATCATCGAACCCAAGGTGTTTGGCGATGAGCGCGGTTTCTTCTACGAGAGCTTCAATGCCAGAGCCTTCGAAGAGGCCACTGGTGTTCGCGTGGATTTCGTCCAGGACAATCATTCCCGCTCGCAAAAAGGCGTGCTGCGCGGCCTGCACTATCAGTTGCAGAACACCCAGGGGAAACTGGTGCGCGTCACCCAGGGCGAAGTGCTCGACGTCGCGGTCGACATCCGTCGCAGTTCCCCCCACTTTGGCCAATGGGTCGCGGTGCGGCTGTCGGCCCAGAACCATCGCCAGCTCTGGGTGCCGGAAGGCTTTGCCCATGGCTTCGTGGTGCTCAGCGACTTCGCCGAGTTCCTCTACAAGACCACTGATTACTACACACCTTCCGCCGAGCGCAGCATTCGCTGGGACGACCCGACGCTCGCCATTGACTGGGAGCTCACCGAGCCACCGCAACTGTCCGCCAAGGATCAGGCAGGTACCTTGCTGGCAGAGGCTGAAGTCTTCCCATGACCACCCCCTTGAAAATCCTCATCAGCGGCCAGCACGGCCAGGTTTCCCGGGAGCTGCAGCAGCGACTCGGCGACCTGGGCGAGTTGGTGGTCCTGGGCCGCGGGCAGCTGGACCTGAGCCACCCGGAGCAGATCCGCCAGCAAGTACGCGCCGTGCGGCCGGACCTGATCATCAATGCTGCCGCCCACACCGCGGTCGATCAGGCCGAAAACGAGCCGGAGCTGGCCTTTGCAATCAACGCCAGGGCCCCCGGGATCTTCGCCGAAGAAGCCCAGGCCCTGGGCGTGCCACTGATCCACTACTCCACCGACTACGTGTTCGACGGGCGCAAGGACACGCCCTATGTGGAGGACGACGAGCCCAATCCACTGGGGGTCTACGGCCAGAGCAAACTGGCCGGCGAGCGGGCCATCCGTGAGGTTCAGGGGCAGCACCTGATCCTGCGCACCAGCTGGGTCTATGCCAGCCATGGCAAGAACTTCCTGCTGACCATGCAGCGCCTGCTGCAGGAGCGCCCCGAGTTACGGGTGGTGGCCGACCAGATCGGCGCGCCGACCTGGGCCGGTAGCATCGCCAACAGCACTCGGGCCCTGATCGAACGCTGGCTGGCCGGCAGAGCGGGTGCCTGGGGCACCTACCACCTGAGCGCCCAGGGCGAGACTTCCTGGTTCGGTTTCGCCCAGGCCATCGGCGAGCACTTGCTGGCCAACGGCAAACCCTGCGCAGTGCTGCAAGCCATCCCCGCCAGCGCCTACCCGACACCGGCCCCGCGGCCGTTGAACTCGCGCCTGGACTGCAGCCGCCTGGCTCGGGAATGGGGCGTGACCCAGCCAGACTGGCACAGCGCACTGCGCGAGTGTCTTGCCGAGCAGGGCTAGGCATAATGCGCCTGTATCCACAGGCGCCATTTCCATGACCGCACCCCTTCCCCGTCGTCCCCGCTGGCGCAGCCTGGCCTTGCTGGCCCTGTGCCTGGCGCCGCTGCTGTGGCCGCTGCAACACTTGGCCGAACGCTACTACCGCAACGAGCTGACCAGCCAGAATCGCCAGACCCTCGACCTGTACGTGGCCAACCTGCTGGGCACCCTGCACCGCTACGAAGTGCTGCCGCAGATTCTCGGCGACCTGCCGGCCCTGCGTGCCGTGCTCGGCGCGCCCGACGATGGCGTGACCCAGGGCAACGCCAACCGCCTGCTGAAGAACATCAGCGCCCAGACCGGGGCCGAAGTCATGTACCTGATGGACGCCAGCGGCAAGACCCTGGCGGCCTCCAACTGGGACAAGCGCGACAGCTTCGTCGGCCGCAATTTCGCCTTCCGCCCGTATTTCAGCGAAGCCATGGCCGGGCGCCTCGGACGTTTCTTCGGCCTGGGCACTACCTCGGCCAAACGCGGCTACTTCTTCGCCGCCGCGGTGCGCGACGGTGAGCGGATTCTCGGCGTGCTGGTGGTCAAGGTCGACCTGGACCACACCGAAAGCCTCTGGGGCCGGACCCCGGAGCAATTGCTGCTGACCGACCACAATGGCGTGGTGATCATCACTTCGCGCCCCGAATGGCGCTTTCGCGCGACCCGTCCCTTGAGCGATGAAGAACGCCAGGCGATCGTCGCCATCCAGCCCTACCCGACCCAGGACCCGCGCCCGCTGAACCTCAATCCCGATGCCTGGCTGACCCAGACCCAGCAGATCGAGGAAACCCATTGGAGCGTCAGCATCCTCGCTCCGCGCACCCTGATCGATCGCCCGGTGCGCACCGTGGTGGCGGTCGGCGCCGCGGCGCTGCTGGTACTGATGCTGCTGCTGGGGCTGATGATGCAGCGCCGCCGCCATTATCTGGAACGGATCGCCTTCGAAGCCAAAGCCCGGCGTGAACTGGAAATGCGCGTGGCCGAGCGTACCAGTGACCTGGAAAGCCTCAACCGGCGCCTGAAACAGGAAGTGCTGGAGCGTGAAACCGCCCAGCAGGAACTGGTGCGCGCCCAGGACGATCTGGTCCAGGCCGGCAAGCTCTCGGCCCTGGGCACCATGTCCGCGAGCATCAGCCACGAACTCAACCAGCCCCTGGCGGCGATCCGCAGCTACGCGGAAAACGCCGAGGTGCTGCTGGACCATCAGCGCACCGATGATGCCCGGTGCAATCTCAAACTGATCAGCGAACTGACCGGGCGCATGGCCTCGATCATCGCCCACCTGCGGGCCTTCGCCCGACGCGATCATCACGCCCCGGAGAGCGTGGCCCTGCAGCCGGCCCTGGATGACGCCCTGGCCCTGCTGGCCAAGCGGCGCCGGGCCATGGAAGTGGAACTGATCCGCGACCTGCCGGCGGCCACCCTGTGGGTCGAGGCCGGGGAAACCCGCTTGCGCCAGGTACTGGGCAACCTGCTGGCCAACGCCCTGGACGCCCTGACCGAAAAAGGCCCGCCGCGCAAACTCTGGCTGAGTGCCGAATCCACCGCCACGGGCGTCAACCTGTACATCCGCGACAACGGCCCGGGCTTCTGCATGGAAGCCCTGGGCCGCGCCGGAGAGCCGTTCTACACCACCAAGACACGGACCCAAGGCCTGGGCCTGGGCCTGGCGATCTGCGACACCTTGATGCGCGCCTTCGGCGGTGAGCTGTCGTTCGCCAATCACCGCGAAGGCGGCGCCCTGATCACCCTGCGCCTGCGCGCCGGCGCCCCCGGAGTCAGCCTGCAGCCCTCCGAGGATCGCGGGGTATGAAGCGTAGCGGCAACCACCTAGCAACCACGCCCGGCCCGGCGTTGCCGGCCACGACACGACCTGGAAAGTGAGCGATGACCCGTCCCGACAGCCTCGACCCTCAGTTGCAAGTGGTGTTGATCGACGACGATCCGCACCTGCGCCAGGCCCTGAGCCAGACCCTGGACCTGGCCGGGCTCAAGGTGCTGTCCCTGGCCGAGGCCCAGGGCCTGGCGCCGCGTCTTGAGCGAGACTGGCCCGGGGTGGTGGTCAGCGACATCCGCATGCCCGGCATGGATGGCCTGGAACTGCTCAACCAGCTGCATGCCCAGGACCCGGAACTGCCGGTGCTGCTGATCACCGGCCACGGCGATGTGCCCCTGGCGGTGCAGGCGATGCGCGCCGGCGCCTATGATTTTCTGGAAAAGCCCTTCGCCAGCGACGCCCTGCTGGACAGCGTGCGCCGCGCCCTGGACTGGCGGCGCCTGGTGCTGGACAACCGCAGCCTGCGCCTGGCCCTCAGCGACCGCCAGGAACTGAGTGCGCGGCTGGTGGGCCAGTCGGCGCCGATGCTGCGCCTGCGCCAGCAGATCGGTGCGCTGGCGGCGACCCGCGCCGATGTGCTGATCCTCGGCGAGACCGGCGCCGGCAAGGAAGTGGTGGCCCGCGCCCTGCACGACCTTTCCGCGCGGCGCAACGGTCCCTTCGTGGCGATCAATGCCGGGGCCCTGGCCGAGTCGGTGGTGGAAAGCGAGCTGTTCGGCCATGAACCCGGGGCCTTTACCGGCGCGCAGAAGCGCCGCATCGGCAAGTTCGAATTCGCCAACGGCGGCACCCTGTTCCTCGACGAAATCGAAAGCATGAGCCTGGATGTCCAGGTCAAGCTGCTGCGCCTGCTCCAGGAGCGGGTGGTCGAGCGCCTGGGCGGCAACCAGCAGATCCCCCTGGATATCCGCATCATCGCCGCCACCAAGGAAGACCTGCGCCAGGCCGCGGACCAGGGGCGCTTCCGCGCCGACCTCTACTACCGCCTGAACGTCGCCCCGTTGCGCATTCCTCCACTGCGCGAACGAGGCGAGGACGTACTGATGCTGTTCCAGCACTTTGCCGACGAGGCCAGTACTCGCCACGGCCTGCCGCGCCAGGAATTGCAACCCGGGCATCGCACCCTGCTGTTGAGACACCCTTGGCCGGGCAACGTGCGCGAGCTGCAGAACGCCGCCGAACGCTTTGCCCTGGGCCTGGAGCTGGCCCTGGACAACAACGAGCCGGAACAGGGCACGGTCGCCGTCCCGACACTGATCAGCGGCGGCTTGAGCGAGCAGGTGGAACACTTCGAAAAGAGCCTGATCGCCGCCGAATTGGCCCAGCACCACAGCTCGATGCGCAGCCTTGCCGAAGCCCTGGGCATTCCGCGCAAGACCCTGCACGACAAGCTGCGCAAACACGGCCTGAGCTTCGCCGACAACAGTGCCAGCCAGCCCGGCGATGAATCCGAATGAACCGCAGCAGCCACCCTTCCACCCTAGAGGCCCGTGCATGAACCGCGACAGTCGATACCTGGAATCCATCCTCCACCACGACATTCCCCTGACCCGGGACATGGGCCTGAAGGTGCTCGACTGGCAGGCGCAACAACTGCGCCTGCAACTGCCGCTGGAGGCCAACGTCAACCACAAGAGCACCATGTTCGGCGGCAGCCTGTATTGCGGCGCGGTACTGGCCGGTTGGGGCTGGCTGCATTTACGGCTCAAGGAAGAAGGGATTGATGACGGGCATATCGTCATCCAGGAAGGCCAGATCAGCTACCCGCTCCCGGTCACCGGCGATGCCGTGGCCATCTGCCCGGCGCCGGAAGACAAGGTCTGGAAGAAATTCCTTTCGATGTACCAGCGCTACGGTCGTGCCCGCCTGACCTTGCACACCCGGGTGGTCAACGTCGGCAGCGAAGCGGACGCGGTCCGCTTTACCGGCCAGTACGTCCTGCACCGCTGACCCGTTTCGGAACCAGCGCAAATCTGTAGGAGCTGGCTTGCCAGCGAAGAGGTCGGAAACCCTTGCACAGGGCTCAAGGGTCCCTTCGCCGGCAAGCCGGCTCCTGCACAAGAGGTTGCAGAGGCAATCGCCACAGGGCGATCAGGCGCGGGCCAGCTCCAGCAGTTTGCCGCGCCACGCAGCCTTGGCCGGTAGTGCGAGGAAAAAGCCGTTGAGCAACGACTCCCGAGGTGGATAGCAGAACGGCGCACCGGACAGGTCCAGCACTTCGCCACCTGCCCCTTCGAGCACGCCCTGGGCCGCAGCGGTGTCCCATTGGGAAGTCGGTGCCAGACGCGGATAACAATCGGCCGCGCCTTCGGCCAGCAGGCAGAATTTCAGCGAGCTGCCGATATTGGCCAATTGCAACTCACCCAGGGCCGCGCTCAAGCCACCCAGCAGACGCTCCTGCTCCGGACTCGAATGGCGCCGGCTGGCCACCACGGTAAAGGCCTCGCCAACACCCGGCTGCTCACGCACCCGGATCGCTTGCGGCGCCTGCCCCGGATCCACGCGCCAGGCGCCCAGGCCAGCGCCACCCAGATAGCAACGGCCATTGGTGGGCATCGACACCACGCCAAACACCACCCGTCCCTGTTCGATCAGGGCGATGTTGACGGTGAACTCTTCACTGCCGGAGATGAACTCCTTGGTGCCGTCCAGTGGGTCCACCAACCACCAGCGCTGCCAGCCGGCGCGGATGTCCTGGGGGATGTCGGCGTCTTCCTCGGAGAGCACCGGAATGCCGGGATCCAGGGCCCTGAGTCCAGCGACGATCAAGTGATGGGCGGCGAGGTCGGCGGCGGTCACCGGCGACTCGTCGGCCTTGTGGTTGACCGCCACTTCGGTGCGCCAGAACGGCACGATCGCCTCGCCAGCGCGCAAGGCCAGCTCAGCCACCGGGGCCAATAAAGGATGGGGGAAATTCATCGAGGTCATGCTCATGCTGGAAAGGCTCCGCGCTGGCTCAGCAGGTCGCGGGTCAGGTACAGCGCGGCCAGGGCCCGGCCTTCGCTGAACTGAGGATTTTGCGCCAGGCTGGCCAGCTCGCGCAGGTTGATCTTGTCGACCCGCATCGGTTCCGGCTCATCGCCCTCCAGGCGCTCTTCATACAAATCGGTGGCCAATACCACCTGGATCTTCTGGCTCATGTAGCCCGGGGACAACGACAGCTCGGTCAGATGCTCCAGTTGCCGCGCGCCAAACCCGGCTTCTTCCTTGAGTTCACGCTCGGCCGCCGCCAGCACATCTTCCCCCGGCTCGATCAGGCCCTTGGGCAGGGACAACTCGTAGGCGTCGGTGCCGCCGCAATATTCCTCCACCAGCACCGCATGCTCGGCATCGAGCATGGCCACGATCATCACCGCGCCATAACCCGCCCCCTTGCCCACCAGGCGCTCATAGGTGCGCTCCACGCCATTGGAAAACCGCAACTGCACCTCTTCGACACAGAACAGACGACTGGTGGCGACGATCTCGCGGGCGAGTACAGTGGGTTTCTGGCGCATAGCGGGCTCCTTGGCGATAGCGGGTTACTATACAGGCTGTTTTCTTACCGCTGGAGAAGTGTTCAATGGCCCTGCTGCCCTGGCGCGATATTGATACCGTCCTGCTGGACATGGACGGCACCCTGCTGGATCTGCACTACGACAACCACTTCTGGATGGAACATTTGCCCCAGCGCTACGCCGAATTGCATGGGGTCAGCCGGGCCATGGCCGAGCTTGAGCTGCAACCGCTGTTCGAACGCAATGCCGGGCAGCTGCAGTGGTACTGCCTGGACTTCTGGAGTGCCGAACTGAAGCTCCCGGTACGCGAGCTGAAGCTGGAAACGGCCCACCTGATTGCCCTGCGCCCGGACGCCGACACCTTTCTCGCCGCCATCAGGAACGCTGGCAAGCGGGTGATCCTGATCACTAACGCTCATCGCGATTCCTTGTCCCTGAAACTGGAGCGGGTCGAGCTGGCACCTTACTTCGAGCGCCTGATCAGCTCCCACGACTACGGGTTCCCCAAGGAAAATCCACAGTTCTGGGACGCGCTGCGGGCCGATATCCAGTTCGATCCGGCCCGCAGCCTGTTCATCGACGACACCTTGCCGATCCTGCGCAGTGCGCGGGACTTTGGTGTAGCGCAGTTGCTGGCGGTCAGTCGGCCGGACAGTCGCAAAGGACCAAAGGACACCGCGGAGTTCGCGGCCCTGGAAGATTACCGGGCGTTGCTCGAAGGGCTGTGAGGCCCTTCGCGGTCAAGCCCGTTCCCACACCATCCCGTAGGAGCGGGCTTGCCCGCGAAAGAACAGCCTCGATCATTCAGGGATACGCAGCACCTGGCCTGGATAGATCTTGTCCGGATGAGACAGCAGCGGCTTGTTGGCCTCGAAGATCTTGTGGTACTTGCTGGCATCGCCGTATTGCACCTTGGCGATGGCGCTCAGGGTGTCGCCCTTCTTCACGGTGACGAACACCGCGGACACCACCACTGGACCGGTCACCGTGATCTGGTCCTCGACACTGCCGACGCCGGCAATGTTGCCCAGGGCCAGGAGGATTTTTTCCTTCTCTTCCTGGCTCGCCACTTCACCGCTGACGATCACCTTGTCGCCTTCCACCGTGGCATGGACGTTGGGATTGCCCAGGCCGACCTTTTCGATGTGCTCCTTGAGTTGCTCGCTGGCATTGGCGTTACCCGGGGTCAACAGGTCAATCAGTTTCTCTCCGGCTTCCTTCACAAAGCTGAAAATGCTCATGTCGCACACTCCTTGGTTGATAGATCCAGACGCGAAAGACTAGACCAGCCCGACCGGGTGAGGTTCCCGGGCGACCAGTGACCCGGGGGCGCAGCGGCGCGGTAGAATCCCGGCCTTTTGCCGCTCAGGAGCGAAGATGGACCTCAAGCAGCTGAAATTCCTCATCGCCCTCGACGAAACCCGCCACTTCGGCCAGGCCGCCGCGCGCTGCCACATCACCCAGCCGACCCTGTCCATGCGCCTGCGCAGCCTGGAGGAAGAACTCGACCTGCCTCTGGTCAACCGTGGCCAGCGTTTCGAAGGCTTCACCGCGCCCGGTGAACGGGTCCTGGCCTGGGCCCGCACGGTCATGGCCGCCCATGACGGGTTGCTCGCCGAGGCCGCCGCCTGCCGCGGCAACCTGGTGGGCACTCTGCGGATGGGCGTCGTGCCGCTGTCGAGCTTCAATCCGCAGCCATTGCTGCAGCGCCTGCACGCCGAACACCCGAACCTGCGCTTCGAACTGTCGTCATTGAGTTCGGAGCAGATTCTCGAACAACTGGCGAGCAACCGCCTGGACCTGGGGGTTTCCTACCTGGAGCGCCTGGACGGCGAGCACTTCGACTCGCTGCCCCTGGAGCCCACCCACATGGGTCTGCTCTACGACCAGCGACACTTCAGCTTCGGCGAGCAACCTCTGAGCTGGGAGGCGCTGATCGAACTGCCCCTGGGCCTGCTCACCAGCGGCATGCACTTTCGCCAGTCCATCGACCACAATTTCCACATTCGCGGCCTGCAACCACAACCGGTGTTGCAGACCGACGCCGTCCACCAACTGGTGCAGATGGTCCATGGCGGCCTGTGCTGCGCGGTGATGCCGTTGGACAGCAGCCTGGAAACCCTCACCGAACACCTGCGCCTGCACCCCATCGAAGACGCCCAGACCCTGGCCCGACTGGGCCTGATCATGCGCCGCAGCGCGCCAACCTCAGCCCTGGCGCAAGCCTGCTTTGCCCTCTACCAGCAGTCCTTCAGCGGTTATTGATCGACGCCATCTATCAATGGATCGGCACTAGCAATTAGACGCGACAGATTGCCGCGCTTAGTCTTGTGAGCCGTTACGCGACTGGTCGCCCAGCCTCGGCGAAACGGGCACCCGCCCCGCTGCCAGCCAGCCCCACAACACCCTTCGAACGCGAGTACGCCATCGCGCTTGCCTGGCCATGGGCTGGCCGCGCCAACAGCGTCTCAACCTTGTCCACCTGCCGCCTGAGAGTGCGCTGCGGGTCCACAGCCCGCGATGGAGAGTCGCCCGTGAGTACACACAACCAAGCCGATCAGAAACCCGTGGCCCGCTACAAGCCCTACAAGGGACCGGCCGGTGGCTGGGGTGCCCTGATCAGCGTGGCCCAGGCCTGGCTGACCAGCGACAACGCGCTGAAGAACATCCGCATGATGCTCAAGACCAACCAGAACGGCGGCTTCGACTGCCCGGGCTGCGCCTGGGGCGACTCGCCGGAAAGCGGCATGGTCAAGTTCTGCGAGAACGGCGCCAAGGCGGTGAACTGGGAAGCCACCAAGCGCCGGGTGGATGCGGCCTTCTTCGCCAAGCACAGCGTCACCTCGCTGCTGGAGCAGAGCGACTACTGGCTGGAGTACCAGGGCCGGCTGACCGAGCCGATGCGCTACGACGCCGAAACCGACCGCTACCAGCCCATCAGTTGGGACAACGCCTTCAGCCTGATCGCCAAGCACCTGCACAACCTGCCCAGCCCGGACATGGCCGAGTTCTATACCTCGGGCCGAGCCAGCAACGAAGCGGCCTACCTGTACCAGCTGTTCGTGCGCGCCTACGGCACCAACAACTTTCCCGACTGCTCGAACATGTGCCACGAGGCCAGCGGCGTGGCCCTGGCGCAGAGCGTCGGAGTCGGCAAGGGCACTGTGACCTTCGATGATTTCGAACACGCGGATGCGATTTTCGTCTGGGGCCAGAACCCCGGCACCAATCACCCGCGGATGCTTGAACCTCTGCGCGAAGCAGTGAAGCGCGGCGCCCAGGTGGTCTGCATCAACCCGCTCAAGGAGCGCGGCCTGGAACGCTTCCAGCACCCGCAAAGCCCGATCGAAATGCTCACCAACGGCAACCGCCCGACCAACACCGCCTACTTCCGCCCGGCCCTGGGCGGCGACATGGCGCTGCTGCGGGGCATGGCCAAGTTCCTCCTGCAGTGGGAACGCGACGCACAGAAAGCCGGCGCAGCATCGGTGTTCGATCACGACTTCCTCAACGCCCACACCGCTCACGTGCTGGATTACCTGGGCACGATCGATGACACCCCGTGGGAGCAGATCGTCGAGCAGTCCGGCCTGACCCTGGTGGAGATCGAGCAAGCGGCGCGCATGTACGCCAAGGGCAAGAACGTGATCATGTGCTGGGCCATGGGCATTACCCAGCATCGCCACTCGGTGCCGACCATCCAGGAAATCGCCAACCTGATGCTGCTGCGCGGCAACGTCGGCAAGCCTGGCGCCGGCCTGTGCCCGGTACGCGGCCACAGCAACGTGCAAGGCGACCGCACCATGGGCATCAACGAACGCCCGCCAGTGGCCTTCCTCGATGCCCTGGAGCGGCGCTTCCAGTTCAAGGTGCCGCGGGACAACGGCCACAACGTGGTCGAGGCGATCCACGCCATGCTCGAAGGCCGCTCCAGGGTGTTCATCGGCCTGGGGGGCAACTTCGCCCAGGCCACTCCGGACAGCCCGCGAACCTTCCAGGCCCTGAGCAACTGCGACCTCACCGTGCAGATCAGCACCAAGCTCAACCGCAGCCACCTGGCCCACGGCAAGGACGCGTTGATCCTGCCGTGCCTGGGCCGCACCGACATCGACCTGCAGGCCGGCGGCCCGCAAGCGGTGACCGTGGAAGACTCCTTCAGCATGGTTCACGCTTCCAACGGCCAGTTGCAGCCACTGTCAGCGCAAATGCGCTCCGAGCCCTGGATCGTGGCGGGAATCGCTGCCGCGACCCTGGGCAACCATCCGCTGGACTGGAACTGGCTGGCGGCGGATTACGGGCGCATCCGCGACCTGATCGCCGACACCATTCCCGGCTTCAAGGACTTCAATGAACGGCTCAAGCACCCGGGCGGCTTCTACCTGGGCAACAGCGCCGGTTCGCGCCAATGGAACACCCCTTCGGGGCGGGCCAATTTCCGCGCCAACCTGCTGCCCAAGGACCTGATCCACGAACGCACCCGGGCCACCGGCCAGTTGCCGGACCTGATCCTGCAATCGATGCGTTCCCACGACCAGTACAACACCACTATCTACGGCCTCGATGACCGCTACCGCGGGGTCAAGGGCCAACGCGACGTCCTGTTTGCCAACGAGGCGGACATCATCCGCCTGGGCTTCAAGCCGGGGCAGAAAGCCGACATCGTTTCCCTGTGGGATGACGGCCGCGAGCGTCGGGTCAAGGGCTTCACCCTGCTGGCCTTCGACATTCCGGCCGGCCAGGCCGCGGCCTACTACCCGGAAGTGAACCCGCTGGTACCGTTGGAAAGCACCGGTGACGGCAGCCACACCCCGACCTCGAAGTTCATCGCCATCCGCCTGGAGGCGGCCAGCGACAACGGCCTGATCATGGCGCGTTCGGCCTGACTCCTGGCTTGAGCGCCTCTTCGCTGGCAAGCCAGCTCCTACGGCTAGGGTAGGAGCCGGCTTGCCGGCGAACGCCTCCCCACGGGGCTGAATCGCAGGCACAAAAAAGGCCGCCTTTGTATAAAAGCGGCCTCTGCGAAGTAGCTAAAGACTCGTAAAAACCACTTAAGTTCCGCAATAAAAACAACAAGTTATGAGATTGTGCAGCTCTCGTGCTATTCGTCGGATTTCGTTTGTAAGCATCGCGGTACAGCCTCAGGATCGCGCCGTCATCCCTTTGAGGTTCCCCCATGAAGTTCTCCTCGATTCTCTTGTTGTCCCTTGGCCTGGTCAGCGGCGTCGCCTCTGCCGGTGGCACCGTTGAAGCAGGTGTGGGCGGCGCATTGGGCGGGGTTCTAGGTTCGGTGGTCGGTCAGCAGATCGGCGGCAACACCGGTTCGGCCATTGGTGCGGCCCTGGGCGGTGCCGGCGGTAGCGCAGTGGGTGCGGACAAACGCAGCCGTGGCCAGGCAGCCATTGGCGGCGCCCTGGGCGCAGCCGGCGGCAACGTGGTCGGCCGCAGCATGGGCGGCAACTCCGGCAGCCTGATCGGTGCCGCGGCAGGCGGTGGCGCCGGCGGTGCACTGGGCAACTACATGGGCAACGAAAGCGCCCGGGAAGATCGCGACTACCGTGGCCGCGACGACCGCCGCTACTACCGCGACGACCACCGTGGCCGTGGCCATGCCTACGGGCATCGCAAACACCACCACTATCGCGACTGATCTGTCGCGACAGCTATCGGGATCAAACCAGCTGCAGACGCTCCAGAGCCGCGCGCAACGCGGGCGGAGTCGGCACCGGCTGGTTCGATCCCCGATCCACGAACACATGGACGAAACGTCCCGCCGCACAGGCGTCGGCCTCTCCCGCCTTGAACACCGCCAGTTCGTATTGCACTGAACTGTTGCCCAGCTTGCCGACCCGCAGGCCAATCTCGATTCGTTCGGGGAAGGCGATCGACGCAAAGTAGTCGCAGGCCGAGCTGACCACGAATCCCACCACCTCACCCCCGTGAATATCCAGGCCGCCCTGTTCGATCAGGTAGGTATTCACCGCCGTGTCGAAAAAGCTGTAGTAGGTGACGTTGTTCACATGGCCATAGACGTCGTTGTCGTGCCAGCGGGTGATGATCGGCTGGAAGTGGCGATAGTCGCCGCGTTGCGGCATAGGCTCGGACATCGGGGCTCTCTCCCTTGGATGGCTGATCGCCCGGCATTTCACCGCAGACGCCCAAGCCTTCGCAAACCCTTTTGCATCGATAGCGCCGGTGGCTTGTCAGGCAGCCAGATGGGCCTCGCACCACTCACGCACCGCGGCGTAAGGGTAATCCTCCAACGCCGCGAAACCGGGAATACTGCGGGCCTTGAGCCGGGTGAACAAGGGCACGCTGATGCCGCAAAGAAAGCGCGTCAGCCGCTCCGCTCCCGGTACGTCGCCGGTGTGCTGCTGGTGCCTGTGGATAAAATCGCCGCACAGCCCGTCGAAGTGTTTATCCACAAGCGCGGGCAACGCGGGAGGTTCCGGCAATCGCGCCACCTGGCTATGACAGACCGAGCAATGCCCACAACGCCGGGGCGCCTGCGCGTCACCAAAATACTGCGCCAGGCGATGCCCCAGGCACTGCTCGGTGGCGAACAGGTCGAGCATGGCGTGAATCCGTGCAATCTCGCTGCCTTCATGCCGAGTGAAGTAAGCGTGCAGATCAGTGCTCAAGGCACCGGCATCGAAGTCGGTTTGCAGCAGGCTGTAGACCTCGGTCATCTGTTTGCTTTCCAGCTCCACCCAGCCCTTCTCCTGGAAATAATCCAGGGCCTTGACCACCCGGGTGCGCGGCGCCTGGTACTGCTCGTAGAGCGCGTCGAAATTCACCGTGGCCCAGGTCCGGGCCCGGCTGGAGGTGTTGATGATGGCTTCGACAAAGTCCCGGCGCTCGCCTTCGAAACGCGCCAGCAGGGCCTGCGGTTGCTCAACGAACTTGAAACGGTATTCGGCGAAATAGGCGTAGCGCGGAGCGATCAGGCCGCGCAGTTCCAACTGCACCAGCAGGGTCTTGAGCGGCAACTGGCGAATGTTGCTCTGATCCGCCAGGGGCCCAAGCAGGAACTCCCACTGCCCCTCCGGCGCCGACGCTTGCAACTCATCCAGCACGCAGCGGATGCCGCTCAGTTCCGGGGTGTCGCCGTAGACGAAATTCTCCAGCACGTTGAGGCTGTCGCGGTTGGCCAGCACCAGGCAGTCCGAAGGCTGGCCGTCGCGCCCGGCGCGGCCGATTTCCTGGCTGTAGTTTTCGATGGACTTGGGCAAGTCGAAATGCACCACGTTACGGATGTCGCTCTTGTCGATGCCCATGCCGAAGGCGATTGTCGCGACGATGCAGTTACCGCGCCCTTCCATGAAGCGGCGCTGGATCGACTCGCGCTGCTCGTGGGGCAAACCGGCATGGTAGGTCTCGGCGGCGATGCCCTGGCGGCTCAAGTGCTCGGCGATCTGCTCGGCGGTCTTTTGCAGGGTCACATAGACAATGCTCGGCTGCCCGGCCCGCTCACCCATCCACTGCACCAGGCGCTGGCGCTTGTCAGCGCCGCGCACCGGCTCCACCAGCAGGTTGAGATTGGGCCGGTAGAAGCCGGTGGTCACCACATCCTGCAGGGCAATGGCGAACTTGGCCTGCATGTCGGCGATCACCTTGGGCGTGGCCGTGGCGGTCAACAGCAGGGTTTGCGGAATATTGAACTGGCGCTGGTAGTCCGGCAGCTTCAGGTAATCGGGACGGAAGTTGTGGCCCCACTCGGAAATGCAGTGGGCCTCGTCCACCACCAGCAGGGAGATGGGCACCTGCTGCAGAAAGTTGCGGAAGCGCTCGTTCTTCAGGCGCTCCACCGAGATCATCAGGATCTTCAGCTCACCGCTGCGGGCCCGGGCCATGACGTCATTGGCTTCATCGCGGCCCTGGGCCGAATCGATGCTGGCGGCGGCAACGCCGTGACGCTGGAGAAAGGCCAGCTGATCCTGCATCAGCGCCAGCAGCGGCGAAACCACCAGGGTCAGGTGCGGCAGCAGCAGGGCCGGCAATTGGTAGCACAGGGACTTGCCGGAGCCGGTGGGAAAGATCGCCGCCGCCGAGCGTCCGGCCAGTACCGCACTGACCGCGGCTTCCTGGCCCGGACGAAACTGTGGATAACCGAAGACCTGTTCGAGGGTGCTGTGCATAAGGGTCACTCCTTTGACCGCCGACCTGTGTTGAAGACTAGCGGCACAGGTCGGCGGGTCGAGAAAAGGTCGCGCAAAAACGGATACCGGATGATACCGGGTGATAGCGCTTTGCCTCGCAAGTCCGCCCCTGGGAGCCGGCGGGCCGGCGAAGCAAATGGCAAAACCTAACGCAGGTTCCGACAGTCCAGCCATTGCACGCCATTGTGCCGATTGGCCTCAAGCAGTGCCGGCACCGCCCGGGCGGCCTTGGCGTGGGTGTCATGAAACAGAATGATGCCGCGGCGCCAGAGCAGCATCAGGGTCTGCACCCGCTGGACGGCGCCCGTGGCACTGACCTTCTTGCTCCAGTCCTGGGAGTCGATGTTCCACAGCATCACCTGTAGCCCCTGAGCCTTGAAGAACCCGGCACTGTCGCTGCGGCGCTGGCCGTAGGGCGGGCGAAACAAGGGCTGGTACTGGTCCGCCAGCGTGCGATTGGCCAGATTGGCGCTGTGGATCACCGAGCTCTGCCAATCACGCCACGAGGCGTGGGATTTATGCTCCCAGCCATGTATGCCCACGCACTGGCCGTCATACAGCTCACGCATCTGCAAGGCCGAGGACTGGCTCAGGCGTGCCTGGAAAGAGTCCCCCAGCACAAAGAACAGGCTGTGCAGATCCTGGGCACGCAACACATCGATCAATGAATCGGTACGTCCACCGCGCGCAGTCGGGCCGTCATCGAACGTCAGCATGAACTGCCGGTCCGCCAGCTCGTCCCCCAACTGCTCCGCCGGATCCATACGCTGGATCTCACTGCTGACCGTGGGAAACAGCGCCGCCAAACGCAACTGCTCGTTCAGGTACTGCTGGTGAAACACAGCGCTGGCCTCGGCCCAGCGCTCATAGCTGACCTTGCTGCCGGCAGTGAAGCTGGCCACCAACTGGCGCAGCTCCCCCAGGTTGCGCACCGGCAGGCAGAACGGCATGCCCTCGCAGCCCTGGCTGGCCAGGCGATAGTTGTTCAGCAACAGTTCCCAGAAGCGCTGGCGCACCTGATTCACCGATTTCAGGTCCAACTGCCTGACGCCCAGGCGCTGCTTCAAGGCCGGCTCGTCCAGGGTTTCACTGTCCAGCAACGCCTTGCCGAACATCAGAATCTCGCCCCGTGAAGCGCTGTCAAAATCCTCTGGGCGGGTCAGGGAATTGGGCCAGCCACTGCGGTCGATGGTGGCGAACATCTGCGGCCCGGCCGCCTGTGCCACACCGCCGGACAGGCACAGCGCCAGCAACCAGGGGAAAACACGAAATCGCATATCAACCTCCATAAATGCACAACGCGCCGCTGCCGGCGCGTTGTGGAGATAACTTCTGCCTGTGTGATCAGCGGTTTTGCAGCCGCTCTATGGCCTTGTCGTACACCGGGTTGGCCTTCTGCTCCCGGGCTTTTTGGTAGTGCTCAAGCGCCGTGGCCAACTGCCCGGCGTCCTCGTAGATGCGCGCCATGTCGTAGTAGGCACTGGCGCGAATGGTCGATGCGGCCGGGCCGCTGGCCAGGGCGATGGCCTTGCGATCCGCGGCGATGGCCTCGTCGGGGCGGCTGTTCTTGCGATTGGCCAGGGCCAGGTTGCTGTAGGCCTGGGCAAAGCTTGGCTCGAGCTCGATGGCTTCGCTGTAGAAGATCCGCGCCCCGCCGAAATCGCCCTTGCGGTAGGACTCCTCGCCTTTGAGGTTGAGGCTCTTGGCATCCACCGGCCCGAAGTCCTTGGCCACCACTTCATCGATGGACTTGGCATTCTCCAGCAGCGGGTCGAGCGCGCTCATGACCGATTCCGGCTCCTCGCTGCCTTGCAGCAGCCGGTCGATATCCTGCAAACGGCCATCGGCGGTCAGGCGAAACACCACCCACAGATTGCCCTTGCGGTTCTGCGGCACCCGGTAGCTGCGGATCAGCGCAGCGCCTTTATAGACGAAGACCCGCGCCTGGCTGCGGCCCAGGGACAACGCTTCGTAGCTGGTGCTGTTGGTGAAGTCGTGCACGGCAAAGACGTAGGCGTCGCCCGGCACACGCTGGTCGATGGTGATGGTTTCCGGCCGGCTGCTGTCGCTGCTGTCCGAATCCAGGCGAGCTCCGGGGCCCTTGCCGGTGGCGAAGTACAACAGCTTGTGGGGATAACTCAGGTGGGCATCGAGGTCTTGCCCCGGCGCGCTCCAGCTCAGCACTATGCGCAGGCTTTCCGGGTTGTCCAGCAGCGGACTCAGGGCGTAGTTGAGCCCCTGGCAAGGACACTTGACCCGCAGGTCGGCGTAACCGGCCTTACGGATCAGCAGCTCACTGGCCGGCGAATCGGCCACCTGGGCCGTCAGGGTTACCCGGCCCTGGGCATCGGTGCTGCCTGCAACCTGAGTCGCGCCCTGTTGCAGCTGCACCTGGGCATCAGCCAGCGGCGCGCCCTTGGCCACCGCGTCCAGCACCTGAATCGACACGGCCTGGGCCTGTACCGAAACCGACAGCATCCCTAGCCACAACAGCGCCGCGAGGCGAAAAAAAGCCATAACAAAATCCCTGTAGATAAGGGTGACCGGGCCTCTATCCCGGCCCACCAGCCAGCGGCGAACCATACACAGTTTTGCCCGCCAATGCTCGGTCCAACCTGGGAAACCGCGGGCAAAAAGGCGCCAGAGCCGTCGTGCAATGAACAACTTGCCCAGCCGCCCGCTGGTTGCAAAGCTGCCGGAGAATCGCCGTACACTGCGCCTTCTCAAACACCGCAAGCGAACCCGATCATGCAACTGGCCCCCGGTTTTCCCGACGACGCCGTCATGCGTCAACTGATGCAACTGCTGCATGAGGAAATCGGCCTGCCCGAGCGCAAGACCCTGCGCTTGAGCACCGCCATCAACCTCGACCTGGGCTGCGACGGCGCCGACGCCCGGCATTTGCTGCTGGCCCTGGAAGAGCAGTTCGGAATCGATTTTGTCGACTTCGACAGCTATCGCTACTTCCAGCCCGAAGGCTTCGACCCGTTCCAGAAACGCCGAGCCAAGGGCCGTGGCGACAAGGTGCCGCTGACCATCGGCATGCTGTACCAGGCGACCAGGCAACAGCGCTGGGACACCCAGGCGCTGGAAGCGCTCTAAGCCCGGCAGGGGTCAATCCACCCTCGAACAACATCCGCAGCGGCGACCTGCCCAGCCTTGGAGCACACTGGCGCACCGGGCATTAAGTGCTAATATTCTAGCAGTTAACGCTGAAAAACTTAGGAATAATGGCACATGGCTAAGAAGACCGCCCCACTCCTGCCTGCCACAAACAAGCTGCTCAATGCCTTTGGCGAACGCCTGAAACTGGCTCGCCTGCGGCGCAAGCTGACCGCCAAGCAAGTGGCCGAACGAGCAGGCATGTCACTGACCACATTGCGCTCCCTGGAGTCGGGCGGGTCCGGCGTGACCATGGGAGCCTACCTGTCGGTGATGCAGGTGCTGGGGCTGGAACGGGACCTGGAGCAACTGGCGGCCCGCGATGAGCTGGGCCGCCAACTGCAAGATGCCCGGCTCTTGCCGAGAGACAGCAACGCGCCAGGCAAAGCACGCCGCGCCCCCAGCCTGCGTTCGGCCAAGGCGCCTGCCGCCGGACTGACCCTGCATGAAGCCGCGGCCGAGCTGCTCACTCCAGCACCGCCCTCGGCTGGCTTCCCGATCAATACCCAGTCGCTGAGCAGCCTGCTGCAGCCCGCGAAAAAGCCCACGCCAAGGATGGATGAGCCATGACCCTGATCGCCGTCCATGCCGATTGGCAATCCTTGGGCGGGCCAAGGCGCCTGGGCTGGCTGCATGTCGGGACAGTCCGCGCTGCCAGCGTCTTCGAATTCGAATATGACCCCGCGGCGCTGCTCGATCCCGAGCTCACCCAAATCGCCCTGGACCCGCGCATCGGGCGCTTCGCCGGCCGGCAATTCAGCGGCCAGCAACAAAACCGCTTTGGACTGTTTTCCGACTCCAGCCCCGATCGTTGGGGCCATCTGCTGATGCAACGCCGGCTGGAGCGGGACATTCGCGAAGGCCTGGCGCCCGTCGGCACGCGCCTGCAGGACGCCGACCTGCTGCTGGGCGTGCATGACCTGTATCGGGTCGGCGCCCTGCGCTACCGCCTCAATGATCAAGGCCCGTTCCTCGATGATCGCGATGGCCTGGCAGCGCCGCCGTTCGTCGAACTGCGGGCCTTGGAACAGGCTAGCCGCGCCCTGGAAAACGATCCCCACAACAGCGCCGCCGACGGTGGCCAATGGCTGCGCATGCTGATCGCCCCGGGTGGATCACTGGGCGGCGCCCGCCCCAAGGCCAGTGTCGCCGACGACGAGGGCCATCTGTGGATCGCCAAGTTTCCCAGCGTCCGCGACGAACATGACGTTGGCGCCTGGGAGATGCTGGTCAACGCCCTGGCCAGCCACTGCGGCTTGCGGGTGCCCGGGGCCATGGCGCGACGCTTCGCCAGCGACCAACACTGTTTCATGGTCAAGCGCTTCGACCGTACCGAAACGGGCGGCCGACTGCACTTTGCCTCGGCCATGACCCTCACCGACCGCAGCGACGGCGACGACGCCTCCACCGGCGCCAGCTACCTGGAACTGGCCGAAGTGCTGATCGCCCACGGCGCACAAACCCGTGCCGACCTGCGTGAGTTGTGGTCGCGGATGGTCTTCAACCTGTTGGTGTGCAACAGCGACGACCACCTGCGCAACCATGGCTTCCTGCTCGAACCCGGGCGCGGCTGGCGCCTGTCCCCGGCCTACGACATGAATCCCTGCGCCCACGCCAGCGGGCTGAAACTCAACATCACTGAAGCCGACAATGCGCTGGACCTTGAACTGGCACGGGAAGTAGCGGCATATTTCCGCCTCGGTCGTGCAGAGGCCGAAGGCATCATCGAACACTGCCAGAGCGTGGTTCGCCAATGGCCGACCCTGGCCCAGGCCCTGGGGCTGTCCCGGCGCGAGCAAGAACGCATGGCGCCGGCGTTTCGACTCGCACAGCAGTAAACAGCACGGCCGTTGGACTTCGCCAACCCGTCAATCGACAAGGACAGTCAGTGGACGTATTGATGGGCTTGCTCGCCGCCCTGCTCTGGGGCGGCACCGATTTTCTCGTGGGGCTCAACGTCCGCGCCGTAGGCGTGAAACGAGCGGTGTTCTTCAGCCAGAGCCTGGGGTTCATCCTGATGAGCCTACTACTGGTGATCTTTCCCGCCATCCTCTACAAGGCCCTGGCCGCGCCCGCGCAAGTCTGGCTGATGGGCGTGCTCGCCGCGGCCTTTACCGTCTCCGGCGCCCTGGCCCTGGGCAAGGCCTTCGCCCTGGGCAAAGCCTCCATCGTCGCCCCATTGGTGACCTCCTACGGCGTGGTCACCACCCTGCTGTCCTGGGCCAGCGGCGAACAGATCAGCCTGCTGCAGCTCATGTGCATCCTGTTGTGCGTGATCGGCGTGATCCTCTCCAGCCTGCACTCGAACCCCAAACTGCCCCACAGCACCGCCGCCGGCCGCTCGATCTTCTTCGCCCTGCTCTCGGCCTTGCTGTATGGCACCAGCTTCTGGCTGCAGGGCCGCTACACCCTGCCGCAACTGGGGCCGATCAGCATGCTCTGGCTGGGTTACGCAGTGGGTAGCGGCGTGATGCTGCTGATGGTGCTCAAAGTCGCGGACGGGCTGAAGATCCCGCCGCTGAAGAACTGCGGCCTGCTGGCCGCCACCAGCCTGATGAACCTGGGCGCCTTCTTCGCCTTTTCCTGGGGTGCCATGAGTGGCTCGGTGTCGGTGGTGACGGTAATCAGCACCCTGTCCGGTGGTATCGCTGCGGTGCTGGGCTATGTGTTCTTCAAAGAGCGGCTGACGGCGGTGCAAGTGACCGGGGTGGTGCTGGTGTTGCTGGGGGCGTTGGTGTTGCACTTGAAGACGTGAGGCGAACGGCTATTCGCAGCCCATAAAAGACACGCCCTACAGAATGCGTCGAATTGGGCTGATGGAGCCCCCTGAGCAATCGAACCTATAGTTCGGACATCGCTGAAAGATACAGCGAGCGGGTTTGGTCACCCGAGAACAGCAAAACGCACCACTCCTCACGGGTGCATCTGTTTACGACCTAAAGCGACCCATACCATGAACGCAATGGACCTTGATCGAACCCGCTATCAACCGCTCAAGAGCAACTTCACCAGCACCGCAGCCCTAGTAATCGACACCCAGGCCGATGCTCTGGACCTGCATAGCTGCGCAAGACAACGCCTACGGGCGGCCTCCGACTTACTGGAGACCCTCACTTGCCTGAGCTTTGATCAGGCGGACAGCAAAGACACCACCCATGTCGTCAACGCGCTTTATCTATTGGTGCAGGACGGCTGTGATCTGTTGGAACACGCCCACTTGCGCATGCCCTGAGCCGCTCCGATCTCAAATAGCAGGTACAAAAAAGCCGCCCCGAAGGGCGGCTTTTTCATCGCAGGTCGAGGCTTACAGCTTCGGACCGGCAGCCTTGATCGCGTCGCTCACGTCGAACTTCTTGAAGTTCTCGATGAACAGGCCAGCCAGGGCCTTGGCGGCTTCGTCGTAGGCGGCTTTGTCAGCCCAGGTGTTGCGTGGGTTGAGCAGGGCGGTGTCGACGCCCGGTACGGCTTTCGGCACGTCCAGGTTGACGATGTCCAGGTGCTCGGTCTCGGCACCGATCAGCGCGCCGCTCTGGATTGCTGCAATCACGCCACGGGTGGTGGGGATGTTGAAGCGTTTGCCCACGCCGTAGCCACCGCCGGTCCAGCCGGTGTTGACCAGGTAGACCTTGGAGCCGAAGCCGCGGATGCGCTTGATCAGCAGCTCGGCGTATTCGCCGGCCGGACGCGGGAAGAACGGGGCACCGAAGCAGGTGGAGAAGGTCGACTTGATGCCCGAGCCCGAACCCATTTCAGTCGAGCCCACCAGAGCGGTGTAGCCGGACAGGAAGTGGTAGGCGGCTTGTTCTTCGCTGAGGATCGACACCGGTGGCAGTACGCCGGTCAGGTCGCAGGTCAGGAAGATCACAGCATTAGGCTCGCCACCGAGGTTCTTCGGTGCGCGTTTTTCGATCAGCTCGCGCGGGTAAGCAGCACGGCTGTTCTGGGTCAGGCTGTCGTCGGCGTAGTCGGCTTTCTTGGTGACCGGGTCGATCACCACGTTTTCCAGGACGGCGCCGTGCTGGATGGCTTTCCAGATCACCGGCTCGTTCTTTTCCGACAGGTCGATGCACTTGGCATAGCAACCGCCTTCGATGTTGAACACCACGCCCACGCCCCAGCCGTGTTCGTCGTCACCGATCAGGTAACGGCTTTCGTCGGCCGACAGGGTGGTCTTGCCGGTGCCCGACAGACCGAAGAACAGGGTCACGTCGCCGTCTTCGCCCATGTTGGCGGCGCAGTGCATCGGCAGTACGTCGGCAGCCGGCAGCAGGAAGTTCTGCACGGAGAACAGGGCTTTCTTCATTTCACCGGCGTAGCGCATGCCGGCGATCAGCACTTTCTTGGCCGCGAAGTTGAGGATCACGGTGCCGTCGGAGTTGGTGCCGTCGCGCTCAGGCTCGCAGACGAAGTTAGGGGCGTTGAGGATCTGCCATTCATCCTTGCCACCGGCGTTGTACTGCTCGGGGTTGATGAACAGGCAACGGCCGAACAGGTTGTGCCAGGCAGTCTCGGTGGTCATTTTCACTGGCAGGTAGTGCGCCGGATCGGAACCTACATGCACATGGGAAACAAAACGCTCGCGCTCGCCCAGGTAGGCTTCGACGCGGTCCCACAGGGCGTCGAACTTGGCCGCCGGGAACTTGCGGTTGATCGGGCCCCAGGCGATGGCGTCCTGGGTGGTGGGCTCTTCAACGATGAAACGGTCCACTGGCGAACGGCCGGTACGATGACCGGTGCGAACCACCAGAGCGCCGGTATCGGCCAGTTCGCCCTCACCGCGGTTCAGGGCTTCTTTGACCAGATCATCCACACTCAGATCGGTGTACACGGCGTTATTGGCTTGCGTCATGAGGTTCCCCGTCGGCCAGTGGCCGAGTGCTCCAAACGTTTTGTAGTAGAAACTCGCGCACTACTACCGCGAAAAAAGTGCGCCGGATTATGCCAGAAAAGCCCAAAAATAGTAGGGTCCTCCCGTCAGTACGGCGTAATTCCGGCGTTTGCCAGGTGATTTACCTGCGCTGAACCGTTTTAGTGACGAGTATCTGACGGCGTGTCGACGCCCGCACCGGCAAACAATTGCGCAATATCGGCGGCATCGAACAGGTAGCGTTCGTTGCAGAACTGGCAATCGATCTCGATGCTGCCGCCGTGTTCCACCACCAGTTCCTGCGCATCTTCCAGCCCCAGGCTGACCAGCGCGTTGCCCGAGCGCTCGCGGGAGCAACTGCAGCGGAAACGCAGCGGTTGCACGTCGAACAGGCGCACGGCCTCTTCGTGGTACAGACGGTGGAGCACGGTTTCGTTGTCCAGGCTCAGCAGTTCATCGGCGGTCAGGGTGCTGGCCAGGGCGGTGAGGTGCTGCCAGTTGGCCTCGCGCTCTTCTGGGTCGCGCAGGCGGTCGGCAGGCAGTTGTTGCAGGAGCAGGCCGCGGGCATTGCGGCCGTCGGCGTAGAGCCAGAAACGGGTGCCGGTCTGTTGCGACATGACGAAGTAGTTGGTGAAGCATTCGGCCAGGGTGGCGCCGTCCAGATCGACGATGCCCTGGTAACGCTGGCCCTGGGTCGGGTCCACGGTCAGGGCCAGGACGCCGTTGGGCATCAGGTCGGCGAGGGTCGCATCAGGGGCGATCTGCGCTGCATCGTAGCGAGCCAGGCCACGGATCTCGCGGTTGCTGGAGCACTCGATCATCAGCAGCGGCACCGGGCCTTCGGAGCGGGCCTGGAGAATCAGCAAGCCATCGAACTTCAAGGTGCCAACCAGCAACGATGCCGCCGCCATCAGTTCACCGAGCAGTTGTGCCACCGGCTCGGGATAGGCGTGTTTGGCGAGGACTTCAGCGTAACTGCGCTCCAGCGCCACCAGCTCGCCGCGGGCGTCGCTCTCATCGAAGATGAAGCGTTGAGTGAAGTCGGTATCCGGCAAATCAGTCATAGGTCTGGGTATCTGAATGATGACAAAAAGGTTACAAGCACCGAAAATTGCGGTTTTGCACCATAAGGGTGCAGTTTTTGCGGTGATTGGAGATATTTTATGAACAATCCGGGTTTGTTCCAAGCAAGGTGGAACCTCGGCAAGCTGGTTCTGTGCAATTTACTCCCTTTGGCCCTGCTGGGATTCTGGTTGTGGCCGACCGGGCAGATGTACTGCCTGATGTTCGACGAGTGGCTGTTCCGTCACCTCAACACCCCCCTCGCGACAAACTCTACCTGGCTGCATATCTGGGCCGTGGCCAGCCTGCGCCCCTTCGATATCGTGGTGGGCCTGATCATGCTCGGCCTGCTGATTCGTGGTGATTGGGTGTTCAAGGCGGTGGACGTGCGCCGGGCGTTTTTCGGCTTCCTGTCGATCCTGATTCTTATGGTGGTGATTCGCGCGCTGTTTTCCAAGTTGGTGGCGCTGATGAACTGGCAACACAACAGCCCGTCCATGGTGCTTGAAGGCGCCGTGCACATGAGCGACTACTTCCCCGCCTGGGAGAAGACCTGGGAACTCAAGGACCGCTCCAGCCAGAGCTTCCCCGGCGACCACGCTTCGGTGCTGCTGATCTGGGGGCTGTTCATGGGCCTGTTCAGCCGCAGTGTCGGCCAGTTCCTGATCGTCTGGGGCCTGACCCTGCTGTTCATGATGCCGCGCCTGGTGGCGGGCGCGCATTGGGGCCAGGACGACTACATCGGCGGCGTGCTGCTGGCAGTGCTGGCCCTGGGCTGGGGCTACTACACACCGTATGCGGCGCGGATGTCGAACTTCCTGCTGCGCCTGACGCACCCGCTGTTCAAGCTGGTGAGCCGGATGCCGCTGCTGTCGCGCATGAACGTGGTCCGCGCCAGCAGCCTGCTGCGCTAAAAAGCCCTGTAGGAGCCGGCTTGCCGGCGAAGGCGTCCTCGAGGGCCCATTCGCCGGCAAGCCGGCTCCTACGCTTTCACTCGTGGCTGCTGCCGTGGAACTTGAACAGGTCCCGGCGCTGTTTCTTGGTGGGCTTGCCGTCGGTGCTGACCCCTAGGGCGCCAGCCTTGCGCTGGGCCGCGGCGGCTTCGCGTTTGGCGATGCTGGCTTCGGTTTCCGTGTAGAGGGTCTGCGCTTCGGGCGCCCCCCGACGGACGATGGAAAGGGCCTGGACCACCACGGTGCGCTCATCGAAGCCGGCGCGAATCTGGTATTCATCGCCTACCCGCGGCTCCTTGCCCGGTTTGCAGCGCTCGCCACGGTGATGCACCTTGCCGCTTTCGATGGCCGCCTTGGCCAGGGCACGGGTCTTGTAGAAGCGCGCCGCCCACAGCCACTTATCCAGACGAACCTTGTCCTCTTCTTCCTGCTTGTGCGCCACTGGAATTCCTCTTGCTGAAAAATGTCGCAACGGTAGAGCCTGCGACCGGGCTCTCATATACCCTGCCGCTCAACTAAAGTAACCCAGGTTGCGCCCTGATACGCGAGGAGTCCCCGTGACTGATTTCCCCACATCCCTGACCTCGCCGGGCAACCGCTGCGAAGGCTGCCAGAAAAGCCCGCCACTGGGCTTCGATTTTTCCTTCGCCTATCAACCCATAGTCGATCTGCGCGACCGCTCGATCTTTGCCCATGAGGCCCTGGTGCGCGGGGTCAATGGCGAAGGCGCCAACACCGTGCTGAACCAGGTCGACGACAGCAACCGCTATCGCTTCGACCAACGCTGCCGAACCCTGGCCATCACCACGGCGGCGCAGTTGGGGATGCGCAGCCACCTGTCGATCAACTTCATGCCCAACGCCGTTTACCGTCCGGAACTGTGCATCCGCAGCACCCTGGAAGCCGCCCGGGCCCAGCACTTTCCCCTGGACCGGCTGATTTTCGAAACCCTGGAAAGCCAGCACGTAGATAACAGTCGCCATTTGACCCATATTCTGCGTGAATACCGCGAATTCGGCTTCAAGACCGCCATCGATGACTTCGGCGCGGGATACTCGGGGCTGAACTTGCTGGCGAATTTCCAACCCGACCTGATCAAGCTCGACATGGCGCTGATTCGCGATGTCGACCAGGATCGCGTACGCCAGGCGATCATCCGCGGGATTGTCACAATCTGTGCGGAGTTGGGGGTTACAGTCATTGCCGAAGGCATTGAAAGCGCCGGTGAACGAGACTTTCTCAGCGACTGTGGAATTTACCTGATGCAGGGTTACTGGTTCGCCAAACCTGCATTCAAAGCCCTGGCCGAGGTTTCGGCCGCGGCCTGGAAAAGCTAATTGCGGATTTCCCCTATTTGAAGACTTTTGACCATTTGACCGTTGTCGGTCTGCGCGAGTGGGTGGCGCTTCCTGATCTGGGAGTGGCCGGCCTGCGTGCCAAGATCGACACCGGAGCCAGTACCTCCAGCCTGCATGCAACCGAGATCGAGCCGTTCGAGCGCGACGGTGAGCAGTGGGTGCGTTTCAATGCCCACCTGGGCAGTGTGGTGCAGTTGCGGCACCGGCGTTGCGAAGCACCGCTGGTGGCGATGAAGACCATTAAAAGCTCCAACGGCCAGGCCCAGGTGCGCTATGTCATCAGCACCACCCTGGCCCTGGGCGATCGCGTGTGGCGGGTGGAATTTACCCTCGCCTGCCGCAAGGCCATGCGCTATCGCCTGCTGCTGGGCTCCAAGGCCCTGATCGACGGCCAGCTGGTGGTCAATCCGGGCATCAAATACGTACAAGACAAACCGGTGTTCCCGGTATCCACTACCTCTGCCACAGGTGTTGCATGAAGATCGCTGTGCTGTCGCGTAACCCGCGTCTGTATTCCACTCGTCGTCTGGTCGAGGCCGGCACCGAGCGTGGCCATGAAATGGTAGTGGTCGATACCCTGCGCGCCTACATGAACATCGCCAGCCACAAGCCGCAGATCCACTACCGCGGCAAGCCCCTGGAAGGCTTCGATGCGGTGATCCCGCGGATTGGCGCCTCGGTGACTTTCTACGGCTGCGCGGTGCTGCGCCAGTTCGAAATGATGGGGGTCTTCCCCCTCAACGAGTCGGTAGCCATCGCCCGTTCCCGGGACAAGTTGCGTTCGCTGCAACTGTTGTCGCGGCGCGGCATCGGCCTGCCGGTGACCGGCTTTGCCCACTCGCCGGACGACATTCCCGACCTGATCGAGATGGTCAACGGCGCGCCCCTGGTGATCAAAGTGCTGGAAGGCACCCAGGGCATCGGCGTGGTGCTCTGTGAAACGGCCACGGCAGCAGAGTCGGTGATCGAGGCCTTCATGGGCCTGAAGCAGAACATCATGGTCCAGGAATACATCAAGGAAGCCGGCGGCGCCGACATTCGCTGCTTCGTGGTGGGCGACAAGGTAATTGCGGCGATGAAACGCCAGGCCAAGCCGGGGGAGTTCCGCTCCAACCTGCATCGCGGCGGCAGCGCCAGCCTGATCAAGATCACCCCGGAAGAACGCATGACCGCGCTGCGGGCAGCCAAGGTCATGGGCCTGAGCGTGGCGGGGGTGGACATCCTGCGCTCCAATCACGGGCCGCTGGTGATGGAAGTCAATTCCTCCCCGGGCCTGGAAGGCATCGAGACCACCACCGGCAAGAACGTCGCCGGAATCATCATCGAGCACATCGAAAAGAACGGCGGCCCGAACATGACCCGCACCAAAGGCAAAGGTTAAAAGCAGCGGCAAGTTTCCAGCTGCAAGCGGCAAGTAGAAGCGCTGAGCCTCACTTGTCGCTTGAAGCTGGAAACTTGCAGCTGCTTTTAGTCTGCATCGCGCGGCAGCAGCAGCCCCAGCGGCAGGCGCACCCGCACTTCCAGGCCGCCATCGGGACGGTTGCGCAGTTCGACGTTGCCGCCATGCAAGGCGGCAATCCGCTTGACGATGGCCAAGCCCAGGCCGGTGCCCTTGCCACCCCGGGCACGGTCGCCACGGGTGAAGGGGTTGAAGATCGCTTCCAGTTCCGAAGGGTCGATCCCCGCGCCGCGGTCCATCACGCTCAGCACCACATACGGCGCCTTGGTGTCTCCGGACACATAGGCCGCCACCTCGACATCCGTCCCAGCGTGATTCAAGGCGTTGCCGATCAGGTTGTTGAGCAGGCGCTTCATCGATACCCGACGCAGCGGGAACGGCTGGATCGGCTCCAGGCGCAGGTGCACCCGCTCCTGGTTCTGGTTGTAGGGCGCGGCCACTTCGCGCACCAGATCGCTCAAGTCCACCTCTTCCACCGACTCGTCGCGGCCGTCGCGGATAAACGCCAGGAACTGGTCGAGGATCGCATCCATGTCCTCGATATCCCGGACCATGTCGTCGGTCAGGTCGGTGTGCGCGCCCATCAGCTCCAGCGACAGGCGCAAGCGGGTCAGTGGCGTGCGCAGGTCGTGGGACACACCCGCCAGCATCAGCTCGCGTTCGCGCCCCGCCTGTTCCACGTCCTCGGCCATCTGGTTGAAGGCGCGATAGACCTCGGTCATCTCGCTCGGTGTATCACTGATCGGCAGGCGCACACTGCGCCCCTGGCCCAGTTGCCGGGCGGCGTAGACCAGGCGCTTGAGCGGTTGGTTGAGCTGGCTGACGAAGATCCACGCCGAGGCGGTGGACAAGAGGCCAATGGCCAGGAACCAGCCCAGCACGCTCCAGATCTTCTGCCCCCGCAGCGGGTGCGGATACAGCGGCACCTTGAGCCAGCCATCCCCCAGGCTCGGGGCCCGTACCCAGAGCGCCGGCGGCGCATGCATGCGCAGGCGCACTTCGGTGTCGGCGCCCAGCTCGGCCTGCATCTGCCGCTGGTAGATCTCACTGTAGGGCCAGTGCTGCTCGCCGGCCGGCACGCCGCTACCCACCACCTTGATCAGGCCGGCGGCCTCGGCGATCTGGTCGCGGTTGGATTCGTCGGCGGCCCAGTAGGCGCGCAGGGTCAGGGCCACGCCGTGGCTGTACTGCCGGTCCACCAGCACGTCCTCGTTCATCAACAGATAAACCAGGGTCAATGCCTTGGAAAACAGCACCACGATCAGCACCAGCCACAGGGTGCGGGAGAAGAAACTCTGGGGGAACCACAGCGGGGTTTTCATAACAGCCACTACACACTTTGCAGGAGCGGCTCGCGCTCGCACAGTTGCGGAATGCGAACGCCCGGGTCGTTGCCGGCCCGGGCGTTCGCTCCTACAAATCACTTATCACTTGGTCGCGGTGCCATCCGGCACGAAGACATAACCCACGCCCCAGACGGTCTGGATGTAGCGCGGCTTGGAAGGGTCGGGCTCGATCATCCGCCGCAGGCGGGAAATCTGCACGTCGATGGAACGCTCCAGGGCGTCCCACTCGCGGCCACGGGCCAGGTTCATCAGCTTGTCGCGGGTCAGCGGCTGACGAGCGTTCATCACCAGGGCCTTGAGCACCGCGAACTCACCGGTGGTGAGCATGTGCACTTCATCGCCGCGCTTGAGCTCGCGGGTGGCCAGGGACAGTTCGTAGTCACCGAAGCTCACGCTTTCGTCTTCGCTGCCCGGCGCACCCGGCACCGGAGCCGACTGACGACGCAGCACGGCCTTGACCCGCGCCATCAGCTCGTCAGGGTTGAACGGCTTGGCCAGGTAATCGTCGGCGCCCAGTTCCAGGCCCTTGATGCGGCTCAGTTCGTCGCCCTTGGCGGTGAGCATGATGATCGGGATCTGGTTGTTGGCGCTGCGCAGGCGGCGGCAAGCGGTCAGGCCGTCTTCGCCAGGCAGCATCAGGTCGAGGACCACCAGGTTGAACACTTCGCGACCCAGCAGACGGTCCATTTGCTCGGTGTTCGGTACAGCGCGGGCACGGTAGCCCTTGCTGACGAAGAAACGCTCCAGCAGGCTGCTCAGCCCCGGGTCATCGTCAACAATAAGAATTTTTTCGCCTTCAGCAGTTTGTGCAGTGCTGCTCATTGGATGCTCCTCTAATCTCGGTGCGCATTATGGCGTAGCTGCCGTTATACGCACCGTGTGCATTGTTAGCAGATTTTTCCTCTATCGCCAGCAAACCCGCTGTCGGCCTGAGGCCGGCGATCACCCCGCAACCGCTAACGCTGGGTATAATGCGCCGCCTTTTGTGTTGGGCAATATCTGATCAGTACGCCTTCGGCCGGATTATTTTTTTACCTCGGCCGGCAGTATTTTTTCGATTTCACGGGTCAACAGCCAGCCTTTTGATCCAGGTGGCGGCGCGTGCCAGGCCGCTCAACCAGACCCTCCGGGCCTCAACTTTCGTGCCCGCGGGCCTGCTTTCACAATTTGTCAGGTGGTTTTATGGACAGCATCAACAGCCGCATTGCCGAGGAACTCGGTGTACGCCCACAACAGGTCGAAGCGGCCGTCGCTCTATTGGATGAAGGCTCCACCGTGCCCTTCATCGCCCGCTACCGGAAAGAAGTCACTGGCAGCCTCGATGACACCCAACTGCGTCATCTGGAAGAGCGCCTGCGCTATCTGCGAGAACTCGACGAACGGCGGATCAGCATCCTGGCCAGCATCGAAGAGCAGGGCAAGCTGACCCCGGAATTGGCCCGCGACATCAAACTGGCCGACACCAAGACCCGCCTCGAAGACCTTTACCTGCCTTATAAACAGAAGCGCCGCACCAAGGGCCAGATCGCCCTGGAAGCCGGCCTCGGCGAACTGGCGGACGGCCTGTTCAACGACCCCAACCTGGCTCCGGAAGCCGAAGCCGCGCGCTTCGTCAACGCCGAGAAGGGCGTAGCCGACGTCAAGGCGGCGCTGGAAGGCGCCAAGTACATCCTCATGGAACGCTTCGCCGAAGACGCCGGTTTGCTGGACAAGCTGCGCAACTTCCTCAAACAGGAAGCCACCCTCAGCGCCCGCGTGGTCGCCGGCAAGGAAGAAGAAGGCGCCAAGTTCCGCGACTACTTCGAACACGATGAACCACTGAAAAGCATGCCGTCGCACCGTGCCCTGGCAATTTTCCGCGGCCGCAACGAAGGCATTCTCAGCTCCGCGCTGAAAGTCGGTGACGAGCTGCCGGGCACCATGCACCCCTGCGAAGGCATGATCGGCCAGCACGTGGGCATCCAGAACCAGAACCGCCCTGCCGACAAATGGCTCGGCGAAGTGGTGCGCTGGACCTGGAAGGTCAAGCTCTACACCCACCTGGAAACCGACCTGCTGGGCGAGCTGCGCGACAACGCGGAAACCGAGGCGATCAACGTCTTCGCCCACAACCTGCACGACCTGCTGCTGGCCGCTCCGGCCGGCCCGCGCGCCACCCTGGGCCTGGACCCGGGCCTGCGCACCGGCTGCAAGGTGGCGGTGGTGGATGCCACCGGCAAGCTGCTGGACCACGCCACCGTCTACCCCCACGTACCGCACAACAAGTGGGACCAGACCCTGGGCATCCTGGCCGCGCTGTGCGCCAAGCACTCGGTGGACCTGATCGCCATCGGCAACGGCACCGCCAGCCGCGAGACCGACAAGCTGGCCGCCGAGCTGATCAAGAAATACCCCGCGATGAAGATGACCAAGGTCATGGTTTCCGAAGCCGGTGCATCGGTGTACTCGGCCTCGGAACTGGCGGCCAAGGAATTCCCGGACCTGGACGTGTCGATCCGTGGCGCGGTGTCCATCGCCCGCCGCCTGCAGGACCCACTGGCGGAACTGGTGAAGATCGATCCGAAATCCATCGGTGTCGGCCAGTACCAGCACGACGTCTCGCAGCTGAAACTGGCCCGCGGCCTGGACGCTGTGGTGGAAGACTGCGTGAACGCCGTCGGCGTTGACGTCAACACCGCTTCCGTGGCCCTGTTGGCGCGGATCTCCGGCCTCAACGCGACCCTGGCGCAGAACATCGTCAGCCACCGCGACGAACACGGTGCATTCAAGACCCGCGCCGCGCTGAAAAAGGTCGCCCGCCTGGGTGAAAAGACCTTCGAACAGGCCGCCGGCTTCCTGCGGGTGATGAACGGCGACAACCCGCTGGACGCCTCGGCGGTGCACCCGGAAGCCTACCCGCTGGTACAGCGCATCGCCGCCGACACCGGCCGCGACATTCGCTCGCTGATCGGCGACAGCGGCTTCCTCAAGCGCCTGGATCCGAAGAAATTCACCGACGAAACCTTCGGCCTGCCCACCGTCACCGACATCCTCCAGGAACTGGACAAGCCGGGCCGCGACCCGCGTCCGGAGTTCAAGACCGCCGAGTTCCAGGACGGCGTCGAAGACCTCAAGGACCTGCAACTGGGGATGATCCTCGAAGGCGTGGTGACCAACGTCACCAACTTCGGCGCCTTCGTCGACATCGGCGTGCATCAGGATGGCCTGGTGCACATCTCGGCGCTGTCGGAGAAGTTCATCAAGGACCCGCGTGAAGCGGTTAAGGCCGGCGACGTGGTCAAGGTCAAGGTCATGGAAGTCGACATCCCGCGTAAACGCGTGGGCCTGTCGATGCGCATGAGCGACACCCCGGGCGAGAAGATCGACGGTGCTCGCGGCTCCCGCCCAGGCTCGGCGCCGCGCTCCTCCCAAGGCAATGCGCCACGCAAGGAAACCACCGCAGCCGCCCCGAGCAACAACGCCATGGCCTCGCTGTTCGCCAATGCCAAGCAGTTGAAGAAGCGCTGATGCAAATCCCTGCCGGCCTGACCGAAAGCGCCTTCAGCCAATTGCTCGGCTGCCGTCTGCAACGCCTGGAAACCGGCGAGGCGGACGTCGCCCTGGAGCTGACCCCGCAGTTGCGCAATCGCGGGCAAAAGCTGCACGGCGGGGCGATCTTCAGCCTGGTGGACATTGCCATGGGGCTGGCCTGTTCCAGCACCCACGGCTTTGACCAGCAGAGCGCCACCATCGAGTGCAAGATCAACTACATCCGCGCGGTGGCCGAGGGCGAGGTGCTGTGCCGGGCCAAGGTGATCCACCCTGGCCGCCGCACCCTGGTGGTCGAAGCGGACGTGATCCAGGGCGACAAACTGGTCGCTAAAGCACAAGGCACCTTCGCGGTCCTATAGCTCCCCGTCATGAATTTGGGTTAATTTCGGCGCTGCGAAAGCGGCGTCGGAATTTTCTTGCCTGCGCTGAAGCCAGATTCAAGGATGGAGTGTTGGCGTTTTCAGGCGAGTCGGCTTGACTCAAAAACCAGGCGAAAACGCCAGTTTTAACTTCACCCTTGTAGACCGTCCTGCCCACCCCCATATTGGGGCGACTGACGCGTGAAGGAATCCAACTTGAGCGAACTTCTCAACCGCCGCCTGGCTCTGCTCGGCGAGCGCGCTAACCTCTCCCTGCTCGAGCAGTGCCTGCACGGTATCGAACGTGAATGCCTGCGTGTCACCGGCGAAGGCCGCCTGGCACAGACCCCGCACCCGGAAGAACTGGGTTCCGCGCTGACCAACGAACAGATCACCACCGACTATTCCGAGTCGCTGCTTGAGTTCATCACCCCGGCCCTCGCGGACCCGGCGGATACCCTGGCCAGCCTCGACAAGATTCATCGCTTCGCCTACAGCAAGCTCGGCAACGAGTACCTGTGGAGTCCATCGATGCCGTGCCCGTTGCCGGCCGAGGAAGACATCCCGATCGCCTACTACGGCACCTCCAACATCGGCCAGCTCAAGTACGTGTACCGCAAGGGCCTGGCCCTGCGCTACGGCAAGACCATGCAGTGCATTGCCGGGATCCACTACAACTTTTCCCTGCCGGAACAGTTGTGGCCCCTGCTCAAGGAAGCCGAAGGCTTCGTCGGCAGCGACCGTGACTACCAGTCCTCGGCCTATATCGCCCTGATCCGCAATTTCCGCCGCTACAGCTGGCTGCTGATGTACCTGTTCGGCGCCTCGCCGGCCCTGGACGCGGGTTTCCTGCGCGGCCGCTCGCACCAGTTGGAACAACTGGACGCCGAAACCCTGTACCTGCCCTACGCCACCAGCCTGCGCATGAGCGACCTGGGCTACCAGAGCAAGGCCCAGGCCGGCCTGACCCCTTGCTACAACGACCTGAACAGCTACACCGACAGCCTGCGCAAGGCCGTGGCCACGCCCTACGCGCCCTACGTGGCGGTCGGCACCCACAAGGATGGCGAGTGGGTGCAACTGAACACCAACATCCTGCAGATCGAAAACGAGTACTACTCCAACATCCGCCCCAAGCGCGTGACCTACACCGGCGAGCGGCCGATCCAGGCGCTGATGGCCCGAGGCATCCAGTACGTCGAAGCCCGTTGCCTGGACATCAACCCGTTCCTGCCCCTGGGGATCGACATTCAGGAAGCCCGCTTCCTCGACGCCTTCCTCTTGTATTGCGCGCTCAACGAAAGCCCGCTGTTCGAGAACAACGAGTGCGGCAATGCCACCTCGAACTTCCTCGCCGTGGTCAAGGAAGGCCGGCGTCCGGGCCTGCAACTGCAACGCCAGGGCCAGCCGGTGGAAATGAAGGAGTGGGCCACCGAACTGCTGGAGCAGATCGCGCCACTGGCCGCCCTGCTCGACCAGAGCCACGGCAGCGATGTGCACAGCAAGGCGCTGGACGCCCAGCGGGCCAAGGTCAAGGATTCGTCCCTGACCCCGTCGGCCCAGGTGCTGGCGGCCATGAGCGAGCACAAGGAGAGCTTCAGCCAGTTCTCCCTGCGCCAGAGCCAGGTGCATGCCGAGTACTTCCGCAACCAGCCCCTGGCCAAGGAAGAACAAGCCGCCTTCGAAGACGCGGCGCGCAAATCCCTGGAACAGCAGACCGAGCTGGAACAGAACGAAGTGGGTGATTTCGACGTGTTCGTCGGCGCCTACCAGGCCAGCATCCTGGCCATCAGCAACTGACGCCTCGCCGGCAAGCCGGCTCCTACAGCCATCCCGTAGGAGCCGGCTTGCTGGCGAACAGCTCGCTGCATATTCCCCTCATAAGCTAATGCAAATAAGTTATTTATTTCTGCATTCTTAGATCATTTAGTCTCCTCACACGCCGATCACCGGTCGCCTATGAGGAGCACCCCCATGAAACTGCACTTCCCCCTTCGCCTCCTGGCGGCCGCGTCCCTGGCTGCCGCGAGTTTCTTTGCCCAGGCCGCCGACGTCACCGTCGCCTACCAGACCACCGTCGACCCGGCCAAGGTCGCCCAGGCCGACGGCAGCTACGAAAAAGCCACCCAGGCCAAGATCAACTGGCGCAAATTCGATAACGGTGCCGACGTCATCGCCGCCATCGCCTCCGGCGATGTGCAGATCGGCTACCTGGGCTCCAGCCCGCTGACCGCCGCCATCACCCGCAAGGTGCCGGTGCAGACCTTCCTCATCGCCACCCAGATCGGCGCCGCCGAAGCCCTGGTAGCCCGTGACGGTTCCGGGATCAACAGCCCTCAGGACCTGATCGGCAAGAAGGTCGCCGTGCCGTTCGTTTCCACCGGCCACTACAGCCTGCTGGCGGCGTTGAAGCACTGGAACATCGACCCGTCGAAAGTACAGATTCTCAACCTCGCGCCACCGGCGATCATCGCCGCCTGGAAGCGCGGTGATATCGATGCCACCTACGTCTGGGACCCGGCCCTGGGCGTGGCCAAGGAAAACGGCAAGGTGCTGATCACCTCCGGCGAGCTGGCCAAGTTCGGCGCGCCGACCTTCGACGCCTGGATCGTGCGCAAGGACTTCGCCGAGAAGCACCCGGAGATCGTCACCGCCTTCGCCAAGGTGACCCTGGATGCCTACGCCCAATACCGCAAGGATCCACAAGCCTGGCTCGCCAACCAGGGCAACGTCGACAAGCTGGTGAAGCTCTCCGGGGCCAAGGCCAGCGATATCCCGCTGCTGCTGCAAGGCAACGTCTACCCGTTGGCCGCCGATCAGGTGGTCAGCCTCGGCGCCCCGACCACCAAGGCCATCACCGACACCGCAGTGTTCCTCAAGGAGCAAGGCAAGGTCGAAGCGGTGCTGCCGGACTACGCCCCCTACGTCAGCGCCAAGTTCATCCCTGAATAACCCGCGACCGGACAGGAGATAGCCGTCATGGCCTTGCTACAACTGGAGCGCATCAGCGCACAGTACCCCGGCGCCGCCGAACCGGTGCTGGCGGATATTTCCCTGACCCTGGGGCCACAGCAACTGCTGGTCGCCCTGGGTCCCTCCGGCAGCGGCAAGACCTCGCTGCTGAACCTGATTGCCGGCTTCGTCGACCCCAGCGCCGGGCGCATCAGCCTCGACGGCGTGCCGGTCAAGGGCCCCAGCGCCGAGCGCGGCGTGGTGTTCCAGGACGATGCCCTGCTGCCCTGGCAGGATGTGCTGGGCAACGTTGCCTTCGGCCTGCAACTGGCCGGCGTCGCCCGCGAACTGCGTGAAGCAAAGGCGCGGGAAATGCTCGCCCTGGTGGACCTGGCCGGCTTCGACCAACGCCGTATCTGGCAGCTTTCCGGTGGACAGAAACAGCGCGTGGGCCTGGCCCGCGCCCTGGCCGCCGACCCGCGAGTGCTGCTGATGGACGAACCCTTCGGCGCCCTGGATGCCTTCACCCGCGAGCAGATGCAGGAGCTGTTGCTGCAAGTCTGGCGGCGCACCGCCAAGCCGGTGTTCCTGATTACCCACGACATCGAGGAAGCGGTATTCCTCGCCACCGACCTGATCCTCCTGGCGCCCAACCCGGGACAGATCGTCGAACGCCTGAACCTGGACTTCGGCCAGCGCTACGCCGCCGGCGAGTCGGCCCGGGCGATCAAGTCCGACCCGCTGTTCATCGAAACCCGCGAACATGTGCTGTCCCGGGTGTTCTCCCAACGCAGCGCCACCCAGCAACAGGAGCGCCCATGAGCAGCTACGAGATTCCCGCCACTGCGACCCGCGACGCCAACCCGAAAGCACCACAAGCCGTGCGCCGCAGCCTGAGCACCCGCTGGATCAGCGTCCTGACCCTGGTCACCTTGCTGGCCCTGTGGTGGGCGGTCACCGCCAGCGGCCTGATCGAACCGCTGTTCCTGCCACCACCGGCCGCCGTGCTGCAAAAAGGCTGGTTGCTGGCCACCAGCGGCTACATGGATTCCACCCTCTGGCAGCACCTGGCGGCGAGCCTTGAACGCATCGGCCTGGCCCTGGGCTTTGCCGTGCTGACGGCCATTCCGGTGGGCATCGCCATCGGCGCCAACCGCGTTGCCCGCGGCGTGCTCGACCCGTTGATCGAGTTCTACCGGCCGATTCCGCCCCTGGCCTACCTGCCGCTGATCGTCATCTGGTGCGGTATCGGCGAGCTGTCCAAGGTGCTGCTGATCTACCTGGCGATCTTCGCCCCGATTGCCATCGCCACCGCCACCGGCGTGCGCACCGTCGACCCGGCCAAGCTGCGCGCCGCGCAGTCCTTGGGCGCCACCCGTGCGCAGTTGATTCGCCACGTGATCCTGCCCAGCGCCCTGCCGGACATTCTCACCGGCGTGCGCATCGGCCTGGGCGTGGGCTGGTCGACCCTGGTGGCGGCGGAGCTGATTGCCGCCACCAGCGGCCTGGGTTTCATGGTGCAATCCGCCGCGCAGTTCCTGGTCACCGATGTGGTGGTGCTGGGGATATTGGTGATTGCCCTGATCGCCTTTGCCATGGAGATGGGCCTGCGCGCCCTGCAACGCAAGCTGGTGCCCTGGCACGGCCAATCCCACTGACCACAACGGATCCCCTCTCCTGCGTAGGAGCTGGCTTGCCAGCGAAAAGGCCCTCAAGCCTCGGACCATCCTCTCGGCGGCCTGCGCCAGCGAGCGGAACGCCGCCCGGCTCCTGCACACAGCGAATACGAGAATGACCATGAGCCTGACCATTACCCCCTTAAGCTCCGCCCTCGGCGCCCAGATCAGCGGCGTCGACATCAGCCAGCCGCTCAGCGTCGAACAGCGCGACGCCATCGAGCAGGCGCTGCTCAACCATCAGGTGCTGTTCTTCCGCGACCAGCCGCTTACCCCACAGCAGCAGGCGCGCTTCGCCGCCCACTTCGGTGACCTGCACATTCACCCGATCTACCCCAATGTGCCAGAGCAGCCGGAAGTGCTGATTCTCGACACCGCCGAAACCGACGTGCGCGACAACGCCATCTGGCACACCGACGTGACCTTCCTGCCAACTCCGGCCCTGGGCGCGGTGCTCAGCGCCAAGCAGTTGCCGGCGTTCGGCGGCGATACCCTGTGGGCCAGCGGCATCGCTGCCTACGAGGCCTTGTCCGAGCCGCTGAAGCGCCTGTTGCAGGGCCTGACCGCGACCCACGAATTCATCAAGTCCTTCCCTCTGGAGCGCTTCGGCAACACCCCAGAAGACCTGGCGCGCTGGGAGGAAACCCGGCGCAAGAATCCGCCGCTGTCGCACCCGGTGATCCGCACCCACCCGGTGAGCGGGCGCCAGTCGCTGTTCGTCAACGACGGCTTCACCACCCGCATCAACGAACTGTCCGAGAGCGAAAGCGAGGCCATCCTCAAGCTGCTGTTCGCCCACGCCACCCGCCCGGAATTCACCATTCGCTGGCGCTGGCAGGAAAACGACGTGGCCTTCTGGGACAACCGCGTAACCCAGCACTATGCCGTGGACGACTACCGTCCCCAGCGCCGAGTCATGCACCGCGCGACCATTCTTGGGGATGTGCCGTTCTTTCGCTGAAACGCGGGGAGATGCTGCAGACCCCGGCCGCGCTGGATGAGCGAAGCCGGGGACAGCAGGCTATTTGACGCTGGCAGGCGCTTTTTTCTTGCGATTGCCGATATGAATCGCCTGGCCATTCACCGCCAACGCCGCCTCATGCAGGGCTTCGGACAGGGTCGGGTGGGAGAACACCATCATCCCCAGGTCTTCGGCGCTGGTGCCGAACTCCATGCCGATTGCACCTTGCTGGACCAGTTCCGCAGCGCCCGGCCCGATCACATGCACCCCAAGCACCCGGTCGGTGGCGGCGTCGGCAATCACCTTGACCAGCCCGGCGGTGTCGTTGGCGGCCATGGCGCGGCTGCTGGCGGAGAACGGGAAGGTGCCGATGTTCAACTCGATGCCCTGAGCCTTGAGGGCCTGTTCGGTCTGGCCGACCCAGGCGATTTCCGGATGGGTATAGATCACTGACGGAATCAGCGGGTAATTGAGCGGATGCTGATGCCCGGCAAGGCTCTCGGCGACCATCACCCCTTCCTCCGACGCCTTGTGCGCCAGCATCGGGCCGCGCACCACGTCGCCAATGGCGAACACCCCAGGCACGCTGGTCAGGCACTGGCCATCGACGTGGATGAAGCCGCGCTCATCCAGTTGCACGCCGCTGTCGGGAGCCAACAGGTCGGCGGTCAGGGGCCGACGCCCCACGGCGACGATCAGGCGATCGAAGGTCTGCTGCTTGTCCTCGCCGCCTTCGCTGAGGCTGACCGTGACGCTGTCGCCCTGCACTTCGCAGGCCGTCACCCGGGCCCCCAGGCGGATATCCAGGCCTTGCTTGCCGAGGATCTTCTGCGCCTCCTTGGCAATCTGTACGTCCACTGCCGGCAGGAAGCTGTCGAGGGCTTCGAGCACCGTCACTTCGGCGCCCAGGCGGGCCCAGACCGAGCCCAGTTCCAGGCCGATGACACCGGCGCCAATCACGCCGAGGCGCTGGGGCACGCGGGTGAATTCCAGGGCTCCGGTGGAGTCGACAATCACTGGGTCGGTCAGCGGCGCTGCGGCAATATCGATGGGCCGTGAGCCGGGGGCGAGGATGATGCTGGTGGCGCTGATGCGCTGGGTGCTGCCATCGGCCGCGGTGACTTGCACTTGCTTGTTGGCCAGCAGCTTGCCGTGACCTTCCAGCAGGGCCACGCCATTGGCCTTGAACAATGAGGCGATGCCAGCGTTGAAATTGCGCACCACGTTGTCCTTGCGCGCCAGCATGGCCGGCACATCGATCTGCGGGTTGCTGATGCCAATGCCGTGCACGGCAAAGCGGTTGCGCGCTTCATCATAGTGATGGGAGCTGTCCAGCAGCGCCTTGGAAGGAATGCAGCCGACATTGAGGCAGGTGCCACCCAGGGCAGTCTTGCCGTCCTTGCCCTTGTAGCGCTCGATACAGACCGTCTTCAATCCCAACTGCGCCGCCCGGATCGCCGCGACATAGCCGCCAGGACCCGCGCCGATCACGATCACATCGTATTGCTCATTCATAGGTTGTCGTCCTTCATGCAAACGAATTCGGCCACAGCCACCGTGGCCATGAGTGACGGCGCGGCGAACAGCCCAGGCGCCACGATCTGGTTACCGGTCTACGCCACGCACCCGCGGCAGGCCCTGATCGCGAAGGGTCGTCATCTGCGCTGCTACCGATCACGGACCGGCTAAAGACCTCGGTCGAGATGGGCTGTCGAGCTTGCAGCCGTGGCAGACATCTGCCTTTGGAATTTCGATCGACATACTAATATTATATTCATAATATTTTCAATACAAAGCCAATGTCATGGCCCGAGCAAAGCCCCCACCCAACCTGCGCAAAGCAAGCTTTGAAGCACCAGAGCAACAGCCCCCGGCAGATCACTCTGCCGGGGGCTGGATGAATTGCCGTCCGCCAACGCCGCTATTGCGCCAGCGAGGGTTTTTCCCACAGGTTGATCCGCCCCTCCTTGGCGAAATGATCGATCTGCGCCAGCTCCTCCACACTGAAACTCAGGTTCTGCAAGGCCCCGACGTTCTCGACGATCTGCTCGGGACGACTGGCACCGATCAAGGCCGAAGTCACCCGTGGATCGCGCAGGGTCCAGGCCAGGGCCAGTTGCGCCAGGCTCTGGCCGCGGTTCCTGGCGATCTCGTTGAGAGCCCGCACATGGGCCAGGTTGGCCTCTGACAGGTGCGAAGCCTGCAGCGAGCCGCCGCCCGGACGATTGACCCGCGCATCCTCGGGAATGCCATTGAGGTATTTATCGGTGAGCAGCCCCTGGGCCAGCGGAGTAAAGGCGATCACCCCCACGCCCAGCTCATCGGTGGTCTCCAGCAGGTCCTTCTCCACCCAGCGATTGAGCATGTTGTAAGCCGGCTGATGGATCAGCAGCGGTACCTTCCATTCCTTCAACAAGGCGGCGATTTCCCGGGTCTTCGCCCCGGAATAGGAGGAAATGCCGATGTACAAGGCCTTGCCCTGCTGCACCGCGGTGGCCAGGGCGCTGGCGGTTTCCTCCAGCGGCGTATCAGGGTCGAAGCGGTGGGAATAAAAGATATCCACATAATCCAGACCCAGGCGCTGCAGGCTCTGATCGAGGCTGGCCAGCACATACTTGCGCGAACCGCCGCCCTGCCCGTAAGGCCCGGGCCACATGTCCCAGCCGGCCTTGCTGGAGATGATCAGCTCATCTCGATAGGCCTTGAAGTCCTCCCGCAGCAGACGACCGAAATTGATCTCGGCGCTGCCGTAGGGCGGGCCGTAGTTGTTGGCCAGATCGAAGTGGTTGATTCCCAGGTCAAAGGCGGTGCGCAGCAAGGCCCGCTGGGTATCGATTGGCGTGCTGTCGCCAAAGTTGTGCCAAAGCCCCAGGGACAGCGCTGGCAGCACCAATCCACTGCGGCCGACACGGCGATAGGGGATGGAGTCGTAACGGTTTTCGGCAGCTATGTAGGTCATCGAATCCTCTCTGGGTCAGGTCTTTGCAAAACAACTAACGTCGATAAACACGCCCCGCAGGAGTCGGCTTGCCGGCGAACAGACCTTCAAGCCGCGCACCGCCCTCACCAGCACCTTCCCTGGCAAGCCAGTTCCTACAGTGACGCAAACTGATTCTTGGGCCGTGCCAGCCCCAGGTTTTCCCGCAACGTGCGGCCTTCATATTCAGTTCTGAACAGTCCGCGCCGCCGCAGTTCCGGGATCACCCCGTCGGCAAAATCCCGTAGGCCACCCGGCAGATGCGGCACCAGCACATTGAAACCATCGGCGGCGCCCTCCTCGAACCAGGCCTGCAGCTCGTCGGCAATCTGCGCCGGCGTGCCGATCAGGCTGTAGTGCCCACGGCCGCCGGCAATCTTGCGCCCCAGTTGGGCCAGAGTCAGGTTGTCCTTACCGGCCAGTTCGGTGAGCAACTGCTGACGACTTTGCTGCCCACTTTCGGTCAGCGGCAATGGCGGCAAAGGCCCATCCAGCGGAAAACCGGACAAATCGAAATTGCCCAGCATGCGTCCGAGCAGGGCCACCCCCACTTCGGGCTCCACCAGTGCCTGGAACGATTCGAATTTCTCCCGTGCCTGACTTTCGCTGTCGCCCACCACCACGAACACCCCGGGCATGATTTTCAGCGATTCCGTACTACGACCGTACTGCTTGAGACGCCCTTTCAGGTCCCCATAAAAGACTTGTGCAGCGGCCAGGGACGGTTGCGCGGTGAACACCACCTCGGCCGTCTGCGCCGCCAGGTCGCGGCCACTTTCCGAGGAGCCGGCCTGCACGATCACCGGGTAACCCTGCAGTGGGCGCGGCACATTCAAGGGCCCTTTGACCTGGAAGAATTCGCCGCGATGATCCAGTAAATGCTGCTTTTTCGGGTCGAAATACTCGCCACTGGCCTTGTTCCGGACGAAGGCGTCGTCCTCCCAACTGTCCCAGAGCCCGGTGACCACCTGATAGAACTCCCGGGCTCTGCGATACCGTTCGGCGTGCCCGAAATGCTCATCCCGAGCAAAATTCTGCGCTTCGGCGGCATTGTCCGACGTCACCAGGTTCCACCCCGCCCTGCCTCCTGAAAGATGGTCCAGCGAAGCGAATTTACGTGCTACGTGGTACGGTACGTTATAGCTCGTAGTAGTAGTGGCAATAAGCCCTATCCGCTCGGTCACGGCGGCCAGGGCCGATAGCAAAGTCAAGGGCTCGAAGTAATCGGAGCGCGCCATGCGGCTGGCAATGACGCCGGTAGGCGCTGCCAGGCTGTCGGCGACGAACAGCGCATCGAAGCGCGCGGCTTCGGCGATCTGCGCCAGTTCTTTATAGACCGCAAAATCCAGCCCTGCCTGGGCCGGAACCTGCGGATGCCGCCAGGCGGCAACGTGATGACCGGTGGCCATGAGAAAAGCGCCGAGCTTGAGCTGGCGAGTGGAACGAGACATGGATCACTCCTGGTTCATGCTGCAAAAGGAACACCCCAACACCCGCCGTAGGAGCTGGCTTGCCAGCGAAAGCAATCGCAAGACCTACGCCCATCTCGCAGCCCCCTTCACCAGCAAGCCGGCTCCTACAGTCGGGCAGGCATCAGAAGTCCTTGCGCAGCTGTACGCCGAAATAACGTTCGTCATCCCGGGGCACCGCGCGATAGATGTAGTTGCCGCCACTGGCCAATAGCGGCGAATAGGACTTGTCAGCCAGGTTCTTGCCCAGCAACGCCACGCGCCAGCCATCGTTGTAGTCGGCCAGGGCAATGCTGGCGTTCCAGATGCCGTAGGCGCCTTGCTTGGTGTCGAGGTTCTGGCTGATGTCGTACTGCACTTCGCTTTGCCAGCTGTAGTCGGTGCCCAGTTCGATATCCAGGCCGTTGTCCAGGGGAATGCTGTAGTCGGCCCGCACATAGCTTTTCCAATCCGGGCTGAAGGGCAACGGCTTGCCATTGACGTTGCAGGAGGCCGCCGCCCCCGCCGGGCAGGCGAATTCGTCGATCCGCGCCCGGGTGTAGGCCAGGGCTCCGGAGAGCTTCAGTTGCTGGGTGGCCTGCAAGGCGTAATCCAGCTCGACACCCTCGCTGCTGACGCTGCCGGCATTGATCAGGCGGGTCACCACCTGCCCGGCCACGGTGTCGAAGAAGTTGGCCTGGTAGTTGTCGTACTCGCTGTGGAACACCGCGAGGTTGGTGGTCAGACGATTGTTCCAGGTGCTGGCCTTGATCCCCGCCTCCCAGGTATTGGAGGTTTCGGGTTTCAGCGCGCCGGTGTCCCGCGGCTGCATGTTGAAGAACACGTTGTAGGCCGGGCCCTTGTAGCCGCGGGAATAGGTCAGGTAGCTGGTGACCGTGTCGCTGAGGTCGTATTGCAGGCCCAGGCGACCGGACCAGCCGTCCTCATCCACCGAGCCGGAACTCTGGGTGCCCGGCTGGATCCCGCTGACCGTGGTGGGTGAAGTCGACACCCGCCGGTGGTCGTATTTCAGGTCATCGTGGGTCCAGCGCAAACCGGCGATACCACGAAAGTCCCCGGTGAAGTTCAGGGTGCTCTCGCCAAACACGGCGTAGCTGTCGTTGGTGGTGCTGTAATCGGCGACGCCACGGTTGACGCTGGTGGTGGTGGTCAGGGTGCGCCGGTAGGTTTCCTCGTCCTTGCCGTGCATGTAGAACAGGCCGCCGACGTACTCCAGGAACTGCCCCTTGGGTGAGGCCAGGCGCAGCTCCTGCGAGTACTGGTTGTAGTCCAGGTCGCCCTTGTCGGCGGTCCCGGGAAACGCCGCGGTGACCGTGCCAAGACGGTCGCCATCCTGATACTGGGTGTTGTTCCAGCCACGCCAGGCGGTGATGGATGTCAGGGTGTAATCGCCGAGGTTCCAGTCCAGCTGGCCGGACAGGCCCTTGTTGATGTCGTCCACGTGGGTGCGGGTATCGGTGTTGATGTCGCGGTTGTCGCTGCTGGCCCGGACCGGGTTCAGGGCATTGGCGAAGGCCGGGGTCAGGGCCTTGCTCACCACGCCATTGGGTGCGTCGTCGTGGGCCTGCATGTAGTCCGCGGCCAGGGTGAACTTGAGATCCTCGCTGGGAGTGAACTCCAGCTTGCCGCGCACGCCCTTGCGGTTGTAGCCGTTGACCTCCTGGCCGTTGTGCAGGTTGTCCACATTGCCGTCGTAACTGCCGAACAAGGCGGTGACCGAACCCTTGAGGGTGTCGGGAATCAGGCTGCCGCCAATACCGAAACGGGTACGGCTTTCGTTGCCGCTGTAGTAGGACTGATCGATGTAACCGTGCGTCTCGGCGGAAGGCGCCTTGGTCACGATATTCAGCACCCCGGCCGAAGCGTTCTTGCCGAACAGGGTGCCCTGGGGACCCCGCAGCACCTCGATGCGCTCCAGGTCCAGCAGATCCAGGGTGGCCTGTCCGGGCCGCCCGTAGACCACGCCGTCGATCACGGTGGCCACCGTCGGTTCGACGCCCGGCGAGGTGGAAATAGTCCCCACGCCACGGATGAACAGCGAGGTGTCCTTGTTCGACGCCCCGGTACGGAAATTCAGCGACGGCACCTGCTGCACGATGCTCGCCACGCCGTTGCGGTTGTCCCGCTCCAACTGCTCGCCATCCACCACTGAAACCGCCACCGGCACCTTCTGCAGCGACTCTTCGCGGCGGGTGGCGGTGACGGTCACCGACTTCAGCGTCGGCTCCTGATCCTGTGCGCCAACTCCGCCGTCGACGGCGGCATGGGCCGCGGGCAACGGCAGGGCCGCCAGCCCCGCCAGCAACCAGCCCAGATGCGGCCGAGATGAAGTGGTGCCACGGATCGACCGCGCGAGTCTGTGCTGCTCCCCAAGAAAATTCTGCATGCTGCACCTGCTGGAAAATGCCCCGAACCGCTGCCGATCTGCGCCGGCAGTGCCTGAAATCTGTCTTGGACATTCGCTCGAGCGAGTAGCAGACATGACGCCTTGTTAGCGCTAACATCGCCAGTATCGACACGCTCTGCATAGAGCGTCAAATACTGAAAAATTACTTTTATATGCCTTTTTGTTCAGTCCAAGGAATGCCCTCATGACCACTGACCCAGCGCCTGGCCGCAAGCGCCGCGGCGCCGGCCGCGTGACCCTGAACACCGTGGCGCGCCAGGCCGGGGTCTCGGCGATCACCGTGTCGCGCTACTTCAACCAGCCCGAGAGCGTCTCTCCCGAACGTCGGGAACGCATCGCCGCCGTGGTGGCGGAACTCGGCTACGTGCCCAATCTGGTGGCCGGCGGCTTGGCCTCGGCCCGGGGCAGAATCGTCGCCATGGTCATTCCGAACATTTCCGGACCGATCTTCGCCCAGACCATCCAGGGCTTCAGCGACACCCTCAGCCGCCATGGCTATCAGTTGCTGCTGGCCTCCAGCTACTTCGACGAGAAACAGGAAGAGAGCGCGGTACGGGCCTTTCTCGGCTGGTCGCCGGCAGCCCTGGTGCTGACCAGCCACTTCCACAGCCCAGGCACGGAAAAGATGCTCGCCGAAACCGAGATCCCGCTGATCGAAACCTGGGACTACCAGCCACAGCGCCAGCCCATGCAGATCGGCTTTTCTCACTTTCAGGTCGGGGTCAGCGCGGTTCGCCACCTGCACGCCAAGGGCTACCGGCGCATTGCCTTCGTGCAGAACAGCGCCCCCGGCGACTACAGCGCCCTGGAGCGCCGCGACGGCTATCTCGCCACCCTGGAAGAGTTGGAATTGCCCCCCAGGGTGTTTGCCCCGGAACCCGACCTGCCCCCCTTCGAAGCAGGGAAACAGGCCATGCAGACCCTGATGAGCGCCTCACCGCGCCCCGACGCCATCATCTTCGCCAACGACAACCTGGCCGCCGGCGGCCTGCTGGCGGGGCAACGCGCCGGGCTGAAGATTCCCCAAGACTGCGCGGTGCTGGGCTTTGGCGACTACCCCTTTGCCCAGATGCTGCTGCCCAGCCTGAGCACCATCCAGCCACCGGCGCTGGAGATCGGCGTACTGGCCGCGACCCGGGTCCTGGAAAGCCTCGGGGTGCTGCCAACCCGCGCGCCAGTGCAGCGCCTGAACCTGCTGCAATGCCAGGTGATAGAGCGCGAAAGCACCTAGCCTCAGGCCGGCAGTTCGCGCAGCGCCGAGCACAATGCCGGAACGCGAACTCCGACTTGTCGGCGAAGATTTGCTCAAGCCTTGCACCGACCGCAAGCGAGCCGGTTTGCCGCCTATGCTCCATGAACAGGCCGGCAAACACCCCGAGCCGGCTGGCGCGACATCGTCCGACCGCTCCTGCAGGAGACGCTTTCCATGCACACCACCATCATCATCACCTTCGGCCTGATTCTGCTGGCACTGCTGCTGTTCATCGGCGAGCGGCTGGGCTTTTCCCGAGCGACATTGAGCTACGGATTTACCGGGTTGTGGCTGGCGTTGACGGTGATCAACGGCGCCGTGGGGATGGTCACCGCCCATCAGCCCCTGAGGTCGGAACTGATGGTCGGCAGTCTGGTGTTTGCCGTGCCGGTGCTGGCCCTGGTGCTCTACCTGCTGCTCACCAGGGCCTGAGCACCTGGCTCAGCGCACCAGATGCAGGAACTGCATGTGGCGTTCGTACTGGTCGAGGATGTCGTTGATGATCTGCTCCTTACTGTAGCCCATCAGATCGTAATCCTGACTGCCCTCGGCCAGATGCACTTCGGCCCGGTAGTAGCGGCGGTTGCGCAGCTCCTTCGGGCCCATGCCGCCACGGGCGAAAGACGGAGTGAAGTAGCCGCGCATCTGCACCTGGTAGATGAACGGGTGCTGATCGCCATGGCCGATCTCCAGGCTGACGCTGTCATTGGCCGGGTCGGGCTGGGTCACCACGTTCAGACCCTTCTCGGCGAACACCGCGGTCACCTCCTCGATGGCCGGGCGCACCGTCTGGTCGAGGAAGCGATACACCTCATCGCGGGACGGGAAATGCACCGCCTGGCTCAGGCGCTGGCGCCAGCCGCCCTTGCCCCGCCGCGAAGGCGCGACCGGCGCCAGAGAGTGCAGCTGGGCAATGCGCCGCTGCGATTCCAGGTAGAACGCCTTGTGCAGCCCCCACATCATCAGCAGCAGGATCAGCGAGAACGGCAGCGAGGTCAGCACCACCGCCGACTTCAGCGAGTCGATGCTGCCGGCGAACAACAGCGCGCTGGTGACCAGCGCGGTCATCGCGCCCCAGAACACCCGCAGCCATTTCGGCCCGTCTTCGTCGGCGTTGCCGCCCCTGGCCGACAGGGTCGAGAGCACCACGGTGCCGGAGTCCGCCGAAGTGACGAAGAACACGAAGCTGATGAACACCGTGACCGCGATCACGGTCTTGCTCCAGGGGTAGGTTTCCAGTAGCAGGTAAAGGGTCATCGAGGGGTTGTCGATGGCCGACAAGCCCAGGGCGCTCATGCCATGGTTGAGCACCTGGTCGATGGCGCTGTTACCGAAGATCGACATCCACGCCAGGGTGAAGCCCAGGGGAATCAGCAGCACGCCGAAGACGAACTCGCGGATGGTCCGGCCCCGGGAAATCCGCGCGATGAACAACCCCACGAACGGCGACCAAGCAATCCACCAGGCCCAGTAGAACACGGTCCAGCCGCCCAGCCAGTCACTGGGCTTGTTGTAGGCGTAGACATCGAAACTCTTGGTCGGCAACGCCCCCAGATAGTCCCCGAGGTTCTGGATCAGGGTGTTGAGCAAGTGCTGGGGCGGACCGGCGAACAGCACGAACAGCAGCAGCGCCACCGCTAGCAGCATGTTGATGTCGGACATCACCCGCACACCCTTGTCGACTCCGGACACCGCGACAATGATCGCCGCGCCCATCATCAGGGTGATCAGGCCAACCTGGATCCACTGGGTATGGGCAATGCCGAACAGGTAATCGAGACCGGAGTTCAAGTGCAGCACGCCAAAGCCCATGTCGGCGCCCAAGCCGAACACCGTGGCGATGATGCCGAAGCCGTCCACCGCGTAGCCGATGGGGCCGTTGATGCGCTTGCCGATCAGCGGATACAGCGCCGAACGCAGGGCCAGCGGCAGGTTATGCCGGTAGGCGAAATAGGCCAGGGCCATGCCGACGAAAGCGAACACCCCCCAGCCGTGCAGGCCCCAGTGCAGGAACAGCAACTGCATGCCCTGGCGCGCCGCCTCGGCGGTGCCGGCCTCGCCCTGAGGCGGTTGCAGCATGTGGGTCAGGGGTTCGGAAACGCAGAAGAAGAACAGGGTGATACTGATCCCGGCGGCGAACAGCATGCCGGCCCAGGACAGGTAACTGAACTCGGGTTCGTCGTGGTCGGCACCGAGCTTGATCTTGCCGTAGCCGGACAAGGCGGTGACCACCACGAAGACCAGGTACAGGGTCATGGCCAGCATGTAGTACCAGCCGACCGTATTGGCCGCCCAGTTCTGCGCGGCCAGGAGCCAGGCGCCGGCCTGTTCCGGCATGGAAATCACCACCACGCCGAAGATCAGGATAAAGCTCGCGGCGAAGTAGAACACCGGGGGGTTCATGCGAATCAGAGTATTCGCGGAGCTGGATGGCGCACTCATGATCGGTGCACCTCGAAGGGATGAAACATGGCTGAAATGTACGGACTCAGCAAAGGCAAGCCTCCTGTTGTGAGCGGGCAGCGAACCGCCGGTTTAACTTGAACGAGCGTTCAAGTTAAACATGGATAGGCGTTTCAGGACTAATCGCAGGGCTCAGCGGTACCGTTCAGTACGCTAGCTCAAGGAAGGGTATGACGGATGTCGAACGGAATCGTTCAGCAGAACAAAACGTCCCCCCTCCGTAGGAGCCGGCTTGCCGGCGAAAAGGCCCGCAAGATCTGCACCGCTCTCAGGGACGCCTTCGCTGGCAAGCCAGCTCCTACAGCAAGCGGCCGTGCACATTCCTGGGTAGGAGCCGGCTTGCCGGCGAAGAGGCCCGCAAGATCTGCACCGCTCTCAGGGGCGCCTTCGCTGGCAAGCCAGCTCCTACAGCAAGCGGCCGTGCACATTCCTGGGTAGGAGCCGGCTTGCCGGCGAAGAGGCCCGCAAGACCTGCATCGTTCTCGGGGACGCCTTCGCTGGCAAGCCAGCTCCTACTTCTGCGAGCCGTCGTCGTGCTGCAGGTTGGCCTGGGTCAGGTTGCAACCGGCCGGCACGCTGCGGGTCAGCCAGACGTTGCCGCCAATGGTCGAGCCCTTGCCGATGGTGATGCGCCCGAGAATGGTCGCGCCGGCGTAGATCACCACGTCATCCTCGACGATCGGGTGGCGCGGGTGACCCTTCTGCAACTGGCCGTCCTCGTCCGCCGGGAAGCGCTTGGCGCCCAGGGTTACCGCCTGGTAGATGCGCACCCGCTCGCCGATGATCGCGGTCTCGCCGATCACCACGCCGGTGCCGTGGTCGATGAAAAAACTGCGGCCGATCTGCGCCCCCGGGTGAATGTCGATGCCAGTGGCCGAGTGGGCGATTTCCGAGCTGATCCGCGCCAGCAACGGCAGGCCAGCGCGGTACAGATGATGCGCCAGGCGGTGGTGAATCACCGCCAGGATGCCCGGGTAGCACAGCAGCACTTCATCGACGCTGCGGGCCGCCGGGTCACCGTGGTAGGCGGCCAGCACGTCGGTGTCGAGCAACACCCGCAGGCCCGGCAGGGCCAGGGCGAAATCCTGGATCAGGCGAATCGCCTTGGCATCGACCTCGGCATCCGCCTCGCCGTTCTGCCGGGCCACATAACGCAGCTCCAGGCGCGCCTGGGCCAGCAACGAGTTGAGGGCGGCGTCCAGGGTGTGGCCGACGTAGAAGTCTTCACTCTCTTCACGCAGGTCCACCGGCCCCAGGCGCATGGGGAACAAGGCTCCGCACAGGGCCTCAAGGATCTCCGCCATGGCTGCTCGCGAGGGCAATTCACGGCCGCCCTGCTCGCCGCTGACCCGACCGTTGCGGGTACGCCACTGGTCACGGGCATCGCGCAGTTGGCCAACGATGGTCTGCAATTGCCAATGGCTGGAACGCTCGCTCACGATAAGACTCCTTACTCGGGCGGCCGGACAATCGGGCCGCGCAAACGGCGATCACTTTACGCCCCGCCAGGGCGGGGTTTAAGAACTAATTGTTCGGTTTACAATACTTTTTCGCATAAGCGATTGGCGGTTGCCCGGGCAAATATCGCTGCCTATAGTCCTTGCACCTTTCCTGTTCCGTGCGAACTCATGATCAAACAACAGCTTGCCCGCTTTCACCGTCTCGACCTGCTCGGGTCTACCACCGCCCTGGAAAAACTCGAACGCCTGTCGTCCTGGATCGGCCGCGATATCTACGTCAAGCGCGACGACACCACGCCCCTGGCCATGGGCGGCAACAAGCTGCGCAAACTCGAATACCTGGCCGCCGACGCCCTGGCCCAGGGCGCCGATACCCTGATCACCGCTGGCGCGATCCAGTCCAACCACGTGCGCCAGACTGCGGCCCTGGCCGCCAAGCTCGGCCTGGGTTGCGTGGCCCTGCTGGAAAACCCCATCGGCACCGAAGACCCCAGCTACCTGGGCAACGGCAACCGCCTGCTGCTGGAGTTGTTCGACGCCAAGGTCGAGCTGGTGGAGAACCTCGACCAGGCCGACGAACAGTTGCAGGCACTGGCCGCGCGCCTGCGCAGCAACGGCAAGAAACCCTACCTGGTGCCCATCGGCGGCTCCAACGCCTTGGGGGCCCTGGGTTACGTAAGGGCTGGCCTGGAGCTGGCCCAGCAGATCGAAGACAGCGGCCTGGAATTCGCCGCGGTGGTCCTGGCCTCCGGCAGCGCCGGCACCCACAGTGGCCTGGCCCTGGCCTTGAGCGAAGTGCTGCCGCAGTTGCCGGTGATCGGCGTGACCGTCTCGCGCAGCGACGAAAATCAGCGGCCCAAGGTCCAGGGCCTGGCCGAACGCACCGCCGAGCTGCTGGGGGTCACCCTGCCGGACAGCTTCAACGTGCAACTGTGGGACGAATACTTCGCCCCCCGTTACGGCGAACCCAATGCCGGCACCCTGGCCGCGGTCAAATTGCTGGCCAGCCAGGAAGGCCTGTTGCTGGACCCGGTGTACACCGGCAAGGCCATGGCCGGCCTGCTGGATGGCGTTGGCCGCCAGCGTTTCAACGATGGCCCGATCATCTTCCTGCACACCGGTGGCGCCCCGGCGCTGTTCGCCTACCCCGGCGCCTTCGCCTGAACTGCAGAAGCCGGCTTGCCGACGAAGAGGCCCACAAGCCTTGCGTCGCCCTCACGGACGCCTTCGCTGGCAAGCCAGCTCCTACGCAGGGGACACAGCACAGATTTCTGTAGGAGCCGGCTTGCCGGCGAAGAGGCTCGCTGGCCTTGCGTCGTCCTCTCGGACGCCTTCGCTGACAAGCCAGCTACCACAAAGGGGATTGACCAAAGGAAACCAAACAAAAACGAATAACAAAGTGAATTTATATTATTTTTAATCCTATCAACGTCGCCTTATAGTCGCGCCGCAGGCTGATTTGGCAAAAGACGCATACGCTGCATTAAGGCAGGATAAGGCGTCACTCTCGGCTCACCGATTGGCCTGCATCTCCCACCCGCATCGTGCATAAGAACATCACAGGGGCTTGTCATGAATTTTTCCGTACTGCGTCGCAATCTGCTGATTGGCACACTGGGCCTGGCCCTCGGTGCCGGACTGATGGGACAAGCGGTTGCCGGCGAGCAACTGCAGAAGATCAAGGATGCAGGCGTGATCAACGTCGGCCTGGAAGGCACCTACCCACCCTTCAGCTATGTCGATGAAAACGGCAAGCTGGCCGGCTTCGAAGTGGAATTCTCCGAGGCCCTGGCGAACAAGCTCGGGGTCAAGGTCAAGCTGCAGCCGACCAAGTGGGACGGCATTCTCGCGGCCCTGGAATCCAAGCGCCTGGACGCGGTGATCAACCAGGTGACCATCTCTGAAGAGCGCAAGAAAAAGTACGACTTCTCCACCCCCTACACCATCTCCGGGATCCAGGCCCTGACCCAGAAAAAGGACGAAGGCAAGTTCAAGACGGCCGCCGACCTGGGTGGCCACAAGGTCGGCGTGGGCCTGGGCACCAACTACGAGCAATGGCTCAAGGACAACGTGCCGAACGCCATCATCAAGACCTACGACGATGATCCGACCAAATACCAGGACCTGCGCGTAGGCCGTATCGACGCCATTCTGGTGGACCGCCTGGCGGCCTTCGAACTGATCAAGAAAACCAAGGACACCCTGGTAGTTTCCGGCGAACCCTTCTCCCGCCAGGAAGCCGGTGTTGCCCTGCGCAAGGGCGAGCCTGAACTGCTGGCCGCAGTGAACAAGGCGATCGAAGAGCTGCGGGCCGATGGCACGCTGAAAAAACTCTCGGAGAAATACTTCAACGCTGACGTCACTCAATAATGGAAGCAGGCCTGCAACTGGCGCTGGATTCAGCGCCATTTCTCCTCAAGGGCGCGTATTACACAGTGATCCTCAGCCTCGGCGGCATGTTCTTCGGACTGCTGCTGGGCTTTGGCCTGGCCTTGATGCGCCTGTCCCGCTTCAAGCTGGTGAGCTGGATTGCCCGGGTCTACGTGTCGTTCTTTCGTGGCACACCGCTTTTGGTGCAGCTGTTCGTGATCTATTACGGCCTGCCGCAACTGGGGCTGGAACTGGACCCACTGCCCGCCGCGCTGATCGGCTTCTCCCTGAACATGGCGGCCTACGCCTGTGAAATCCTTCGGGCTGCCATCGGTTCCATCGAACGCGGTCAATGGGAAGCGGCCGCCAGCATCGGCATGACCCGGGCCCAGACCCTGCGCCGGGCGATCCTCCCGCAAGCCATGCGCACGGCCCTGCCGCCGCTGGGCAACAGCTTCATTTCCCTGGTCAAGGACACCGCCCTGGCCGCCACCATCCAGGTACCGGAACTGTTCCGCCAGGCGCAGCTGATTACTGCCCGTACCTTCGAAATATTCACCATGTATCTTGCCGCCGCGCTGATCTACTGGATTCTCGCCAGCGTGCTCGCGCACCTGCAGAACCGTCTGGAACAGCGGGTCAATCGGCACGACCAGGAGTCTTGAAACCATGATCGTGGTGGAAAAACTGACCAAGCAGTTCAAGGGCCAGACGGTGCTCAATGGCATCGACCTGCAGGTCAAGGAAGGCGAGGTGGTCGCCATCATCGGCCCCAGCGGTTCGGGCAAGACCACCTTCCTGCGCTGCCTGAACTTTCTTGAAGAACCGACCAGCGGACGCATCCGCATCGGCGACATCGCCATCGACAGCAACATCCCCCTGAGCCAGCAGCAGGGGCGGATACGCCAATTGCGCCAGCACGTGGGTTTCGTGTTCCAGAACTTCAACCTGTTCCCCCACCGCACCGCCCTGGAAAACGTCATCGAGGGCCCGCTGGTGGTGAAGAAAACCCCACGGGAGCAAGCCCTGGCCCTGGGCCGCAAGCTATTGGCCAAGGTTGGCCTGGCGGGCAAGGAAGACAGCTACCCCAGGCGCCTGTCCGGTGGTCAGCAACAGCGGGTGGCGATTGCCCGAGCCCTGGCCATGGAACCCGGAGTGATCCTGTTCGACGAGCCGACCTCGGCCCTGGACCCGGAACTGGTGGGCGAAGTCCTGGCCACCATCCGTAGCCTGGCCGAAGAGAAACGCACCATGGTCATCGTCACCCACGAAATGGGCTTTGCCCGGGACGTGGCCAACCGGGTGATCTTCTTCGACAAGGGGGTGATCGTCGAACAGGGCGAAGCCAAGGCGCTGTTCGCCAACCCCCAGCACGAGCGCACCCGACAGTTTCTCAGCAAGTTTCTCCAGCACGGCCAGTCCCCCGCCTGACACCCCCGTAGGAGCCGGCTTGCCGGCGAAGAGGCCCTCAAGCCTTGCACCGCCCTCGCGGGCGCCTTCGCTGGCAAGCCAGCTCCTACAGCAGACCCGCCCCCTCACCACAATTCCCGTAGGAGCCGGCTTGCCGGCGAAGAGGCCCTCAAGCCTTGCAATGCCCTCGCGGGCGCCTTCGCTGGCAAGCCAGCTCCTACGTGCAGATACAGGTGGTTTTGGGGGGCCATTCGTCGCCAGAACCACGGCCGTAGAAGCACTCTAAGGCCTTGATCCATAACGCCTGCGGGCTCCGATTCAACCCTTCTATTCATATTCCTAAAAGTTAGTTTATTTAATTTTTATACGCGCATAGGGTATATGCACCGGACCACCGGACATTCTTGATTCTGATTTCGCCGCACAACGCGGCCTATCCAAAAGATGTGAGGTAGGTATGGTCCGGAACACAATCACCCCAGTGCAGATCGCCAGGGCATTGCGTGCAGCCAAGGAGTGGCGCTGATGTCCAGTCTGATCGAAGCCCAGGTCCAGAGTGACCTGGATATTGCTCCCCTTTTGCTGCCCGCTCGGGTACTGCGCAACGACGCCGAAGCCCTTCAGGCTGCCCATGAACTGGCCGACGCAGCCCGTCAGCAAGCCGCCCAACGCGACCGTCAGCGCAAGCTGCCCTGGGCGCAGATCGAACAATTCACCCGCAGCGGCCTGGGCAGCATTTCCGTGCCCCGCGCCTACGGCGGGCCACAGGTGTCCTTCGTCACCCTGGCCGAAGTCTTCGCCATCGTTTCCGCGGCCGACCCGGCCCTGGGACAGATCCCGCAGAACCAGTTCGGCATCCTCGGCCTGATCCTCGGCTGCGGCACCGAGCGGCAAAAGAAACAGCTGCTGCAAAGCGTTCTGGAAGGCTGGCGCATCGGCAATGCCGGCCCGGAACGTGGCACCAAGAACACCCTGGAACTCAAGGCGCGAATCACCAAAGATGCCGACGGCCATGTGCTCAACGGCCAGAAGTTCTACTCCACCGGCGCGCTGTTCGCCCACTGGGTGGCGGTCAAGGCGCTGAACGAAGAAGGCCGCCAGGTACTGGCCTTCGTCCGTCGCGGCACACCAGGCCTGCGTATCGTCGACGACTGGTCGGGCTTCGGTCAGCGCACCACCGCCAGCGGCACCATCCTGCTCAACGATGTGCGGGTCGAGTCCGAGCTGGTGCTGGACAACTGGCGGATCAACGAGTCGCCGAATATCCAGGGCGCGGTGTCGCAACTGATCCAGGCCGCCATCGATGCCGGCATCGCCCGGGAAGCCGTGGCCGACGCCATCGCCTTTGTCCGTGAACGCTCCCGCCCGTGGATCGACGCCAACGTCGAGCGCGCCAGCGACGACCTGTACGTGATCGCCGACATTGGCAAGTTGCAGATCGAACTGCACGCCGCCGAGGCCCTGCTGCGCAAGGCCGGGCAGGTGCTGGACCAGGTCAGCGCGGCGCCGATCACCGCCGAGTCCGCGGCCCGCGCCTCGATCGCCGTGGCTGCGGATTTCGGTGAACGTGACCGAGCGTTTCGCTAATACGTGACCGGTGCTTCCACCCCGGTTGCGCGGGTTCTGGATTGTAATCGCATCGGTCACGATGCGGCTTGTTCCTCGGCTTTTTTTCGGCGCAGCGACTCGCCTTTCATCGTCAGTCGGTAGGCGTTGTGCACCAGGCGGTCGAGGATGGCATCGGCCAGGGTCGGGTCGTTGATCCAGCCGTGCCAGTGCTCGATGGGCAGTTGGCTCGTCAGGATGGTGGAGCGGCTGCCAGCGCGGTCGTCGATCACCTCCAGCAGGTCATGCCGGGCTCCTTCCTCCAGCGGGGCTAGCGCCCAGTCGTCCAGCACCAGGACGTCGACCTTTGCCAGCTGTTGCAGGGTACGGCCGAAGCTGCCGTCGCCATGAGCGATGCGCAGTTGTTCCAGCAGGCGCGGGGTGCGCAGGTACAGGGTGCTATAGCCCTGGCGGCAGGCCTGGTTGCCCAGGGCGCAGGCCAGCCAGGTTTTGCCGGCACCGGTCGGGCCGGTCAGCAGCAGGTTGTGCTGCTGGCGGATCCAGTCGCCACTGGCCAGGGTGGCGATCAGACGCTCGTCCAGGGCGCGTCCGGTGCGGCGGTCGAGATCTTCCAGGCAGGCGTTGGCGTACTTGAGCTTGGCCTTCTTGCGCAGCCGTACCAGGCGCTGGTTGTCACGCCAGGCCAGTTCGCGGTCGAGCAGTAGGCCGAGGCGTTCATCGAAGCTCAGGCTGTGGCTGGCCGGCAGCGTCCATTGCTCTT